>JBBRSA010000032.1:0-43881 GCA_038245855.1 Burkholderiales bacterium
CCTGGCGGGGGCCTGCATGAATGCAAATCAGAAGACAAAAACCAAGTCCCTTAAACTTCCGGTTTTAACCCGGTCAGGTCAAGAAGCAAAGGGTGCTGACTCAAGCCCGCTTCAGGCTCATACCTGAATTGGAAAATACTCTGCGGCCATGGTTGTCGTGCCCGCCTTACCCAGGCGGTGCGGCACAGAGCGCTGCCCACAAGGCGGTCACTTAACCTACTAGGAGACTTCAAATGCTGAATGCCCCGAACCCCGTCCAGCCATCTGCGTCCATGTTCACGTCCGCCGCTGGCCGAACATCGCCTTCCCCCATCACGCTGGACGACAAATACGCCCTCGACTACGGCCACGCTTTTATGAGCGGGGTGCAGGCCTTGGTTAAGCTGCCCATGCTGCAGCGGGTGCGCGACCAGCACGTTGGTAAAAATACCGCCGGCTTCATCAGCGGTTACCGGGGTTCGCCCTTGGGCACCTACGACCAGTCGCTTATGCGGGCTGAAAAATACCTCAAGGCCCACCATGTGGTGTTCCAACCTGGCGTGAATGAAGAACTGGCTGCCACCGCCTTGTGGGGCACCCAGCAGCTGGGTTTTGCACCGCCCGGCAGCAATAAATACGACGGTGTTTTTGGCATCTGGTACGGCAAAGGCCCGGGTGTGGACCGCTGCTCGGATGTGTTCAAACACGCCAACATGGCGGGCACCACGCCCTGGGGCGGCGTGATTGCGGTGGCGGGGGATGACCACATCGCCAAAAGCTCGACCGCCGCGCACCAGAGTGACCACATTTTCAAGGCCTGTGGCTCGCCGGTGTTTTTTCCGGCCAATGTGCAGGAGATTTTGGACCTGGGCATCCACGCCTTTGCCATGAGCCGTTACTGCGGTCTGTGGGCGGGCATGAAGACTATTCAAGAGATCGTGGAGTCCAGCGCTACGGTGATGATCGACCCCGACCGGGTCAAGATTGTGCAGCCCACCGATTTCGCAATGCCCGTGGGCGGTGTACACATCCGCTGGCCCGACGCGGCGCTGGACCAAGAAGCCCGCCTGTTTGACACCAAGTGGTATGCCGCTTTGGCCTACATCCGCGCCAACCGCCTGAACTACAACGTGATTGAGGGCCGCAACGGCGGCACGGCAGACCGGTTTGGCATCATTTCCAGTGGCAAAGCGTTTGACGACACGCGCCAGGCCTTGATGGATTTGGGGCTGGACGACGCCACCTGCCAGCGCCTGGGCATCCGCCTGCACAAGGTGGGTGTGGTCTGGCCGCTGGAGGCGCAACTGACCCGCGAATTCGCCACCGGTCTGCAAGAAATTTTGGTGGTTGAAGAAAAGCGCCAGGTCATCGAATACCAACTGAAAGAAGAGCTGTACAACTGGCGCGCCGATGTGCGCCCCACGGTGCTGGGCAAGTTCAACGAGGTCGACAACGCGTCTGACCACTACGGCAGCGGCGGCGAATGGTCCATGCCCAACCCGAGCGCCAATACGCTCTTGCGCGCCAATGCCGACCTGTCGCCTGCCATCATTGCCCGTGCCATTGCCCAGCGTATCAAAAAGCTGGGGCTGGACGCCGACACGGCTGCACGCATCGACAGCCAGCTGGCAATCCTGGCCGATAAAGAACGTTCTATGCAGGTGCAAACCATATTGCCTTTGCCTGCGGACGGCGCGGATGCCAAAGTATTTGAGCGCCAGCCCTGGTTTTGTTCGGGCTGCCCACACAACACCTCCACCCAGGTGCCTGAGGGCTCGCGCGCCATGGCTGGCATTGGCTGCCATTTCATGACCATCTGGATGGACCGCGCCACAGTAGGCTTCACACAGATGGGCGGCGAGGGCGTGCCTTGGGTGGGGCAGCAGCCGTTTAGCAACGAACAGCACATGTTTGCCAACCTGGGCGACGGCACTTACTTCCACAGCGGGCTGTTGGCAGTGCGCCAAGCCATCGCCGCGGGGGTGAACATCACCTACAAAATTTTGTACAACGACGCCGTGGCCATGACCGGTGGGCAAGACGTAGGCGAGCGTCCTGGGGCGGAGGGTGCGCCCTGGGCTTCGGGCCACTCGGTAGTGCAGATTGCCCAGTCCATGCGCGCCGAAGGGGCGGTCAAGATCACCGTGGTGACCGATGAGCCCGAGAAATACGACGATGTGGAGGGCCTGCCCGAGGATATTGCCATCGAACACCGCGACGCACTGGACCGGGTGCAACGCGAATTTCGAGAGATCAAAGGCACCACCGTCATCATTTACGACCAGACCTGCGCCACCGAAAAGCGCCGCCGCCGCAAGCGCGGCCGCCAGCTGGACCCGGCCAAGCGGGTGCTCATCAATCCCTTGGTTTGCGAGGGTTGTGGTGATTGTGGGGTGCAGAGTAACTGCATCAGCGTAGAACCGCTGGAGACTGAGTTTGGCCGCAAACGCCAGATCAACCAAAGCAGTTGCAACAAAGATTTCAGCTGCGTCAAAGGCTTTTGCCCCAGTTTTGTAACGGTCGAGGGCGGACGCCTGCGCGCCAAAAACCAACCCTTGCTTGCGCTACCAATCGACCTGGGGCCACTGCCAGAACCGTGCCTGCCGGGCTTGACGGGTGACGCATGTGTGGCTGAGCGCGCACAGCACGGCGTGTGGGGCATCATCGTGGCCGGTGTTGGCGGCACCGGGGTTATCACCATTGGCCAGATTCTGGGGTTTGCAGCGCATCTGGAGGGCAAAGGCATCGTGACCCAAGATGCTGGTGGCTTGGCGCAAAAAGGTGGCGCTACTTGGAGCCATGTCCTCATCGCAAACACCCAAGAGGCCATTCGCACCACGCGGGTGAGCATGGCGGGCGCCGATTTGGTCATTGGCTGCGACTCCATCGTGGTGGCGGGTAAAGAAACGGTGATGCGCATGTGGAAAGGCCGCACCCATGTGGCACTGAACACCCACACCGCACCCACCGCAGCGTTTGTAACCCATGCCGACTGGGCCAATCCGGCCCAAGCGTGTCTGGCAGAAATTGCCAAGGCGGTGGGCGACGATGGCCTAGGCACGCTGGACGCCGACGCCATTGCCAACCAGATCATGGGCGACAGCATTTACACCAATGCCGTGATGCTGGGTTTTGCGTGGCAAAAAGGTTGGATTCCGCTGCAACGCGCCTCCATTTTGCAGGCCATTGTGCTCAACGCAGTAGCGGTGGAGCGCAACACCGCCGCCTTTGAATGGGGCCGCCACGCGGCGCAGAACCCCAATGCCATGCAAGACGGGTTGAACCCGGGCCAGGTAGTGAACTGGATTGCTCCGCCTAAGCAGACGCTAGAGGCTATGGTGCAAACGCGGGTTGCGTATTTGACCGATTACCAGAACGCGGCCTATGCACGCCACTATGCAGCGGTGGTGGCGCAGGTTCGCTGTGCCGAGGAGGCTCTGGGCGCTGGTGTGGATAAGGATGGTGTTGCTCCCACCAAACCCGGTGTCAATACGCTGCCGCTGACGCAGGCGGTTGCCCGCTACCTGTTCAAACTCATGGCCTACAAGGACGAGTATGAAGTGGCCCGGCTGCACACCGACGCGTCCTTTTTGGCCGCAATCCAGGCCCAGTTTGAGGGCGACTTCACCCTGCACTACCACCTGGCGCCACCCTTGTTGTCGCCCCAAAACGTAGATGGTGTGTTGCAAAAACGCCGCTTTGGCCCCTGGATACAAACGGCCTTTCGCCTGCTCGCACCGTTCAAGGTCTTGCGCGGCGGCCCGCTGGACGTATTTGGCTACACCGCCGAGCGGCGCACAGAGCGGGCCTTGGTACAGGAGTACGAGCAGGCTGTTCTGTCCATGCTGCCGCGGCTGACCCAGGCCAATCGTGCCCCGGCTGCGGCCTTTGCCCGCGTGCCGGAGCACATTCGGGGCTATGGCCCTGTCAAAACCCGCCATCTGCAGGCGGCGCGTGTGCAGTGGGTGGAGCGGCTGGCGCAATTCGAACAAGCGGGTGTGGCCCCTGCTTTGTGAAGCTTTGATAAAGCCTTGCTGCAGGGGGTGTGATTGAGCCTGCACCAAAAATGCGGCGCTTACAATGGCGGGTTTCTCGCCTGTGTGCGCCGTGGTGCGCCTGCGCCTTCTCTTCTTGTTATCTGGAGTTTGCCTGTGTTTATTTCGTCTGCTTTTGCCCAAACCGCCCCTGCTGCTGCTGGTGGAGATATCCAGTCATCGTTAATGGGCATGCTGCCTTTGGTGCTGATGTTTGTGGTGCTGTACTTCATCATGATCCGTCCCCAAATGAAGAAGCAAAAAGAACACAAGGCCATGATTGAGGCGGTCGCCAAGGGCGATGAAATCGTGACCGTCGGTGGTGTGTTGGGTAAAGTGGCCAAGATAGGCGACACCTTTTTGGTCCTGGAAGTGGCCAACGGGGTTGAAATCCAGATTCAGCGCAGTGCGGTGGTGCAGGTGCTTCCCAAAGGCAGCATCAAGTAAGTTTTTCGTCTATCACCGAACCTTGGCGCGATCATGAACCGTTACCCTTTATGGAAATATGCGATCCTATTGATCGCGCTCGTGGTGGGCGGCTTGTACGCTTTGCCAAATTTGTTTGGCGAAGCGCCGGCGGTTCAGATTTCTTCCGCTCGCTCGGGCGTCAAAATCGACTCGTTGGCTATGACCCGTGTGGAAGAGGCCCTCAAAGCAGCCGGTATTGCCGCCAATGCGATTGGCATGGACGGCACGTCGATCAAGGTTCGTTTTGATGGCACCGATGTACAGCTCTCGGCTAAAGACGCGATCCAAAAGGCCCTCAACACCAACCCGGATAATCCAGACTTCGTGGTGGCGCTCAATTTGCTGCCGCGCTCTCCTGCATGGCTGACTGCGATGCGCGCCTCACCCATGTACCTGGGGCTGGACTTGCGTGGCGGTGTGCACTTCATGCTGCAGGTAGACATGCAGGCCGCACTGAGCAAAAAGGCGGAATCCTTGGCGGGCGACATTCGTGTGGTTCTGCGTGAGAAGAATGTCCGCCACAGCGGCATTAGCCGCAATGGACAAACCATTGAGATCCGTTTTCGTGACCCCGCTTCCGCAGAAGCCGCCAAACGGGTGTTGCAAGACCAGTTTGGTGATTTGACCGTGGTCGAGTCAGCGGACGGCGCTGAATTGAAACTGGTGGCTTCCATCAAGCCAGCCGTCGCCCGCGCAGTACAAGACCAGGCGATTAAGCAGAACATCACCACTTTGCACAACCGGATCAACGAGTTTGGTGTGGCTGAGCCAGTGATTCAGCAGCAGGGCCTGGACCGCATTGTGGTGCAGTTGCCCGGCGTGCAGGATGTAGCGGGCGCCAAGAAGTTGATCGGCCGCACCGCCACCCTAGAAATTCGCATGGTGGACGAAGGCAGCGAGGCCCGCGCTGCCGAGTTGGGAACTGGCGCAGTGCCCTTTGGTTCCGAGCGTTTTTCTGATCACAATGGCATGGCGGTGATTGTGAAGAAGCAGGTCATTCTGACAGGTGACAGCTTGACCGACGCCCAGCCCGGTTTTGACAGCCAGACGCAAGAGCCTACCGTCAACCTTTCGCTCGATGCCAAAGGTTCTCGCATCTTCCGTGACGTGACCCGTGACAACATTGGTAAACGCATGGCGATTTTGCTGTTTGAAAAAGGCAAGGGTGAGGTGGTGACCGCACCGGTCATCCGTGCAGAAATTGGCGGCGGTCGGGTGCAAATTTCGGGCGCCATGACCACGACGGAAGCGGCGGAAACGGCGCTGCTTTTGCGTTCTGGATCGCTGGCGGCGCCGATGGAAATCATCGAAGAACGCACTATTGGCCCCACCTTGGGTGCTGACAACATTGCCAAAGGATTCCACAGCGTGGCCTGGGGCTTCTTGGCCGTAGTCGTTTTTATGTGTTTTTACTACATGCTGTTTGGTGTGATCTCCAGCATCTCGCTGGCGTTTAACCTGCTGCTGTTGGTGGCGGTTTTGTCCATGATTCAGGCCACCTTGACGCTGCCGGGTATGGCGGCGATGGCGCTGGTGTTGGGTATGGCGATTGACGCCAACGTACTGATCAACGAGCGGGTGCGTGAAGAACTGCGCAATGGCGCCTCACCCCAGGCGGCGATTCATGCCGGTTATGACCGTGCGTGGGCCACCATCATTGACTCCAACGTCACCACGTTGATTGCAGGTCTGGCATTGTTGGCCTTCGGCTCGGGCCCGGTGCGCGGTTTTGCGGTGGTGCACTGCTTGGGCATTTTGACCAGCATGTTCTCGGGTGTTTTCTTTTCCCGTGGCGTGGTAAATTTATGGTACGGGCGACAAAAGAAATTAAAAACAGTGTCTATTGGGACAGTTTGGCGGCCTGACTCTGGCAGTCAGGTCACGACAAACTAAAGGGAGCAACCATGGAATTTTTCAAAATCCACCGCGACATTCCGTTCATGCGGCATGCGCTGGTGTTCAATCTGATCTCGTTTATTACGTTTTTGGCGGCGGTCTTTTTCTTGTTCTCACGCGGCCTGCATTTGTCGGTGGAGTTCACCGGCGGCACGCTGATGGAAGTCAACTACTCCCAGGCGGCAGATATCGGCGCCATCCGCACCAAAGTGGAGTCGTTGGGCTTGGCCGATGTACAGGTGCAAAATTTTGGTACCACGCAAGATGTGCTGATCCGCATGCCAGTACAAAAAGGCAGCACATCGAGCAAGCAAAGTGAAATCGTCATGGCCGGTTTGTGTGAAGCGGCTGGCGGCGCCATGCAGGCCGATCCCAAGTTGGAAGGCAAATCGCTTTGTCAGGCGGCCAACGGTGCCGAGGTGGTCACTTTGCGCCGCACTGAGTTTGTGGGCCCCCAGGTGGGCGACGAGTTGGCCACCGATGGCCTCAAGGCCCTGGCGTCTGTCATCGTTGGCATCATGGTGTACTTGGCCATTCGTTTTGAGTGGAAGTTTGCGGTTGCGGCCATCATTGCCAACTTGCACGACGTGGTGATCATTTTGGGATTTTTTGCGTTTTTCCAGTGGGAGTTTTCGCTCCCGGTGCTGGCAGCGGTGCTGGCGGTGTTGGGGTATTCCGTCAATGAATCGGTTGTTATTTTCGACCGTATTCGGGAGAATTTCCGCCGCTACCGCAAGATGAACACCACACAAATCATCGACAACGCGATCACCTCCACCATCAGCCGCACCATCATTACCCATGGCTGCACCCAGTTGATGGTTTTGTCCATGTTGCTGTTTGGTGGGGCTACGCTGCATTACTTTGCGCTGGCGCTGACCATTGGTATTCTGTTCGGCATTTACTCGTCAGTCTTTGTGGCTGCGGCCATTGCGAGGTGGCTGGGCATCCAGCGTGAGGATTTGGTTAGGGGGCCTGCCAAAAAGGAGCATGACCCCAACGACCCCAATGCGGGAGCAACCGTCTAAGATGCGATAGCTATGGCCACCCCTCCCGCTCTGTCCCCGCGCTTGCAATTGGCCAAAGCCGTACGCGAACGATTTGTCGCTGAAATGGGCCGGGCCATGGTGGAGGTTGGCGGCGCGGTGATGGACCGGCTTACCGTTTTGATGGACGAGCCGACCAGCGCGCGCGAGAACCAAAGCCGCCGCGACACCTGGATGGCGTATAAAGTGGCCCGCCCCCGTTGGTTGGATGCAACCATGGTGGCTTGGCGCGAATGCCTAGAGCCGCCCAATAAAGACAAAAAAGCGAAAGCTGCGGCCAAGGCCGAAGCGGGCGGTTTGGAACTGGTAGGCACCGAAGTTGTCGAGAACAAAATTTTGGCCTCGCGCATGGTGATTGCGGTGGTTGAAAAGGTCAACGTCCAGCTCGACGATTTGCGCGTACGAATTCGTTTCCTAGAGGGTGCTGACGAATTGGCAGGGCACGATATTTTTCGCCCAGAGGTTCTGGTCCTTTTGATGGTGGAGCAGTGGGCTGGCTCCGGCATGGCACCGGACTCCTGGGCCATGGTCATGGACGAGGTACAAAAGTTGATGATTGAGCGGCTCAAAATCGCCTACGCTAATGTCAACGACATACTCATCAAAAAAGGCGTTTTGCCCACCATTGAACTCAAAGACCGGGTCAAAGCGCCTGTGCGCCGGGCTGCGTCGCGTGCGGGTCCGGCAGCGCCGACTGACATCGGCCCGTTGGCCGATGGCGGGCCCAGTGGACGCAGTGATTTGGGCGGAGCCTACACCCAGCCGGGCGGGTATTCGCAGGGTGGGCATACAACGCCGGGGGGGGCGTATGCGGCAGGACCGACGGGGGCAGGCTCTGCACCCCGTGCAGGTGCTTTTGGAGAGGGTCGGGGCGCCGGTGCGCAGGATGCATCCCAAGAGGCACTGACAGCACCCGGGCAAATGCCCGCTTCGACACCTCCACCGTTTTGGCGGCAGCCAACGGGGGGGCACAGCATGCCCCATGCCAGTTATGGCGCTGCCGACGAGACCCGCATGATGACCCATAACACGCCTTTGGCGCGCGCCCGCAGTCGGGCCCAGGGTGTCATTGGCCAGATCCGTCGCTTGTTCGCCAGCCAGGGCGGGGGTGAGTTGGGCGCACCGATGGGTCAAGGACCGTCACCCGCACTGGTTGCGGCGTTGGCGCCGCCCCGTGCAGGTCAGGTGCCACAGTACGCGTCGGGTGGAACCCTCTACGAAGATTACAGCCCTGCAGGGGTCGCGCGTGTCGCTGGCGACCTGCGAGAAAAAACCGATACGCTGAAGAAGAAAGCCGAAACCAAGGGCGAAAAAGCGACTATTGAGATCGTGGCCCTGATGTTTCAGGCCATTTTGGCCGAAGACCGTATTCCTCCGGGTATTCGGGTGTGGTTTGCCCGTTTGCAAATGCCTGTTTTACGCGTGGCGCTGGAAGACCCGGACTTTTTGGGTACCACCACCCACCCTGCCCGTATGCTGATTGACCGAATGGGTTCGTGTGTGATGGGTTTTGACTCGTCTGACGTCCATGGCAAACCCATGGAGCTGGAAATAAGGCGGATTGTGCAGGTGGTAGAACAGTACCCGGAGACGGGTAAAAAGGTCTACCAGATTGTTTACGAAGAGTTTCAGAAGTTCCTGGCCAAGTTCCTCACCGAAAAAGGCGGCGCCAAAAAAGTAGTTAGCGTTGCGCAGCAGGTTGAGCAAAAAGAAACGCTCACCATCCAATACACCATTGAGATGCGCAACATGCTCAAGAACATGCCGGTGCGCGACGAAATTCGGGACTATCTGTTCAAGGTGTGGGCGGAGGTTTTGGCCGTCGCTGCGGTGCGCAAAGGGCCCCAACATGCGGAAACGCTCTCATTGAAGAAGTCGGCCGCCGATTTGGTGTGGGCGGCGAGTGCCAAGCCCAATCGGGCGGACCGTGCGCGGGTTATCCAGGATTTACCCAACCTCTTGCTGCGTTTGCGCACAGGCATGACCCTGTTGGCTATACCGCCCTCGGAGCAAGAAAAACATGTAAAAACAGTAAGTGATACCTTGGCGGACGCTTTCTTGTCCAAGACCCATGCGATACCGCAGGCCCAGATTGATGCCATGGCGCAGCGTCTGGGCAACCTGGAAGACTTTGTCTCGGAAGATGGTATGGGCGATTTGCCCCTGGATGCGGAAAGCATCGAGATGATGCTGGGCATCGATGCTTCCGCTATTGAGGTGGTTGCCAATGGTGGCTCCAAACCCACCACAGCCATGCTGGCGTGGGCGCAAGAGTTGCAAACCGGGTCGTGGTTCACGTTGGACCACAACAAGCAGGTCACCCAAGTGCAGTTTGCGTGGCGCAGTGATCGCAAACACCTCAACTTGTTTGCATCCACCTCCGGCAAGAGCTTCCTGATTCAGGCGGGGCGCTTGGCGGCCTATTTGCAAGCAGGCCTGTTGGTGCCGCAAGAGGAAGAAACACTCACCGTGCGGGCAACCCGTGACGCCATGGCCAAGCTAGAGGCCAACCCCGAGCGCCTGCTGGCCTGAAGGGTTTAGTGTGCGACCCGGTCGGCCGGGTCGTCACAGAGTTCGTCGAGTACCAGTGCATCAGGCTCTTCGCCAAAGCTCCAATACACCATCAAAATAATAGTTTTTAAGTCGTCCAGGGTCACGGGCGACCCCGGTGCCGCCATGCAGCGGTCAATCACTACCTCGCGCATGGGCGCTGGCAGCACACCAGCAGACTCCATAAAGCAAATGAACCCAATGCACTGCGCTCCCAGGTGGCCCCATTCATGGGCCGTATAGATGCGCAGACTGTTTGCCGAGGGCTCACGCACCCATGGCTCGGGCAAACTGGTCTGCGTCGTGGCAGCGGAGCCGGTGCGGACTGAACCGCGCGAAGCCGCATTAAGCCCTTTGAGCCAAGTGATCGCATCGGCAATTTCGTCTGACTCGAACCCTACCGCGCTGAGCTTGCGCTCCAGCTGGGCGGGTTCCGGACAGCTGTCGCCGGTGAAATAGTTTTCGTAAACGAAGACAAGTACTTCAAACATGGACCCAATATAACGCAGAAAATCAGGCCAACTTGCAGCCGCCGAACTTTCCCCTTAATTCTGGGCTTTGAGGGGGTGCAGCCCGGGCGGCTGCGTGGGTCAAGCCCGAGCCAAGCGCTGGAACAACCCGCCAGGCAGGCGTGCAACCTGCCCGTTAATTTCTAGCTCCATGAGGCGCGCTTGCAATGTGGCGGTGGCCAGGCCAGTGCGTGCCAGCAAGGCGTCTAGCCCCGTTGGATCGAAGCCCAGTGCCGCCAAAAGGCTGTCTTCAGGTGCCTCAACCGCAGGCGCTTGCGCGCCAACTGACGGCACTGTGGTGCTGGAGGCGGCAAGGGTGGTAAGTACACCAACAGGCCACTCTTCGAGTATGTCTTGCGCACTTTCCACCAGTTTGGCGCCTTGTTTGATCAAAGCGTGGCAACCTTTGGCCTGTGTGGCGTGGATGGAGCCTGGAATGGCAAAAACGTCTTTGCCTTGCTCGGAGGCCAAACGCGCCGTAATGAGCGAACCCGATTGCAGCGCGGCCTCTACCACCAGGGTGCCCTGGCTAAGGCCCGCAATGATGCGGTTGCGCCTTGGGAAATTGGCTGACAGTGGTGGTGTGCCCAGCGGGTATTCGCTGATCAGCACGCCACGCTGCGCGATACGGTGGGCCAAGTCGCGGTGCTGGCGTGGATACACCCGGTCCAGGCCCGTGCCCACAACGGCAATGGTGGCAAGTTGCCCGAGTGGCGCGCCATCAAGTGCGCCTTCGTGCGCGGCACCATCGACCCCCAGCGCCAAACCAGACACAACCGTCAACCCCGATTGCGCCAGCGCATGGGCAAACTGCCGTGCATTGAGCGCACCTTGTGCAGTCGGGTTGCGGCTGCCAACAATTGCGACGCTGCGTTGGGCGCACTGCGCCAGACCGTCGGCCAACCAAGCCTGCTGCGTGCCCATGGCGTACAGCAGCAGTGGGGGGTCTTCCATGTTTAAAAGCGAGGCCGGGTAGCAGACGTCGCCTAAGGGCAGCACACGCCGACCGTCGGGGTCGGCCTGCAACCAGTCCCAGGTGGTATCCAGCAAGGCGGCCCATTCGGGCGGCTCGTTTTGCAGTGCTGCGCGCTGGTTGCTACTGACAATCTGGCCTAGTGCGGCGGCACTTTGTACAAAAACCTGCTCGGGCAAGCCAAAGGCGGCCAGTAGCCGACGTGCGGTTTCATTGCCGACGCCGGGGGTGAGCTGCAGGCGCAGCCACGCTGCGAGTTCATCACGCTCCATGCAAACAGGCGGTGTGAGACCGATTAGCGCGGCGTGGTGAACCGGTCGCCAACGCGCACGCCGTCGGTGATCTCGAGGATCAGGGCGTACGACAGGCGGTCAAAGGTGCGAAACACCATCAGCAAGCCATTGCGTTCGTCGGGCAGCTTTAGCAGGGGATGTGAGGGGTCCGTTTTGTCAACGATGCGCGCACCATCTTTCAAAATGGCCATTACATGCCCGACTTCAATACCATCGCGGGTACCTTTGTTGATGGACACAATCTGGTTTTGTGCGGCATTAACCACGGCGCTGCCATAGACCGAGACGATGCGCCCATCCACCTTGCCGGTAGGGGCATGCGGGACATAACTCACCAACTGGCGCGGTGGTTCGGGTAGCAAGCGGTCACCCACTCGCATTTCTTCTTTGGCGGCCACAATGTCGATGGTGGCCGGCACAATGGCTGTGGTCTCGCTTCCGTCTGCATTTTCAACCTGGGCTGTCGTCTCTCCGGCAGCCAAGGCGGCTTTGCCAACGTACTGTGCCTCATAGCCCAGCACCTCCCCGGTGGTTGGGTCTTTGAGTGGGGTGGCGTCGCGGAAAACGCGGAACATCTGCTGGTGTCCTTGGTCATCGAGCAAGGGCGTGCCGTCTTCGCCGCGGGCGTAGGCGCGGTCGCCGCGCGCCAGCAGCACGCGGTTTTCTTGGGTGGAAACAATACGCGGCGCCGCCTTCAGGCCCGATTCATCCACGATGATGGGTTCGGCCAAAAAGGCTTCAATGATGTTGGCCTGCAGGGTGGGTAAAGCCAAGCTGGGCAGGGCCTCGACACGAATGCGGGGCGATACGCGAACCGTGTTATCCGATTCGTTAATGACTGCGGACTCGCCGACCCGCAACGTGGCCATGCCGTTGCTGCGCTCCAATACCAAATGCTGCCCAGGGTAGATGAGGTGCGGATTTTTGATCTGGCTGATATTCATGCCCCACAACTCCGGCCAGCGCCAGGGGCTCTTGAGAAACAGTTTGGAGATCGCCCACAGGGTGTCACCACGCTTCACGGTGTAAGAGTCGGGTGCATTGGCAGCGAGTTCGCTTAAGGGGATACCTTTTTGCGCCACTTGGTTGGCCGTGTCCCGCTGGGCGGCAGAGATGGGATAGTTCTGCGCGAAGGCGGCGGTGCACACCACGGTGCTGGTCAGTGCGGCCAGTATCGCGACGGACAGGGCGGAGTGTGCCAATGAATGTGTCTTCATGTTCTATTGCATCCCGGTGGAATAACGTGATAAGTTACGCGCGATTTTGCGCCCAAGGCCTTGATTCGGCAACGTATTTGGCGGTCTGAGCGCGTCACATGGGCCAAAAGTGGCGAAAATACCCACATATCGGGCACGGTGCGGAACCGTCCGCAGCGCATATGGCGCGCACGCCCAAACACCAATCCAGTAAGAATATGGCGCTACTTCCCATTTTGTGTTTTCCCGATCCCCGTTTGCACAAAGTTGCCAAACCCGTGGCAGCAGTCGACGCAGGTATCCACGCTCTCATTGCCGACCTGCTAGAAACCATGTACGAGGCCAAAGGCATCGGCCTGGCCGCGACGCAGGTGGACGTGCATGTGCGTGTGATCGTCATTGATATCTCGGATGAACGTGATGCACCCCTGGTGCTCATCAACCCTGAACTGATTTGGACCAGTCCCCAGACCCACCTTAACGAAGAGGGGTGTCTGTCTGTCCCCGGCATCTATGACGGCGTCGAACGCTTTGACGCCGTGCATGTAAAGGCCCAGGACCTCAGTGGGGCGGTGCGTGTCATCGAGGCTGAGGACTTGTTAGCAGTGTGTATTCAACATGAGATGGACCATTTGCTGGGCAAAGTGTTTGTGGAATACCTGTCACCGCTCAAGCGCAACCGTATTAAGTCCAAGATGCTCAAAGCCCAGCGTGAGGAAGCACGGTGAGGCTAATTTTTTGCGGCACACCAGAATTCGCCCGCGCCGCGCTGGAGCGCCTGCACGCGCACGGTCACACCATTGCGCTGGTGCTGACCCAGCCCGACCGTCCGGCCGGACGCGGTATGAAGCTGCAGGCTTCGCCCGTCAAGCAGTTTGCACTGGACCATGCGATTGCATTGGCCCAGCCCCGTAGCCTGCGCTTAGACGGCAAATACCCACAAGACGCTGCGGCTGCACGCCAGGCCATTGCCGATGCCAAGGCCGATGCAATGGTAGTGGCCGCCTATGGCCTGATCTTGCCGCAATGGGTTTTGGATGCCATGCGCCAAGCGCCCCGCCAGTTGGGGTGTATCAACATCCATGGTTCCTTGTTGCCACGCTGGCGGGGCGCAGCGCCCATCCACCGGGCGATCGAGGCAGGTGACACCCACACCGGCATCACCATCATGCAAATGGACGCTGGGCTCGATACCGGTGATGCCTTGCTGATGGAGCAGGTCGACATCCATTCGACTGACACCACGGCGACTTTGCATGATCGCTTGGCCGACTTGGGGGCGGACATGGTAGTGCGGGCATTGGACTTGGCAGAAGCCGGGGCGCTGCCTGCGCGTGCGCAAGCCATTGATGGCGTGACCTATGCCCAGAAAATTGAAAAACAAGAGGCCGCCATTGATTGGACACAGGACGCGGCAACAATAGTGCGCCGCGTGCGGGCTTTTAACCCTTTTCCCGGCGCCACCATGGTGCTTGCGGGCGAGACCATCAAAGTCTGGGCGGCAACGCTGGGGAGCGCTGTGCCTGCGCCCAACATTTTTGGTGTAGGCACTATTGTGTCGCTAGCCATCGAAGGTATTGGTGTTGCTGCTATCGATTCTGTAGTGCTACTCACTGAACTGCAGCGCCCTGGGGGCAAACGGCTGGCCGCTGCCGACTTTGTGCGGGGTTTTGACCTGCGCGTGGGTATGCAGGTCACGCCTGCCCCGGCGCCCTAGTCCGAAACGGCGCTTTTACAATCGCATCCATTTTCACTGAGGGTTTTTCATGACTGCCATTCGCTTTTCCGACCTTTGTGCCCAAGGCAAGGTTTCCGGCAAACGGGTTTTTATCCGCGCGGACCTGAACGTACCCCAAGACGATGCCGGGCACATCACCGAGGACACCCGCATCCGCGCGAGTATCCCGTGTATTCAGATGGCACTGGATGCGGGAGCGGCAGTCATGGTGACGTCGCACTTAGGGCGGCCGACCGAAGGGGCGTTTACCCCCGCCGATTCCCTGGCCCCGGTAGCGCACCGTATGGCAGAGCTCTTGGGTCGGCCAGTGCCGCTGGTTAGCGACTGGGTGAACGGCGTGCAACTGGACGGCAAGCCCCTGGTCCTTGGCCAACTGGTGCTGCTGGAAAACTGCCGCGTCAACAAGGGCGAGAAGAAAAACGACGAAACCTTGGCGCGCAAGATGGCTGCGCTGTGCGACATTTTTGTACACGATGCCTTTGGCACCGCGCACCGGGCCGAAGCCAGCACCTACGGCATCGCCCAATATGCACCCGTGGCCTGCGCCGGCCCGCTGCTGGCAGCGGAGATGGACGCCATTTCCAAAGCATTGTTCGCACCCAAGCGCCCTTTGGTCGCCATCGTGGCAGGCTCCAAAGTGTCCACCAAGCTGACGATTTTACGCAGTCTGGCCGACAAGGTGGACCAATTGATTGTGGGCGGCGGTATCGCCAACACTTTTATGTTGGCTGCAGGGTTAAAAATTGGCAAAAGCCTGGCTGAGCCGGGTTTGCTGGACGAAGCCCGTGCCGTAATCGAAGCCATGAAAGCCCGTGGCGCTGCGGTGCCCATTCCGACCGATGTAGTGACCGCCAAAGCTTTTGCGGCCGATGCCCCCGCGACCGTCAAGGCAGCTGCGGACGTGGCCGATGACGATCTCATTTTGGACATTGGCCCGCAAACCGCGCAATTGCTGGCAATCCAGTTGAAGGCGGCGGGCACGATTGTGTGGAACGGGCCGGTGGGCGTGTTTGAGTTTGCCGCGTTCGAGAACGGCACCAAAGTGATTGCGCAAGCGATTGCCCAGTCCAACGCGTTTTCGATCGCAGGCGGTGGTGACACTTTGGCTGCCATTGCCAAATACGGTATTGAAAAGCAGGTCAGCTACATTTCGACCGGCGGCGGCGCATTTTTGGAAGTGCTGGAGGGCAAAACACTGCCCGCGTTTGAGGTGCTAGAGCGCCGCGCAGCGGGCTGATTTGCTATTGATAGGGTAGCTGCTTGCGCAGTATCGGCGAGGGCTGGAGCCTGATTTGACTAAGAATCAGAACAGCTCCATGTCGCCGACAATGACCTCGGTGGTCAGCAAACCGCGTTTGACCAAATCGGCCTCGCTGCAGACCTGATTGCGGCCATTACGCTTGGCGTAGTACACCGCCTTGTCCGCCCGCTCGCAGGCCACATTGGGCGAGTCGGAGGCTTGAATTTCGGTGAAACCCACGCTGGCGGTAATACGGCCAGCTTGCGGAAAGTCATGGCCTTCCATGCGGGCGCGAAAACGCTCCAGAGCCGCATTGGCGGCGTCGTGGTCGTCGCAGCGCAGCATGACCATAAATTCTTCACCGCCAAAACGGTACACACGGTCATGGGCTCTGAACGAGCCTTTCAATAGCTGGGCCACCAGCAGCAAAACCTCGTCGCCGATCAGATGGCCGTAGTTGTCGTTCACCAATTTAAAGTGGTCGATGTCGACCATGGCCAGCCAAAAGCGGGCGGCTGTGGGTAGCGCGCGTTTTTCTTCTTCGGGGGCCAGCGCCGCTTCGGGCTCCGTCGGAGAAATAGCCTTGTAAAACAAATCGTCAAAGGACTTGCGGTTCCACAGCCCCGTCAGTGCGTCGCGCTCACTGTAGTCCAGCATCTCCAGGATGTTGGCGTACATGCTGATCAACCGGGTCGCCGCACCGGTGTCCAGTGCTTCAAGCAGGTGCGTAGACCGAACCTCGGCAACGCCCCAGGGGAAAGTCCCGCCCGCCAACATGATGGGGAAGCGTGTGAGGAAGCCGGCCGCCGGGTCCGCCGTAGTGGATGCGACCACAGTGGTGTTGTCCACACAACGCTTGCGTTCAGGGACTTCGTCAATGGCCTGCAAATTGGTGCTGTCGGCGTGCAGGGTGTCAGAGACCACACGGGTTTCACTGCCCCGGCTCGCCTGGGTCAGGTGCAGCCAAAAATGGCGGTTTTCATCCAGCACCAAACCGAATATATCCACGACCTCGGCGTCAATCGCTTCAAGCAGGGCCGCTGTCAAATGCCGCAACAAAGCATCGCGCTCACGAACGCTGCTCAATAAGACCAGTTGGTCCATCAGGAGGATGAGACGGGACTCGTTGCTTGCGTTCATTGAATTAGCTTAAACAATCATTCGAGCATCATGCGGGTTGGATATTATTAAAGATCAAGTATGGCGGGCTTGCCGATTCCGTGCAATAGAAATACTTGCTTTCTGTTGCCCGCGGTCCATAAAGGGTTTCCCCAGGGGCGGTGCAGCGGCTGTGCGGTATGGCATTTAGAACACCTGGCCACAAACGCGGCCCCGCCCAGTTTGTTTAGCCAAGGCCAGTTGGGCGTCTGCCACCCCCACCCAGGCCGCGATATTGCCTGCGGACGCGGACGATCGGGTCGACACGCCCACACTGACGGTCGAGAAAGCGTCCACCGCTGAGTGTTCGTGCTTGATGCGCAAGCTGCGCACCCGCGCTTCCAGTTCTTTTGCCAGCGCTAAGGCGTCGGTGTGGGCGGTGTCGGGCAGTAGGCAGGCGAATTCCTCGCCGCCGTAGCGGGCCACCAGGTCCGCCGGGCGTTTCAGGCAGACCTTGATGGCTCCGGCAATGCGGCGCAAGCAGTCGTCGCCCGCTTGGTGACCATAGCGGTCGTTGTAGCGTTTGAAAAAGTCCACATCCGCCATGAGCAGCGATAAATGGGAGTTGTTGCGACTGGAGCGGGCCCATTCGATGGGCAACTGCTGGTCAAAGTAGCGCCGGTTGTAGACGCCAGACAATCCGTCTAGGAAAACCAGCTTGCGCAGCAGATCAGACTGGAAACGCAACGTGAGCTGCGTTGTGACCCGTGCCCGAACCATGGCTGGGTTAATGGGTTTGGAAATAACGTCCACCGCGCCCATACTCAAGGCATGGGTCTCTTGCGCGGCGTCGGCGTGGGCTGTGACCAGGATCACCGGAATTGCGCGCGTGGCTTGGTCGGCCTTGAGCTGGCGACAGACCTCAAAACCATCCATTCCAGGCATGACGACGTCGAGCAATACCAGGTCGGGGGAGTTTTCTTTGCAGATCGATAAGGCTTGCGCACCACTGGTGGCCATGAGTATCTGGTAGTCGCCGTCCAAGGCTTGGTACATCAGTTGAATATTACTGGCCTGGTCGTCGACCACCAGAATCCTGGGGTTGCCCTGGGCGTCGTCTGGCAGGTTGGTGGCGGCGTTGTCGGAATGGGCCATGGCAAAGTGGGTGAACCGGGTTGGCTGATGGAATTTTCTTTCATTCAACCATAGCTTGGGGTGGCTGCCAATCCGGTAAAGCGATCCCTATGGTCGATACCCCAATCAACTGCGCATACCTCGCGGTGCCCGAATACCAACGCCGCGTGTCGAACCGTGTGAGAATGCAAGTCCATCCTGGAGGAATCTGTTTTATGTCAAGTCGCGCCACCAAAATTGTTGCAACCCTGGGACCCGCTTCGAGCGATCCGGATTTGCTTGAAAAGATGATTCGCGCCGGGGTCAATGTGGTGCGATTGAATTTCAGCCATGGCACCGCCCAAGACCACATCAACCGCGCAAAACTGGTGCGCGAAGCGGCGCACCGTGCGGGGCGAGAAGTCGCCATCATGGCCGACCTGCAGGGGCCCAAGATTCGGGTCGGCAAGTTTGCGCAAGGCAAGGTGTTCCTAGAGCCTGGCCAAAAGTTTGTGCTCGATGCTGCGCGCACCGAGCTGGGCGACATTGATGTGGTGGGCTTGGACTACAAAGCCTTGCCCCAAGAAGTCAAAGCCGGCGACATCTTGCTGCTCAACGACGGGCTGATTGAAATCACGGTCGACGCGGTCAAAGGCGAGCAGGTACACACCACGGTCAAGCTTGGTGGTGAATTGTCCAACAACAAAGGTATTAACAAAAAAGGCGGTGGCCTGAGCGCCCCTGCGTTGACGGCCAAGGACATGGACGATATCCGCACGGCGATGAGTTTTCAGGCTGACTATGTGGCGGTGAGTTTCCCCAAAAACGCGACCGACATGGAAATGGCGCGCCAGTTGTGTAATGTGGCGGCAGCCGAATACAACCACAAACCCGGTTTGATCGCCAAAATCGAGCGGGCCGAGGCGATTCCTCGTCTAGAAGAGATATTGCTGGCCAGCGACGGCATCATGGTGGCGCGGGGTGACTTGGCCGTGGAAGTGGGCAACGCCATCGTGCCGGGCTTGCAAAAACGCATGATTAAGCTAGCCCGAGAGAACGACCGGTTTGTGATTACTGCGACCCAGATGATGGAGTCCATGATCACCAACCCGGTGCCCACCCGCGCCGAAGTCAGCGACGTGGCCAATGCGGTGCTAGATGGGACCGATGCGGTCATGCTGTCGGCGGAAACGGCAGCGGGTAAGTATCCCTTAGAGACCATTGTCGAAATGGCAAAAATTTGCCACGCGGCCGAAGCGCATGAAGACTTCGAGCTCGAGGCGGATTTCACCGGCAAGACCTTCAAGCGGATTGACCAAACGATTGCCATGGGCGCGTTGTTTACCGCACACCATTTGGGTGCAAAGGCGATTGTGGCGATGACTTCGAGCGGCTCCACAGCCTTGTGGATGAGTCGCCATTTGATTCGCGTGCCAATCTATGCGCTCACATCCAAAGTAGCCACCCAGCGCAGGATGGCCATGTACCGCAATGTGCGGCCCCTGTTTATCGACACCAGCGGCGACCGCGACACCGCGTTGCATGAGGCAGAAAACCACCTTAAATCGCGCGGCATCGTACATACCGGCGATGTGTATGCCATTACCTGCGGCGAACCCATGGGTTCCCCCGGCGGCAGCAATATGCTGAAAATTTGCCGGGTTGGGTGAGTGCGACGGGGCGATGTCGCCCCAGAAAACTGCCCGCGTTAAAATCAACCGGCGGTACGTGTTACCAAGTGGTTACCAAGGGGTAGCCCCAGGGAATTTTGAAACGCTAAACTTACTGGGAAACTAAAAATGGCACTTGTCTCCATGCGCGAATTGTTGGACCACGCTGCGGTCCATGGTTACGGTATTCCGGCTTTTAATGTGAACAACCTGGAGCAGGTGCAGGCCGTCATGGAGGCTGCCAAAGAGGTGGGTGCTCCGGTCATTCTGCAAGCCAGTGCGGGCGCACGCAAGTATGCAGGCGAGGCTTTTATCAAGCACCTGATTTCTGCTGCCATTGAGGCGTACCCGAACATCCCTTTGGTCATGCACCAAGACCATGGCCAAAACCCCGAAGTCTGCCAAGGCGCCATTAACCTGGGCTTTAGCTCGGTGATGATGGACGGCTCCTTGATGGGCGATGGTAAAACCATTGCCAGCTACGAATACAACGTGGAAGTCACCCGCAAGGTGGTCGATATGGCCCACGCGACTGGCGTGACGGTCGAGGGTGAGTTAGGTTGCCTGGGCTCTTTGGAAACCATGAAGGGCGACAAGGAAGACGGCCACGGCACCGACGCCACCATGACCCGTGAGCAAATGCTGACCGACCCGGAAGAAGCCGCCGACTTTGTCAAGCGCACCCAGCTCGATGCCCTGGCGATTGCCATCGGCACCAGCCACGGCGCCTACAAGTTCACCCGCAAGCCCACAGGCGACATTTTGGCGATTGAGCGCATCAAAGAGATCAACCGCCGCATCCCCAATACCCATTTGGTGATGCACGGCTCCAGCAGCGTGCCACAAGACCTGTTGGCCATCATCAACCAATACGGCGGCAAGATGAAGGAAACCTACGGCGTGCCAGTCGAAGAGATTCAAAAAGCCATCAAATTTGGCGTGCGCAAGATCAACATCGACACCGACATTCGTTTGGCCATGACTGCTGCCGTGCGCAAGTTCTTGTTTGAAAACCCTGAGAAGTTTGACGCCCGCGAGTGGCTCAAGCCCGCACGCGAAGGCGCCAAAGCGATCTGCAAGCAGCGTTACATCGAGTTTGGTTGCGAAGGCCAAGCGGCCAAGATCAAAGGCCACAGCCTGCAGGTGGTGGCCGGCCAATACGCGCGTGGTGAACTGGCCCAGACCGTACAGTAGTCGGGCCAATAGCGCGCCCTCGGGGCCTTGGTCCCCGTTCCTTGCGATAATCGACGGGAACCCTTTCAGGCTCGCTGGGCGTTCAGCGGGCCTTTTTCATTGCGAAATGCTGATTCCTTGATTCCCTGTTCCCGACTATGACTTCTACCCTCCATACCTCCGCCCTCACTTCTTTGCCCTTGCTCGCGCGCGGCAAGGTGCGTGACAACTATGCCGTGGGTGATGACCGTATCCTGATGGTGGCCAGCGACCGTCTGAGTGCCTTTGACGTCATCATGGGCGAGCCTATTCCGGGCAAAGGCGTATTACTCACGCAAATGGCGCTGTTTTGGTTCGACAAGCTGGGCCCCAAAGGCTTGAACCTGTGCCCCATTCACCTCACGGGCGAGGCGCCTGAGAGTGTCGTCACGGCCGAAGAGGTGTCTCAAGTGATTGGTCGCTCCATGCTGGTCAAACGGCTGCGCCCTTTGCCGGTGGAAGCGGTGGTGCGCGGTTACCTGGCAGGCAGCGGCTGGAAGGAATACCAGGAAAACGGCGCCGTCTGTGGTGTCAAACTACCCGCTGGCTTGAAAAATGCGTCCAAATTGCCTGAGCCCATCTACACCCCGGCCGCCAAGGCCGCAGTGGGCGACCACGATGAAAACATCACCTTCGAGCAAACCGTGGAGATGATTGGACTGGACCTGGCCACCCGTATTCGGGACATCAGCATCGCCATCTACAAAGCCGCCAGCGACATGGCCTTGAAAAAAGGCATCATCATTGCCGACACCAAGTTTGAATTTGGCTTGGACACCGATGGCACCTTGACCCTGATGGACGAAGTGCTCACCCCTGACTCGTCGCGCTTTTGGCCCCAAGAAAGTTACCAGGAAGGTACCAACCCACCCAGTTACGACAAGCAGTTTGTGCGGGACTGGCTGGAGCAAGCCCAGGTGGATGGAAAACCTTGGAGCAAAACCCCACCTGCGCCGCGAGTGCCCAATGAAATCATCGCCAAAACGGCGGCCAAATACCAAGAGGCGATGGCGCGTTTGACGGGTTAATTGGCTCCAGCGTCCACGCAAAAGCCCTGCCAGTTGGTGCAACTGCAGGGCTTTTTTGATACGCAAGAAGCTATTATTTTGATAGCTGGCTGCGCAATGATTGCGAGGGCTAGAGCCCTATTTGGCGCTTAATTTCACACCAGTAGTGCATTCACCCGCTTCACATAAGCAGCCGGGTCGGCCGGCATGCCGCCTTCAGCCAAGAGCGCCTGGTCAAACAGGATGTGTGCCAGGTCGTTGAAGTGCACCGAGCCGTCGAGCTTTTTCACCAGCGCGTGCTCAGCGTTCACTTCCAGCACCGGTTTGACTTCGGGGGCGGCTTGTCCAGCTTGCTTGAGCATGCGTGCCAGCTGGGTGCTCATGCCGTTGTCTTGCACCACCAGACAGGCGGGGCTGTCGACCAAGCGGGTGGTTACGCGCACGTCTTCGGCCTTGTCTTTGAGCGCCTCTTTGAGTTTGGCCAGCAGGGGTTTGAAGGTTTCGGCCGCTTCTTCAGCCGCTTTCTTTTCATCCTCGTCTTGCAGCGTGCCCAAATCGACCGCACCTTTGGCCACGCTTTGCAGCGGCGTTCCGTCGAACTCGTTCACATAGTTCAGGGCCCACTCGTCCACGCGGTCGGTCATCAAGAGCACTTCAATGCCCTTTTTCTTGAACACTTCGAGCTGTGGACTATTCTTGGCGGCGGCAAAGCTGTCAGCGGTGATGTAGTAGATGGTTTCTTGGCCTTCTTTCATGCGGGCTTTGTAGTCGGCAAAACTGACGCTGACCGTGTCGGTGGTGCTGGAGGCAAAACGCAAAAGCTTGGCCAGACGCTCTTTGTTGGCAAAGTCTTCGCCCAGGCCTTCTTTGAGCACGGCACCAAATTCGGAATAAAACTTGGTGTATTTGCCCGCATTTTTCTCCGCCTCGGCCTTGTCTTCTGCGCTGAGGACGTCGGAGACGCCATCGGCGGCTTTTTCAGCCCCTTCGGTAGCGGCTTCGGGCGCCTTGTCATGCTTGGCCAAGTCTTCCAGCATGCCCAGCACACGCTTGGTGCAACCTTCGCGGATGGCTTTGACGTCGCGGCTTTCTTGCAGCAGCTCGCGTGATACGTTCAGGGGCAGGTCGGCAGAGTCGACCACGCCTTTGACAAAGCGCAGGTAGGTGGGCAACAGCGCTTCGGCGTCGTCCATGATGAACACGCGTTTCACGTAGAGCTTGACCCCGGCAGACTTCTCGCGGTTGTACAGGTCCATGGGCGCTTTGCCGGGGATGTACAGCAACTGGGTGTATTCGGTGCTGCCTTCCACGCGGTTGTGCGTGTGGGCCAGGGGCGCTTCAAAGTCGTGGCTGATTTGCTTGTAGAAGTCGTCGTACTGCTCTTGGCTGATGTCTTTCTTGGCGCGGGCCCAGATGGCGTTGGCCTTGTTGACCGTTTCCCACTCACCGGTTTTGACCATGCCGCCGGGCTGGCGGCCGCCGTTCTCGTCTGCGGCGTTGATCAGCTCACCGTCTTTCCACTCTTCCTTCTCCATCTGGATGGGCAGGCTGATGTGGTCCGAGTATTTGTTGATGATGCCCTTGACCTTCCAGCTTTGGGCGTAGTCCAAAGAGTCGTCGCGCAGGTGCAAGATGACGCTGGTGCCACGTGCGGGGCGGGTGATGGCTTCGACCTCAAAGTCGCCAGCTCCGCCGCTGATCCAGCGTACAGCCTCGGTCTCTTTCATGCCGGCACGGCGCGACTCAACCGTGATCTTGTCGGCCACGATAAAGCCCGAATAAAAGCCCACGCCAAACTGGCCAATTAACTGGGAGTCAGCCTTCTGGTCACCACTGAGCTTGCTCACGAAGTCTTTGGTGCCGCTCTTGGCAATGGTGCCCAAGTGGTCGATGGCCTCTTGGGTGCTCATGCCGATGCCGTTGTCGGTGATGGTCAGGGTCTTGGCGTCTTTGTCCAAGGTGACTTTGACCGTGAGCTCAGAGTCGCTCTCGTACAGGCCGCCGTCGTTGATGGCTTCAAAACGCAGCTTGTCGCAGGCGTCTGACGCGTTGGAGATCAACTCACGCAGAAAAATCTCTTTGTTGGAGTACAGCGAGTGGGTGACCAGGTGCAACAGTTGCGCAACTTCGGCTTGGAATGAATGGGTTTGCTTGCTCATGGGTATAAATGCCTCATCTATGGAATACGGCCCGCTACCACGGGTCCAAGGGAAACCTGCAATTATGGGCGAGACCCTTGATTTCAAGAGGCACGATCTGGGTTCTATCGTGCTTTGGCGGGGCCGAGCCAGGCCAACAGCTGGCGGGTGACTTCCGGGCGGTCGAGTAATTCCATGTGGTGGGCGTTGTACAGCACCATTTGCGCCGACTCGGGGAAAAATAAGTTACGCCTGGAATCATCATGCTGGCCCAAAGCACTGGGAAGGGGCACCAGCCCGTCACCAATCAGCCGGTCTGCTATAGGGCTGCGGTGAGGTGCTGCAGTTGCGGCCACCGTGAAGCAGGTAATGCCATGGGGCAATTGCAGGGGCTGGCGCAGGTCGGGTGAGCGCGCGAAGCGGTCGCGCTTCTGCCAATCGGCGTCCAGCACATTGCCCCAGCGCAAATCGGTGATGCCCGCACTGCGCAACTGGCCTAATTTGGCAAAGGGTTTGCTGTAGCTCGTGCTGCCCAAGAGGGTGTCGACCCAGTTGCCTGCGCGCTCCAGGGGGGCGCCATGGTGGGGCGTGCCCAAGAAGACGATGTTCTTGACTGCGTCTGGCCAGTGTAATGCGCCCAAGCGTGCGTAATAGACCGCACTGCGAATAAGCAGACCGCCCATGCTGTGCACCACCACACTGAGTTCGTCGACCGGTACGGGCCAATGGGCTACGAGCTGCTCCAACATCTTGGCCAGTTCATGGCCGTTTTGGGAAGTGTGCAATCCGGTGTTGTAGCGCAGGTAAACGGGGGTGTAGCCCAGTTGCTCAGATAGTGCAGCAGCGTGGTCGGATGGTGTGTCTTCATCGGCGGTGTCGGTCTTTTTGTCGGTGTCTTTCGGGTCGTGCGCGGGGTCGTGCGCGGGGTCGTGCGGCGGTGCTTGCCATTGCAAGTCGTTCATACACAGGCCGTGAATCAGCAGCAGCACCTTGCCCGTGGCTTTGGCAATGGGCAGAGGGGCGTCCAGCGGGAGTGCGAGCCCTTTGTGGCGCACGGTCATGGACGTGGCCAAAGGGTTTTTAGCTTCTGCAAGGCGGTCGCCCATGACGCCGTTGAGGGCGGCCAACACTGCCTCGCGTGCAGGGGTTTCGGGCGGCTCGTCCACCAAAGATTCCAGTAGTGGTTCCAGCTGGGTGAACGCAGCTTCCAGACCCTTGCCCACCAGCTCGGTCACGCCGTGTACCGCGAGGTAGACCAATCCGGTAATACCCCGTGTTTTGCCGCTACGCGTGCCCGTCAACCCGATGGTGTCCAGCACCGCTTGGTGTACTCCTTCGGCGATGGCCGCCACGCCCATGGTCGCCTGGGTAGCCAATTGCGCGATGGCCCGCAAGTCGGTAGCGCGCAGGTGGTCCAAGGGCTGGATGCCTGGTTTGGCTGGGTCTGGCGCGCCGGGCAGTGCTTCTTCGGGTGGGTTGTCGGTCATAGGCGGTCTTAGAATTTTTCGTGGGGTGCCAGGTAGCGCCATTGCCCCAGCGGCAGGTTGCCCAGCATGATTTTGCCCACGCGCACCCGCTTGAGCCCCACCACTTTGAGGCCTACCAGTTCGCACATACGGCGGATCTGGCGCTTTTTGCCTTCGGTGAGAACAAAACGCAGTTGTTCAGGGTTTTGCCACTCCACCACTGCGGGCTTTAGGGCTTGGCCGTCCAGACTCAGACCATGGCGTAAGCGCGCCAGCATGGCAGCGGGGAAGACCGATCGCACATCGCTGGTTACTGGGTCGTCATCGTCAATGCGGCTCAGTTGCTGGGGCGCTGCAGGGCGGTTGGGCGCACGCAGGGGCGCATGGGTGGCGGCGGCTGAGGTGGCGGCGGCGGCATTGTGTACCCCGGTGAAGGCCACGCGCACCAGGTATTCCTTCTCCATCACGCTGCCTTCGCCAATCAGCTGGCGGGCCACGCGGCCATCTTGCGTTAAGACCAAGAGCCCAGTGGAGTCAATGTCCAACCGCCCCGCTGGCACCAGACTTTTGAGCTGGCTGGGGTGGAAGAAGAAGCGTGCGTTGTCGTCAACCCAGCGGTTTTGCGGCTGCACCAGCGTGATGGCGGGTTCATGGCCATCTTCGGCCTGGCCGCTGACCAGGCCCAGCGGTTTGTTGATCAGTACGGTGACCTGGTTGGCCTGCGCACCGGCGGCTTGTTTGGTAATTTCAATACGGGCGGTGGGCAGCACCTGCATACCCATCTCGGCCACTTTGCCATTGACTTTGACCCAACCCTTGGCGATCCAGTCGTCGGCCTCGCGCCGCGACGCTAGGCCCAGTTCAGCCATGCGCTTGTTGAGACGCACTGTGCCGTTGGCACCATGGGCGGCGGTGTTGGCTTGTCCTGCGGGAATGGGGGGGCGCGCGCCGGAAGTACCGGGTGGTGGTGCGGGAGCACGGCGGAATGTGGGAGGAGGGGTGGAGTTGGTCATTTGCTATGGTTTTAGTAGCTGCTTGCGCACATTTTACGAGGGCGCGGGCCGCAAAATGCTTGAAGTTTGAAACGCAGCGCACATGCACCAGACACACCAACCTGCGCGTGCCACCCGGCGTGCACGGTCAGACTATTTGTTGGGTATACGCCATCCATTTGCACTGGTCAAGTTGGGCGTTCGGTGATTAAATGAACTTGCATGCGGTTTTTGTACCTAACCCTCGAGGGTGCCGCCACACCGCAGGCGGCGCGATTCGGAAGCAGGAGGCCTTATGGATGCAATTGGCAACTTTGTGGCGCGTTATGCGCGCAGCCGTGAAGAAGAACTGACCGTCGACGAATACTTGGCAGAGTGCAAACGTGAGCCGATGGCCTACGCAACCGCTGCGGAGCGTATGTTGGCCGCCATCGGTGAGCCCGAATTGCTCGATACCCGCAACGACCCCCGATTATCCCGTTTGTTTGCCAACAAGGTGATCAAGCGTTACCCGGCTTTTGCCGAGTTTTACGGCATGGAAGACGCCATTGAGCAGGTGGTGAGCTACTTCCGCCACGCCGCACAAGGCCTAGAAGAACGCAAGCAGATTTTGTATCTGTTAGGCCCAGTAGGTGGCGGTAAAAGCTCCATTGCTGAGCGTCTCAAACACCTGATGCAAAAGGTGCCGTTCTACGCGCTAAAGGGCTCTCCGGTGAACGAAACACCGCTGTCCTTGTTTGACGCGGCCGAGGACGGCCCGGTGCTGCTAGAAAACTATGGCATCCCCACCCGCTACTTGAACCGGGTGTTGTCGCCCTGGGCGGTCAAACGCTTAGACGAATACGGTGGGGACATTCGCCAATTTAAGGTGGTCAAACGCTACCCCAGCATCTTGAAACAAGTGGGTATCGCCAAGACCGAGCCGGGTGACGAGAACAACCAAGACATCAGCTCTCTGGTGGGCAAGGTCGACATTCGCAAGCTGGAGAGTTTTGCGCAAGACGACACCGACGCCTACAGCTACTCCGGCGGTCTGTGCCTAGCCAACCAGGGCTTGTTGGAGTTTGTGGAGATGTTCAAAGCGCCCATCAAGGTGCTGCACCCCCTGCTAACCGCCACCCAAGAGGGTAACTACAAAGGCACCGAAGGTTTTGGTGCGATCCCGTTTGACGGCGTGGTGCTGGCCCACAGTAATGAGAGTGAGTGGAAGACCTTTCGCAACAACAAAAACAACGAAGCCTTCTTAGACCGCATTTACATCGTAAAAGTGCCCTACAGCCTGCGGGTGAGCGAAGAGATAAAAATTTACGAAAAACTGATACGCGACTCGTCGCTGGGGCAGGCCAAGTGTGCGCCCGGCACCTTGAAGATGATGAGCCAGTTTGCGGTACTTACGCGCCTGAAAGAACCGGAGAATTCCAGCCTGTTTAGCAAGCTGCAGGTCTACGATGGTGAAAGCCTGAAAGACACAGACCCCCGCGCTAAGAGCTTCCAAGAATACCGTGATTACGCCGGTGTGGATGAGGGCATGAACGGTATCTCAACCCGCTTTGCGTTCAAGATTTTGTCCAAAGTGTTTAACTTTGACAGTGCCGAGGTGGCCGCCAACCCGGTGCACCTGATGTATGTGCTAGAGCAGCAGATCGAGCGCGAGCAGTTCGCACCGGAGCTAGAGGCCAAATACACCAACTTCATCAAAGAGTTCTTGGCGCCGCGTTATGCCGAATTTATCGGCAAAGAAATCCAGACCGCGTACCTAGAGAGCTACAGCGAATACGGCCAAAACATTTTTGACCGCTACGTGACCTACGCTGACTATTGGATTCAAGACAACGAGTACCGCGACACCGATACCGGTGAGGTGTTTGACCGCGTGGCGCTCAATGCGGAACTGGAGAAGATTGAAAAGCCCGCTGGCATTGCCAACCCGAAAGACTTTCGCAATGAGATCGTCAACTTTGTGTTGCGTGCCAGAGCCAACAACCAGGGCAATAACCCGAGTTGGACCAGCTATGAGAAGTTGCGTTTGGTGATCGAAAAAAAAATGTTCTCCAACACCGAAGAGTTACTGCCGGTGATCAGCTTCAACGCCAAAGCCAGCGCCGACGAGGCTAGAAAGCACGAAGACTTTGTCACCCGTATGGTCGAAAAGGGCTACACCTCGAAACAGGTTCGCCTGCTGTGCGAATGGTATTTGCGGGTACGCAAGAGTTCGTAGGAAAGTGCCCCCACGCTTGTCACTGCGTTTATGAAGGATTGAGATGGCCATGCAGATCATTGACCGACGTCTCGCAGGCAAGAACAAGTCCATAGGCAACCGCGAACGTTTTATTCGGCGCTACAAAGACCAAATCCAAGACGCGGTGCGCCGTGCTGTGTCCGGCCGCGACATCCGTAACATGGAGCAGGCTGAAAACATCACCATCCCCAAAAAGGACATCAGCGAACCCGTCTTCCACCACACTCAGGGCGGCGTGCGCGACACCGTGCACCCCGGCAACAGAGACCATGTGCGGGGCGACAAAATCGCGCGCCCCCAAGGGGGCAGCGGCAGTGGCTCGCAGGCCAGTGACTCGGGTGAAGGGGAAGACGACTTTGTCTTTACCCTGAGTAAAGAAGAGTTCATGCAAATCTTCTTTGAAGACCTGGCCTTGCCGCACTTGGTGCGCACCCAGATTGACGAGAACCCGGAGTGGAAGTCTCACCGAGCCGGTTACAGCCACGACGGCACACCCAACAACCTGTCCATCGTGCGCTCCATGCGTGGCGCGCTGGGGCGGCGTATTGCGTTGGGCACCGCCCCACGGCGCTTGCTGGCCGAGAAGAAGGCGCTTTTGGCCGAGTTGCTCGGTGCACAAGTCGCGCCGGACGGCGAGCCCGATACGGAGATTGCTGCGCTGCAAGCGGATATCGCTGCCTTGGAGAAACGCATACGTGGCATTCCGTTTCTGGACCCTATCGACCTGCGCTTTCGACGCCGGGTGCGCGTGCCGGTGCCCAGCAGCAAGGCGGTGATGTTTTGCCTGATGGATGTGTCGGGCTCCATGGACCAAGAGCGCAAAGACCTTTCTAAACGCTTCTTCGTCTTGCTCTACATGTTTTTGACCCGGCACTACGAAAAGATCGACATCGTTTTCATTCGCCACCACACCCAGGCCCAAGAGGTGGACGAAGAAACCTTCTTCCACGCGACCGAGACCGGTGGCACGGTGGTCAGCAGTGCCTTGGTGCTGATGCACCAGATCATCCAAGACCGCTACCCCAGCGGCGAGTGGAATATCTATGGCGCCCAGGCCAGCGACGGCGACAACTTCACCAATGACAGTGGCAACTGCCACCTGTTGCTGATTGAAAAAATCTTGCCGCTGGTGCGCTACTTTGCCTACGTGCAGGTCGCCGAAGAAGAACAAAGCCTGTGGGCCGAGTACGAGCGTTTGCAAGAAGAGTGCGCGCACTTTGCCATGCGCAAGGTGTCGCAGGCTGACCAAATTTATCCGGTTTTTCGGGAGCTGTTTAAGAAAGAAGGGGCAGGCCCATGACAACCGATTCCTCCCCCAGCCCCGAGCGACGCAACACGGAAAACCTGCGGCGTGTGCCCTCTAGTGGTGACCGCAGACCCCACACCCCGCTGCAGGCACCACGCCCAGCGCCACCGCGTGCCAGCACGCCCTTGCCCGACCCCAGCGATTGGACGTTTGAGCTGATTGACCGCTACCACGACGTGATTCGCGCCACAGCCGAGCGTTTTGGCTTGGACACCTACCCCAACCAATTGGAGATCATTACCGCCGAGCAGATGATGGACGCCTACGCGTCGGTCGGCATGCCGGTGAACTACCGCCACTGGAGTTACGGCAAAGAATTTATTGCCACTGAGCGCAAATACCGCCGTGGTCATATGGGACTGGCGTATGAGATCGTCATCAATTCCAACCCCTGCATCAGCTATTTGATGGAAGAAAACACCACTGCCATGCAGGCGCTGGTAATCGCCCACGCCGCCTATGGGCACAACAGCTTTTTCAAGGGCAACTACCTGTTTCGCATGTGGACCGATGCGTCCAGCATCATCGACTACTTGGTCTATTCCAGGCGCTATGTGGCCGAATGCGAGGAGCGTTATGGCGTGCAGGCGGTGGAGACCCTGCTCGACTCCTGCCACGCGCTGGCCAACCACGGTGTTGACCGCTACCGCCGCCCCGCCAAGCGACCGCTGGCGCAGGAGGTGAGCGAGCGCAAGGCGCGTGAAGTGCATGCGCAGCAGCAGGTCAACGAGTTGTGGCGCACCGTGCCGGTTAAAGGCGAGAAGGCCGATGGCCCGCAGGCTGCAGAGCGTTTCCCCAAAGAGCCCCAAGAAAACCTGCTCTATTTCATTGAGAAAAACGCCCCCTTGCTAGAGCCCTGGCAGCGGGAGATAGTGCGTATTGTGCGCAAGGTTGCGCAGTATTTTTACCCCCAGCGCCAGTCTCAGGTCATGAATGAAGGCTGGGCCACGTTTTGGCACCATAAGCTGCTTAACACCCTGTACGACGATGGGCATTTGAGCAACGGCGTCATGCTGGAGTGGCTCACCTCCCACACCAATGTGGTCTACCAGCCGCCGGTGGGGCACCGGGCGTACAGCGGCATCAACCCCTACGCGCTGGGGTTTGCCATGTACACCGACATCAAACGTATTTGTGATGCCCCCACTCCCGAGGACCGAGCCTGGTTCCCGGACATAGCCGGTGCGCCCTGGTTGCCCACACTAGACCATGCCATGCGCAACTTTAAGGACGAAAGTTTTGTCGGCCAGTTTCTGAGCCCGCACCTGATACGCAATATGCGCCTGTTTGCCATCCACGACGACGAATCCAATAAGGAGCTGGAGGTAGCCGACATCCATGACGACGCCGGCTACCAGCGGGTGCGCCAAGCGCTGTCGCAGCAATACGACCTAGGTACCCGAGAGCCCAATATCCAGGTGTGGGACGTGAACCTGCGTGGGGACCGCACGCTCACCCTGCGCCATACCCAGTTTCAGGGTCGGCCTTTGGGGGACGCCACGCTAGAGGTGCTCAAACACGTGGCACGGCTGTGGGGCTTTGGCGTGGAGTTGGAAAGTGCCAACAGCGCAGGCGAGGTTACCAATCACTGGGGCGTGTCCAGCCCGTCGGAGTAGGGCGCCCAGACGCTACGTCGTCAGACACCCCAGACGACTTCTTTATCGGCCTGGTGGGCACGTTGCAGCATGTCGATAAAGGGCGCCGCGCGCTGGCGCAAGCTAATGCCCTCTGGGACAGGTGGCGCTTTCCCCTCTTTTTGGGCTTCGTCCTTGCTCTGCTGTATCGCGGCGTCGTCCTGCACCACGGCGGCTTCTAGCGCAGCGATGGCGGCGGGCATGTCCTGCGGCAGCAATATTCCCTTGGACAAATGGGCAGGATCGCCTTTGCCCATGATTTGCAGGATCTGCCGTCCATTGGGCTCCAGCATGATAAGCGGACCCGTAGCGGGGGATTTGAATTTGTAGAGCATGGTGTAGTGTGGACGCTTTGCCACGTCCGGGGTTTTATGATCGAGGCAGTATGAACCTATTCCATTACTTGGTTTGCGCCAAGGAGAGCCCCCATGTCTAATTTGCATATCGTGCGCGAACACACATTGGGCCTGCCCAAGGCCCGCAAAATTGCGTTTACCTGGGCCGAACATGTCGAGGAAGAATTTGACATGCGCTGCACCTACCAAGAGGGCGTAACTGCCGATGAGGTCCGTTTTGTACGCTCAGGTGTGCAGGGCATCCTGCGGGTGAGCGCCACCCATTTTGAGCTCGACGCCAAGCTGGGGTTTCTGCTGGGTGCCTTCAAAGGGCACATTGAGGCCGAGATTGTCAAAAACCTTGATGACCTGCTGCAGCCCAGCGCCTCCGGCAAGGGCACAGGCAAAACCCGCTAGCAGCAACAAAAATAGCACCCGAAGATGCTATTAATTATGTAGCGATAAGCCCAATGTCTATGAGGGCTAGCGGCTGATTCAGTTCAAAGATTCGATCAAGTCTGCATACTGCTGCATGGCGTCGTCGTTGGAGATGCCTTTGAAACCGTTCCACGCGTCCCACTTGGCGCGGCCCACCATATCGGTAAAACCGGGCTTCTTTTCGGTGTTGTCGCCAGTGGTGGCTTGTTTGTACAGTGCGTAAATTTTGAGCATGGTGCTGTTGTCGGGGCGCTCGCTCAGATTCTTGGAATTGGCGACAGCCGCTTCAAATTGCTTTTTCAGATTAGCCATGGGGTCTCCAGTTGGGGTTACATCAAACGCTAGTCTACGGGAATAAGCCACCCGGCGCGGGTGTCTACGGTGTATCTTACGCCGGGAATTATTCCTAGAAACCTGCGCTAGCGCAAAGGCATGCCCCCCGTTTCTTGAGTAAGCTCAAGTTTTAGGACTGGCAGTTCGCCCAATTGTTTACATGAGGAGAAACCATGGTTACCCGAGTCAGTGCAAAAAAGGGCGGAGCCAAAGCGGCTTCTTCCAAGCCGCAAGCGGCGGTTAAAAAGGCCTCTGTTCTGGAATCAGTGCAGCACGCAGTGGTCGATGCGGTAGAAGGCGCTTGGCACTGGCAGGGTGAGCGCATGAGCAAGGTCGACACCGCCTGGCTGCGCATGGACTCGGATGCCAACCTGATGATGATTGTGGGCGTGTTGGTGCTCAAACCCGGCATCCGTGTCGCAACCTTGCGCGAGCGTTTGCATTCACGCTTGCTCCAGTACCCCCGTTTTGGCCAGTGTGTGCTGGAGGATGCGTCGGGCGCCTCTTGGGTGCGTGATGCGCATTTCGACATGGACAACCATTTGGTGATTGAGAAGCTGGACAAAAAGCCCAAAGGTCGGGAGCAAGAAGCGCTGCAAGACCGCATTTCGGAGCTGACTATGAAGCCGCTGGACCGGGCCCACCCCCTGTGGCAGTTTCACCTCGTGGAGCACTACCAAGGCGGCAGCGCGCTTATTGCGCGTATTCACCACTGCATTGCCGACGGCATCGCGTTGATCTCGGTGACGCACGCGCTCATGGATGGCGGCGCGCAGCCGCCGGAGCCCGAGCACCATGCGGCCCACCATGTAGGCCTGCAAGGTGCTGAGGATTGGATCGCGGATTCGGTTCTGCGGCCGTTGACCCATCTGAGCGTCAAAGCGATGGGTGCGGTGGAGCAGGGCGCTGCGCGCTACCTCGACTGGATGGCGCACCCCCAAAAGAGCCTGGAAGAAAGCCTGCACACATCCGCCCACATGGCCCAGCTGGCTTTTCATGCCACGGCGGATGCCGCCGCACTGGTGCTGATGGCCAATGATTCACCCACCCGGCTCAAGGGGACCCCTGGGCCGAGCAAGCGGGTTGCTTGGTGCAAGCCGCTGCCCTTGGCCGACGTCAAGGCCGTTAGCAAGGCGCTGCACTGCTCTATCAACGATGTACTGCTCAGCTGTGTGGCGGGCGCCATTGGTTCCTATCTCAAAGGCCATGGCGATGACGTAGCTGGCAAAGAAATCCGCACCATGATTCCGGTGAATCTGCGCCCGCTGGATAAAGCCTACAAATTGGGCAACCAGTTTGGCCTGGCGCCTTTGGTGCTGCCGATCGGCATCGACAACTCCATCGAGCGGGTATATGAGGTGCGTCGTCGTATGCAGGGGCTCAAGGGCAGCCTGCAGCCGGTATTTGCTTACGGCCTGCTGGCCGTGGCGGGGATCATGGTCAAGCCCGTGCAAGACGCCATGCTGAGTTTGTTTTCTAAAAAGACGACTGCCGTCATGACCAATGTGCCGGGCCCGCGCGAGAAGCTCTCGCTGTGCGGGTGTACGGTTGAGGAGGACTTGGTGTGGGTACCCCAAAGTGGCACGGTTGGCTTGGGTATTTCTATACTGAGCTACGGTGGCGGCGTGCAATTTGGTGTGGTGAGCGACGCCACGCTGTGCCCCGATCCGCAAACCTTGATCGACCAGTTCGCTCCTGAATTCGCCAAGCTCGCCACCGTTACCCAGCTAATGCCCCGCGGTAGCTAGGGTGCTTTAGGTTGCGAGCAGTGTCAGGGCGAGCTCTTGGTCTAGCCGCTGCATGGCGTCCAAGGGCTCGTGGGCCGCAGCCTGCTCATAGAGCTGCGTGGCGCGCGCCATTGCCGTATCGCCTTCGAGCATCATGAGTGCGTTGGCGTATTCCATCTTGACAATGGCAGAGTGCGGCGTGAGCTGCATCGCCTTTTGGAACAGGTCGAGACTCGTCTCTTGTTTGACGCCATAGGTCAGGTTGGCGATGAGGGGGCCTACCTTGTCGATCACCTCCGCATGGAAAGCTCCCAGCGCAATATGGGCTGCGGCGTGTTTGGGCTTGAGCCGCAGAACTGTCTCCAATGCGTTTTTAACCTTGCCACCCACACCTTGCGCCAGCGCCTTGGCCACACTGATGGCCTGCCCATGGCGACCCAGCGCGTAGGCATGCCAGTAGTGGGCGCTGGCATCATTGGGATCATTTTTTGCCTGCGTGGCAGCGCGCTCTGCCACGCTGAGGAACAACTCCAAGCGGGGTCGCTCTTTGGGCTCCAGGTAGTTGGCGTAAATGCATGTGGCCTTGTTGGCAACGGCTAAGCCAGCTTCCCCTGCTTGCAGGCCAGCTTCTGCCGCTTCTTGAAATGCACCGCTGTGAAACAGTGCCCAAGCGGCCAGAACCCGGTCGTCCTGGGGCAGCGGCTCTTGGTCACCCGTATGCAGCCGCTCCCACAGTGCGCGGGTGCGGCTGGCATCAAAGGGGTAGGTGCCGCAGTGTGCGAAAGTTGTCCAAGAAGCCATGTTGTTACAGGGACTTGGGTCAGGCGGCGGACGGCGTGGTGTAGGCGTCTACCAGCTTGAGCAAATGGGCGCGCTGGCTGGCCTCAAGGTAGGGCACCAACAGGTTCAGCACATGGTGTGCGCCGCGCAGCAAGGCGGCCTGTGCACTGGCGGGCTCCAGCGCGTTGCGCGGGTCTTTGACATATTCAAAACTGAGCCAATAGGTCAAGACCACCACCATGCTGGTGGCGGTGGGCTCCATCTCGCGCGAATCCATGCGGATAGCACCCGCGCGGCTCATGCTGTCGAGCAAGGCCTTGACCGATTGGGTCTTGTTTTTGAGCACCCACTGGAAGTGGGTTTCCAAGCGCCGATTCTTACTCAGCAAGTCGTTGAGGTCGCGGTACAAAAAGCGGTATTGCCAGATCAGCTCAAACAAGGTGTGCATGAAAAACCAGGCGTCTTCCACATCGCGCACGTTGTCACTGGCATTGAGCAACTCGTTGAGCGCTTTCTCATAACGGTCAAAAAGCGAATTGATTAGCTCGTCTTTGGCCGGGTAGTGGTAGTACAAATTACCCGGGCTGATACTCATCTCCGCTGAGATCAAGGTCGTGGAAACATTGGGCTCGCCAAATCGATTGAAGAGCTCTAGCGTGACTTCCAAGATGCGCTCTGCCGTGCGACGGGGTGCTTTTTTTACCATGGGGTTGACTCATGAGTCCCTGTAAAAGTGGGCTGTGCTAGGTGTAAAACCACAGGCCAAAGTGTAGATCTATGCGGTGTCATTTTGCACTGCGCAGCAGCTAAAAGAAAGAGCGCCTAAGCGCTCCATCGGTTGGGCGACTAACCCCTTTTGAACTGCAAAGCAGCTTTGCACCTATTTAGAAGCGCCTTTCGAGCCAGTCTTTGCTTTGGTTTTAGACGCAGATGCCTTAGTGGCGGCGGCCTTGCGGGCAGGTGTTGTATCCGCAGATTTCTTGCCAGCCTTGCTGAGTTCGTCAATACGGGCGTGCAGGGCGTTGACTTCGCTGGCGGTGGGCACGCCGAGCTTCTTCAAGGCTTTGGCCACACGCTCTTCAAAAATGCTTTCCAGCTTGTCCCACTGGCCAGACGCCTTCGACGAAATGTCGGTGGCCATGCTCGATACTTTGTGGGTGGCTTCGGTCAGCTTGCCTTCCGCCGCAGCCTGGGTCTTGCGCTGAATGCTTATGCTTTCCTTCATCAACGACTCTACGGCCTTGGTGCCCTCGGCCTGCGCCCGGGTGATGGCGCCGAGGCCTGCTTGCCAGATGTGCTGGGCGGAGTCTTTGACAGTGCCTTTGAACTGGGCGCCAACGGCTTTGGGGGATTTGATTTTGGTGAGCTTGGTAACCATGGGTGCTCCTGAGGGCGATATGTGCAATTCGACAACTTTAAACGCGCCTGCGATTGCTGTGTAGGTTAGATGGTCTAACTTGAGTTAGGGACACCCATAACGCAGGAATACGACACATCCTCAGGTGTGAGAGCAAACGTCCTTGGGTCGAATCCAAAATCGAGCGTGGCGGCGCTGTGATCAAATACCAAATCGCGGTTCATGCGCAGGGCCATTGCGGATGACCAATTGCTGTAGCGCGGCAGGAGGCGAAGAAGCACTACAGCAAACCTAAAAACAAATAGCGGCACAGGCACAAGGCGCACCGGTCGTCCAAGCGCTCTGAAAATGCGCATCACCATATCGCGATAGGTGATGGTCTCGGCACCAGACAGATTGTAGGCATGGTTTGTCGCAGCAGATGAATTCAACGCGGCACTGCATGCTCCAGCGACATCTTGCACGTGCAGGGGCTGGCGTAGCCCAGTTGCCTTACCGAACAATGGAAAGAACCCAAAACGTTGAACGAATCGCGCAATCTCGGAAATATTCTTGTCACGCCCTAAACCGTATATCAGCGTTGGGCGTAAGATGATCCATTCAACTCCGTGGCTTGTTGCCCATGTCTGCACTTGTAACTCGGCATCTGCCAGACGATTAGCGACGGCCTGCTCTTCAGGGTCAGATGAGTCATCCTTGGTAAAGCGACTGGTAGAAGAAAGTGCCACAACGCGACGGACACCGTAGATTTCGAGCATCGCGAAATACTCTGGCATCATCCATATCGGGGCAACGCAAACCCAATGCTTAATTTCCACATCACTTGGTGATGGTCGGGCAGATAAAGGGGGCGACAGTTGCCGCCACTCTGCGTCGAGCGCGTCACGCGGGGGACAGCGCCTTGAAAACGCCGTCACCCGATATCCCGCCCCGGCTAATATAGGCAGTAGACATGCTCCAGCCGAACTAGTCGCACCGATCAGGCCGACCCGCTTTTCAGCCACGCACAAACCCAAAAAACTCTCCCACATGGCGAGCCGAGTAGTAGCTTGCTACCAACAGAAAGCGTAGCCAAACTCCCACAGCGACCATCCACATCAAAACTCCTGGGTACTGATGCCCAAAAAGCTTCCGGTAAAACCGCATCATCCCCTTGTGCTTGTGCCATTCAACAAAGATTGGCCGTGATCGGCTACATACGCCCTTGTGGTGCAGCATTCTGGCCGACGGAACAAAGAGGATTTTCCACTCGTTGCGGCGAAAACGTATGCACCAATCCAAGTCTTCGCAGTGCATAAAGTAGTTTTCATCCAGCAAACCCACGTCTAGCATCGCCTTCCGGCTCACCAACATGCAAGCCCCCGAGATCGCCTCCACCTCTATGGGGGTCTTTGGCAACGGCTCCTTATGCAAGTGAAAGTCAAAAAACAACTTTGGCCAGCGTTTTGAGAATCTGGCCAATCCAAACGCGCGTACAAACGAGCGCCACGGGGTGGGCACTGCACGGCGGCCACCGGCCTGCTCAGTTCCATCTGGATTGAGCAACAAGCCGCCCACCATGCCAACTTGGTTATCTGCCTGCATGGCTTCGAGCAGAGATGCCATCGACCCAGGTTCCAGCTCGCAATCTGGATTCAGAAAAAAAATAAAATCGCCAGATGCAATGCTGCCCCCGCGATTGCATGCCACTGCAAAGCCCTGATTTGTTGGGTTTCGAATAATCCGCATTTTTGGGTTATCGCCAAATACGGATTCCAACCTTTCCAAACTATCGTCGGTTGAGGCGTTATCAACAATCATCAGCTCATGGGCATCGACAATTGCAGTCCTTACCGTATCAACGAGACCTGGGCCTGCATTGAAGTTAACAATGACAACGGATACCTTTTCTTTCATTTCCATAGCGAATTCATGGCACGACCAAGGCCTGGGACAAGGCGTTTGTCGAGATTTTTTAAGATGTCGGCCAAGCTCGCAACACGGGTTTTCTGTATTGCCTGGCGTTTCTGCCATATCTTAGGAAGCCCTTTGATTGCATCGCGCTTAGCTTGCAAAACAGTCCCTGACTGACCGCTCAGTGCATAGCGCAACACACCAACAATATTTAAAGCGACATGAAGCGGCAGAAACAACCAAAACAGTACCCCAGGCATATTTTTTACATAAGTCCAGATGAGATTTCGCTGGCCATGGTAGATGTAAAAGGGGCTGCGTTTCCCCGTGGTTGCCGAACCTACGTGGAGCACTTTGGCATCGGGCACACTCAGGCAGCGATGGCCAGCCAGACGGAGGCGAAAACCAAGGTCAACGTCTTCCATGTAACAAAAGAAATCCTCGTCGAAACCACCGACTTCGCGCAACGCGTTACTCCGATAGAGGGCGGCCGCGGCGCATGGGGCGAAGGTCTCTCTAGGCGTAACCGACGCCTTCGCTGCCGACAAGCCCATGCCGCTGCGCCAGGGTAGGCCGCTTACGTGGTAGCAATCGCCGTCTCCATCCAGCAGCGCCGGGTTCTGCGCCTGCAGAAGGCGGGCACCGAAGAACGAAAAGTCCGGATATTGCACCGTCGCAACCAGCATCTTTTCCAGCCAGTCTGGTGCGGGAAGCGTATCGGGATTCAGCAACATGACCCACTCGGCGTTGCCCACGTTATCTAAGCCATGGTTGTTGCCAGCAGCAAAACCGAGATTTGATCCGCTCTTGATATAGGACGTATTTTTATAAGACTTTATACGCTCAAGCTGAGCCACAATAGCGTCACCATTGTCCACAACAATAGTACGAAACTCGGAAACGGATTGAGCCTGCAGGGCATCCAAACACGGGAATAAATGATTCCAACAGTTAAAGGCAACAATAATAATTGTGCACTTGACTTGCGACACTTCGCGACAATCTGGGCGTGAAATTGATTGCAGTTTATTCATCGATCGCAATTCAATCTAAAAATACAAGTCGATCAAACAACGCCAACAGCCGCTCCCCTGCCTTACCATCAAGGGTACATAAATTATCGGCTGTATTCTGTTGAGCTAATTTTATTTTAGAATAGAACGCTTGATCGTAGATCAAATCACTCACGACACTTTCGTAAGTAATTTTCGATTTAACTTCACACACGCCTGGCAGTCCTTTGTAATCGTCATAATCATACTGATATGCATCAAAATTAATCACGGGAATCCCGCAAGAAATGCCTAATCTGATCGTAGCTGACGCCACCGCGACATACACGTCGGCCAAAGGCACAAGAGCCTCAATTGGCTCTAAAACAATCGTTGCGCCGAGCGCCTCTAGCCAAGAGACAGTCATACGATCAATTCTCGGGTGAAGATTGATCAACACCGTTGTTTCAGCGTTCCTATGGGCAGCAATAGTCCCAATCATGAATCGAATCAACTCTTCGTAGCTTTCGAACTCACTACCTTTGCGTTTTCCCGCTCCGAATTGATTTGGCGGTAGACCGACCAAAATGACTCTTTCTTCTATTCGAAGACCTAACCGTAATCCAAGCGTCGTGCGATGTGCAGCGCGTTTATGGAGACTTGAATATAGTTTGTCATCGGAGAGCGCACCAGTTAGATGAATTTTTTCCTTCTGAATTCCAGCCCTCTGGTAATAGTCCGACATAAACTGACTTTCGGCGGCAATAGCATTTGCGTGGCCGCTATTGATAAGCCAAGGGTTCGCTGGAACCATACCAAAATACTCACACCCCAAAATATAGAGGGGAGGCAGAATCAACTGTCGGCCACGATGCTCCAAAACCCAGTGTGGGAACGCTCTAGCGAGAATGTAGTTCCAACCTTTGCCAGCCTGATAAAGATCAACATCAAAAAATGCCTCGGCCCATTCAAGGGTGTTCACGATGGTGAATGGAACAATGGCAACTGGGATTACGCATGAATGCGCCGAGCGAACAATAAACTGGCTGTTATAGAAAAGATTCTCTTCTGGCAGAACAATCAGCGAAGGGCGTTCCGTTCTAACGAGCTCATGAAAGCCTTGAAGAAAGTTCTTTTGATCCACCAGTCCAATAAACATCCCCTCGCTAAAGAGACGGAAGAGTCGCTGTATGAATCTCGTCTTATTTACAGATCCTTGTCCAGAAAAGGAAGCCCATTCTGTCGCAAAAGTACGAAGTAAAAATCTTTGTAGTAAATTTCGATTAACGTAAGCCTTGCTATTTTCCTCAAGTGTCGACTTAGTGAACATTGACTGCACCAATCCATAAAGTGCAGACCGCAATACTCCGTAAATACTCGCAATAAATCGGAGAACGGGTACGATTGTTGAAATAAACATTCGTACCTTAGTCACTAAAGTGTTTGGTGATGGCAAAAATGGAATCTTCTTCGCCAGCCATCTGTAAAAACCCTTAGCAGGCAGCCATTGACGCAACCTCTTGTTGGGCGGCCACTTCAACGGGTGGGCTCGCCAATCTCTCGAGACATTATCAGTACTCGAAATAAACCGATTTCCCAAGTAAAGCCATGCGTCGTGTGGTGCATCTTGACATCCTGCATGGTTCTGATCGAATACAGTTGAAGGGTAGTAGATCATCACCGGTTCATATTGCCTAGATGAACGAAGCAGGTCAGCCACATCCATCAACACGCGAAGATGAGTGGGTATCGTGACCACCAGAAAAACCTTGGGTTTGTTTGAATTCATTTGCGGTTGGCACTCTTGCTGGAAGACATTGGAGTAACCACTTTGCCAAGCTTGCGGTGCCATTATCTGTCAGATGGCAAATGTCGCTAAAAGAGGTCTCTTTTTCCCCAACTGTATCAAAATGATCATTGGCATCGGCAAAACCCAGTTGATTACGTTCACACGATTTCTGGAAAAACGTGTGCGCCTGATGATGCGCGGCCTGATTGGCGTAAAGAGGAATGGCCGGAATTCGCTCGATATCTGCTTGCAGGCATTCATGCTCGATAGTCGAGCGCGGCTTTTGTGTCCAGCCCATTACAGGTTGCAACACAACCTGTACGTCGATCGCCTGCGCTGCCTTGATCCATCCCCATGTTTGTAACACGTTATCCATCAGAGGGAAAATACCGTCAAGATTGAGCTGCATTGCTGCGGCTGAAATAACAGCCGAATTATCATTCGGATGCACGCGCTTCTCAAACATGTGTTGAAGCCATTGATAGTGATGATAACGATCTTCTGCCCAATCCAGAAATGCCCGCTTCGCTTTGACTGGCACGCTGCCCTGCATCTCGATACGCTCGCAATGCTGTTTGAAGAAAGTATTGATCGAATGCATTCCGCCCGTGATTGGCAGCCATAAATCTTCCGGTTGCGTTGCCAATGAAATATCGCATAGCCCTGTAATAAGGATAATTCGTGTCGGAGGCGGTAACAAATGCTTGTGCGTCAGGAAGATCGAAAGCTCTTGCTGCATAGTCGCGCCTCTAACGCTTAGATTAATGCAAGGGTGGTCCTTTCCCCCAAGATAATGTCCGAGCGCTTTGTCATCGGAAGTGAGCGACACGCCGAATGAAGCGCTGTTTCCGAGCAGTAGAGTACATTCCTTATATTTTGTTCGTGCCGATTTCAGGTCGATTAGCCGCCCGGAAAAATCGTACTGGCGACGGAATCCGAATGCGTCGATATTGAGCGATGACGAACGATATTCCGGCTGGGAAATCGACATGACGTAAGGAGCAAAGATATTCGCCTGATTTACGTAATCTTTCTGCCATGGAAAGTATTTGAAACGCGGATGCGTAGACTTATTTCCCATATATAGAATTTCTCTTCGTCAACCAGTCTGCGATTTGTTTTTCGATCTGTGCGAGTCGGAAAATAAACTTCTGCCGTTCTTTCTGTTTGTCCAAAGTACGTTTGATTATCGTGTCTTCGATGGATGCCATCGGTTCCTGCTGCGAGGCGGCCATGCGTAATTTCGGAGGAAGACGCTCCAGAGCATGTTCGGGCGGAGAGGTTGCGATGTCGGGGAACGGCATTCCAGTCGGATAAAAACCCACCATGAATTTTATACCGGGCAGCCCGTTCGTGGCCGACTCTCTGCCGTGCCATGTATCATTTATGAAGATATAAAAATCGCCGCGATGGACATAGGCCCACGCCGCAATGTTTATGATGAACTTTCCTATAATTCTGCTAAATTTTTTAAAAAAAAGATATCCTAAGGTTACATTTCGTTTTTTTATACGATGCGATGGACCGAGCAAACAGTTCCAGCGCGGGCAATACGGGTGCCAATGACCTCCTAGTACAAGAGAGGTCGCTTCCATGTTCGGCCCGTCAAAACCGGTTAAAAAAATCGAAATGCATACCTCGCCGGGACTGTCGCGATGCCACTCGTGCGGATTCGGTGCCGACCCTGCCTTTGGTGCCTCTCCCAAGAAGCCCGTAAGCTGTTGTGCGTTGTCTCCACGTAACTTTAATTTTGGCCTGGCCATTTTTCGCAACAATGCGAAAGAAAGTTCGTCCGTCAGAATTTTTTCGACGAGTCGATCAAGCGTCGGGCATTTGCCATATACATCCAGTAGCAGATGCGTAGGTGCGGTCAAAATGCTTTTTCCTAAGGATGGTCTGATTAACGCGCCGCCACATCGGGTAGCCGCGCTGTAATTTTCAAATAGTGGAATTCAAAGCCGAATTGGCTCCAAATTCCCCTGATTTTGAGGACCGCCAGGTCAGTTTCCTCGATTCTCAGGGCCTTCGCCCTGTTTGCAGGCGCACTCATGCCCCAACTCCCATCAATTTGCCACGAACCATCCATAGGTTGGAGAGCGCAAACAGCGTGCTGAGCTGTGCCGTGTTCTTCTTCAGCACCCAGTAGCGCACTTTGATAAATCCGAATTGGCGTTTGATGACCCGAAACGGATGCTCCACTTTGGCACGCACACCAGCCTTGATTTTTTCAATTTGGTTGCGAATGGCATCGGCTTCGTTGTCTAGGTTAAGCGCACGGCGCTTGCCAGGGCGCATGGCGACATGCCAAGTGACGTCCGCTTTGGCATCAGGACGCCTCTCAACACCTTGATAGCCCGCATCGCCAAAGGCCAGTGTTTCTTGCCCGTGCAGCAAGGTGTGGGCCTGGGCAATATCGCTGACATGGCCCGCCGTGCCGCGC
>JBBRSA010000033.1:0-42401 GCA_038245855.1 Burkholderiales bacterium
ATACCTGTGATCTCAGCTCTGCGCTGTGCGAGCGCCGTGGTGCGCGCTTGATGTATTCCATTGTGTCCACCTCATTTGTTGGTGGACACTATCTTCGCTATCAATGCCAGCGCCTTCAAGATGCCGCGGCTGGACGCTTACGCTGGAGTGGATTCGGCGCAAAGACCCCCGGTTCTCCAAAGAAATGAAGGACTACCTCTTCACGGAGAGGCCGATTGCGCACAAATAGCGCAACCTAAATAGCGCACCCAAACGGCTGGTCGCGCGCGCTACAAAATCGCGCCGACCTTCTCGCCTTTCTCATACACCACATGCGCGCGGCCCACGATCAGGGGGTCAAGTTTTCCAATATGGTCCACGTCTTTGGTGCCATAGGGCAGCTTGTGCAGCACATAGCGCATGGCGGCAAGGCGGGCGCGTTTTTTGCAGTCGCTTTTGATAACCGTCCAGGGCGCGTCGGCGGTGTCGGTTTCAAAAAACATGGCTTCTTTTGCGCGTGTGTAGTCCTCCCATTTGTCCAGTGATGCCAGGTCCACCGGGCTGAGCTTCCACTGCTTGAGTGGGTGGCTTTCGCGCTCCTTGAAGCGTCGGTGCTGCTCGTTGCGGCTCACGCTGAACCAAAACTTGATCAGGTGCACGCCGCTGCGCACCAACTGGCGCTCAAACTCGGGCGTCTGGCGCATGAATTCGGTGTACTCCGCATCGGTGCAAAAGCCCATCACGCGCTCAACCCCGGCGCGGTTGTACCAGCTACGGTCCAGCAGCACGATCTCGCCGCGCGTGGGCAGGTGCTGCACATAACGCTGAAAGTACCATTGCCCGCGTTCAACCTCGCTCGGTTTTTCCAGCGCCACCACACGGGCACCTCGTGGGTTAAGGTGCTCCATCATGCGTTTGATGGTGCCGCCCTTGCCCGCTGCGTCACGGCCTTCAAACACAATCACTACGCGTTGCCCGGTTTCTTTCACCCAGGCTTGCAGCTTGAGCAATTCGACCTGTAGGCGGTACTTCTGCGTCTCGTAGGCGCTGCGGCGCATCAGGTTGCGGTAGGGGTAGCCGCCGTCGCGCCAGTCGGCGCTCAACACCTCATCGGGGTCGATACCTTTAGCGGGCTTGGCTTTGGCACGCCCAGTCAGGGCTGCGCGCAGGGCAAGGGCGTCATCGGGGGATGCGCCTTCTAGCAGCGCCCGCAGCGCTTTGGCGCGGTCTGCGATGCCTGCATTGCTCGGGGACGGCACCAGCTCCAAGGCGGCAGCGATGGCTTCGCTTTGCGCCGCGTGCGTGGCTTCTTTGGCTACAAACTGCTCCAGTGCCCGTGGGGCGGTGGATGGGGCTACATCTCCGCGCACCGACCGGCGTGGAGCCGTTTCGGTGGTGCGGCGCACGGGGGCTTTGCGGGGCTTGGCGTCGGAAGCAGGCATGGCGGTGTCCTTGGGGCAAAGCACCATGCTACGGCCCGAATCGCTCCACGATTTTGACAAAGGTCAATTGCTGAGCCCAATCCGCCCAGGCGTTGGCCTGCGCTTACACCGGCCAGACCACCCCGTAGTCGTTCAGGATTGCGTCCAGTGGCATGTCGTGCGGCTCGGGTTCAAGGTCTTCTACAAAGCCTATGCCATAGCCCAGTCCCACGCTGAAAGGTTTGGGCTCTAACAGGGACAGCATACGGTCGTAAAAGCCACCGCCGTAGCCCAGGCGGTAGCCGCCGGTGCCATAACCCACGCAGGGCGCAAATAGCAGGGTTGGGACAATAACCTCAGTGTCTTTGGGCTTGGGAATGCCATAGGCATCCTCTTCCATGGGGCAACCGGGGTACCATGCATGGAAGGTCATGGTTTTGTGTTCTTTGTTGACCACCGGCAGGCCAATACGCCGCGGCTGGGGCTGGTCTAACAGTTCGCCGTCTTCTTTCCAGCGGTGCAGGGCAGGCAGTGGGTCAAATTCACCCTTGATTGGCCAATAGGCACCAATGACCGTTTCGGGCCGTCCCACCAGCCAAATACGCATGACCTGTTGCAACAGGTCGGCGCGCTGTAGGCGGTCGGGCAGGTTAAGGCGTTGCTCAAGGAGCGCTTTGCGAAGGGCTTTCTTGGCCGCTACTTTCAAATCATCTGAGTTATCCATAATCCCCATATGCAGTTTTCAACCATTCTGACATCGATCGCCTTGGTGGGCGTGGCGATGTTATCGCCTTCGCTGTCGGCCAAGGCCCAAAACACCGATTTCTCCCGCCTTGACGAAACCGTTTTGGACATGGCGCAGGCCTACAAAGTGCGAGATAAGACACGCATGGCGCAGTTGCTGCCAAGCTTGCGTGGCCACCCCCTAGAGCCTTGGGCGGCTTACTGGGAATTGTCTGCACGCTTGGACGAGGCGTCCCCCAGTGAGATACAAGATTTTTTAACCCGCTACAGCGGCACCTACCAAGAAGACAAGCTGCGCACCCAGTGGCTGCTGCAACTGGGCAAGAACCGCGACTGGGCCGCTTTTAACCGCGAATACCCGCTCTACCGCATGAACGACGACCGCTCGGTGCGCTGCTACGCGCTCTTGGCAGACCACTTAGCCAACGGGCAGGACAACACCGAGCAGGTCAAAAGCGTGTGGCTTAGTCTCAAAGACGCGGATGAAGGCTGCGCCAGCGCCGCTGAGCAACTGGTGCAAGACCACACCACCTCTTCCAAAATGGTGTGGCTGCGCGCCCGTTTGGGGATGGAAAACGACCGCCTGCGGGTGGTGACCCAGGCGGTGGACATGGTGAGCCCCGATTCGCACAAAACCGTCAACAACATCTACCTCAATCCCGGCAAATACCTTAACGACAAATACACCGCCCTGCGCCCTAAATCGCGTGAGCTGGTCTCGCTGGCGCTGATCCGGCTTGCCTACCTAGACCCGGATGAAGCGGCGGTAGAGATCGACAAACTGCGCTGGCGCGCCCAGCTCACCGCCGAAGAGCGCAATTGGATCTGGGGCGTCATTGGCAAACGGGCTGCGCAAAAACTCTCCAACAACGCATTGGGCTACTTTGCCAAGGGGCAGTTGAGCCAAATGCATGAAGACCACCTGGCCTGGATGGCCCGCGCCGCCTTGCGCGCAGGCCGCTGGGCGCAAGTGCTGGAGGCCATCAACGCCATGGACCCGGCCCAGCGCAGCGACCCCACCTGGACGTATTGGCAAGCCCGTGCGCTGCGGCTGCAAACCGCCTCGCCCACTGCGCAAGCGCAGGCGGTGCAGCTATTCCAAAGTATTGCCGGTGTGCGCGGCTTTTATGAGCAGTTGGCGCTGGAAGAACTGGGCCAGCGCATCACCGTGCCCGCCGCACCCGAGCCTTTGACGGCGCGAGAGAAAGAAGACGCGCTGAAAAACCCGGGCCTGAGCCGCGCCTTGTATGCCATGCGGATTGGCTTGCGCCCGGACGGTGTGCGTGAGTGGAACTACAGCACCAACCTGCACCAGCGCGGTGGTATGGACGACCGCAGCCTCTTGGCCGCAGCCGATCTGGCGTGTCGCAATGAGGCTTGGGACCGCTGCATCAACACCAGTGACCGCACAAAAAGTTTCATGGATTTTGAGCAGCGCTACCCCATGCCCTACAAGGCCGCAGTGCTCGCGCGCACCAAGCAAATTGGGCTGGACCCGGCCTATGTCTACGGGTTGATCCGCCAAGAGAGCCGCTTCATCACCGACGCCAAATCGGGCGTGGGCGCTTCGGGTCTGATGCAGGTCATGCCGGCCACCGCCAAATGGACCGCCCGCAAAATGGGACTCACCGGTTTTAAGGCGCACCACATTGCCGAGCGCGACACCAACATCGCCATTGGCACTGGTTACCTCAAGCTGGTGTTAGACAGTTTTGATGGCTCCATGCCCATGGCTGCCGCTGCTTACAACGCCGGTCCCGGTCGGCCCCGAACCTGGCGTGGTCAGCCTGGCGCGCCGGCGCTAGAGGCTGCCATTTGGGCCGAAAACATACCGTTTAGTGAAACCCGCGACTATGTCAAAAAGGTGCTGTCTAACACCACCAACTATGCCGCCATGATTACCGGCCAGCCCCAGTCGCTCAAAGCCCGCCTCGGGAGTGTGGGCCCTAGTGGCGCAGCATCTGCTGCAGCCGCAGAAGACTTACCATAGACCCTCGGCGCCCTGCACCACGACTAACCCTAGGAGACTGCCATGTTGACTTTGTATATCGGTAATAAGAATTACTCGTCCTGGTCCATGCGCCCTTGGGTACTGCTCAAGCAAGCGGGCATTGCCTTCCACGAAGAGCGGGTGCGCTTTGACTCCTTTGACGCCGATTCTGCCTTCAAAAGGACGCTGCGCGATGTCACCCCCACCGGCAAGGTGCCGGTGCTAGTCGATGGCGAGCTGGCCATTTGGGACACCCTGGCCATAGCCGAATACCTGGCCGAGCAATTTCCAGACAAACACCTGTGGCCCGCCGACAAGGCCAGTCGTGCCTGTGCCCGCAGCATTTGTGCGGAGCTGCACGCTGGCTTTATGGCTCTGAGGTCTTATTGCCCGATGAACATTGAAGCCCATTTGCTCCAAGCTGGCGCGCTGGTCTGGCGCGACCAGCCGGGTGTACGCGCGGACGTGGCGCGCTTGGTGGACATGTGGCGCAGCCTGCTCAAAGCCCATGGCGGCCCTATGCTGTTTGGTGATTTCAGCGTGGCCGACGCGTTTTATGCCCCGGTGTGCACCCGCATCAAGACCTATGGCCTGCCGGTGCCCGATGACATCAGCGTCTACATCGACCGGGTGCTGACTTTACCCGGCGTGGCGGCTTGGACGGATGAGGCCTTGATCGAAAAAGACTTTCGTCCCTTTGGAGAGCCTTACCGGCTGGAGTCTGACCCCCACGCTCCACCGCTGCCCCCCGGGGGGGCGACCCCGCGGTAAAGCCAGACGCCATTACGGTATGAAAACCTACCTTGTTGGCGGTGCGGTGCGCGACGCCCTTTTGGGGCTGGCCATGCAAGACCGCGACTGGGTGGTGGTCGGTGCCTCTCCCCAGGCCTTGGTGGACTTGGGTTATCTGCCGGTGGGGCGTGATTTCCCGGTGTTTTTGCACCCCAACTCCAAAGAAGAATACGCATTGGCCCGCACCGAACGCAAGACGGCACCAGGCTACAAGGGTTTTGCCGTCCACGCCAGCCCGGAGGTGACCTTGGAAGAAGACCTTGCGCGGCGTGATCTTACTATCAATTCAATAGCGGTACCCGCAGATTCTGCGAGGGCTAGAGGCCCATTTGATATAAATAAATGGCAGGCACCCGGTGCGCTGGTTGACCCCTTTGGTGGTCAGGCCGATTTGGCGGCCAAAGTGCTGCGCCATGTCACCCCCGCGTTTCGTGAAGACCCGGTGCGTATCCTGCGGGTGGCACGCTTTGCTGCGCGTTTTACCGAATTCAGCGTGGCGCCCGATACCCAAGCACTCATGCGTGAGATGGTGCACGCGGGCGAGGTAGACCACCTGGTGGCCGAGCGCGTGTGGCAAGAGTTGTCCAAAGGCCTGATGGAAGCCCAGCCCAGCCGCATGTTTGCCGTGCTGCGCGACTGCGGTGCACTGGCGCGCCTGCTGCCCGAGCTGGACCGCCTGTGGGGCGTGCCCCAGCGCGCTGATTACCACCCCGAGATCGACACCGGCATACATGTGATGCTGGTGCTGGACATGGCCGCCCGCCTGCAGGCCAGCCTGCCTGTACGGTTTGCCTGCCTGACCCATGACCTGGGCAAGGGCACTACCCCGCTTGATGTGCTGCCGCGCCACATTGGCCACGAGGAACGCAGTGCCCGGTTGCTCAAAGGCGTCTGCCAACGCCTGCGTGTGCCGGTGGAGTGCAAGGAACTGGCCGACGTGGTGGCACGTGAGCACGGCAACATCCACCGCAGTGGCGACCTGTCTGCCGCTGCCGTGGTGCGCCTGCTGGAGCGCTGCGATGCCTTTCGCAAGCCCGCGCGTTTTTCCGACGTCTTGTTGGCCTGCGAGTGTGACGCCCGAGGGCGCTTGGGCTTTGCCGATAACCCCTACCCACAAGCGCAGCGGCTAGCGATGGCGCTGCAGCAAGCACAGACCGTTGCTACACATTTAATAGCTGCTAACGCACAATCCACGGGGGCTAGCGGTCCAAAAATAGGTGAAATGATCCACCAAGCGCGGGTGGTCGCGGTGGCGAGCGCACTGCAAGCGGGCGCAACTTAGCGGGCTGGGGTTTTGGGGCTTTCGACCATGTCGCGGTACATGGGGGCAAGCTTGGCCAACAGCTTGTTCTGGTCTTGAAATGCGATGCCTTGCTGCGTCATGGCATCTTGCAAGATTTCGACCACAGCGTTGAAATCGGCCACCTGAATGCCCTGGCCTTTGTGGACCTCGACCATGCTGTCACCGGTGTAGACGCAGCCGCCACCCGTCACCACGCACAGCTGCTCGGCAATTTTCTCGCGCACCCGCTTGAGGTTGGACTCTTTGAAAAAGGGGGCCGTGCGTGTGTCCGTGCTCACGCGTTGCACAAAATTGTCTGCCAAGCGGCGAATACCCTCTTGTTGGCCAAACGCGTCATAGAGCGATGCGGGTGCCGACACGGCATCGGGCGGCGTCTGCGTTTGCCCGTGTGCCGTCAGCATGCTGGCAGACAGGATCAGGGCGGTAAGGGTGGTAAATCGCAAGGTGGTAAGGCGCATGGCGGTGGGCAATCTACAAAGTCAATTGGACAGAGGCGTACACGCCAGACTGCTTGCGGCCATTGGTAATGGCGGGCACAACCTGCCCCAAGTCGACATAGGCGGCGGTGAGCGAATACCGCTTGGACGGCGCCCAGGCCACAAAAATATCGCTCCAGTGGTTCGCGTTTAAGCCGTCGCCCAGGCCAGCCGAGCGGCCCAGCGCTTCGAGGTTGTTGGGCATGGTGCGGAATTCGGCGCCAATGGCCAGGTTACGCGAGAGAAGGTAAGCCACCGACACTTCAGGCGCCCAGGTGGCGCTGTTCTGCCCCGGCGCTGCTGAACCAAACCCAAGCAGCCCTCCTTGGTTGGCGTTGGTGTAACGCAAGGTGGCGTTCACCAGCAGGCCTTGCGCTAAAAATAGCTTGGTGGCCGCAATGTAGGCCTCAGTCCCTGTGGTTTTGGCGCCCACAAAGCGCAAGACCGGCTCTATGGTGGCGGCCGCAGTTTCCTTTTGCAGCACGCCCAGTGACACCTGGGGCAGCCAGGTGTCAGCGTCCAGCACAGCGTCACCCGCCAAGCGCACCTTGAGCCCCAGGGTGTTCATCACAATATGCTGGCCCGACGCCACACTAAACCCCAACGCGTTGAACCCGGTGGCGGGCGATGCATCCAGGTCTTGCTGTGACGCAGAGACTTCAACCCGGTTGCGAATGGCCACCGCTGCGCCGTAGGTGGTGAGGCGGTAATCGGGCAAGCCCAGCGTGCTGATGTAGGCGGAATAACCCATCTGGCCATCGGTGGCGTTGGTGCCCACCACGGCCCAGGGGGAAATGCCGCCCCCGGCTGCGCCGTCGACGCTGGATACGCCCCCGGTTAGCAGCAATTTCCCGGTCTCTGCCAGGGTCACGCACGGGCTGGCACCCATGACCGCTACGGCACACAAAAGCCGCAGATGGCGCCCCAGTACGCTGTGCGAATCAAAACGGCTGTGTAACGCACTCACGCGTTGTGGTACTGCGTTTCCCATCGGTCTCTCCAGGCAACAAATTGTGTGCACAACATCGGCTTACCCATGAAATAGCCTTGCCCTTCATCGCAATGCAGGGCCCCTAAAAGGTCGTAGACCTGCTGGTTTTCAATACCTTCGGCCACTACACTCAGCCCCAAGTTGTGGGCCAGGTCGATGGTGGATTTGACGATCTGCGCGTCGCTGACGTCGTTCTCCATACCCATCACAAAGGACTTGTCGATTTTGAGTTCGCTCACCGGCAGGCGCTTCAAGTAGGCCAGCGAGGAATACCCGGTGCCAAAGTCGTCAATGGATAGCTTGTAGCCAAATGCGGCCAGGCGGTTGAGGGTTTCCTCAGCCCGCGCGGGGTCATCCATGATGGCGCTTTCGGTGATTTCTAGGCAAAAACCTTCACGCGGTACACCGTAGCGGGTCAGCAAGGCTTCGAGCTTGTCTGGAAATTCTTGGTCCATCAGGTCGCGGGTGGACAAGTTGACCGCAATACGCAATTGCCCGCTTGGGCTCTGCAAGCCGGGCCATTGCTTGGCGGTTTCTTCCAGAACCCACAGCGTCAAGTGCCGAATAAAGCCGGTTTGCTCAGCAAAGGGAATAAATTCCATGGGGGCAATCAGGCCCCGTGTGGGGTGTTCCCAGCGCACCAAGGCCTCGGCGGCCACCACACGGTGACTCGCCAGCCCGATTTTTGGCTGCAGGAAAAGGCGCAATTCATTTTGGTCAATCGCTTGGCGCAATTCGCTCAGCAAAGTCAGGGTCAGGCTGCTGCCAGAGTCCAGTGCAGCGTCGTAAACCTGCACGTCGGTGCTCTTGCGCTTGGCGGCGTACATGGCGACCTCGGCGTGCCCAATCAGCACGTCGGCGTCACCCCCATGCTCTGGCCAAGCGGCCACACCCATGCCAGCGCGCAAATCCACCGTCTGGCCATCGATGCTGACGGGCGCCTCCAGCGCGGTGTGGATGCGTTTCGCCTGCGCCACTGCGCCTTCCTTGTCCAAGCCTGCCAGCAGCACGGCATACTGGCCGCCACCCAAGCGCGCAAAAAGGCTACTGGGGCCGTTGAACAGGTTTTTCAGCCGGTCTGCCACGACCTTCAAGACCTGGTCGCCAAAGCCGTAACCCAAGACGTCGTTGATGTGTTTTAGGCGGTCCAGATCCAGCACGATCACAGCCACCGGTTCCGCGTGCGCTGCGTCTGCCAGAAGGTGCTGCTTCAAGCGCTCTCGAAATTGGGCCCGGTTGGGCAACCCGGTCATGCGGTCCCAGTACGCCAACCGCTGGACCTCGGCTTGACTGGACTGGATGTTTTGCCGCATTTGGTCAAAGGAGCGGGCAAAGTCGCCAATTTCGTCCTGGCGCCCAAAGTCTTCAATCTTTTGTGAGTAGTCACCGCGCCCCAGGCGCAAGGTATCGGCCACCAACAGTTGCAGCGGCTTGGATACCCGGCGCGCCAGCTCCAAGCTACCCAGTGAAAACAAGAGTAAACCAATGCCGCCAATGACCAGCAGTGCGACCTCGGTGGGGCCAAAAACTTTACGAGCCTGAGATTTAGACGCCAGCAAGACAACCTGCACACCGTCTGCCGCTTGGCCCATATCCGCGTGTTTAAAGGCATAGTCGTTGCCGTCTAGGCGTACGCTGCCCCGGGCTTGTGAAAATTCTGTCAGGTCCAAGGGTGTTTTCGGGGACCACGAGCTGTGAATCAAGCGCGCTCTGGCGCCCGCTTGACTCTGTATTAACAGCACCTGGGTGTTGGTCAAGCCGACCATGTCTTTGGCCAGTGCCTGGTCCACCGCAAAACCCATCATGATCCACCCGATCACCACTGGCGCCCGCACGGGCACCAGCACAAACTGGTGCAGCCGCCCATTGACAACGATGGCCTTGCTTTTTTGGGTGCTGGTCGACAGTTCACGCGCCAATGTCTCTAGCGTTTGCGCCAATTCTGGGCTTTTCTCGGCAGCCGTAATTCCTTTTGCGTGGAACTGGGTGTCCATTAAGGCTGCCACTGTGGCACCAATGCGCGTTGCGCTGTTGTCCAGGGCGGATTCAATGGTTTCGGCGTCGTTGGAGGCAACCGCTGCGCGAAAGCCGAAGTCGGCGGCCAAAATGCTGGCACCCAATTGCAGCTGCTGGGCGTTTTGATCGACCAAGCGTTTCCACACATTGGCGCTGGAATCGAGCTCTGTGCGCAAGTTCGCTTCAACGCTGTTTTCAATGCTGGAACGCAGCACCAGTTGAATGGCAATTTGAATCAGCAGCAGCAGCCCTACCGAGACCAGCGCCATACGCGTGGCCAAACCCCAGCTTTTGGGTGCGGTTATCAGCCTCGTAATACGTTTCATGGAGACAGGTTTTTCAATACAAGCACCAGGGATGCGTCTTGGGCCGAGACCTTGAGGGGCTGATCCTGCGGTTCAGACCCAACCGGCAGGTTGGGGTGCCAGGCCCGCAGCGTGTAGTTGCCAGCGGGAATGGCTGTCAGGGTTGCATTACCCGAGGCGTCGGTTTTGGCATAAAAAGGTGTATCAACCACCACCAACCAGGCGACCATTTGGTCATGGATGTTGCAGCCCAGTACCACGACACCCGACTCACCAAAAACAACCGGGGTTGTCGGTGTGCCAGCATACAGTTTAAGGTCAAACACCTTGGCTGGAGAAAATGAATACACGTGGTGGCGCACCGTATCTTTGTTGGGAAACGACACAGCAGTGCCCACCGGAACGACGCTGACCCGCGGCACAAATTGCCGCCCAATCTGCGCAATTTCGTAGCCGACCACGGGCTTGGTTAATGCCTTGGTGGCGCTTGATGTCAAAAACACCACCGCATCGGGTAGTGCCTTGCCTGCAGCATCGGTGACTGATAGTTTGAGGTCCCCGGCAAGTGCCATTGGCACCACTGTGCAAAGAATCACGCCTAGTACCGCGCTAGATGCCATGCGCCGCAAATGGGTTGAGGATTTTTTCATCGAACCATGCTATCGCAGATATATCCAGGCGAAGCCCTATAGGGGCATCCAGTCGGCACAGAACCGACACCTGCAGGACCCCCTACCTTGGTACGCTTCCGCCATGGCCCATTTGCTGATTGCGGAAGATAACGAACTGCTGCGCGACGCGGTGTGCGGGCATTTGTGCCAAGGATGGAGCATCCGTTTCGGGTGATCAAGTAGAGGGTGAAAACACCTGATATAGCCGCTTCGTTGGCAAAACCCCAGCCGCAAGCGTTAATTATTGGAGAAATGACGGGGGGATGCCCTGTGGTTGGGCGCTGGGGGGTTAGCTGCAGCGCAGGCTGATGATGCCTTGGTAGTTGAATCCGCTGTCCAATTGGACCCGGTAAGCAATACCCAAGAGAATGACAGCGCCAAGTCCCGCAGAGTCACCCGCACCCATTACGACCATGTTGCCAAGGCCGGGGCCATCGAAGCTGCGCGACAGCTGAAAGCTTCCACTGGCTGGTGCTGCGGAAGCCAAGGTAAAGGTAAAGGGGCCAGAGACGACCGTGTTGAAGCTTGGGCTTGGGTATTGGGCGGCAACAATGACATTAATTGGCACGCTTGCAATGACATTGCCAGACGCAACGTCGGTCGTGAAAGTGATAGCGACGCCACCACCGAGCGAGCCGACGCCAACGGTCGTCGTTTCACCAATGCGAGTGTCTCCCACATAGGTGGCGCCAGTTTCTTTCATACTGGTGCACGTTCTTGTAGAACCCGCCGCAGGGAATGCGGTCAGCGCATTGAATGCCAAATAATGAAATGCTTGGTTATCGGTTCCCGACAGGGTCACTGTCCCTCCGGCATTGGTCACGACGCCTTTGCTCCAGCGGCCCTGTGCGAACGTTGCATCCCCTGCAATTTTTTGAACTGCGTATTTGTTCGTGGTGGATACATCCGTCAGCGTGTTAACCCCCAAACGAACCACTTCACCACTGGGACCAAATTCAATGTCAGCGCCGGTGCCGCTTCCAAATTGATCTTTCAGTGCATTGTTGCTACGAACGCCAAAGGCATCTTTGTCAGGCCCAATGATCAAGTAGCGTAAATTGCCAGTGGCTACAAACGCAGGCGATGCGGACCCTGACGAAGTCACATAGGTCGCGATCGTGGACGTGGTCGTTGGAGCTTGTACGCTCACCGGGTCGCCACCGCCGCACCCACTGAGCACAACCAAGCTAAGCGCAAAAATACCCAATCCGGTACGGATGGTGGTCGACGAAAAAAGAGCAGTACGCATAGTAATTCCTAAGGAAACAATTTCGTTTTTTCGCTACCGCAGGTGCGCGGGAAGAGGTCGCTGGGCTTGAAAAGAGCGAGCGAAGGGAAAGGCAATTGTCGTTGCCGCCCTCCGTTTTTGCAAGCCAAAGCCTTGTCCTGACAGTTCAGCCCACCACCAGCGCCAGCGCGGCGTAGTCACCCACCCGGTCGCCCAGACCTGCGGGAACCAACTCCAGCCCATCGGTTAATGCGGGCAATTTGCCGGTAATGTGAGAGCGCAAACGCGGTAGCAAGGCGTCGCGGTGGTGCCAAAACACGCTACCGCCCAGGCTGATGCGCTGCAAATCCAAGGTGATGGTCAGGTTGTAAATGGCGCGACCCATGATCCGGCATAGGTCATCAATAATGGCCTTAGCCCTCGTATCGCCTGCGTCGGCAGCTACAAAAAGTGTAGCGGCATCAAGGTAGCCTTGCTCGGAAAAACGCCGTGCAATGGCGTTGCCGCCGATCAAACCTTCCACGTCGCCGAGGTTGCCGCAGCCGCACAGGGCGTCGGTGTTGTCGCTGACAAAGGTGTGGCCAGCGTGCCCGGCGTTGCCGTTTTTGCCGCGCAATATGCGTCCGTCCACACACAGGCCCACGCCAATGCCGGTGCTCCAGGTGACGTAGGCGCAGTTATCCACGCCTTGCAGGGCGCCCCAGCGCCGCTCGGCTTCCAGCGCGCCGATGCCGTCGTTTTCAACCCGCACGTTGGGAAAGGCCTGGCGCAGCGGGGCTTCGAGCAGCGCGGTGTTCCAGTCGTTGGGCAGCCCGCGCGCTTTGCCAGCCAGGCCGCCGCAGATGTTGGGCGCGGCCAGCTCGACCAAGCCGCCCTGCGTGACGAATGGTCCGCACGACGCAACCCCCACCGCAGCAATGTCGGCGGTGCGAATGCCGGCCAGTTCGCTGCTTTTGCCCACCAAGCGAATGATCTGCAGCGCTAAGGCGTCGTTGTTACCTTCTTTGACCGTCGGCTCGGCGATTTTGCCGCGCACGCCGTGTTCGTCGGCCACGCTGACGGCGACCTTGGTGCCGCCAACGTCAACACAGGCCACGGGTGCCGCGCCGCGCGGCAGGTGGATGGAGGGGGTGTTGGTAGTGGTCATGGGCAGTATGGCGTGGGCGCCGTTGGTGGTAGGGCTGGTGCGGCCGGTTGGGCAAGGCATGCCCCATCGTACGCCCAGATTTGCCCGGTGGTTACGCGTTACCGCAAATGCGACTGGGTCCAGCGCACGATGTCCGCCGCGCCCATGGCCCCGGCCTGGCGCGCCACTTCACGCCCGCCGACAAACAGCGCCAGGGTGGGGATGCTGCGGATGTTGAACCGCGCGCCCAGCGCCTGGGCCTCTTCGGTGTTGACTTTGGCCACCCGCACCTGTGGCTCCAGCTGCGCGGTGGCCTGCTCTAGTGCCGGTGCCATTTGGCGGCAGGGGCCGCACCAAGGCGCCCAAAAGTCCACCAACACGGGAATCTGGTTGCGGGTGATGTGTTTGTCAAAGGCTGCCTCGTCTAGGGCAACCGTGTGGGCGACAAACAGGGGTTTGTGGCAACTACCGCAATCGGGCGCGTTGCTCAGGTCCGCGGCCTTGACGCGGTTGGTCGTGTGGCAGTGGGGGCAAACAATGTGCTGGGTATCTTCTGGCATGGTGGCTCCTCTTTGCCATGACACATGGCCCCATTGGCCGCAATTTCAAGCCATGGTGGCGCCGAACTACTGCAACATGAAGGTTTCAAACTCCAGCGCCTCTAACCGCCGGTTCAAAATCCACACCCCGGCTAACACCGTCACCAGCATGGCCAACGCAAAACCATAGCCGAACCAGGCTGCGCCCAGGTAAATGGAGAGGGTGGTAAACGCCGCATTGGTGACCAGCAACGTGGCCGTCAGCCACACCACGTCGCGGCGCAGGTCTAGGTAAAACATCACGTTCAGGATGCCTAGCATGACCACCTGCAGGCCCGCGCCCACCACGTCGACATACAGCAGGGGCAGATACAGCGTCGAGATGCCCAGCCAGTTCAGCAGTGATTCGCCCAGCACAAAAGTCACCAGCACCGTTATGGCTTGGATCTTGGCAATGTCAAACAGGCCGCGCTGCACGTAATACACCATGTGGTTACGCATGCGCTCGATGTATTCCAGGGTCGCCCCCTCGCGCACCGCGTCATAAAACTTGGTGTAGTACTCCACGAAATCGGTCTCGATACGCACCAAAAAAACTGCCATGCCCGGGATGACCGTGAGGTAAGACAAAAAGATGGGGAAGTCGTAAATCACCGATGCATTGAGCGGGCCGATGACCTGTTGCCCGGTGCCATGGGTGTACCAAAAGATAATTTTGTCGATCCAGACACCCAGGTTAAAGAAGAAGCCGGTGGCCATGAGGCTGTGGTACATGGCCCCTTTTTTCCAGATGTCGAAAGCGATGAAGCGGTCCGAGTGGTAGGTGCGGTACACCAGCCAGATCATGCCGGCCAGCAGCAGAAAATGCCCGGCCACAAAGCCCAGCAGCAAACCTTCCATGCCGAGGTAGCGCCGAAAAAACAGCGCCAGTGCCATCGTGGTGGCATAGCCCACAAAGAAGATCAGCAATATCGCTTTGTAGTGCTTCATGCCAGTCAGAAATACGGTGGCGACCCACAAAGCGGCCAAGCTGGCCAAGCCCATGACAAACAGGGTCTTGTAAAGCGCGGTCTGGCTTGGAAACCCGAGCAGCACGACGGGCCAGGCCAAAAGCACGCAGGTGGCGATGGCCACCATCAACAAGCCGTTGAAATTGGGCAGGATGGCGGCTTCGTCTTTGGCAAAAATGCGGTCAGCCACAAAGCGGGTAAATGACAGCTGTACCAGCCCGGTCAGCACCAGAGAGACCATGAACAGGTAGGTCACGGTCACCTGAAACTGCGCAATCAAGGCCTGTGGCACCACCACGCCGATGCTGAGCAGACCGATGAGCATGATGCCCAATATGGACAAAACCCAAGGCCCGGAGGCGATGATGCCGGCGTAAGTGTAGGCCTGCAGAACGCCCGTGTAGGACTTCTTGGCCAGCAGTTTGCGCAGCTCGAACCCTATGCCTGCCATGCGAAGCCTTGCTCGTACAGTGCGCGATAACGGTCAAACAGCATGTGCTGGGCATAGTACTTCTCCACCCGCACGATGCCGGCCTGGCTGGCGCTTTCCCACGCGACGGGGTTACACAGCAGTTCTAGCGACGCTGCAGCCAGGGCATCAGGGTCTGCAATACGAACGATGCGCCCGGACGGGCCGATGGCCTCGTCCTCCCCCGCCAGTCCGTAGACCAATTGCCGACAAGACCCAACGTCGGTGCTGACGGTTGGCACACCGGCGGCATACCCTTCCAGAATCACAAGGGGAAGCGCTTCGCTGATGGAGCTAAGCACCACCAGGCCGACTTTGGGCAGCACGTCTTCAAGCTTTTGAAAGCCCAAAAATTTCACACTGGCTTGCAGGTTCAGCCGTTCGACCAGTTCGTGGCACTCGGCGGCGTAGTCCGGGTCCTCCTCTTCGGGGCCAGCGATCCAGCCTTGTGCTTCTGGCATGCGGTCGACCACGGTGCGCATGGCGCGCACAAAGGTTTTGATGTCTTTGATGGGCACCACGCGCCCGATCAGGCACATGACGGTCGGTATCCCGGGTTCGCGCAGCCCACGCAGCGCACCAAAGCGTTTGACATCCACACCGTTGGGGATGTTGATGGTGCGCTCCGGTGGGGCGCCATCGGTGAGCTGGCGTTGGCGGTTGGCCTCATACAGCGCCACGATCTGGTCGCAGGCTTGGTAGGTGAGGTAACCCAGGTGTTCAAAGAAGCGAATCCAGAGTTGGCGGTAATAGCTCACCTGCGAGGGGTCGCGCTCAAACACCCCGCGGTTGTCTTTGATCCACTGGGCCTGGTAGAGGTCAATCTTGCGTTCTTTAACGTAAATGCCGTGCTCACTGAGGAGGAAGGGGCGTGGGTTTCGGTGTTTGAGCAGCACCCCCAAGATACCGGCATAACCCGTGGACACCGCGTGGTAAATGCGCGCCGTGGGGCAGCGCCCTGCCACATCGCGCAGCCGCCAAAACGGCGCATGCATGGTGCGCACGGTCCAGAAATAGTCTACAAAAGACGGGTCGGTGCTGTAGTTGCGGTAGCCGTCTTTGATAAGTGCCCAAGAGGCTTCACTGTGTAAAAAAGTTTCCAGACTGAGTTTCCCGTGGGGGCAGGCTTGGTTCATTAGGCCGGCAAATAGGCGGCCCGTTTCGGGGTTCTGGATGCTGGTGTGCAGCAGGTTGTGCATGGTTTGCACGTCAGCCATGGCCGCTTTGTCGGCGGCAACTTTGCGGGGTCTCTTATTAGACTTTTCTAGGTCTTCGTACAGATAAATCGTCTCTAGATGTACCAGGTTGTCAGGCAAGGTGTAGCGCATCTCGCCGTAGTCCTGCCTGCGGCTGCCAATAAAGACAGCGCCAAAACGCAGCTCTGGAAAGCCGCGAATAATCTGGTTCACCCAGCTCGATACGCCGCCGGCCACATAGGGGAACGTGCCTTCGAGTAAGAGCAGCACGTCGACCGATTCGGCGCGCGGAAAAGCGGGGTCAGATGTGTTGGAGGATTCGTCGGTCACGGAAATGCAGGACGCTTTCACGCCCACTCCAAAAGTCAACAATGGCCTGGGTGCGTGCAGCCACATGCAAGGGCGCCAGAGTGCGCATGTACGCATGTACTTGGATGAAGTCGCGCTCTTGAAACGCTAACTCGGACAGGTAGGGCAGAACAGAGGCCTGCGATTGCCCAATTTGCATGGCCGCATCCAGCGCCGCGCGGGCCGACTCAAAGGCACCCTGTGCGAGCAGGATGCGGCCTTTCAAGAACAAGATGCCGCATTCATGGTGTTCGTCCATTGCCAGCGCGGTCTCAATGTATTGCCACGCCTGGTTCAGGTTGTGGCCAATCAGCCCGCCTTGTACCAAACCGGCGTAGGTCAACTCCCAATGCAATTCGGCCAGGTGGCGCAGACAGTCATACCGGGCGCGGCTGGAGAGCGATTTCTCCAGGTTATTTTTTTCTTCGTGGATGTGCACCGACAGCTTCTTTTCCTTGGCTTCTAACATGCCAAAGGCAATCAGGCGCACGTCGTCGCTGTCATCACCCAGCAATTCTTCCAGGATCGGGTTGGCAACCCGGCCGGGCACAGCTTGTAGCGTCAACAGCGACTGCATGCGTACCTTGGCCGGTACATCGTGCATCAGACGCGAGCGGATAGCACCCTGACCTGCACGCCCGGTTTTGCGAGAGCGAACTTCAAATTCAGGCAGTTCGACCGAACGCGGCTTGGCATGCAGGTGGTTGTCCAGCGCACGGCGCAGAGTGGTGCGGGTGATCAGCAAAATACTCAGTGAGCCCAACACCGGTGCAATCAAAGCAAAGCAAAAGAACAGGCCCCACGTCGCTGGCAGTGACTTGCGACTTTTTGCGGGCATGAGCACGAGTGAGCTGGTGGCCAAGATGGCGCAGGTAGCGCCATGCAACACCCAGATGGCCACAAATGCACTGGTGGAGGTAGATAGCGGCAAGGGGCCCAAAAACAGCACAAAGTCTGCTAACACCGCCCCCCATGCCCAGTACGCACTGCTCATCGCTGCATGACCTTTTCGAGGGCTGGCATGGGGTCTTCTTGGGAGATATCAATGACCCGAAAATGGATGTGCAAGACGTCCGAATCAGCACCGAAGGTACTTTGCAGCCACTCTTCGAAGCGCTCAAAGAAGCCGTCTTTGGCCGAGGCGGATGCAAAAGGCATCAGGATAGCCAGGACCGGATTACCGTTGACATAGGTCTGCCAGTAGAGGTCAAGCCCGCGCTTAATACGCAAAAACTGGGTGGGTATTTCTTCTCGGTGTTCGCCATTGAAGGTCATCACCACCAGGTGGCTGGTGATGCCCACTTTCTTTTGCATACGCACCGAGCGGGCCAATTCTTCCGCAAAGGTTACCGGGATGGTGGGCAGGCGACTGCGGTAGCGGGCTACGTCGTCGGTATTGATGATGTGGTCAGCGTAATAGCCCAGAATCACCGACATCATTTGCAGCGCTTCGACGTTGAGCGAATAGAACGGCAGCGTGGTTACGGCCAGCACGCCGACGATCTGGTTGTTGCTGGCTATCAGCGGTGCTACGACCAGTTGGTTGGAATTGCGTTCCAGCGACATCTCGGCGCTGGCAACGTGCGCCATGCTGCGGGTTTCGGTCATGAGACGAAACAGCTCGTCATCGGCGTCCAAAGGCGACGGTGCGCCGAAGGTTTCAGTCTGTGCACCCAGCGTCAGCCGGTCGTTGTGGTCCTCCACCAAGTAGATAGACGCCGCCTCAATGTTGATGTACTGCGCCAATAGATCCAGCAAAGCAGGCAGGCCGGGCAACGTGCGGTCACGCTTGTCTGCCATCAGAACCACATTGCGCAGATTGGCCAGTGCGTCGCGCAATGAGCCGGGTCTGGCCAACATTTCCTGCTCCATGCGGTCATGCGAGATGTTGAGGAGCAGGTGCCGCTTTGTCAGTCGCGATAGTCGCTCGGTGACATAGATATTGGTTTCATCCATGCGGGCGATGCGGTCGCGCCACACGTCGCTGAATTCACCGCTGAGCAAGATCAGTAGGCCACCACCAAAAAAATAATCACGCGGAAAGGCGGTGCCGAAAATGGCCGGTTCCCCCAGTGCATTACCCGCCATCCAACTGCCCAGCAGTACCAGACCACTGGCCAGCCCTGAGGTGACGCCATAACGCAGTGCCACCAGTACCGGGCCGAACCACAGCCATGGAAAGGCAGCGTTCAAAAGCAGCGGGTCTTCCGGGTGCCAATACCACCCCATCCACACCACCAGCAGCGGAATCACGATGACCTCTAGCCAGCGCCCGCGCGCACCAGCGTGTTCAGGCGCTAACAGGCTGCGTATGTGCCGACCGGCCCCGAATGGTTGTAGCCACTTGCTCGCCATAGGGGCAATCAGCGTGTGCTGTCTTTACCCGTAAGGCTGATACTGGCCAGCAATTTCGCCATCAATTTTTGGCCCACACCTGCCAGGCTGTCACGGCTCCAGCCAGTCTTGGCACCCGATGCGCTCCACACGACCTGCCCCGTTGCTATGTCTACCAATTGCAGGGTGACGCCAGCGGCTGGTTCGCCATCAATGCCTACCTTGTAACGCCACTCCTCCACCGCACCGGTCAGGCCGTATTGCACGCCTTGTTCGCGCGCCCATTTTTTGGCGTCGTCCACGGTGTGCCGCTCGGTGGGTTCAAACAATGTGTCGCGCGTCAGCGTTGCCGGGTAGTGGGCAATATTAGTCACCCCACGTGCGCGTAACAATTGCTCGGCAATGGCCTCAGCCGAGAGTGCAGACTGCGGTGTGTCGGTGTGGTTCTCCAGCGGCAATATCGCCCATTTGGCATTGACGTCAAGCGCCACTTTGCCAGAAATCGTGCTGGTGGTTGTGCAGGCCACAAGGCCAACGCTGGCAGCGATCAAGAGCATGCGGGAGAAAGAGGAAATTGCCATAGTGTTTTCAAAAATAATAACGGTACCGCAGCGACCAACTTCGGGTTAGAGACCCGTTGGTGCTGCCGACCCCGCCTTCATTTTGCTCCAGTCGAAGTTGAAGATGATCCGGACCGATCAGTGATCCGGCCAAGCCAATGGTGCCACTGTAACCACCGCCGTAGCGGGAGTTGTCCAACGCGCACCATTCCATGAATGGGCGGACCGCGCGCGTGTAGATTTCTTGCAGGTTCTGCCCTTGCAGGTTTTCACCAAAGTCCATGCAGGCGCCCGATGTGGTGCTGGCCTCAGGCACGAAATAGCGAATCGGGTCAATGCCTGCAACCGTCAGTGCGGCGCTGGTGGCGCTTGGCAGGTGGGCCAACACGGCGGCACCGTTGTCGGCATAGCTAAAGGCCTGGTCGCTTGTGTAGAGCCGCATGCGGACATCTGGGTATTCAAGGCGCAGGCGGTAACTCAGCTCCAGATCGGTGATTTGCCCTGCACCCAATTCGTCACCCGTTTGGGTTTGGTATTGGGCCCAGCGCACGCCCGCGCGCAGCGCTGTGCGGTTACCCAGTGCATAGCTGGTGCCTAGGCGCAGATGGTCTTCTTGCCCGCCCACTTGCAGTGGGGTGCTGTCCAGCGACTCGGCCCGGTACCCAAGGCCGCCGCTTAGCACCAAGCGCGGGCTCCAGTTCCAGGTCTGCTCCAGCGTCGCTCCCACCTGAGAGGAAAACTCACCACGCTGAAATACCCGCATGTCGGTGTCGCCCGCCTTGCGCTGCCACTGCAAACCGACAATGCCCAAGTGCTGCCCACTAGGTAGCCAGGTTCCCAGAGTGGGTTCGGTGGTGGATTGCCCAGTCTGCGTCCACCCCAACAGCAACTGCATGTTCTGTGCGACTTGCAGGCGGGCTTCTACCTGTTGGGTCCGGTCACTCAGGACCCCATCTGTGGCTGTGTTGGAGAGGCGGTATTGCAGGTAGTGCGACGCTTGCGGCGCATGCTGGCGGTACCGGTCATACATGTTTTCTTCGTCGGGGTTGCGCTGCATGGAATCAAAGGCGATTTGCAACGCTTGGTCAGTATGGCCCAGCGCATACGCGGTGTCATAGCGGTTGTATTCGGGCATGCTGGCAGCCCGTTGGCTCAGCAGCCGGTTCATCACCGGGGTGTCGGTAAGCTGCAGAGCAACCTGGCTTTCACCCCAAATGGGTGGCGCGCTGCCTTTGCCTTCCCGGCGGGCTTGGTTGAGCCACATCCAGCTGCGGGCATTGGCAAATTGGTTACTGGAGACTGCCCAGCCCAGAACCAGATTTTGTACTTGCGCAGGCTCTGGCGTCAGGTCAGGCGGCAACCCGCGTAACTGGGCCACCACGCCGCGCACCAGTTGCAGGCTGGCGTCACCCGGTTGGTTGCGCAGCGTTAGCTGGGCCAGTGCCAGCAAATCCGGGCGGCTTTCGATGCGCTGTGCAGTGGCGTCTGTGGACGCTTTGTCGCGCAAGCGCAGCCAGGCGTGGCGGCGTACCCGATCGGCCATGCCGAACTTACCCACGTTTTCTAGCGCGTCGGCGTAGCTCAGCAAAACCAGTACATCGTCGTTTTGGCGGCGCACGACTTTTTGGTACCAGCCCAATGCCCCACGGTGGCGGTTCAGCACTTGGTTGCCGGCGGCAAACGCGAGCCAATAATCGGGGTTATTGGGGGATTCTTGCTGCAAGACCCGTAACAAGGTCGCCATGTCGGTAGTACGGCCTTGGTCGATCAAAAACCAGAGTGCCGAAGCACCCATTTGGCTGTTGCCGGGCGCCAATGCCATGGCCTGGCGCAAATCGACCCACGCCTTGTCGGGCTCACCTTGGCGCTGGTAGAGCTGTGCGCGCAAGAGCAAAAATTGCGGGCTTGCTTGCGCCAGCTGCAGTTGGGCCGGGCTGAGCCCTTTGATTACGCGCCTTTGGCTGTTGTAATCTGCGAGTTGGCTGTAAATGTCCAATGTAAACAGCAAATCGTCTAGGCGACCGAAGCGCTGGTAGGCGTTCAGCGACAGCTCTGCACCCAGCGTGGGCGAGCGCTGGCGGGCCAGGTAAATCAGGCGCGACCAGTCACTCACCGTGGCGTCTTTTCCTTGAGCGTACATGCGGTACGCCGATTCTGCGGCGGCGGATTCTTGCAGTTCCCAGGCGGTATTGCCCAGAGTACGCCAGAATTCATTCGCGTCGGGTGGTACTTCGTCGCGGTGGGCTTGCATCAACGCAAAAGCGTCCTGCAAACGGTCTTTGCGGATGAGGTAGAGCACTGCCCGCGTGATGGCCTCCAGGGAGAACGGCTTGGTGTTGGCACGCTCCTGGTACAGCACGAGGGCACGGGTATCGTCGCCGGTGTAGTCGGCCAGTTGCGCCGCATATTCCAATAATTTCAGGTCGCCGTAACGGCGGTACTGGCTCTCAAAATAGCGCGAGGCTTCGGGCACACGGTCGGTCATCTCAAACAGCGCCAGCAGGTCCTCCCATTGCTGGGGTGTGAGGTTGCTTCGTTCTGCCCGTGTTTGCCACACGGTGATGGCCGGGCCGGGTTGCCCGGCAAGCGGGGCGAGCCGCAATACCGCAGTGGTGGTTTCTGTCGTGCGGTCCCCGTGCTGAAAAAGGTAGTTCCAGTGTTCCCAGGCCAACAGGGGTTGGTTGGTCCAATCTGCCAGACGCGCCAGTTTGCGCCGCCACTCCAAGTCGGAGGGGACGCTGCGCACTGCTTCGCTGGCAATGCTAAAGGCGCGCGGTAGGTCGCGGTTGCCCAAGAAAACCCGAAAGGCCAGTGCATAGTCTTCTTGGTTAAACGGGCGCAAGGTGCCGGGCGCCTGTCGAAAGTCGAATGCCGCCGCCGCGCTGGGAGCGGGGCTGATCGGCGGCGATGCAACGATTGCAGCTGCCGCCGGTGTTGCGGTGTTTGCGCTGACGGGGGTCGCCGACGGCCTCTGCGGTTGCCAGTTCTGGTCAACGATGGCGTCGGGCCGGTAGCTTGCAACCCGAATCAACGTCTTGGCCGACAAATCCTGCTTGAGTACCTCCCGCGCCGCGGATGCGCTGGCCCAAAAACCAGCGCGCAGCACGTGTTGTGTGCCACGCCGCTCAACCCGCACATAGGGCAGGTTGCGGTACCGTTGAAACAGCTTCTGTAGTTCATGTGGCTGGCCGGTTGCAATCTGCCAAGAGTAGTAGTCGTGGCCTGCCTGGGGCGCCTCGGCGTCGATCGCGAATGCCGGGTTGCCGATAGCGGCCACCAGTGCAACCAAAGCGAACCGGCGCATTAGCGTGCGCCCCCTGCGGCTGCCGGGGTGGGCTGAAAGACCAGCCACTGGGCGTAGCGTGCGGCGCGTGCGGGATAGCCCGCAGCAAGCGCAGCCTGGGCCAGGTAGCGCAGGGTCTGGGGGTCGTCGGCCAAATCGCCGATATCGCGTTCTGCCGCCGCCATGGCCTGCTCAAACCGGCTGGCGGACATCAGTGTGGCGATTCCTTGGCGAAAGTAGTCGCGCGCAGCGTCCAGGGTGTTGGTGTGCTGGCGTGCCAACAGGTAGTACTCGCTGGCAAGCGTATAGCGCCCCTGCGCCAGAGCCTGCGCGCCATAGTTCGCCAGTGCGACAGCCGTTTGCGTGGGTGCAACGCGGTTTAAAAATGCGGTGCCCAGTGCAATGTGCTCCAATTTAAAAGCCATTGCCGCGCAATTGGCAGCCAGTTCCGGTGGAATGCCGTCGCGATTGGCGCCTTCCAGCAGCACTGTCACGGCCCGTTCTTGGTGCTGACGCTCAGTGTCAGCCATTTCCGTGCGGAGCAAACGGTCGTAGGCCGCTAATAGCAGCGCTTGTGCCTCGAAGCGCTGCCGTGGGTTGCCGGTCTGAATGACTGGCTGCAACAAGTGGTCCAGGTTGACGATGTCCCATTGGTCGCGCTGCACCCGACCCAGCAAAATCGTCAAATCGGCATTGTCCGGATCGGTGCGGCGCAGATTCTCGATATAGGACATGGTGAGCGCGTCCAATTGCTGGTGGTCGTAGAGCTTTGCGACCAAGGCCTTGTCGGGGAAAATGACGCGAAATAAGCCCAGCATGAGCAGCGCCACCAGGAGCAACTGCCAGTGGGAGGCCAACTGCAAGCGCTCAACCTCGCCGTCAATTCCGGCATGTCGCTTCGATCGGTCGGGCAGCATGGCTGGTTATTTGATAATGGTCGTTGCCGTCGTCACTGCGTCGGGGTTTGAGGAGGCGTCCCTCGGCGGTGACTGTGCAGCGCTCCGCGTGGGCCAGGGTGAATGCCAATGGTACGTGACCTATCAGGTTCCAGCGGTAGCCCGCTGTGGTTTTTTGCACGGATTCAAGCCTGGCGTTGGCAGAAACGAGACGAACTGCAGTGGACTCGGTGGTGGCTAGCACCAATTCGGCCGCGTTGGCGGCCAGGTGTACATAGGTCGCGTCGCCTTGGTGTTTGAACCCGCCCACGGCGGTACTGGCGTCGATCTGGGGTAGACCCATGGCGGCTGGAATACGCACGGTGTGGATGTGGTCCAGGCCGCGCAAGCGCCAGCCGGTGGTGGTGCGTGCGACTGAAACTTTGGCGAAGTCTTGCACCTTGCGGGAATAGTCGCTGGCGAACACCGGCGTCACCTCTTGTGCAAGGGCATAGGCAAAAACCTTGTCTAATGACCGCATGCCCGCGACCTTGGTGGTGATGTAGGTGTGAAAGTAAATATCGATGGGTTTAAGACGGCGCGGTTGCTCCGTGAATTCAAAGGTTTCAATCACCCGCTCAAAGCCGTAAAACGGCCCATGCCATTCGTTGGTATAGACGTTTTCATTCTGATTGGGTGCAAATACCTGGAACAGGCCATCGCGCTCGATACCCAGGCCCTCGACCTGGGTGACGGTTGGACTTGAGCGGGTGGCCACGGTGTCGCCGCCGTTCATGTTCATGACCCCCAGGCGCTGGGTCCACGCCAGCGCGTCGCGCCCCGGTACGCAGTCGCCGGTCCACAGAAAGAGCTGAACCTTTTTACCGCTTGGCGCAAGGCGGGTCTCGATGTAGTGGATAGAACCGTCAATTTCGCGCTGCAAATCAAACTTGTAGCCGGGCAAACGCAGGTTGTAGTTGTCACTGGAGGCGCCGGATTCGGCCATACGCCAATTGAAGGGGTGCGAATAGCTGTGCGACGCGATTTCAACATGGTCGACACGGAATATCTCGCGTGCAATCGACTCTGCGCGCGCTGAATACTGCGGGTACAACCCCTGCGGGGAAAGCTCTGCCTCAATGACAGAGATTGCCATCGGTATCGGGTATTTATTGACCACCCGGTCCCGTACCTCTTCGCCCGCCAGGCGGTTGCCCGGCAGCTCAGAAGTGCTCACGAAACCGTCGCCATCCATATGCACCATCAGCATGCGCCGTCCGGTTTCCGTCGTGACGTCGGGCACCGGCATGTCTGGCAAATGCAACGCACCGCGCAAAAAAGCAAACGGGTCTATCACCCAGCGGCCCTCTGCGTCATTGGGCAGGGTGACAACGCCAAACGGTGCCATCAAATACCCGCCCCAGGGCGTGATGGCCGCAGCGACCTGCTGCGCCGCACCCAGTTGCAACGTCAACAAGGGAGTTCCACTTGCCAAGCTTAATGGCACAAAGTCGGCAGCATTTAGACGTGGCTGGCGCTCAAACCCAACCATGGGGGCCTGCTGCACGATTTGTACCGTGCCTGCAGGCGTGGCACTTGCCGGGGCAATGACCCCCAACGTGCGGGCCAGTGTGGGATTCAGCATGGCGGACACCTCGTCCATGAATACCAGCGGCATGTTTTCGTCAACCCGTTGCGCCAGCCACGTGCTCAGTTGGCTCTGAACCGCTGCACTGGGCCGCCCCGCCATCCAGACCACGACACCCGCATACCGGCTAGGGGATACGTCGGCGGGGAGCTGGTCCACCTCGGCGTATTCGACTCCATAACCCAAGTAATTCAGCGGCATGGTCAAAAATCGCACGCCAGCGGATTCTCGCAATTGGTACTGGTCGTCTTGATGGCTTTGCACCACCAACACTCGGCGTGGCATGGGCTCCACCAGCCCAACGCCAACGGTTGCCAGGTCTCCGGTTGCAACCCAGGGCGTGAAGCCCATGGCCGCAATGCTGTGCGCGGTGCTTCTGGCCAAGGTACGATTCCCCACAGGGGCGTAATCGATGACGATCACGGGCAGGTGGTAATCATTGCGGACGCGGTTGAGTTGCCCCAGCAACCACTCACGGTCAGCGGGTGGTACGGGTGCGTACTGGCCCTTGCTTGCGCTGTAGCCCTGCAAAAGCGATTCGGCCGCCACCCATGCAACCTGTTGGTGCGTGCGCGGCAAAATTTCAAAACCACGGTTAAACATCAATTGGGCCTGCGGGTACCGCTGCTTGACCATGTTGACCAGTGTCACCAAGCCCGCTTCTTGTTTGGCGCGCTCCTCAGGTGTTTTTGCAAATTGCTGGTAGGAGTCAAGGGTATCTAAGAAGAACGTGCGATAGCCTGCGTTCCACAAGGGTGTGAGCACACGGTCCGTAAAAAACTTAGGCCAAGCAGGGCTTGCTTGGTCGATGATCAGGCTGCCCCAGTCCTTGTTTTTCCCCTTGATCCAGGTCTTGGGGATATCGGCGACATAAGCACGGTCTGGGTGCACTTCCCCCACCGACACATAGGCTGCCAGTTGCGTATGGGGTAGCTTGACCGCTGCCGGATCTTTCACGTGGTCTGGATCGACCACCACCAGATCAAAGGCCTGCAATTCGTCCCAAGGCGGATTGGCGCCGTAGTAGAACGCCACGGCAGGTGATGCCGGCGCGGTGGAGACGGCCCATGCCCCGATCAATAGGCCGAAGCCGAGGCAAAAGAGAATGAGCTTTTTCAAGAGGCAACCTTGTGAATAGCGTGACAATTGCGCCGAATTTTAGGGTGCACCACCCGCTAAAGCCGGTGGGTTCGGTCGCCGTTGGCAAAACCCATGGCATCCCAGTAGGGACCTTTGGTTAGCCCAATGACCTTAAACAGTTCGCCCATTTCATGTTCCAAAATCAGCCTTTGGGCTGCCGCCCTGTCGGGCAATGGAGCATTCTGCATCGCGTCGACCAAACCGCAGTTGATCAAAAAATGCGCCTGGCTGGTGTAGCCCAATACTTCGAACCCCGCGTCCTGTGCCGCTACCGCGATGCCCGTGAAGTTGACATGGGCCGTGATGTCTTTGTCGCCAATGTCTTTGAGCGGATCACCATCGGCCTGGTGGGCGCGGTGGCACATCACGGTGCCCATATGGCGCTGTGGGTGGTAGTACTCGGCCTCTGGGAACCCGTAGTCCAGCAAAAAGGCGGCCCCCATCTGTAGCCGGTCGGCCACGGTGCGGATAAAGGCTTCGCCTTGGGCGTGAATTTCGCTCACATAGTCGTGTGCGCCGTCAATTTCCATGGGTGGGCGCAGGTCTGTGGCACGGTCTTGCCATACCAATGCACCATCTGCACAGGCAACACCTCGTTCATGCCATTCACCATTGACCCGCGCCAGCAACTGCACCGGCATGGCGTCAAGTACCTCGTTGCCCACCACCACACCGCAGATGGTGTCGGGCAGCGCGTCGGCCCACTGCACGGTCTCGCCATAGGCGGCCAAGGTGGCTTTCTGGCACGCCCGCAGTGGTTGTGACAGGTCGACAATGGTGTAGCGCGATACCGCCATGCCCATGGCCTTCAAAGTGTCCAGAATGTGCAGCGCCAATGCACCCGTGCCCGCGCCAAATTCCCAAACCTCATTGGTGCCCGTCACTTGCAAGGCTTGTGCGATTTGGCGCGCCAAGGCTTGGCCAAACAGCGGCGTCATCTCTGGCGCGGTTACAAAGTCGCTGCCAGCGCCGTTGTTGGCTCCATCGGCTGTGCGTACACCTTGCGGCAGGACACCAAAAACCGTGCCGCCTCGGGTGTAGTAGCCAAGGCCCGGCGCGTAGAGGGCCTGCGCCATAAATGCATCAAAACCCAGCCAGCCACCACTTTCAATCACACGCTGGCACAGCAGGGTTTGCAGCGTATTGCCTTTGCCATCGGCGGACGAAGGGGGGGTCGTTAAAATCGGGCTTGTAGTCATGTCTGGCTGAATTGTCCCCCAATGCTCTCTTCACAATCTACCGCCGTCAATGCGCCCACCGTTTTGGTGACGGGTGCCAGCATGCGCCTTGGCGAACAGATTTGCCGGACGTTCGCAGTAGCGGGGTGGACGGTGTGGTGCCACTACCAGCATTCTGAAAGCGCTGCAAACGTTTTGTGCGCGGACTTGCGCAGCCAAAACAGAGTGGCGTATGCCGTTCAAGCAGATTTGGCGGATGCAGCCGACTGCGCACGGTTGATGGCGCATATTGTGGGCACTACGGGGCCACTGACATGTTTGGTGAACAATGCGTCTAGCTTCGAGCCTGACAGCGCCACAGAGCTGGATGTACAAGCCGCGCGCCACCAGTTGCAAGTGAACCTGCTGGCGCCTATGCAGTTGTCCAGTTTGATGGCAAACGCCATTCCCGAAGATAGCGACGCTGGCCAGCACAGCATCATTCATATTTTGGATCAGAAGGTGTTTAACCTGAATCCAGATTACTTTAGCTACACACTCTCAAAATTGGCCTTGGAGCGGTCTGTGGCCTTGCAGGCACAGGCCTTGGCGCCTAGGCTTCGGGTTTGCGGGGTAGCGCCTGGCCTCATGTATTTAAGTGGGCCACAAAGCCAAGAAAATTTCGATGCGGCATGCACCGTTAATCTGATGCGCCAGGCCACAGACCCTGCACAAGTGGCCGCAAGTTGTCTCTTCCTGGCCGAAAACCCGTGTATCACCGGTATTACGTTGACGGTAGACAACGGCCAGCATTTGGTTCCGCTGCCGCGTGACGTCATGTTTGTCGTTGACGATTTATTGAAAGTGCGCCATGGCCATTGATCCGATTCAGCAGCTCACGCTGAACTGTCGGCGTTTGTTTTTGCGTGACCATATTGTGGACGTGCGTATTGGCGCCCATGACTTTGAAAAGGGAAGTTCGCAGCGGGTTGTGTTCAACGTGGAGTTGTATGTTCCCTATGCCCAGTCCACGCCCGCGCGTGATCAGCTAGACGAGGTGGTGAACTACGATTTTGTACGCGAAGTGATTGCGCGCCGGGTGCAGTCTGGTCACATTGAATTGCAAGAAACTTTGTGCGACGAATTAGTCGCTGAGATTTTGCGCCACCCGGGCGTGCAGGCGGTACGCCTGTCAACTTGCAAGCCGGACATCTATCCAGACTGTGCGGCTGTGGGTGTGGAAGTATTTCGCATCAAAGGAGGTCTGCAATGACCTACACCACGGGAAACCAAACCTTAACGCTCACTGGTCTGCGTTTTGATGCCAACCTCGGCATTTTAGAACACGAAAAGACCGCGCCACAGCCTATTCAGGTGGATGCCGAGCTGTGCCTGGGGCCCCAGCCGCTGCTACCGCGCGACGACGACATCAGCCATGTGCTGGACTACCGCAAAGTGCGCCAAATCATCATCAACGAGTGCACCGCCGAGCATGTCAATCTGCTGGAGAGCCTGATTGGCAAGTTGGCCCACCGCCTGATGCAGTTGCCCGGCGTGATGGGCGTGCGGGTCAAGATCGCCAAGTTAGAAATTTTTGACGACTGTGAAGTCGCCATCCGTGTAGAAACAGGAAAGTGGTAAGAATATGAACGCTGTATGGACAGAAGACGAAGTGACCCCCGTGGCCCCCAGCAACCCAGCCCTCAAGATCGAGCGCGAAACCCACAAGCTGGAAAAACGCCTGTGCCGCCAGGTGGGTCAAGCCATCGTCGACTACAACATGATCGAAGAAGGCGACCGTGTGATGGTGTGTATGTCGGGGGGCAAAGACAGCTACGCCATGCTCGACATCTTGCTCAAGATGCAGCAGCGCGCGCCGGTTAATTTTGAACTGGTGGCGGTCAACCTGGACCAAAAGCAGCCGGGTTTCCCCGCGCACATCTTGCCCGAATACTTGCAACGTATGGGGGTGGAGTTCCACATCGAAAACCAAGACACCTATTCCATCGTCAAGCGCAATATCCCCGAGGGTAAAACCATGTGCAGCCTGTGCAGTCGCCTGCGCCGGGGCATTTTGTACAAGGTTGCGCGCGAATTGAAATGCAACAAGCTGGCCCTGGGCCACCACCGTGACGACATGCTGCAAACCTTCTTCTTGAACATGTTCTTCGCTGGCAAGCTCAAGGGCATGCCACCCAAGCTGACCAGCGATAACGGCGAGTTCATCGTCATCCGCCCATTAGCGAATGTGGCCGAGAAAGACCTTGTCCGCTGGGCCGAACACCGCCAGTTTCCTATCATCCCGTGCAGCCTGTGCGGTAGCCAAGAGAATCTGCAGCGCGTGCAGGCCAGCAAGATGCTCAAAGAGTGGGAAAAACAGTACCCCGGCCGTGCAGAGACCATGTTCACAGCCTTGCAAAACGTGGTTCCCAGCCATTTGATGGATGCCAAATTGCACGACTTTAAGAGCTTGAAAACCACTGGCATTCCAGACGACAATGGCGACAAGGCTTTTGATGAAGAAGAATTTTCTCAACCCCAACGGGTGCCGGTGCCAGGCATGAAAGTCGTGCAGCTCGGATAACACTGCGTTTTTAAAGGACGAAAAGTGATACGTACCAGTCCCTACACCCCATCCGTTCCACGGGGCACTGCCGGAGCCTGCAACCTAGCAAATGCAGTGTCTTCAAGGCGAACTGGTCGCTTCCATTGGCGCGGGGCCGCACAATCGATCGCTGCAATAGGGCTGACGCTGCTCCTTGGCGCGTGTGCCGCGCCCCGCATGGTTGGCAGTCAGGTTGAAAGCTTTGTAGGCACTGCCGGTGCGGTCACGGGGGCCACCTACCGCTTTGAACGCTTGCCGTCGCAACAGTCCAAAATCAAGGCGCAAGAGCGCGTGGAGAATATGGCCCAGGCTGCCTTGCAGCGCGCAGGCCTGACGTTCTCCGACGCGAAACCCCGCTACAGCGTACAGGTGGAGCCCCGTGTGGAGCAGTTTCGGTCTGCTGCGCAGCGTTTGCCGCCAATGATTCCCTACACAGTTAATGCCGACGGTTTTCCGGCCTACGCGCCGTTGATGTTTGCGTCAGAGCCGCCGTGGTACCTCCATACCGTGCACATAGTCCTACGCGACATCGCCAGTGGCCAAATTGCCTACGAGACCACCGGTCGTTATGAAGGGCCTTGGTCTGACACATCTGCGATCTGGCCGGTGGTGATGCAGGCGTCCCTTGAGGGCTATCCCAATCCACCCCAAGGTGATCACATTGTGACGATTGAATTGCCAACGAAGGGAGCAAATGCTCCGTGAGCGACAGCACCCGCATCACTGCCGTGCGCCACGGCGAAACCGCCTGGAATGTGGACACCCGCATCCAGGGGCAGTTAGACATTGGGCTCAATGATCGCGGGTTGTGGCAGGCCGAAAGGCTGGGCGTAGCTCTGGCCGACGAACACCTTGATCAAATTTACAGCAGCGATCTGAGCCGCGCGCACCACACCGCCCAGGCCATTGCGCGCCACAACCGCAACCCCCTAGCCCGCGAAGTACACCTGCACCCTGGGCTGCGTGAACGCGGTTTTGGTACCTTTGAAGGCAAGACTTGGGCCGATATAGAGACCCATTGGCCCGAAGAATCCAAACGCTGGCGCCAGCGCGACCCGCAGTTTGCGCCGCCGGGTGGCGAGACCCCGCTGCAACTGCATGCGCGGGTTAGTCAGACCCTCAATGCCATTGCCAGTCGGCACCTGGGTCAGCACATCGTGCTGGTGGCCCACGGTGGTGTGATGGATATTTTGTACCGCCTGGCCACGGCGCAGCCCTTGCACGCCGCCCGCACCTGGGAACTGGGCAACGCCGCCATCAACCGCCTGCTCTGGACCGATGAGGCGGTGACACTGGTCGGCTGGGGCGATGCACGGCACTTGGAAGACAGCGCGCTGGACGAATCGACTGTTTAAGCCATGGGGGCACTTAATGCCTAAAAAAGTTGAGGCGATTTGGCTGCGTCTTCGCGCCGTTTGCGCTCCAAAATACACGCTGGCACTGTAGACATACCCGGTTTTTGACAGGCTTGGTGTAGGCACCAAGTGCGTTTGTAAAACGGCTCGTTGGCACACAGTGCGCTACTTTTTGCGGTGTTCGCCGAATTGGCGCCCGCACTCGGCGACACGATAGGCACCGGCTCGGGTGGTTTGGGGGCATGTAAGCCCCCTCGCCCCACAAGCGCCAAGGCACCCAACACCGCCGCAGCACCCGCCAGCATCAGTCGCCACCGATAACGTTTTGCCCCTGGTGTTTGCGGCGCGGCAGTGGTGGTTTTCAAGGGCGGCTCGGCGTTGGTTGGCACAGGTATCCGCTGCGCCTTGTCAGTGGCCGTTGGTGTTGCGACGGTCGTCGCACCACCATTGGCATTCGTCGCGGCACCTAGGGTAACGCCCGGCCCCAACGCTTGGCGCCAGTTGAACTGCGTCACATCGGGCGGCAGAGCCAATTCCAGCGCTTGCACAAAGGCATCAATATCTTGCGGTCTGTCTCCCGGCTGCAGCGCCAGCGCGCGGTCAATGGCCTGGCAAAAACGCTGGCTATAGCCGGTGCAAAAATGCGTCTGGCTGGTTTGGGCCAGCTGGCCCATGGGCGGTAGGCGGTCGTCCACCAAACGAAAGGTGGCCGGTTGCGGGGCGGTGTTGCAAATGCAGGCGTGCACCACTGCTGCCAGTGCATACAGGTCGGTCCACGGGCCTTCTTTGATGTTTTCGGCGTCGGCGTACTGCTCAATGGGTGCGTAGTTCACCTTCAGTACCGCCGTGTGTTTGTGGCTGTGCTCGGTAATGGCGCGCCGGGCTGAGCCCAGGTCCAGCAATACCGGGGGCCCGTCGTCTTGCAAGAAGATGTTGTCGGGTGACACGTCGCGGTGCAGGGTGTTGCCCGCGTGCAGTACTTTGAGTGCTTGCGCCACCGACCACAGCACCGTGCGCAGCCAGTCCTCGGGCGGTGGCCCGCTCATCTGGCTGCGGGCTTCTTTGAGGGTCACGCCATGGTACAGCGGCATGGCCATGTAGGCGGTGTTGTTGGCCTCCCAAAACCGGTAGACCTTGACCAGACTGGGGTGGTCAAACCGGGCCAGCAGGCGCGCTTCGTCAATGAAGGACGTGAGCCCGCTTTCAAACGGCAACTGGTCGGCGCCCGAGCGGGCTGATACCTGCTGATCGGGCCTGCGCCCTACCAGCGATGCGGGCATGTATTCTTTGATAGCCACAGCCCGGTGCAGGGAATGGTCGTAGCCCCGGTACACCATACCAAAGCCGCCCACGCCCAAGAGCCCCAAAATTTCAAATTCGCCCAGTCGGGTGCCGGCGGGCAGGGCATCCATGTGAACCGGTGGGGTAGGTACGTGCATGGCCCATGCTAACCAAGTTCTCGGCTAAAGAAGCCCCGGCGGATCACGGCCTCACGTTGATTAGGGCGGTGACCGTCGCCGGCGGGTTGCTGGCGGTGTCCGTGCACTGGACGGTGAGGCCATAAACCATGGGTATGTTGATGACTGGGTAGGTGTGGCGGTTGGGCGTGGTGCTGGAGGTGCCATCGCCATACATCCAAGACGCGCTGAACTGGCCATTGCCGCCGCCGCAGACGCCGCCTTCAAACACTGCCTCGACGCCACCGGTGGCAAACGCTTGACCACCGCTCAAGGTCGGTGTCGTGACGGTGACGGAAGGGCCTACTACCTTGGATGCGTTGGCATCGGTCAGGCGCACGTCACTGGCGTCACCGCCGCCACAGGCATTGAGCAGCACGGCCGTCAAAAAACATACCCAGCGTATTGGGACTGTCATTCGCATTTCCCTCAGTTGATCGATGTGGCAAGCGCCGCGCAGGTGTGCTTACGACGTCCGTGTCGCGGTTTTGGCCCATTTGATCCACAACGGCAGCCACATGGCGTGCACCTCTGGGCTGCCGGGGCGGCGCCATTGGACGCAGCCGTCTAAGAACGTGTTCTCGTCGATGGTGACCGCAAACACCTGCTTGGACATTCCAAACTTCTCGAACACCTGGCCGACCACCAGATAGTCAGAATCTTGCACGTTGCGCCCTCCGATTCAGAACAGGGCAAGCCATTGGGGCGGTGTGCCGCGTCCAAAGGGACCAGTCTAGGAGTAATCCCTCAACTGCGGCGTGTTGTCAGGGCGATTGGCGCACCAAGCCAATGCAATGGCCCGAAAAGCGATGCTCCACGTTGCAGCGCTGCGGCGGCCGTTTGCCCGACAATGGGCCACACCCCCAACCCAACCGACCCTATGCCCGACGCCTTGATCCCGTTGTTGCTCGATGAGATGGCGTTCAGCGCCATCCGTGCGCAAGGCGCCGGGGGGCAAAACGTCAACAAGGTTTCCACCGCCATCCACCTGCGTTACGACATTGGCCAGTCGTCGCTGCCTGAGCCGATCAAGGAGCGGCTTTTGGCCTTGAGCGACCAGCGCATCACCGGCGACGGTGTCGTCGTGATCAAAGCGCAAACCACCCGTAGCCAGGAGCAAAACAAGGCCGATGCCATTGCGCGGCTGCAGGCGCTGGTCGATAGCGTGGCCGTGCTGCCCAAGGCACGCAAAGCCACCAAACCCACGCGCAGTTCGCAGCGCAAGCGGCTGGAGGGCAAATCCACCCGGGGTGATGTCAAAAAGCTGCGCGGCAAGGTGTCTGGGGGCGATTGAGCCGCCGAGTGGGCAGCCACGGGCTGGGCGCCGTGCGAAAGGGGGCCGCAACGGCATGCATGCCGGTTTGCAGCAAGGCCTCGACCACCACCTGCAAAACCAATTCACCCAACACTTCAAACAGAATTTCCACAATTACCGTAGATTACTATCGAAATGATAGTGACAGGCCCATATTTCACGAGGGCTACAGGCCATTTTTGTCTATAAAAATATGTATCGCACCACCACTGTGGCCACACCCCGCGCTGGGTATAGCACAAGGCCTGCGGTGTTGTGCGGTGCCGAGGCGGCGCGGAATATAAAAAATCATGGCTGCGCTCGAAGAATGCCCCAAAAGTCACGCAGAATCGGCCTTTAAGAACTCGGCCTACTGTGAACCAACTCGCGCTACCCCCTGCCCCAGGGCAAGTACCCAAAAAGTCGTTTAGAAACCCACCGTTTTGGGTCTGGCTGTTGCTGGGCGTAGCTGCCATGATGGCATTGGCCGCCGCCCTGCTGACCCAAGAGCTGCGCGACTCGCGCTGGCAGGCGCACTACCTGGCCGAGCTGGGCCGCGGTTTGACCTACACAGTGCAAGGCGGCCCCAGCGACTCGGTGCGGTTTCCGCATGCCGCGCCGTATGACGACCGATTGGGCTACAGCCGCCTGCCTGCGTTCTCGCAGTATCTGCGGGCGCAGGATTACCAAATCACCCGCCAGGCCACCCTTTCCCCCGGCATGGTCGATTTGGCCGATCTGGGGCTCAATTTGCCGTACCCGGAGAAAGACCAAGCCGGTCTTGAAATGCACGACTGCCGCAAGCAAACGCTGTTTTCAGAGCGTTTCCCAGTGCGCCAATACACGGCCTTTGCGCAAATTCCGCCGATATTGGCCGACACCTTGTTGTTCATTGAAGACCGCAACCTGCTCTCAGAGGAATTTCCAGAACGCAATCCGGTGCTAGACGGCAAACGTTTCGCCAAGGCCCTGTGGGACCAGGTCGTGCATGTGTTTGTGTCCTCACACGCGACGCCCGGTGGCAGCACGCTGGCCACGCAGATTGAAAAATACCGCCATTCCCCCCAGGGTCTGACTGGCTCAGGCGCGGAGAAGTTGCGGCAAATGGCCTCGGCTTCGGTCAAGGTGTACCGACAGGGCGAACACACCCTGGGTGCACGCCAGAATTTAGTGACCGACTACCTCAACACCGTGCCCTTGGCAGCCAAATCAGGCTTTGGTGAGGTCAATGGCCTAGGTGATGGCCTGTGGGTCTGGTACGGCCAGTCCTTTGACGTGGTTAACCCGCTGCTGCGCACGGCCGACAATACGCTGACCCCCGCAGCATTGCGGCGTAAGGCACTGGCCTATAAGCAGGCGCTCTCGCTCTTGATTTCGCAGCGCCGCCCGTCCTACTACCTGCGCGATGGCGTTCAAGACTTGGCACAGCTCACCGACAGCCACCTGCGGGTGCTTGCCGACGCCGGCGTTATTTCGCCAGCTCTGCGCGACGCGGCTTTGGCGGTGGCGCTCAAGCCCATCTCCCAGCCGGGCTCGCAGACGCCTGCCCCTTATGTGGCACGCAAAGCCATCAACACTTTGCGCAACCATGTTTCGGGCCTGTTGCACCTCAGCCACCTGTATGACCTGGACCGTTTAGATTTGGCGGTGGATACCACCATCGACGGCGACCTGCAGCAAACCACATCAACCCTGCTGCGCCAGCTCGGCGACCCGGTCAACGCCCGCGCAGCGCAGCTGTATGGCCAGAATCTGTTGCGTCCGGGCGATGACCCGTCCAAGCTGGTCTACAGTTTCACCTTGTTTGAGCGGCGTGGTAACGCCAATGTGCTGCGGGTGCAAACCGACAATGTTGACCAGCCGTTTGACATCAATGAAGGGGCGCGGCTGAACCTGGGGTCTACCGCCAAACTGCGCACCTTGCTGACCTACCTAGAGGTTGTGTCGCGGCTGCACGCGCGCTACGGTGCTCTCACGCCTACGGAGCTGGGGCATGTTCACTTAGAAAAAAACGACGCGCTGCGCCGGTGGGCTCTGGACTACCTGGCTACAGCCGCTAACCGTGAACTGACGCCCATGCTCGAAGCGGCCATGGACCGGCGCTACTCGGGCAACCCAGCCGAGGCCTTTGTGACTGGCGGCGGCGTGCAAACCTTCACCAACTTTGACCCTGCAGAAAACCACCAAATAATGACCGTGCGTGACGGGTTTCGGGAATCGGTCAACCTGGTGTTTGTGCGCTTGATGCGCGACCTGGTGCGCTATTACCAGCACCCGGACGAGGCGGGCGTCGAGCCCGAATCGGGTACCGCTACCGCAATGCATGCACAGCTTGGCCCGGTGCCCCAAGTCGACCGCTCGGAGACGGCGCGCCAGTCTTACCTGTACCGCTTTGCCGACCAAGAAAGCCGGGCGTTTATGGTGCGTTTTTTCAAGAAATACCGCGACTTAGACGCTGACAAAGCCCTGGCGCTGTTATTGGAAAGCGAAACCCCTACGGTGTCTCAATTGGCCGTCATCCTGCGTAGCGTAGACGCGCAGGCTGATCTGGATACGTTTTCAGAACGCATGCGCGCGCACTTTGCCAAGAAAGAGCTGTCAGACGCCCGACTGCAAGTGCTCTATGACCGGTACGCGCCGGAAGAACTCTCCTGGGCCGACCGGGGCTATTTGGCCCGCGTACACCCGCTGGAGCTGTGGTTGCTGGGCTACCTGCGCGATAACCCACAGGCCACCCTCAGCCAAGCCTTGCAGGCCAGCCACGACGTTCGCCAATCGGTATACGGCTGGTTGTTCAATACCCACAGCCCTGAAAAGCAGGACAAGCGTATTCGCCAAATGCAGGAGCAAGACGCTTTTGTGGCCATTGCCCGTGACTGGCGCCGCCTGGGTTACCCGTTTGAATCGCTCACCCCGTCCTACGCCAGCGCCCTAGGGGCCTCGGGTGACCGGCCTGCCGCCTTGGCCGAGTTGATGGGCATTATTGTCAACAAGGGGATGCGCCTGCCGGTGCAGCGCATCAGCCACTTGGCGTTTGCGCGTGGGACACCGTTTGAAACCCACTTTGAGCCCGGCTCTACCCCGGCCCAGCGTCTGCTGCCCGAAGCCATAACCGACGTCGCGCGTCGCGCACTACTGGGCGTGGTGCAAGACGGCACCGCCCGGCGTCTGCGCGGTGGCATGCGCCAGTCGGGCGACCAGCGCATCGAGATCGGTGGCAAGACTGGCACCGGTGACCACCGGTTTGAGACCCATGGCACCAACGGCCGCCTACTCGAATCGCGCGCAGTCAATCGCTCTGCCACCTTTGTGTTTTTTATCGGTGAACGCTTCTTTGGCACCATGACGGCCTACGTGGCCGAGCCCTATGCCGACAACTACCGCTTCACCAGTGGGCTGACCGTGCAGTTGCTCAAGTCGCTCACCCCGGCGCTGCTGCCGCTGCTGCAAACCGCACCCGGCGCGACATCGCCCGGTTGTATGCCGGAGCCCAGCAGCCCATAAATCGCTATGTTTTTAATAGCTGCTTGCGCACATTCGGCAAGGGCTAGGGGCTGTTTTGACTCATAAATTCAAAGAATGGCGTCTACGCACCAGATAGGTCTTCGTCCTGCCTTTTGGGGGTCACACCCAAGTGGCGGTAGGCCGCTAGGGTGGCCACGCGCCCACGCGGGGTGCGCTGTAGGTAGCCCTGCTGAATGAGGTAGGGCTCGATCACATCTTCAATGGTTTCACGCTCTTCCCCAATGCTGGCGGCAATGTTGTCTAGCCCCACCGGGCCGCCGTCAAAACGCAGAATCACGGCCTCAAGCATTTTGCGGTCCATCAGGTCAAAGCCCATCGGGTCCACGTCCAGCATGGCCAGCGCGCGGTTGGCAATGTCCAGGTCGATGTGGCCCACACCCTTGACGTCGGCATAGTCGCGCACCCGGCGCAACAGCCGGTTGGCAATGCGGGGGGTTCCGCGCGAACGCCGCGCGATCTCAAAGCCGCCCTCAGCATCCATCGGTACCTTGAGCAAGCCGGCGCTGCGTTTGACAATACGCGCCAGTTCCTCCGGCGTATAAAACTCCAGCCGCGCCACAATGCCAAAGCGGTCGCGTAATGGGTTGGTCAGCATGCCCGCGCGGGTGGTGGCGCCTACCAGGGTAAAGGGCTGCAGGTCGAGCTTGATGCTGCGCGCCGCAGGGCCTTCGCCAATCATGATGTCGATCTTGTAGTCTTCCAGCGCGGGGTACAAAATTTCTTCCACCACGGGCGAGAGGCGGTGGATTTCGTCGATGAACAACACATCGTTCTTTTCCAGATTGGTCAAGAGTGCGGCCAGGTCCTTGGGCTTTTCCAGTACTGGCCCGCTGGTCTGGCGTAAGTTGACACCCAGCTCGGCGGCCACAATGTGGCTGAGCGTGGTTTTGCCCAGGCCGGGTGGGCCAAACAGCAACACATGGTCGAGCGCCTCACCGCGCATCTTGGCCGCGCTGATGAAAATCTCCAGCTGCTCGCGGATCTTGGCCTGCCCAACATATTCGTCGAGGAGTTTGGGGCGCAGCGCACGTTCAATGGCCTCTTCTTGGGGCGAAGTCGGGGCGGCCGACACCATACGTTTGGCAGGTGGGGCGGCAAAGTCGTCGGTTTGAATGCTCACAGGGGGCTTTATTCAGGCAAAAGGAAGCGGTTGCGCACTATAGCGCGCTACCCAAGACCTCCCACCGATTCAAGTTGGGCCCACATGGGCCGATAGGATAGAGGTGCCGCTTTCCCGCTGCGGGGCCTGCGGACGCGCACGACTGAAAGGTTTTTTGAGCCATGCCCCCTTTTATTGCGACTACTTCTTGGTATCGGTCCATAGCCCTGCAGTGTGCAGTATTGGCCTTGAGTGCGGGGCTGGTCACGCCCGTGGTGGCGGCCGACCACAGCGCCGATGACCAGGGTGCACCGGCGGTTGTGGCTCAACCCGCCGCACACGCCGAGGGCAAGGCGGGCACAGAGACCACCATCGAGCGTAAAACCGCCGATGTGAACTTGAAGGCATCCAGCGAACCCAAGGCAGCCGGTTATCTGGTGCGCGAGGCACTGGGCGTTATAAAGCCTAATGAAAGATTGACCTTGGTGGTCAAGTCCAAACCCCATACGGGGTCTGAGATGCCCGCCGTGGCGGGGCCTGAATCAGCCCCGGCCGCCGCGCCCACCGGCCGTCGCCACTACAACAGGGCCCGCGCAGCAGCGATGGTGGGCCATGCATCTGCCAAAGAACTTGCTGCGGCTGCCGAAGGCCACGGCGGCGATGTCCACTGGTCTTATGAAGGTGACAACGGCCCCCAAGCCTGGGGCAAACTCAAGCCGGATTTCAACCTCTGCGCCACGGGTAAGCGCCAGTCACCCATCAACATCGAAGAGGACTCGACCCTACAAGGCCCCGCCGAGCCGGTGCGTTTTGACTACACGCCCAGCAACGGCACCGTGGTGAACAACGGCCATACCATCCAAGTCGATGTGCAGGGTGAAAACTCTATCACCGTGCGGGGCTCGAATTTCCGACTGGTGCAGTTTCATTTCCACACCCCCTCGGAAGAGCAGATCAACGACAAACGTTTTGCCATGGTCGTCCATCTGGTGCATAGAAATGCCGAGGGTCAATTGGCTGTGGTGGCGGTGTTGCTGGAACCGGGTGACCCCAACCCGGTGATTGACCGGGTCTGGACCTATATGCCACTGGATGTGGGCGACCGGGTGCGTATGCCGCCGGGCATGCTCAACCTGAACGAACTGCTGCCAGCAGACCAACGCTACTACCAGTTCATGGGGTCGCTCACCACGCCGCCGTGTACCGAAGGCGTGTTGTGGATGGTGCTGAAACAGCCCATATCTATCAGCCCCGCACAGCTCAAACTGTTCACCCAACTCTATGCCAACAACGCACGCCCAGTGCAGGCGGTTAACGCCCGTCCGGTGCGCGAGGCGCAGTAACGCCGCCTGAGGTTTGAGTCGGGTTTTGTGCCTTGGTTGGCATTTTGTTGCGCCTGTCGGGGTTGACAAAAACGTGGGAGTGCCAGAATGATCGGCCTATTACCTACCAACTCGGCACTACCATGAAACACGTTGTTAGCATCAGCCTGGGATCCAGTGACCAGGATTTCGACTTCATTACCGACTTTCTCGGTGCACGCATGCACGTGTGGCGTATCGGGACCAACGGCAGCACGGCCGCCGCCGTCAAGCTGATCAAGGAATGGGACAAGAAGGCGGCTGCCATCGGCATTGGCGTGCTCAAGGACAGCTACCGGGTGGGCTCGCGGCGGTTTATTGCCAAAGACAGTGCGCGCCTCTTGGCGATAGCCTCCCAGGCGCCCATTACCACCGGCGGGCGTTTGGGCGATATCTTTCAAGAATGGGCTGTGCGCCATGCCCAGACACAAATGGGCAACTATTTCAACAACGCGCGGGTGTTGTTCTTTTCGGGCTTGACCGATTACAAGCTCGCGCTGTCCATGGCGGAATACACCACCAACCTGCAGTTTGCCGACCCGCTTTTGCAACTTGGCGTGCCCAAGCTGCTGGGTTCGCTGGATGCGCTCAACCTGTACTCCACTGGCGCCCACTATGTGAAAGACTGGTCGTTGCCATCGGCTATGTCAACCGGCCCCATTAAAGAGTGGACCCGCTTTGTGCTGCGCAAGGCCATAGAAAAAGCGACCGTTGTTGTGGCGTCGGTGCACGAGCTAGACGATTTTGGGCTGCAAGAGCTAGCGGGAAAAATTATTGTCACTTCGACCGTGAATGACGCCCGTATGGCGCGGTTGCGGGACAAAGGCGTGGCCACCGTCATCGACGGCTCGCCCTGTATGCACGGCCATGTTTTGGGCGCCAACCTGCTCGACGCCATGGTGATCGCTGCCACCGGCAAAAAGCCGCAAGATATTTATGATGACGACTACCTAGAGATCATCACTGGCTTGCAATCCGAGCCGCGTATCGTGCACCCCAGTGGTTACCAGCGCACCAACCGCTTTGCGTTTGTGATCCACCCACTGTCGCAAGAGTATTTCAAGAAGGTAAAGCCTATTGAGCTGCTGTCGCAGGTGTCGCCTCCGGTCATGATGAATTCGCTCGAAAAAATCATGGCCTACGCGCCGCCCTTTGTGTACACCAAAGTCACTGGCATTCAGTCGCCCACGGGCGTCAAGGCCGAGGGCTGGCTGATTTCCGTCGGCGGGACCCCCAAAGAGATCATGCGCCACGACCCCGAGTTCACTTACCGCCGCCTTTTGGACGCCGCCGCCATGGCCAAGCGCCTGGGCGCGCAAATCATGGGCTTGGGCGCCTTCACCAAGGTGGTCGGTGACGCCGGTGTCACGGTGGCCAAGCGTGCGCCCCTACCTATCACCACCGGTAACAGCTACAGTGCCTCTGGCGCGTTGTGGGCCGCGCATGACGCCTTGTTGCGTATGCGGCTTCTGCCGCCCCCCAAAGGCAAAAATCCGGTTCAGTGCAAAGCCATGATTGTGGGCGCCACTGGCGCTATTGGCTCGGTGTGCGCGCGCCTGATGGCACGTGCGGTGGAAGAGGTCTACTTGGTCTCGCCCGAAACCGCTAAGCTGCTGGAGCTCAAAGAGTCGATCTTGAAAGACTCGCCCAAGGTCAAGATATTTTTGAGTGCCCAGGCCGACAAAGACATTGCCGACATGGACATGATCGTCACCGCCACCTCGGGTGCGGGCAAGAAGGTGCTCGACATCATGAAGGTCAAGCCTGGCTGCGTCATTACTGACGTGGCCCGCCCGCTGGACTTGCCCGCAACAGAGGTCGCCAAGCGCCCCGATGTGTTGGTGATTGAATCCGGTGAGATCCAACTGCCGGGTGACGTGCAAATGAAGAACATCGGCCTGCCTCCTGGGTTGGCCTACGCCTGTTTAGCCGAAACCATTGTGCTGGCCTTGGAGGGGCGGTTTGAAAACTTCACCGTGGGCCGCGCGATTGAGTGGGAAAAAGTGCGTGAGATTTACCAGTTGGGTCTTAAGCACGGCATGCGGCTGGCCGCCATTTCCGGCGTCAACGGACCTTTTTCGGACGAAGACATTGAGCGCGTGCG
>JBBRSA010000034.1:0-42168 GCA_038245855.1 Burkholderiales bacterium
GACGGCGGCCCCATTTGAGATTCCGGCCGAAATTGCCAGCGCATGGAACGCCGTAGAACGCGGCCAGGTGGCCGAGGCCGCATGGCGCAAACGTTTTGACGCCTACCGCAGCCAATTCCCCGCCGAGGCGGCCGAGTTTGAACGCCGCATGGCCGGAGACTTGCTGCCCGCGTTTGCCGCGCAACTGCCCGAGCGCCTGGCCGCGATTGCCGCCAAACCCGATGCCTTCGCCACCCGTAAGTCCAGCCAAAACGCGCTGGATGCGCTGGCACCGTTGCTGCCCGAGTTCTTTGGCGGCAGTGCCGATTTGACCGGTTCTAACCTCACCAACTTCAAGGGCTGTGTCAAAGCAGGCCGTGATACCTGGGGCAACCACCTGAGCTACGGCGTGCGCGAGTTCGGTATGGCCGCCATCATGAACGGCATGGCGCTGCACGGCGGCTATATCCCGTACGGCGGCACCTTCCTCACCTTTAGCGACTACAGCCGCAACGCCATTCGCATGGCCGCGTTGATGAAGATTCGCGTTATTCATGTGTTCACCCACGACAGCATTGGCCTGGGCGAAGACGGCCCTACGCACCAGAGCGTGGAGCACATTCCGTCCTTGCGCATCATCCCCGGTTTGGATGTGTGGCGTCCGGCCGACGGCCTGGAAACCGCAGTGGCCTGGGCCAGCGCAGTCGAGCGCAAAGACGGCCCAACAGCCCTGTGCCTGTCGCGCCAAAATTTGCCACGTCTGACGGATGTCGGCATGGTCGAAAGCATCCGCAAAGGCGGCTATGTGCTGGCCGATATGGAAGGTGCCAAAGCCATCATTGTGTCCACCGGTTCCGAGCTGGAACTGGCCAAACAAGCGCAGGCCACGTTGGCGGCAGAAGGCATTGCCACCCGCGTGGTGTCCATGCCATGCACCAATGTGTTTGACCGTCAAAGCCCGGCCTACCAGGATGCGGTATTGCCCTTGAACCTGCCCACGGTAGCCATCGAGGCGGCGCACCCCGATTTCTGGCGCAAATACGTAGGCCGCACCGGCGCCGTGGTGGGTATGCCCACCTTTGGTGAGTCGGCACCGGCCAAAGACCTGTACGCCTACTTTGGCATCACCGTCCAGCGCGTGGTGGAGTCGGTGCGTGCTTTGGTGGGGACGGTATGAGCGTTGCCACCAACACTTCTTACGACTTGGTCATGTTTGACCTGGACGGCACGCTGGTAGAAACAGCGCCCGAGATCATGGATGCGACGAACGACACGCTGCGCCACTTTGAGCTGGCCGAGGTGACGCAGCAGCAGGTCAACGACTGGATCGGCCACGGCACACGTGAGTTATTGATATCGGCGTTTGCCTACGTGCAACGTAAAGGTGTGGAGGCGGTGCGCAGCGACGCGTTGTTGCCCGCCTACTTGGCCGAGTTTGATGTCCACTACCAGCGGCGCTGCGGTACGCGCAGTCACCTGTACCCGCAGGTGCGTGAGACTTTGACCGTACTGCACGAGCGCGGCGTCAAGCTGGCCGTGGTCACCAACAAAGATGGGCGTTTCACCAATACGGTGCTCAATGCCCACCAACTCATGCCCTTGCTGCACCGTGTGGTCAGCGGCGATACCATGCCGATCAAAAAGCCCAATCCAGCCGGTATTCTGAGCTGTCTTGCGCAGTTTGGCGTGGCACCTGAGCGAGCCCTGTTTGTGGGCGACTCGTCCATCGACGTGGCTACCGCCCGCAATGCCGGTGTGACCGTGTGGGCACTGCCCTATGGCTACAACATGGGCCAACCGATTGAAGCCTGCGCGCCAGACCGGGTGATTGCGGACTGCTCCGCGTTGTTAAGCGCCTAACTGCCGCCATGGTGGAACTGACCACAAGGTCTATGTTGGCCCCTAGAGATACGCTTTGGCTTACCATGGACAAACCATGTTTTTGAAGCCTTTGCCCCAAGCAAGCTGTGTACGAATCGCCGTCACACTGGCGTTGCATGTCTTTTTGCCATCGACCGCGCTGGCCGCCGAGCCTGAATGGAGTCTGGGCGTTTATGTTGGACAGTATTACGACTCAGAACCTGCGGGCGTTATTCAGGGACGTGCCAACTTCTTCGGCCAGTACCTTATGGCGATCACTGGTAGCAAGACCGTGTGGCGATCGACCACGTTGCCGCTGTCACTGGAGTTAGACGCCATGCTGGGCCAGCAGGCCGGAGTGGCCAGTTTGGCCGAGTTGGCTGTTGCACCTGCCCTGCGCTGGGATGTTGGGCGTTTGGGGAATGTGGTGCAGACGTCGCTGCGCCTAGCGCCGCTGGGCGTGTCGTACACCAGTGAAGTCAGTCCACTGGAGCGTGGACCACAGGGGCAGGGAGACCGTGCACTCAATTACCTTTTCATCGAATTGGCGTTTTCGCGGCCTGCGGCTGCTTCCAATGAATTTTTTGTGCGTCTGCACCACCGCTGCGCGGTGTATGACCTGCTGAACAACTATGGGGCCAACGGTGAAGACTTTTTGGCGCTGGGTTTGCGCTACCGGTTTTAGTCCGATCGATGGATAGAATGAAGAACGCCTTAGCCAGACCAATGGCAGCGCTGTACCAGCGCCCCAACATGGGCCGCTGGTACAGCATGTGAACAGGCTCTTGCGTCCAACCCAATGGGTTGACGCTAATTGATACCAATACATTCATGCGCACACGATCGACCACCACAAAAGACATTGACGAGTTGCTGCGCTTGCAAAAGGCCGTCTACCCCACGATTGCCCCATGGCGGCGCGACCAACTCGCCCAGCAACTCGAAGTGTTTCCCCAGGGGCAGCTGGTGGCCATTGTGGACGACCACATCGTGGGTTGCGCCAGTTCGCTGGTGATTTTGTGGGACGAATGGGCCGACGAACACACCTGGAAAGAAATCACCTCAGCGGGTACCTTTGATAACCACAATCCACATGGTTTCACCCTTTATGGTGCCGAGGTTTTTGTGGACCCCCGCATCACCGGTCGCGGCATCGGCCATGCGTTGTACGGAGGCCGGCGTGAGTTGTGTCGCCAAATGAATTTACGCCGCATCATCGCCTGCGGACGATTGCCGGGCTACCACAAGGTGGCAGCCGAGATGCCGGTGGAGCTTTACGCCAAAAAGGTGCTCTGGGGTGATTTGACCGATCCCGTGCTGAGCTTTCAACTGCGTGAAGGGTTTCGGTACTGCGGCATCATGTACGACTACATCCCAGAAGATGACCAATCCTTCGGCAATGCTGCACTCATTGTTTGGCTCAATCCAGACCACGACCCTGATAAACCCACATCTTTGCAAGTGGCGTACGACAAAGAACAGGAAGAATTGTTATGACAACTGTCACCGACCTTAAGAGTGCACCCGAGCACAAGCCCAAAGCCACGACCGTGCGGATTGCCGCGGTGCAGTACTTGCTGCGCTCCATTGACGACTGGGATGGTTTTGAAAAACAGGTGCGCTTTATGATGAAAACGGCGGGCGAATACAAACCCCAGTTTGTGCTGTTCCCTGAGATTTTTACCACCCAGCTTCTATCGTTTTTGGATACAACCGACCTGTACGCCGCCGTACGCGGCCTCAATGAATTTACCAAACGTTATGTAGCCCTGTTCGCGGAGCTGGCGAAGTACCGCAAGGTGCACATCATTGGTGGCAGTCACCCCACGATCACCGACGGCCGCATGTACAACACGGCCTACCTGTTTACGCCCGAGGGCAAGGTCTTCACCCAAGACAAAATCCACCTGACGCGATGGGAGAAAGAAAAGTGGAAGGGCGATCCTGGCAATATGCTGCGGGTTTTTGACACACCGCATGGTCGTATCGCCATCTTGATTTGTTACGACATTGAGTTTCCAGAGCTGGCTCGCAAGGTAAGCGAGCAGGGCGCCGACATTATTTTTGTGCCATCGTGCACCGACGATAAACAAGGCTTTTTGCGCGTGCGGTATTGTTGCCATGCCCGTGCTATCGAGAACCAGGTTTACGTCGCCGTCACCGGTACGGTGGGTAACTTACCAGTCGAAGGGCTTGGCCAACACTTTGGCCAAGCCGCAATCATCACACCGTCTGACTTTGCGTTTGCACGCGACGGCATTGCGGCCGAAGGGGTGCCCAACATGGAGCAGGTCGTCGTTGCCGACGTCGATTTGGGCAAACTGGTGAACAACCGTCTACACGGCACCACCATTCCGCTGTATGACCTGCGCCACGATGTGTATGGGACCAACGCGGAAGTTATTGCGACGGCCTAATTAACCTAGTCGGCCTAATGCGCCTTTGTCGCTAGCGCCAGGCGCTTGCCACGTGCGCGGATATTGAGCGCCTCCACCCCTAGTGAAAACGCCATGGCTGCGTAGATGTAGCCTTTGGGGATTTCCTGATCGAAGGCTTCGGCGGTTAAGGCCATACCCACCATCACCAAAAAGGCCAAGGCCAGCACTTTCACCGATGGATGGCGGTCGACAAAATCGCCAATCGGTTTGGCCGCCACCAGCATGACACCCACAGACGCAGCAACGGCGGCCACCATCACGCTGATCTGGTCAACCATGCCGACTGCGGTGATCACCGAGTCCAGCGAGAACACAATGTCGACGATGGCAATCTGTCCGATGATCGCCCAGAACAGCTTGTTGCCTGCCGTCCGCAGGGCTGCAGTATCTGTTGCGGCAGGTGCATCCAATTCGCGCGCTTCGACCTCAACAAAGATCTCGTGTGAGGCCTTGTACAGCAGGAACAGTCCGCCCGATAACAGCACCAAATCGCGCCCGCTAAAGCCTTTGTCAAAAACGCTAAACAAGTCAGTGGTAAGACCCATGACCCAGCTTAGCGAGAACAACAGCGCCAGGCGCGACAGCATGGCAAAGCCCAGCCCTAAACGCCGGGCCTTGTCGCGCATCGGCGCCGGCAACCGCCCAACGAGAATCGAAATAAAGATAATGTTGTCGATGCCCAGCACAATTTCCAGTGCGGTAAGCATGCCAAACGCGATCCATACATTGGGGTCGGATAAAAATTCCATGGTGTCGCGGTCTTAAAAATGTTGCTTTGGTAGCTGCCCCGCGTATGCTGAGCAACCCAAAATCAGGGCGAATGCTAAAGCGAGTGGCATGTGCGGCGGGATGGACGCGTTTGAATCCCCAGGCGTTTCAGGGGAAAGCCAGGCCCTAGTCCACGTGGCCTTTAGTGTCGCCCTGCCAACCTTGAATGTAGGCGCCCAGTGCGATGCCGACCAGTGCCACCAGTACGGGTGCGTTGCCAACGCCCATACTTGCGATGGCTGGACCGGGGCAGACACCACACAGCCCCCAACCCATCCCAAACAAGGCTGATCCCAGCAGAGTCTTGCGGTCCCAAACAGCGGGCCGCACGGCGAAGTGATCCCCCAGCAGCGGGCGACTCAACAAACGGGGTGCCCAGTGGTAGACAAGAATAGTTACGCACACCGCGCCGCCCATAACCAGCATCAGCCCAAAATCCTGAAAACGCAGAAAGCTCAGCACCACCTCGGGCGACACCATTGTCGACAGCGCCAGACCAAAACCGAACAAGACACCGCTGGCCAATACAGCAAAAAATCGAGATATAGACATCAGCGACCTCCCAACAAAACAACGACATTGGCGGTGATAAACCCGGTTGCCATGAAGGTGAGTACCGCCCACAGCGAGGGCAGTTGCATAGAACCCAACCCGCAAATTCCGTGGCCCGAGGTGCAACCATTAGCCAAGCGGGCTCCATACCCGACCAGCAAACCGCCTAGACCCAATTGCCACAGGGGGATCTGCGTTTGCGCACCTGTGGTAGGGCCCAGTGCCAGCCACCAAATGCCCGCACCCACGACCAAACCCACGGCGAAAACCAAGCGCCACGCGCGACTGTCGGTAAACCGGGCCTGTTGGAAGAATGCACGTTGAGACACATAGGACCAAGTGCTGGTGAACACAGTACTCATTCCGCCCACCCAGCCAGTCAAAATAAATAGCAAGCTCACCCCTGCGCCAATGAGCAGCCCGCCGCCCAGGTAGTGCCCCCAGCCCAGGGGAAATAGCGATAACGTCATGTCGTCTCCAGCCTCTTTATTCAAAGTGGCAAGCATACCGTGGCGGCAGGTGAGCCGTCGCCCCTGGGTACCTTGATTCCAGACTACACGCCGGGCCAGGCGGTGCTGGCCGACCCAGCCTCGGTGGTACTGGCGGCGGCTGCTACACAACCGCCATCCGTGGCCGTGGATGGCGCAAAGGGCACCACCGCGGATCCACGCAAGCCCTGGCTGTGGTTCGCCTTGCTGCTCGGCTTGTTGTTGTTGGCGGGTATGGCGTGGTCGCTGTTTCAGAGTTTTCAGAAGCGTTCGAGCGAGCCAGCAGAGACAAAATAGCCGGTTGGTGGGCGTTATAGCGTGGCATGCCCTATGCTGGAGCCTTTACCAGCGAGCCGCGCCGATATCGATATGGCTGAAAAATCCATCACCACCCCGCACTACAAATTGTTTCCGTCACCGCGCAATCTGCATGCGGAGCTGTTTGTCCACCAAGTGTTTGTGCTGTACCCGTACACATTGATTGATTTGCCCAGCTTTTACTTCAAGGGCCGTGCCAGCCTGTACGCCGCGTGCCGGCTGTCGGACATGAAGATGGGCCAGTTGGTGACGCTGGAGCACGAGGCAGATGTGGCTAAGTTTCATGCCCAATTTGTGCCCGATTAAAACGCTAGATGCTATTTATATAATAGCTGCTTACGCAATATACACGAGGGCTAGAGGCCTATTCCGTTTAATTTTCTGAACCCTGGGTAATTTTGGAACGCAGCCATGAAAAACAAAATAACCGACCTGTCTGCTCTGGGCGGTTTAGTGTATTCCACCGACTCGGGCCGCATGTGCCCTGATTGCCGCATGCCCGTGGCCCGTTGTGTTTGCAAAGCGCAAGCAGCCATTCCCAAGGGCGATGGCGTGGTGCGCGTTTCGCGTGAGACCAAGGGTCGGGGCGGCAAGGCGGTCACCTTGGTCAAAGGCGTGCTGCTTGATGCGGCAGGTCTCACCGAGCTGGGTAAAACCCTCAAAAACGCTTGCGGCAGCGGTGGCACTGTGAAAGACGGTGTGATCGAGGTGCAAGGGGATCACAGTGACCGCGTGGTTGCGCTGCTCAAAGCCCAGGGCCATACCGTCAAGCGAGCAGGAGCCTAAGCCCGCAGTGAGCGGGCTTAGGCTCTTTTCGTTACTTGGCGGCTATTGACGCCGCATTCGATCCCAGCATCGCGTCTTTTAGCTTCCAGTCGCCGGGGTTTGGGCCAAACCAGATGGACATCATGCCTTTGAAAAACTCCGGATCCTTGAAGGCTTCTCCCTGTGTTTTACCGCGAACAGTGACGACCATCCCGGTGCTAGGTATCCAGTCCAAGTTAATCACATCGCCTGGGGTCAACCCTTTGTTGGCTGAAAAGATATCGCTCATGCGAATCAGCCCCGGAACCATTTTGGACATCTCGGATTTAGGTACGTTCTCTTCCAGACCGCGGGTCATCAGTTTGCCTAGCTGCGCAGGGTCGACATCCCGTAGGAAAGTCATGCTGAGCCGTTTGGGGCCAGGGGCTGCGACCAGTTCATTGAGGTTGGATATTTTTTTCGCCGTATATAGCTCACCCACGTACACTTTGAAAACGAGCTTGTACAGGGTTCCGGCTCCATTGAGTTGCAGCTTGGTTCCCGCTAGATTGACACTGTTTTCCACCTTGACGCCATTGATTTCTAGTGGTGCCGCCAAGGCAGCACCGCTGATCAGGCTTGCGCAAAGGGTTATCAATGCAATTTTCAACATGAATGGACTCCTGTAGGTGAACCCAGTAAGGGCGAATAAACCGGTTGAAGGTCAAAAAAATGGTCAAAACGCTGTTTTGCGCCTTAACCCATTGAAGAGAGCTGCGTGCGTGCTCGCAACTCTTCCAAAATCATATCCGATGCCTTTTCCGCGATCATCACAGTCGGTGCATTGGTATTACCACCCACCAAAGTCGGCATGATGGAGGCATCCACCACGCGCAAACCTTGCATGCCATGCACTTTCAAGGTGTCGTCGACGACGGCCATAGGGTCATGCCCCATCTTGCAGGTGCCAACGGGGTGGTAAATGGTGCCGGCTTTGTTGCGAATAAAACTTTCAAGGTCAGCATCGGTCTGCGCCTGGCTTCCAGGAAACATCTCCGCACCGCGGTACGGATCGAATGCATTGGCGGCCAACACCTTACGGGTGAGTTTGACACCTTTGACCAGGGTTTTGAGGTCGTCTGGGTGCGACAGGTAGTTGGGCTCGATCAGAGCATCGGACAGCGGATCAGCGCTTTTGAGCCCAATATAGCCACGACTTTTGGGGCGTAAATCACACACATGCAGCGAATATCCATGCCCAAGCATGGTGAATGCGGCACGCGACAGGTTGCGTGCATGGTCGTCCAAGTGCACGGCTGCAAAATGAAATTGCAGATCTGGAATCGGTTGACTGGGATCGCTTTTGACAAAGCCGCCACCCTCCGCACCATTGGTAGTGAGTGGCCCCTTGCGGTAAAAAATGTAATTGAACAGGTGTTTGATTTGCGCCAGCGCATTACCAAAAGAGACACCCAAGGACACAGGTTTGGTGCATCGGTGAACCACCAATACGTCCAAGTGGTCCTGTAGGTTTTGTCCCACGCCCGGTAGTGGGTGCTGTACCGCAATACCGTGGTTTTTTAGTTCCTTCTCAGGGCCGATTCCCGACAGCATGAGCAGTTGCGGCGAGTTGATGGCGCCGCCAGACAATATGACCTCTTTGCTGGCTTTGATTTCGATAGTTTTGCGTGCTTTTACGTACGCTACACCACACGCACGCTTACCTTCGAGCAATACTTTGGTGGTGCGGACCTCGGTAATCACCGTCAGGTTGTGGCGCTCCAAAATCGGCTTTAAATAGGCGCGTGCAACGCTCCAACGTTCACCATTTTTCTGTGTTACCTCGTAAGGGCTGACGCCTTCTTGACTGGCGCCGTTGAAGTCCTTGTTTTCCACAAAGCCTGCTTGCACGGCAGCTTTGACGTAGACGTCCGTCAGCACGTTGGGAGAGCGTTGTTCTGCCACGTTGAGTGGGCCACCCACGCCGTGGTAAGCATCGGCACCGCGCTCGTGGTTTTCTGCACGCTTGAACAGGGGCAACACCTCTGCATAGCTCCAGCCAGCATTGCCCAGTTCTGCCCAGTGGTCGTAATCCCAAGCATGGCCACGGGTGTAGACCATGGCATTGCTAGAACTGCTGCCGCCCAATGTTTTGCCGCGTGGCCAAAACAAGCGCCGCTGGTTGAGGTGCTTTTGTGGCGCCGTAAAGTACTGCCAGTTCAGCACCTTGCTCATCATCATGGCGATAATTCCAATGGGTACGCGGATGAACGGGCTGCTGTCGGGTGGGCCGGCTTCCAACAGGCAGACGCTGACCGACGGATCAGCTGAAAGGCGGTTGGCCAACACGCAACCGGCAGAGCCCGCGCCAACAATGATGTAGTCGTAAGTTGTCATTTCAAGAAACCTGCAGAAATAAGTGTGAATTTAAATGGCAATTGAATAATCCACCATCTAGAAACACTCGGAGCCGTCGATTAGAGTGATCGGAACTATAGTAGTCCCGTTATAGAGAACCCCATGCCGTTAATTGATTCTGCCCATACGTCCCACGTCGCCCTGTACTGGGATTTTGAGAACCTGCACGCCGCCCTGTGTGAAGCCCGCGCCGAGGGCTCGTACAGCAAACAAGACAACCGTTTCAAGGTGCAAGAGCCGCTGGTGGATGTGGGTGCCATCGTGGCGTTAGCGGCATCGCTGGGGCCCCTTGCCATCAACCGTGCGTATTGCAACTGGCAATACTTTGGCCGCTACCGCGATGCGCTGATGCACCACGGTATGGAGCTGATTCAGCTCTTCCCCCCTGGGAGTGCCGCCAAGAACGGCGCTGACATCAAGCTGAGCCTAGACGCTATGGAAGACCTGGGCCGTTTCAACCACATTGGCACCGTGATCGTCGTCAGTGGCGATAGCGACTACATGCCGCTGGCGCAAAAAATCAAGGCCGCTGGCCGCACCCTGCACGGTGTAGGCGCTCGTAAAGCCACCAATGCCCACTGGGCCACCAGCTGCCATGGGTTCCACTACTACGACGATTTGGTCACCACATGATCTTTACCCCCAACGCAGACGCTGTCACCCATGGCATCCAGCTGGCGGTGGCACCGGTGTTCTTTTTAACCGCCGTATCAGGAATGATTGGCGCTGTGGCTGGGCGCCTAGCCCGCATCATCGACCGCGCACGGGGTTTGGAGGAACGCGCTTTTCACTCTAGTGATACCGAATTTTTGCGGCGTGCCTACGCCGAGCTGACCACGCTGCGCCTGCGTGGGCGCCTGGCCAATAGCTGCATTGCGCTCCTGACCCTGTGCGCGGTATTTATCGGCCTGACCATCATCGTGTTGTTTGTAGGGGAAACCACCACCTTTGAGAGTGGGCGTTTTGCGCTGACCGGTTTCTTATCGGGCGTAGTAAGTTTTTTGTTGGCGCTGCTGTGTTTTCTGACCGAAACGTTTATTGCCACCCGTGTACTGAACTTTCGGATGCCACATCCGGGCTGATGCCGTCGGCGCTGGGCCTAAAACGCGCAAGACAACACCCGCAGTTCGTCAAACAAGACGTGCGCATGTCCGGGGTCCACGCCCCGACGCACCGCCAGGCCCGTGCGTGCGGTGTCGCGCTTTTGCGGAGGCATGATCAAACCCCAGTCGGGGCGGCGCACGCTGGCCACAATGGGTGTGTGTGCTTTCTTGCCGCGCTTGACCACAATGGCGGTCTCACCGCTGGCCAGCTCCACGTAGGTGCCTGGCGGGTACAAGCCCAGCACCCGTAGCAAGGTAGCACCAATAGCGTCGGGTTTGCCACTGGCGTCCAGGCAGACGTCGCGCGCAGCGGTGGCGGGGGTGACGGAGTCGCGTGTACCCCGGCGGCTGAGTTTTGCGGCGTAAATATCCACGCGGCGTAGCAATTCAGCCAGTCGGGGGCCTGGGGTGCTGTCAGGTGGCGCACCGGGAGCGGCAACCGTATGGTGTTGCTCCACCGCGTAAAGCCACAATGGGTCTTCGACACCGGCTTTGCGCAGCAACGCTGCGCTGGTGCTGGCATGCGTTTGTACCTGGGTGCGCTGAAAGTCGGATAAGGCTATTTTTTGCTCTGCCATGGTGTCTTGCAAGGAGGTGATACTCACGTTCATGCTGAGCGCTGCCAGGGCGAGTGCACGTTTTTCTGCGTGGGGCCAGTCCAGCCACCCGGCTGCCAATTCGCCAATCACCAGGCATACCAAGGCGTGTTTGCCACTGTAGTGGTCCATGGCATTGCCAGTGGCTTCGATCAGCACAAACAGAGCCAAATCCATATCCCGGTGGGCCAGCATCCGCGCCGCCTCGGTAACGCCCGAAAAACGCACGCGCCACAGCGCATCGAACGCTGTTTCGGTCAACACCAGGGTGCATTTGGCAATCAGCTGTTCCCAGGCGTCCAGCCCTTCGCGCAGCGACATGGGAGGCACATCAGTCTGGGGTTCCGTCGGGCTAGCGTCTTGCGTCACAGTCAATGGCTCCGAAATGGGCTAAACGGGTTTAAATTATTACGAATTAAGCGTCAAAACGAGGTTCGGCTTTGGTGCGGTCCGACTGGTGTCCCACCATGCCTTGATCGCGGAACCAGTTTAACGAACGCTCAATCGTTTCGGCCAGCGACACCCGGGGCGCATAACCCAACTCCTCCTGCGCTTTGCTGCCGTCAATATACTGGCCCGACGCCATCACCGCCACCGCACTCTTCGAGAGTTTGGGTACTGATCCGCGAAACAGGCGGTATTTGATGCTACCGAGTTTGGCCACTAAACGGGCCAGTCGCAATGGGATCACCTTGGGCATCGCCTGGCCCGCTTGGGCTGAAATCATGTGCACCAGGTCGTCCATGGTGGTGTTTCTGCCAGTGATGAGGTAACGCTCGCCACTGCGCCCCTTTTCGGCGCACAGCACCAGGCCATGGGCGGCGTCGCCTGCGTACACCACGTTGCGTTCACCTTGCAGGTAGCCAGGCAGGGTGCCACGGGCGATCTCCAGCACCAGGCGACCGGTGGTGTTGCCATCGTCGTGCTCGCCAAAGGTCATGGTGGGTATACCAATCACCACGGGCAGGCCTTCTGATGCAGCTTGCAGCGCGAGGGTGTCCATGGCCCATTTGGTTTGCACGTAGTTGTTTTTGTCGCGCGGTTGGCTGGGGTAGCTGTTGCGTTCGTTACCCGGCGCACCCTTAAGGTCGCGTTGCAATGCAATGGCCGCACCCACATAGACTACCCGCAGTGGGCGCACCGCATGGGCTTGTTTGCAGGCAGACAAAAACAGCGCCATTTGGTCGTGAGCCAGTTTCAGATCTTTCTTCCAAGACCGGGGCACGGTGGGGTAGTAGGCCGCTGCGTGGATGACGGCATCCACGCCCGCCAGCGCTTTGACTAGGCTGTCCAGCCCTTCAAGACTGGCAATGCGTGAAGTGAAGGGCAAACCGTGCAGCTTGTCCAACCGGCTGCTATTGCGGTGGATAACCACCAAGGAGTGCCCTTGCTCAATCACCGCGTGGGCGATATGGCACCCCAACATGCCGGTGGCGCCTATGACGGCAATTTTCATCCTGGTATTCCTGTGTGCAAAGTGATGCCCTTGGGGGCATTATCGTGAGTCAGCCCAGTTGCAGCGCGTCGTACACCCGCGCAGCGGCGTAGGCATCGTTGGCAGCGTAGACCAACTGGGCCTCGGTCAAATGGGGGTTGGCCCAGTTGGAGGTGGCGGCCTTTTTGGACTTGATGAAGCGGGCGTTGAACAAGACCGCCACTGCGCCCTTAACCCCCATGTCCTTGCGGTAGCCACGCGCTCGAAAAATGGTGTTGAGCTCTAGCACATCGGCTGGCTCCACGCCCAGCTTGGCAATAATACGTTTGCGGTCGTCGCCCAGACCAAAGCCGGCTTTGATAGCGCCGTTCTGGGCCAGCAACTCGCCCACGATGGCGCGGCACTCCAGGTCATGCAACTGAAACACCCATGCGCGCTCGGGTGTGGCGAGTTGCACGATGTGGGGGCCAGTGGAGACCTCGTCTTTGACAAAAGTGGGCTTGGATTCGGTGTCAAACCCCCATATTTGGCTGTCAGCCAGGGCTTTGCAAGCCCGGTGGGCTTGGTCCGCGGTGCTCACCAGGGTGATTCGGTCTAGCCCGAGGCGCTCAAACGGCGCCAGCAGGGCAATATCGTCCTTGCTGGGGGTCGCATGGGTGGTGTGTTGGTTCATGGTGGGGCAGGATAACCGGCTTTGCAGGCCCCACATTGCATAATCCACATCTATGAGAAAAACATTCCCCCTGGCCATCGAAGGCAAGAACCCTGACCGCGTCCTTGAAGCGGTCAAACACGACATTCGCAAATACATCAAGCGCGAGCGTCGCCGAGACCTGCCCGAAGGGGTCGATTTTTGGGACTTTGACTGCAAATTTGGCCCCAGCAAAGAGGCGGCCGAAGTGATTCACTTTGCGGCCCTCACCGCCCAAATTGATGCCTTGGTTCAGGCCGGTGGCACGCAGTTGTATGTCGAATTGCTGGCCAAACACGGCATACGCACCCACAAGCCCGATGGCGCCAAGAGCCGGATTACCTCGGTAGACGCCGCTGCTACTTACTTGGACGAAGACGCCGACTGATCGCCCGCTGCTGCCGCAGCAGCCCGCAACTTGTCTTTTTTGCTAGGGCGCTTGCCTTTGATGCCGCCATTGTCAGGGCCCACGGGCACCGGAGTGGGCACAGCCACATCCTGTGGCTCAAAACCAGCAATCTGTTCGCGCGCTAGCTGAAGCCCCTGGCGCTTTTCGATCAGGCAAAAGTGCGCCTCGGTGTCGGCGCTGACAAAACTCACTGCCAAACCAGTCTCACCCGCACGGCCGGTGCGGCCGATGCGGTGGGTGTAGTCCACCGCAGAGCGGGGCAGGTCGTAGTTGACCACCACCGGCAGTTTGGCGATGTCGATGCCGCGTGCGGCCAAGTCGGTGGTGACCACCACTTCCCACTGCTCGTCTTTAAATTCGGCCAGCACCTGCTTGCGCGCGCCTTGGCTCAGCTCGCCGTGAAAGGCGGTGGCGTAAATACCGGCTTTGTAGAGCTTTTCGGCCACCATCTCTGATGCGTATTTGGTGGCGACAAACACCAGCACCCGTTTCCAACCCTCGGTCTTGATCAAATGGCGCAGCAACTGGGTGCGTGCCTTGGCGTCTACTGCAATGGCGCGCTGGTGAATGTCGGGTGCGGTGCTGGGGGTGGCTTCAATGTCGATTCGTACCGGGTTGCGCAGCAGCTTTTCAGCCAGCGCTTGCACATCGTCGGGGAATGTAGCGGAGAAAAACAGGTTTTGGCGACTGGGCGGCAGCAGGCCGAGTACCTGGGTCAGCTCTTCGGCAAAACCCATGTCCAACAGTCGATCGGCTTCGTCCAGCACCAAGCAGCGCACGGTGGCCAGTTGGGCGGCATTGTTTTTTACCACGTCGAGCAGTCGCCCTGGCGTGGCCACCACGATGTCGGCACCGCCGCGCAGGGCCATCAGTTGCGGGTTGATCGACACACCGCCAAACAGCACCACCACCTTGGGCGGCTGCGGTAGCGCTTGGGCAAGCGTGCGCAGCACCTCACCCACTTGGGCCGCCAGCTCGCGGGTGGGTACCACGACCAGGGCGTGTACTGCACGGGCGTAGGTTTGCCGATCGGGTTTGGGCCCGGACACCAGGCGCTGCAGCATCGGCAAGGCGTATGCCGCTGTTTTGCCCGAACCGGTTTGTGCGCAGGCCAAAAGGTCAGAGCCGGCCAGCACAGCCGGTATGGCCAGGGTTTGAACCGGCGTGGGCTCGCTAAAACCCTGCGCGGTAGCAGCGTGCGCCAGAGCGGGCGACAGGCCAAGAGATATAAAGGGCATGGAGGATGGGCGGTGGGGGCAGATGGCGCTGGGCCAAGGGTGCCAATGATACCGTTTATGCCAGCCGGCACCGCACATCTGCGACACGACGGCGCGCTGGCTCACCCGGTTTGCCGGATAATTCTTTGGTTCGCAGACCCGGCAATCAAACCCTTGTAAAGAATGCCACCATGAAAAACCTGACGATTGATTTTGTATCCGACGTTTCTTGCCCCTGGTGTGCAGTGGGCTTGGCGTCGTTGCAGCAAGCCCTAGACCGGGTGGCCGATGACATCAGCGTGGACCTAACCTTCCAGCCTTTCGAGCTGAATCCGAACATGGCGCCCGAGGGTGAAGACACCACCGAACACCTTGCCAAAAAATACGACTCTACGCCCGAGCAGGCGGCAGCCATCAAAGAAACCATACGCGCACGCGGGGCCGAGCTGGGCTTTGTCTTTAACCTGGCCAAGCGCTCTCGCATCTACAACACCTTTGACGCACACCGCCTGCTGCATTGGGCGCACCTAGAAGGGCCCGCCTTACAAATGGCCTTGAAAAAGGCGCTGCTCAAAGCCTATTTCACAGACGGGCAAGACCCCAGCAACCATGCCGTGTTGGTGCGGGTGGCCGCCAGCGTGGGCTTGGACGCCGCCCGTGCCCAGGCTATTTTGGACAGCGACACCTATGCTGCTGAGGTACGTGCCCAAGAACAGGTCTACCAGCAGCAAGGTATTAACTCAGTGCCCGCCGTGGTGATCAATGGGCGCCACCTGATCTCCGGCGGGCAGTCCCCAGACGTGTTTGAGCAGGCCCTGCGCCAAATTGCGGCGGTGTGATGCTGCGCAAATCAAGCAGCTCCCTGGACCGGCGCCAACTGCTGGTACAGGCATCGGCCTTGGCGACATCGCTGTGGTTGCCGCGCAGTGCTTGGAGTGCCCAACACTTCGACAGCAACCCCTTTACTTTGGGCGTAGCCAGCGGATCACCGACCCATGATTCGGTGGTGCTGTGGACCCGCTTGGCGCAGCCGCGTGGACCCAGCGACTCGGGCTTGTTGGCTCCGGCCCTCACCGTGCGCTGGGAAGTAGCGCACGACCCGCAGTTCAAACGCATCGCCGTGTCCGGGCAAAGCCAGGCTTTGGCCGAGTGGGGCCACTCGGTGCATGTAGAGGTACCGGGCCTGGAGCCGGACCGCTGGTACCACTACCGGTTTATGACTGGCGACGCGGTCAGTGCTACCGGGCGAACCCGCACCTTCCCGGCGCCCGGCGCAGCGGCCAAAAAACTGCGGGTGGCCTATGCGTCATGCCAAAACTGGGAGCACGGCTATTACAGTGCCTACCGCCATATGCGCGCCGAACAATTAGACGTGGTGATGTTCCTGGGCGACTACATCTACGAGTACCCGAGTAGTCGCAGCGCAGTGCGCCCCAGTTTGCTGGGCTGGACCTTGACGCTGGCCGACTACCGCGCCCGCTACGCCCTGTACAAGAGTGACCCAGATTTGCAGGCCATGCATGCTGAATGCCCGTGGCTGATGACCTGGGATGACCACGAGGTCCAAAACGACTATGCAGCCCTCACGGCTGGCTACCCCGGTCCCGTGGGCAACTTTGCGCAGCGCCGCGCTGCGGCCTACCAAGCCTATTACGAAAACATGCCCCTGCGGGCCAGCGTACTGACCAAGGCGCTGAAAGGCATGGCCGGTGGCGCAGAGATGCGCATTTATAGCCAGGTGCCCTTTGGAAACTTGGCCACGCTGTACCTGCTCGATGACCGCCAGTACCGTGACGCGCAGGTGTGTACCAAGGGCGACCGCATGGGCGCCGGCACGGTTAACCCTGCGCAGTGCGCCGCGTGGACCGATCCCAAACGCACCCTGCTGGGTGCGGACCAAGAGCAGTGGCTGGACCGGGCGTTTAGCCAGTCGGGTGGCCGCTGGAACGTGGTCGGGCAGCAAACCGTTTTTGGCCGGCGCGATTTTGCCCTTGGCGAGGGGCATTTTTATACGAACGACACCTGGGACGGCTACAGCGCTGCGCGCACCCGGTTGACCGATTCCATACAGCGCCACGGTCTGGACAACCCGGTTTTGCTAGGGGGCGATGTACACGCCAACTGGGTGGGGCATGTGAAGGCCGACTATGACAAGCCTGCCAGCGCCAGCGTGGGGGTGGAGTTTTGTGGCACCAGCATCAGCTCCCACGGCGGGAGTAATACCCACTTAGTGGACCAGTTGGCCAAATGTCCCCATTTCGTGATGGCCGACCGCGAGCACCGCGGCTACGGCGTGGTGGAGTTCACGCCTAAACACCTCACCACCGCCCTGCGCGTGGTGGATAACCCTACCCGCACGGATTCGGGTGTCAGCACCCTGGCGCACTTTGTGGTGGAGGCCGGGCGGCCTGTGGTGCAGCAGGTATAAAACAGCTAGTGAACTTAAGCGAGCACTTCCAGCAACCGGTCTAACCCCCCGGACTCGATCGACACCATGGCCTGCTCGCGCACTTTGGGTTTTGCATGGTAGGCGACAGAAAGGCCACCCGCTTCAGAACATGCGCCCATCATGGGCAGGTCGTTGGCGCCGTCGCCCATCGCAATGCATTGGGCAGGCTCAATGCCTAAAAGTGAAGCCACTTCCAGCAGGGTGCGGCGCTTCTCGGTGCCGTCACAAATATCGCCCCACGATTGGTCCACGACGTGCCCGGTGAGCTGACCGCAGTTGGGGCCACTGTGAATTTCCAGCCGGTTAGAACGTGCAAAGTCGATCCCCAGGCGCTCTTTGACCCGATCGGCAAAAAACGTGAAGCCGCCAGAAACCAGTAGCACCTTAAGCCCCGCCGCTTTGCAGGCGGCCACCAACTCGGCTGCACCGGGATTGATGCGCAGGCGCTGCACATAGACTTCTTCCAGGTCGGCCACCGTGACGCCCTTGAGCAAGGCGACCCGACGGCGCAGGCTGTCTTTGAAGTCGGAAATCTCGCCGCGCATCGCCGCTTCGGTGATGGCAGCCACCTCCGACTTACGGCCCACTGCGTCCGCAATCTCATCGATACATTCGATGTTGATGAGGGTGGAGTCCATGTCGAACGCAATGAGCTTGAAGTCGGACAGCTTCTTGCCGGGCTGAAAGTTGCGCAGCACCAGGCCGGGGGCGAATTCGTGGAAGGGTGTAGGTTGCATTTGCTATTAATTCGATAGCTGCTTGCGCAGATTTTACGAGGGCTAGAGGCCGATTTCTCTTAATAATTTGTGATGGCGTGGCTTAAGGCGTAGCAGCCGCTTCCACCACGGGTTGCCCCAAATTCTTCAAAATATCCCGCACCATCTGCGCGCGGTCTTTCGCTTCGGGCAGCTCGCGCTCGATCCGCAGCTTCTCATTGCCCGCCAGTTTGATGTGCTTGTGCTTCTGGATCAACTGGATGATCTTCATCGGGTCAATCGGCGGGTTGGGCTTGAAAGTGATGGTGATGACGTTAGGTGCGGCATCAACCTTGACCACGCCATACGGCTTGGCCAGCACGCGCAGGCGGTGTACGTCGATGAGCGACTGGGCTTGGGGCGGCAGCTTGCCAAAGCGATCCACAATTTCTTCCAGCAGGCGGTCCACTTGGTCGGCAGTCTTGGCGGTGGCCAGCTTTTTGTAGAACGACAGGCGCAGATGCACGTCGCCGCAATAGTCATCTGGCAAGAGGGCGGGCGAGTGCAGGTTGATTTCGGTGGTGACGTTGAGCGGACTCAATAGGTCGGGCTCGATACCGGCTTTGAGGCAGCGCACCGCCTCACTCAGCATCTCGTTGTAAAGCTGAAAACCCACTTCCAGCATATTGCCGCTTTGGTTTTCGCCCAGCACCTCACCGGCACCGCGAATCTCCAGGTCGTGCATGGCCAGGTAGAAGCCGCTGCCCAGTTCTTCCATGGCCTGAATGGCGTCCAGGCGCTGCTTGGCCTGCTTGGTCAGGCCTTCAATGTCGGGCACCATCAGGTAGGCGTAGGCCTGGTGGTGGCTGCGGCCCACGCGGCCACGCAACTGGTGCAACTGCGCCAGGCCGAACTTGTCGGCACGGCTCATCACAATCGTATTGGCGGTGGGCACGTCAATGCCGGTCTCAATGATGGTGGAGCACAGCAGCAGGTTGTAGCGCTGGGCAATAAAGTCGCGCATCACCGCCTCCAGCTGGCGCTCGGGCATTTGGCCGTGGGCGACCGCAATGCGGGCTTCGGGCAGCAGCTCTTCTAATTTTGCGCGGCGGTTCTCAATGGTTTCCACCTCGTTGTGCAAGAAGTAAACCTGGCCACCACGTTTCAACTCGCGCAGCACCGCCTCGCGGATCACGCCGTTGCCCTCGGTGCGCACAAAGGTTTTGATGGCCAGGCGGCGCTGTGGTGCAGTGGCAATCACGCTTAAATCGCGCAAACCCTCCAGTGCCATGCCCATGGTGCGGGGGATGGGGGTGGCGGTGAGCGTGAGCACGTCCACCTCGGCGCGCAGGGCTTTCATCTGCTCTTTGTGGCGCACACCAAAACGGTGTTCTTCGTCGATGACGAGCAGGCCCAGGTTTTGGAAGTGCGTGTCTTGGCTTAGGAGCTTGTGGGTGCCCACCACAATGTCCACCGTGCCATCGGCCACGCCCTTGAGCGCGGCGTTGATCTCTTTGGTAGAGCGAAAGCGGCTCATCTCGGCCACTTTGACGGGCCATTTTGCAAAGCGGTCGGAGATGGTCTGGAAATGCTGCTCGGCCAACAGCGTGGTGGGTGCCAAAATTGCCACCTGCTTGCCGCCGGTGACGGCGATAAACGCGGCGCGCAAGGCGACCTCGGTCTTGCCAAAACCCACGTCGCCGCAAACCAGCCGGTCCATGGGGCGGGGGCTGATCATGTCTTGGATGACGGCGTGGATGGCGGCCTTCTGGTCGGCGGTTTCTTCAAAGCCAAAATCGTTGGCAAAGGTCTCGTAGTCGTTGGGGCTGTAGCGGAAAGCATGGCCCTCGCGTGCGGCGCGGCGGGCGTAGATGTTGAGCAGCTCGGCAGCGCTGTCGCGCACTTGCTCGGCGGCGCGGCGTTTGGCTTTTTCCCACTGGCCGCTGCCCAGCCTGTGCAAAGGCGCTTCATCGGCACTCACGCCGGTGTAGCGGCTGATGAGTTGCAACTGGCTCACCGGCACATACAGCGTGGCTTTGTCGGCATATTCCAGGTGCAAAAACTCTTGCAACTCGGGCTCACCATTGGGCAGCTTCTGGCCCAAGTCCAAGTTAATCAGACCCCGGTAGCGGCCAATGCCGTGCTGCGAGTGCACCACCGGGTCGCCCACATTCAACTCACTCAAATCCTTGATCAGCGCCTCAACGTCGCTGACCTGTTCTTGCTTCTTGCGCCGCCGGGTGGTGGGGCCAGAGACAAACAGCTCGGTCTCGGTGACCAGGTCAATGCCATGCTCCAACCAGGCAAAGCCGGTGGTCAGCGCGGCGGTGGCAATGCCAAACTTCTCGCTGCTGGTCTGAAAATCGAGCAGCGAATCAAACGCTGGCGGGTTGACGCCGCTGGCGCGCAAAAAGTCGAGCAGGCTCTCGCGGCGGCCATCGCTCTCGGCTAGCACCAGCATGCGGTGCTGGGTGTTGCGGGCATGCAGTTTGAGGCGGGCCAACGGGTCTTCGGTGCCGCGCTCGGCCGCTAGCGGGGGCAGGGTGTCCAGTTCAACGAAGGGTGGGAGTGGGGCTGAAACTTCAGTGCCAATTTGGGCTTCGGCCCTCGTCAATACTGCGGGAGCAGCTACCGATTTAATAGCAAGTTGGGCGTAGGCGTTGGCCCGTGCATAAAACTGCTCAGTGCTTAAAAACAGCGACTCGGGTGGCAGTGCAGGCCGATCCGGGTCACCTTGCACCAGCCGGTAGCGCTCTTTCGTGTCGTGCCAGAAATGCTGGAACGCACCTTCCAGGTCGCCATGCAGCACCACGGTGGGCGCTGTGTACCCCTTGGCACCGGCATCGCCACTACCGCCACCTACGTAGTCAAACACGGTGGCGGTTTCGTCAAAAAACAGCGGCAGATAGTACTCAATGCCCGCCGTGGCCACGCCGTTGCCGATGTCCTTGTAGATGCGGCTCTTGGTCGGGTCGCCCTCTAACAATTCGCGCCAGCGGCTGCGGAACTTGGCGCGCGCGTCGTCGTCCATGGGGAACTCACGCCCCGGCAATAAACGCACCTCAGGCACGGGGTACAGGCTGCGCTGGCTGTCCGGGTCGAAGGTGCGGATGCTGTCGATCTCGTCGTCAAACAGGTCCACCCGGTAGGGCACGGCGCTGCCCATGGGGAACAGGTCGATCAGCCCACCGCGCACCGCGTATTCGCCGGGGCTAACCACCTGCGTGACGTGGCTGTAGCCCGCCAGCGTGAGCTGGGCCTTGAGTTTGGCCTCGTTAAGCTTTTGCTTGACCTTGAAATGGAAGGTGTAGCCCGCCAAAAAGCTGGGGGGTGCCAGCCGGTATAGGGCGGTGGTGGCGGGCACCAGAATGACATCAGCACCGGTCTCCTTGTCGCGCTGGCTGATTCGCCACAGGGTGGCTAGGCGTTCGCTGATCAGGTCTTGGTGGGGCGAGAAGGTGTCGTAGGGCAGCGTCTCCCAGTCCGGGAACAGCGCACAGCGCAGGCCGGGGGCGAAAAACGGAATCTCTTCCAGCAAGCGCTGGGCGTCGCTGGCGTCCGCCGTGATCACTGTCATGGGGCGACCCGCTGCTTTTTCACGCACGCCCAGTTGGGCCAAGAGCAAGGCGTCGGCAGAGCCGGGCGGGCGCGGCAGCGTAAAACGCTTGCCAGTCAGTAATTTGGGTAATTCCATGAAGGCGATCAGGGCAGCAGCGACCACTTAAGCACAGGGGCTGCGGTCGGGGTGCGGGGCATTATTGGGTGAATCGGTGAAAAGGGGCGAGGGGGCATGCTGTTCGATTTTAGAATGGGCCGCACGACTATGCACACCTATCCCTCTAAATCCGACCCCAGCGCGGACATCGGCGCCGCTTCCGCTACCCGCATTTGGGCCCTGATACCTTGCGCCGGCACCGGTTCGCGCTCTGGGGCGCAGGGCCCCAAACAATACCAGGCGCTGGCCGGCAAGGCCATGGTGCACCACACCCTGACGGCGTTTGCCGCAGTGCCCCGGCTGGCCGGTACGCTTGTGGTGGTGTCATTGGGCGATACCTTCTTTGATGCCGAAGATGCTACGTTTTTGATAGCTGCTTGCGGAGGTTCTACGAGGGCTAGCAGCGTGTTTAATGGTCTAAATGCCTTGATGGAGCGTGGTGCAGCACCTGGCGACTGGGTGATGGTGCATGACGCAGCGAGGTGCCTGATCACCCCAGAACAGATCAATGCCCTGATTGATGCTTGTGTGGATGACGCAGTGGGCGGCCTGCTGGCACTCAAGCTACCTGATACCTTGAAGCGCGAAGTGGGTGGGCGGGTGGCCCAAACGGTGGACCGCAGCGACAAATGGCTGGCCCAAACCCCACAAATGTTCCGCATTGCCGATTTAATGCAGGCCCTGCAAGCCGCTGGCGACGCGGTGACCGATGAATCCAGCGCCATGGAATTCGTCGGCAAAGCCCCGCTTTTGGTGGAGGGCAGTGCACAAAACTTCAAAGTCACCTATCCGCAGGACTTTGCGTTGGCTGAGGCGGTGTTAAACGCCCGTGTGGCGCGCCAATAGCCTAGGCACCCCAAGCCAGTTCGCCGGACTAGCCGTTGGGCTGGGCAAGGGTGGCTCTAATGGAAGGGGCTACGCCTCTCGCTTAGCGCTGGGTGCTACGCGGGTCCCGGGAGTGGGCTTTTTTAGTCGCCATCTCCTTATTTGATTTTTCGCAAAGGCGGTGCTGTCGACGTCGCTACATTGGGCGAGTCTGACGTGCCCGCAACCCGTGGGTGAAGGGTTTGGGTACGCAGTCAAAGCCCGAAGTGCAGGTTAAAAGTCAGCGGCATCGCAAGACGGTCGTCTGGCCGAATACCACTTAGATAAAGACTCCCACTACGTTTAAGGAAACTCAAAATGAAACTGCCGAAAAAACTGCTTATCAATGGCCTATTGCTTTTGCCATGTATCTTCAGCTTCAATGTTCATGCCACCATCGTTGAGGTGAAGAACAAAGCTAGCCAGGCGGTGACGCTGACCGACTTCATCTCGTATGTCAACGCCAACAACGATGGCGCAAAGACGGTTCACATGAAGCCGAAAGACGGCACGGACGATAAAAACATTGCCGCTGGCGGAAAGAAGAATTTCAATGTGGGTAATGACAAGAGTTGGACCGTATCGTGGAACAACAAAGATGGGAAGGAGGTCGAAACGGACACCACCGACTCAGTTTTTCAGTTAGTCCCGCAGCAACTGGCCATGTTCGATTCGAACTTTGGTGGCAACTACGGCTTGCAGTACGATTTTGCTGCCATCGGCGCGTTACCGACCGTTGGCAGCACCTTGCTCATTGACAGTCTTGGCCACCCAATGGGAGCCGGGTTCCAATGGATTACGTTTTTTGACGTGACAAACAGCAGCACCGGCTTGATTGAGCGCGACGGTAATGGCAACCCCACCAGCCCGTACCTGCAATTGGGCACACAAGTCACAGCGTCATTTTTGTGGTCTATTTCGGCCGTCCCGGAGCCAGAGTCCTACGCCCTGATGATGGCTGGTCTGGGTTTGGTCGGCGCAATCGTGCGCCGCCGCAAGCCAGTTGGTTCGTAGTCGTATGGGTCTATTGAAGAAAAACTACCTTGTTACGCCCCGCAACTTTGGCTTCGTACATTGCTGCATCGGCCTTCTTCAATATGCCTTCAACCGACTCTTCGTGGTTCTGAAAAATCACACAACCAATGCTGGCAGTGCAGTGGTGCTCCACCCAACTACTGTCGTGTGGGTCCCGCGAGTTGCCCAGAACATAAGTTTCTGCCAATTTGTTGCGGATCTTGGTCGCCATCTGGCTCGCCAGCGCCACAGTGGTTGTCGGGTCGGCGCCTATGTCGCTTAGCAGCACGACAAATTCGTCGCCACCAAAACGTGCCACCACATCGATCTCGCGCACGCACGCTTTCAGTCGGCTGGCGACCTCGATCAACAACAGGTCACCGACCTGGTGCCCGTGCGTATCGTTGAGCGGTTTGAAGTTGTCCAGGTCCAGGAAGACTAATGCGCCATAGTGATGGCTCCGTTTGGTGGCGGCCAGTGTCTGGGACAGCCGCTCCAACAGCAGCCGCCGGTTGGGTAAGCCGGTCAGGACGTCATGCGAGGCGAGTCGCTGCACCTCCTCTTCCAACTGCTTGCGTTTGGTAATGTCTTGAATAAAGCCAACCACCAGTGTGGGTGTTCCCTGCATGTCGGTTTCAACCTTTGCGATGGCATCCACCATTTTTTGCGGTGATCCATCGACCGGTTGAATGGTGTATTCCAGGTCGTAAGCCTGCCCTGTGTCAATCAGGTCGTGCAGGGCCTGGTGCGCCCGCTCACGCTCCACAATGGGGGTTTCAAATTCCTCAAGCGAGAATTCCCCGCCGTTGACTGGGTAGCCAAAGATGCGCAGAGCCTCGGGCGACCGCTTGGCGTTTAGTGGCGGTGCGCAGCCGCAGGTTTGGCGATTGCAAAACGGTACAAAGGACGTGGTCATCGATGTGGCCCCGCGCCTTTGGATCAACAACAGCTTTGCGGTCAGAGGCGCGGTGGCGCAAGGCCTTGGCATTGCACAGCTTCCTGTGGTGGTTGCCCAGAAAAAGTTTGATCAGGGACTGCTGGTTTCGGTTCTGCCATGGTGGCGCCCACCCGATGTGCCAGTGCATGCGCTGTTTCCGAGTGCACGCTATTTGACGCCCAAGGTGCGGGCGTTCATTGACCTGGGGGTTGAGGCATTTTGAGTGGGCTCACGCGCCTGACCGTACGACCAAGGCTGCGCACGGGCGTGTGATGTGCCGGCCTAGATCGCGATACGCTGGCCCATCCAATTCAAGATGTCCGCAAAAATGGTGTTGCGGTTTACTTCGTTGAAATTCTCGTGGTAGTTCTCGGGGTGGAAATGGTATTCCATAAGGTCTTTGGGGATGGTATTTAGCAAGGCTTTGGCGCCCTGGTAGTCGGCCAGTTTGTCGTCTCCGGCTAGCACCGCAAAGACCGGGTGCGTCCACGCGCCAAAACTGCTTGGCAGTGCCGCCTGGGCTGCCAACAGCGACGCCGCAAACCGAAACGTGACCTCGGTTGCGCGGATGTCATCCTTCTCGTCGGCCAAGTGGCGGGCTGTGATGGCTGCGTCGTGGGTTAACAAATGGGTCAAATGCTCCAGCGGAACCTTCACTTTGGGCATGATCTTGGCCAGTGTCTGGCTAAACGTCTGCAAAATCTTGGGAACTTTGACCGCGTTGACGTAGTACGGTGAAGACAGAATCACGCCCTTGATAGCATGCTCTTTGGCAAAAACGCCCAGCTCCAGATGGGTTGCAATCAGACCGCCCATAGAGTGTCCCATGATGAAAATAGGCAAGTCGGGGTAAGTCTTTTGCACCCATTTCATAAACAGCTGCAGGTCATCCAAAAAGGATTGAAAACTCGGAATATCCACGCGTTTTTTGCCGTCGTGCCCACACATGTCAAAACTGACCGTGGCAACGCCGTATTCTTTGAAGTAGAGCGCTGGCGTAACGTAGTCTCCCGCATGCGCCATACCGCCATGGATAGCCAGAATCACGGCGCGCGGGTCACGTGGCTCCCAAATGTGGATGGGGCGTTTGACCTGGTCGCTGCACAAAAGTGTTGCCAGTCTGTCTTCCGAAAATCGCATAGTGTGTCCATTAGGTGGGTGTTTAGGTTGGTGGGGCGCTGCCACAGCCGCTTGCACGGCAAAGGCTGGGCAGGCGTGCCGCAACCCTGCAGTTTCGCATGGAGTGGGCGTGTACCTGTGTAAACTGTTTCCCCAATCGCTTGGCGGATCGCATTTTGGCCTTGACCGCCACTAATTTGGCCCGCGAGGACTGAAATTTTTGCAAGGAAATCACATCCATGAATTTGCGTATTGGCGAAGGCTGGGACATTCATGCCTTGGTCGAGGGGCGCAAGCTCATCCTGGGCGGCGTCGACATTCCCCACACCAAAGGCCTGCTGGGCCACTCGGACGCCGATGCACTCTTGCATGCCATTACCGACGCGCTTTTGGGCGCGGCCGCGCTGGGCGACATTGGCACCCATTTTTCAGACACTGACCCGCAGCACAAAGGCGCTGATTCCGCGGTGTTGTTGGCCCAGGCCGCCAAACTGGTGCGGGCCAAGGGCTACACCATTGGCAACATCGACAGTACTGTGATCGCTCAGGCCCCAAAGTTGGCACTGCACATGGGCGCCATGCGCGCACGTATTGCCCAGGTGTTGGGTCTGCAAATCGACCAAGTCAACGTCAAAGCCAAGACGGCCGAGAAGATGGGGCCGGTGGGGGAGGGCCTTGCTATTGAAGCCCGCGCCGTCGTATTGCTGCTGTAGCGCTTGCGCCCACCGTTCTCGATATTTTTGTTCATTCCATTCCATTGATTCCATGACCACCCAAAAATTCGCACACCCGCATCTGCTGCAGCCGCTGAACCTGGGCTTCACCACCCTGAAAAATCGCGTCATGATGGGCTCGATGCACACCGGGCTGGAGGACCGCTTCTACAACTACCCCAAGTTGGCGGCTTATTTTCGCGAACGGGCCGAAGGCGGCGTAGGTTTGATGGTGACGGGCGGTATCTCACCTAACCGCCAAGGTTGGTTACTGCCATTTGGCGGCACCGTGAGTTCTATTTTTGACGTGATCAACCACCGCCAAGTCACCCAGGCGGTACACGAAGCGGGCAGCAAAATCTTGATGCAAATCTTGCACTCCGGGCGCTACGGTTACCAACCCTTTGTGGTGTCGGCCTCTGCCGTTAAGTCGCCCATTTCGCTGTTCAAGCCCAAAGCTTTGAGCGAGCGCGGCATCCAGTCCACCATCAAAGACTATGTGCGCTGCGCCAAACTGGCGCAAAAGGCGGGCTACGACGGTGTCGAAATCATGGGCAGTGAAGGCTACTTGCTCAACCAGTTTTTGTGTAACCGCACCAACAAGCGCACCGACCGTTGGGGCGGCAATATTGAGAACCGTATGCGGCTGCCAGTCGAAATCGTGCGCCAGATTCGCGCAGCGGTGGGCCCTAATTTCATTCTCATGTACCGACATTCGGTGTTGGATTTGGTCGAAGGCGGCAACAGTTGGGACGAGGTGGTGCAGGTGGCCCAGGCCCTTGAAAAGGCTGGCGTGACGCTGTTTAACACCGGCATAGGCTGGCATGAGGCGCGCACACCCACCATCGTCACCTCAGTACCCCGCGCCGCGTTTGCCAGTGTGGCTGCACGCTTGAAGAAGGCCGTTAAGGTGCCGGTGATTGCCAGCAACCGCATCAACATGCCCGACGAAGTCGAGGCACTGATCGCCAGCGGCGATGTAGACATGGTGTCCATGGCGCGCCCCTTTTTGGCCGACTCGGCGTGGGTCAACAAAGTGGCGGCGGGCCGGGCGGACGAGATCAACACCTGTATTGCCTGCAACCAAGCCTGTTTGGACCACACCTTTGCCAACAAACGTGCCACGTGTCTGGTCAACCCCCGTGCGGGTTATGAGACCGAACTCATTTACCGCAAAGCCGCGCAAAAGAAGAAAGTGGCTGTGGTGGGCTCTGGGCCAGCAGGCATGTCGGCGGCCACCGTGGCGGCAGAATGCGGCCACGATGTCACGCTGTTTGACAGCAGCGACCGCATTGGTGGGCAGTTTAATGTGGCTATGCAAATTCCGGGCAAAGAAGAATTTGCCCAGACCATGCGGTATTTTGGAAAACGCATTGAAATCACCGGCGTCAAGGTCAAGCTTGGTAAACGGGTGACGCGTGCGCAACTGCTTAAGCAAAACTTTGACGACATCGTTCTGGCCACCGGCATCGTGGCACGCAAGCCGACCATACCTGGTGTGGACCATGCCAAAGTGGTGTCGTACTTAGACGTTTTGCAGCGCAAGGTGACACTAGGTAAACGTGTGGCCATCATTGGCGCGGGCGGAATTGGTTTTGACGTGGGTGAATTTTTGCTGCACGACCCTGTCGTGGCATTGCCCCTGTCGATTGACCACTGGTGCCGTGAATGGGGTGTTGATTTGCAGGCACAAAGTAACGGCGGCTTGGTTGCGCCCGAGGCCGCAAAACCCTACCGCGAGTTGTTCCTGCTACAGCGCAAAACAACCCGCGTCGGCGCTGGTTTGGGCAAAACATCAGGTTGGGTGCACCGTGCAGTGTTGCAGCGTAATGGCGTGGAGATGCTGGCTGGGGTGGACTATGTGCGTATCGACGACAAGGGCCTGCACATCACCGTAGACGGCGTTGCACGCACCTTGGATGTAGATCACATCGTGCTGTGCGCGGGCCAAGAGCCGTTGACCGAGTTGATGCCTGATCAGCAGGACGCTACCAATCCTGGTGCTCCGCGTTTTCACAAAATTGGCGGTGCAGCCTTGGCCAGTGAGCTGGATGCCAAACGTGCGATTCGCGAAGGGGCTGAGTTGGCGGTTAGCCTTTAGTCCTAGAGATTAAAACCTAGGGCTTAAACCCGCGCAGCGCGCTGCAAACGCATATTGGCCGACAGCCCGCCGGTGGTGGAGTTGGTCAGCGTGAATGCGCCGCCCATACGCTGCACGGTTTTTTCTACGATCGACAAGCCCAGGCCCGCACCATTGGCCGCCGTGCGGGCTGCTTCACCACGGTAAAAGGGCTGGGTCAGGTTGGCCAATTGCGCGGGCGCCACACCAATGCCGTGGTCTCGAATTTTGATCAACACCCATTTGTCGCGGCCAATGGCCGAGATGTGCACACGGGCAATACCCGTATCTACTGATTTGCCGTAGCGCCGGGCGTTCTCGAGTAGGTTGGAAATGATGCGGCCCAGCTCAACCTCGTCGGCCACTACCGACAGGTTGTCGTCCAGCTGGACGGTGACGTGGATATCGGGCTGGTTTTGGTATGAAAAGGTGCACGCCTCCACCACGTCTTTCAGGACCACGTTTTCCATCTTGTCTTTGTCCGGTCGGGCGTAGTCTAAAAACTTGCCGATGATGGCGTCTAACTGCGAAATGTCGGCCGCCATGTGGGCGCGGGCGTCGGGGTCGGCAACACTCATTTCGGTTTCTAGCCGCAATCGGGCCAGCGGCGTGCGCAGGTCGTGTGAAATGCCGGCCAACATCACCGTGCGGTCCTGCTCGACTTTGGATAGCCGCTGCGCCATGCGGTTAAAACCAATATTAACCTCACGAATCTCACCGGTCTGCACGCTCTCGTCGAGCCGACTGGCCTCAAAATTGCCTTCACGCATGCGGCTAGCGGCAAACGACAGGGCCTTGAGCGGGCGGTTGATCAGGCGGGCTATCAACGCTGCGCCCACCAGTGACAACAGGGCCGCGACACCCAGCCAGATACCCCAGGTTTTTCGTCCCGCAGGATTAAAACGGTTTGGGTCGGTCTGCAGCCAGTAATCGTCGCCCGCGATCACAAAGCCAATCCACAGGCCCGCCTGCCCATTGACCTTGTTGGCGACGATGGTCCCTGGGCCCAAACGGGCAGTGAGTTCGCGGGCCACTTGGCGGCTAATCGTGTCGGTGTTGTACGGTATGTAGCCGTCGGTAGGCTCGCGGGGAATGATGTGCAGGCCCTCTTCCTCGCTCATGGTTTTAAGCAAATACAAGCGCCCGATGGCGTCTGAGTTCACCAGCGCGGCGCGGCTCAGGTTGACCTGTGACGCGAGTTGCTGCGCCGTTTGAATGGCGCGCGGTTCAAACTCCAGCACCCGCAGGGTCTGCAGCCAAGCGGCAATGCTGCCCAGCAGCAACAAGGCCAGCAGAAAAAAAGTGCGCCAAAAAAGGCTTAGGCTAACCGAATGGTTGGGCGTTGGGCTGCCGGCGTCGATACCAATGAGCTCGGGCGCACTGTCTTCAAAATCCAAGAATTGGGTTTGGTCAGCGGCACTGGGTTTGGTGCTCACGCCGCTTCTTCCGGCACAAACACATAACCCACGCCCCACACGGTCTGGATGAGGCGGGGCGAGGCGGGATCGGTCTCCACCAATTTGCGCAGGCGCGAAACCTGCACGTCCAGGCTGCGGTCAAAGGGCTCAAATTCGCGCCCGCGCGACAACTGGGCCAGCTTTTCGCGCGACAGGGGAATACGCGGGTGGCGCACCAGCACTTTGAGCATGGCAAATTCGCCGGTGGTCAGGGTCAACTCCACGCCATCTTTGTGCAAGGTGCGTGCGCCTAGGTCAAAGGTGAATGGTCCAAATCGCGACACCTCGTTGTCAGTGCTAGGCGCGCCAGGCACCTCGGGGGTAGGTCGGCGGCGCAACACGGCGTGGATGCGGGCCAACAACTCGCGCGGATTAAATGGTTTGCCAAGGTAGTCGTCTGCACCCACTTCCAATCCCACGATGCGGTCGATGTCTTCGCCCTTGGCGGTTAGCATGATGATGGGGGTCACGTCGCCGGCCGCGCGCAGGCGCCGGCAGATGGACAAGCCGTCTTCGCCGGGCATCATCAGATCCAACACAATCAGGTCGGCCGTCTCGCGCAGCATGATGCGGGTGAGTGACTTGCCGTCTTCGGCCTGCAAGACGTCAAAACCTTCTTGGCTGAGGTAGCGGCGCAACAGATCCCGAATGCGGGCATCGTCGTCTACCACCAGAATTTTATTGGGTCGTGTCGGCGTGTTCTGCATGGCATTGTTTTGGTTGTTTACAGGTCAGATTTTGCGCGGACTGAATTGCGCACACCAGTCGGATTGTGGCCGTTTGACACAATGTTACAAATATAGACGCTCACAAGCGGTGTGTCGAGTACGACAATGTGCACCAGAGCAACTCAAAATCCGTTGAATCGTTATGTACAAACATCTCGTTGTTTCGGTTGGTTTAGTGTCCGGCTTGGTGTGCGCGCAGGTCCAGCCTGCGTTCGGCGTGTGGCGGCACGACGGAATAATGGGTGGCGCGGCGGGTACGGCGCAGTCGCCGACGCAGCGACAAACCGAGTTGCGAAGCGCGCTGCGCGCTCAGCGCAATCGCGGTACCGAGATGGACAATATGCGCAGCGAGCGCCAGCTCAATGCCCAAGAACGCAGTGAACTGCGCCAACAACTGCGCCAACAGTGGCGCGAAGGAATACGTAAATAGATGAATAAGAACTTTGCCGCAGTCGCCGTTTGTGCGTTGCTTTTAGGCCCACTGGTGGGCCAGTGCGAATCGGTCACGGCCCCCGAGTTGCGCAATGTCGTGCAGCTGGCGTCCAGCGCATCCATGGATGTGGCGCAAGACTGGCTCAGTGTCACATTGGGCACCACACGCGAGGGTACTGACCCCACCGCAGTGCAAGACCAATTGCGACAAGCCCTAGAGTCCGCTTTGGCAGAGGCCAAAAAGGCCGTCAAAACAGGCGCAATGGATGTACACACCGGCCAATTCAGTTTGCAGCCGCGCTATGGGCGTGACGGCAAGATCTCCGGCTGGCAAGGCTCTACTGCGCTCGTCCTCGAGGGCAAAGATTTTGCCCTCATTGGCGCCACCGCCGGTAAATTGCAACCGCTCACTATTAGTAACAGCAGTTTTAGTCTGAGCCCAGAGGGGCGTACCAAGGTTGAGTCGCAAGTGCAGGCCATGGCCATTGCGCGATTCAGAGCCAAGGCGGGCGACATTGCCACCGGCTTTGGTTTTAAGGCCTACACCCTGCGGGAAGTGTCGGTCAACCTTTCAGACGCGGGGCAAGAGCCGCGCCCCCGTGCCATGATGGCGTATGCCAAGGGCGTATCGGCCGATGCGCCGATTCCGGTCGAAGCGGGGACAACGGCGGTTGTTGTTCAGGTCAACGGGTCGGTCCAGCTGAATTAGACCAGTCTCTGGATATCGCGGGGTAATAATGGGCAACCCCATGCACAGCCCCAATTCACCGCTTAATCTCGCCTCCCGCCATCGCCTTCGGGTACGGTGGATGTTGTGGTTGGGCGCCAGTGTTATGTCCGGACTGGGCCTGGCTTGGTCCATCTACTTTGGCGCCAAGGGGGCGTGGGGCTTTGTAGCGGCCATCACGGTTTTTACTGGCACAGGGGTTGCTGTTGGTGTGCTCGCGTATCTGCGGCGCACCCGGCTGGCAAGCTACCTGTTTATTTTTGGCAGTTTCTTGATCGTGTGTTCGGTGGCGTGGGTGCTGGACGTGCCTAGTGCGCAAGAGCCGCGCACTTTTCACCTGTTTTTGCTGTTTTTGGCGTTGTCATCGGGTTTGTTTTTGCGCGACGAACCGCTGCTTAACCGTGTGCTGGTGGCGGGCACCTGCCTATTGGCTTTTGTGGGTTTTGCAGGCACCAACGCTGGGTTGGATTCAATCTATGCACTTCCCGATAACGTGCGTGCGGTGGGTACCTGGCTCAACACCACGCTGTCAATTGCGGCTATGTACGCGCTGATCCATGTCATGGTATCGGACAGGGCAGAAACGTCTGCGCTGGAGCTAGAACTGCGCCAAGGCATTGCCAATGGCGAGTTCTTCTTGCTCTACCAGCCGCAGGTTGATGCGCGGGGGCAAGTGCAAGGGGCTGAAGTTCTATTGCGTTGGCAGCAGCCGCGCCGGGGTATCGTTCCGCCTTGTGAATTTATCGCATTGGCCGAGCAAACCGGTCTGATCCTCACCCTGGGTCTGTGGGCATTGGAGGCCGCTTGTGTGCAACTGGTTAACTGGGCGAATGATCCTACCAAGTCGCATTGGGTTCTGGCGGTCAATGTTAGCGCCCACCAGTTGCAGCAGGCTGACTTTGTCGAGCAGGTGCAGGCCGTTGTTGCCCGCACGGGGGTGCTCACACAGTCACTAAAGCTGGAGTTGACCGAAAGCGTGTTGCTCCACAACCTTGACGACATCATCCGCAAAATGGCGGCGCTCAAGGCGATTGGGCTGCGGTTCTCGTTAGACGACTTCGGCACGGGGTATTCGTCTCTGAGCTACCTAAAACACCTGCCCTTGGACCAGCTCAAGATCGACCGGGCCTTTGTGCGCGATGTGCTGGACAACTCGCAAGACGCAGCGATTGCCAAAACCATTATCAATCTGGCCCAGGGCTTGAATTTTGCGGTGATTGCCGAAGGCGTGGAGACCGCTGCGCAGCGCGCGTTCCTGCTAGAAAACGGCTGTCACAACTATCAGGGTGAATTATTCAGCCAGCCGGTTCCGGTCGGTGTTTTTGAGCAGTTTGTCGGTGTCATACTTGGGCCCAGCTAATAGACCCATCTCCGCACTGAGGATTTCTGTTAAAAATGACCGATTCTTCTGCCCGCACCCGTGGCTTGCGCAACACCAGCGCATCGCCAGAGCCCGCCACTTTGGGTCGATTTGAGTTGCGAAAGAAGTTGGGGCAGGGTGCGCAGTCAACCGTTTGGCTGGCGTTCGATCCGCGCATGGAGCGCGAGGTGGCGATCAAGGTCATGCACCCAAGCGCCGGCTCAGACGACGCCTCCGTGGGTCAATGGTTGCAAGAAGCACGCAATGTGGGTCGGGTCAAGCACCCCAATATTGTGCCCGTCTACGAGGCCGATATTCAAGACCGCCAACCCTATTTGGTATTTGAGTACATCGCTGGTCGTACCCTTGAACAGGTGATCCAGGAGCGAGGGGCCTTGCCGCCGCAAGAGGCAGTAGCCCTAATGATGGACGTCTTAGACGCGGTGGCCGTCGCCCACAACGCAGGCGTGGTCCACCGTGACCTCAAACCCTCTAACGTACTGGTGGATGCCGCTGGACATGCACGGGTTATGGATTTTGGGATTGCGGCTCGCATCAAAGACCGAGCCGACAAAGGCCCAGACGTGCTGGTGTGTGGCACGCTGGGTTACCTCTCGCCCGAGGCAGCCAAGGGCGAGTCGCCTTCAACCGCCATGGACATTTTTTCGGCAGGTTTGGTGCTGGCAGAGCTCATCAGCGGCAAGCGCTTGGTGCCAGAGAAAGACCCCCACCGTGCGATTTACCGCGTCGTCAATGAACAATTGACCCTGCCAGAGGGCTTAAGTTCTGCAGTGGACGACGGGCTGCGTGCCATTGTCCTGCGCGCCCTAGCGCGTGACCCGCAGCAGCGCTTTTCCACTGTGCGTGCCTTTCAGGCTGAACTGGAGCAGTGGGCTAAGCCGACCAAGCCTGCCGAGGCTCAGGAAGTCGCCTCCAGTGCCAAAGGCAACAGCACGCTGGATTTTTTGCTGCGGCGCATGCGCCACAAAAGCGACTTTCCGGCCATGTCGGACTCTATGGTGCGTATCCAGAGCATGGCTACATCCGATACCGAAAGTATCAACAGCGTCACCAATGAAATCTTGAAAGACGTTGCGCTGACCAATAAATTGCTGCGCATGGTTAACAGTGCGAACTACGCTCGGGGTGGCAGCATCAGCACTGTCTCGCGCGCGGTCAGTCTGGTTGGTTTTAACGGCATTCGTAACATGGCGCTGAGCCTGGTCTTGCTGGAGCACATGCAAGACAAGGCACATGCGGCGCAGCTCAAAGAGGAGTTTTTGCGCTCCCTCATGGCTGGCTCTATTGCTGGGGAACTGTGCCCGGTTTTGCGCGAGAGTGAAGAGGCGTTTATCGGCTCCATGTTTCAAAACATGGGGCGTTTGCTCGTGCAGTTCTATTTCACGGAAGAGGCGGCCCAGGTCCGCAGCTTGGTGCAGTCACAGCGTGAGCCGATGGAAGAGTCGGCGGCGTCGGTGCGTGTGCTGGGCATCAGTTACGAGGAACTCGGCCTGGGCGTGGCCAAATCGTGGGGGCTGCCTGACGGTATTCAGCAGTGTATGCGCCGTTTGACGGGTACACCGCCGTTGACCGCACCTACCGACTCCGGCGAACGGATTCGTTGGATCGCGCAAGCATCCAATGAAATTGCCGATGTACTTTTGCATTGCAAGCCGGAAAACGTCGATACCAAACTGACTGCAGTTACCCTAAAGTACATACGTGCGATGGGTGTATCGAGCAAGGCTGTGGCTGCTGCGACGGCCACAGCACGCAAAAAGTTGATTGATTTGGCCCAGGCCATGGATATACGCGTTCTGCCAGGTTCGGCCGCCGCCAGGCTGCTCAGCGATCCCAGTTCGCCGCCAGGCGCAAGCGCGCCCACACCGGAGCAAGATGGGGTTTTCAAGAACCTGGAACTGCACGCCACACCGGTGCTACCCGAGGCAGCACCTGATGCGCCTCCTGTCCGTAACGGTAAGGTTACTGAAACTCTGGTCGCAGGTATTCAGGACATCACCAACGCCATGGTCGAAGACTTCAAACTCGCCGACGTGCTGCGCATGATTTTAGAAACCATGTACCGGGCTATGGAGTTTGAGCGCATCATTTTTTGCATGCGCGATGCCAAAACGGAAATGGTTACCGGGCGGTTTGGCTTGGGGCAGGGCGTGGAGCAATACGTCAAGAGTTTCAAGGTCGTGCTTAAGTCCAATGCGCCGGATTTGTTTTCGGTGGTGTGCAACAAGGGGGTGGACACAATGATCAACGACGCCACCGAGGCACGTATCGTTCAGCGCCTACCAGAGTGGTTCAAAAATGGCATCAATGCACCCACCTTTTTGCTGCTGCCCTTGCATATTAAAGGCGCCCCCTTTGGTTTGATTTATGCAGACAAGACTGCCCACGGATCGCTGGAACTCGACGAAAAAGAGCTGGCCATGCTGCGCACCCTGCGTAACCAGGCGGTAATGGCTTTTAAGCAGTCCAGCTAGGGCGCTACCAGGCGATGTTGATTGATTCCGCGCTGCCGGTTCTGGCCTGGCAGGTACTGACCCATTTGGGGTCTGCCAGTCTGATGCTTCCCATGGTGGTGTTGATGGCAGTCGGCTTTTGGGTGTCTGGCCAGCGGCGGCTGGTGTGTGTTTGGCTGCCAGCCTTGGGTTTGGCGGCCTTGTTGACCCTGGTGAGCAAGGTCTTGTTTATGGGCTGGGGCATAGGCAGTTCTGCGCTGAACTTTACCGGTATCAGCGGCCACACGGTGCTGGCGGCATCGGTAATGCCGGTGCTGCTATATGCACTGTTTAACGTCTGGCTGCCGCGTCGACCGGCTTGGGGTGTTGTGCTGGGTTTGTGTGTGTCTGGCGGGGTTGCGGTGTCACGGGTGATGGTGGGTGCACACAGCGTCAGCGAAGTGACCGTGGCCTGGGTCATGGGCCTTGCCGTCACCTTGCACGCAGTGCCTGCCCTAGCGATGGGGCTGCGGCCACCCGGCTTGGTGCGTTTGGCGCCTTGGGTGTTGCTGCTGGCCTTAAACACCGGCAGCGCCACTTACCTGCCGTCGCACAGCTGGGAGGTGCACCTAGCGCTGTGGCTGTCGGGCCACGATCAACCGTTTGAACGCTACCAATTGCTACAAAAATAGTAGCTGCTTGCGCAGCATCGGCGAGGGCTAGCGGCCAATTTGGCACTTAATTTCTACTGCGCTGCCCAGCCACCGTCCATATTCCAGGCTACGCCGCGCACGTTGTTGCCCGCCGGGGAGCATAAGAACACTGCCAAGGCACCCAACTCTTCGGGAGTGGTGAACTGCAGGGACGGTTCTTTCTCGCCCAGCAGCTGCTTGGTGGCGTCTAAGTTACTGATGCCCTGTGCGGCGGCTTTGGCGTCCACCTGCTTTTGTACCAAAGGGGTCAACACCCAGCCCGGGCAGATGGCATTGCAGGTGACGCCGGTGGTGGCGTTTTCCAGTGCGGTCACCTTGGTTAGCCCCACAAGGCCGTGTTTGGCGGCCACGTAGGCCGACTTTTCAGCGGACGCCACCAGCCCATGGACCGACGCCACGTTGATGATGCGGCCCCAGTTACGCTCCAACATGCCCGGTAGAGTAGCGCGGGTGGCGTGAAAAGCGCTGCTCAGGTTAATGGCCAACACAGCGTCCCAGCGGTCCACCGGAAACTGCTCAATACGCGCCACATGCTGGATGCCGGCGTTGTTGACCAAGATGTCAACGCTTCCAAAAACCGTTTGCGCATGTTGGACCATGGCTTCAATCTCTGCTGGGTTGCGCATATCGGCGCCGTGGTAGTCCACCCGCGCGCCCAGCGTGGCTACCGAAGAGACCTCGGCCTTGGGGCCGTCAACGTCGCCAAAACCGTTGAGCAACACGTTGGCGCCCTGGGCCGCCAATGCCTTGGCAATGCCCAGACCAATACCACTGGTGGAGCCGGTTACCAGCGCGGTTTTTCCTTGGAGCATGGGGAAGACCTTTCTGCGGTTTGAATTACGATGTATGCACATTATCAAACGATTGGTTTTACACGATGCCTGAGCCGCAGTTGCACCATGTGTTGTGCCCCGACTCCGTTAACGATAGAGGCATTGGTCACCGCATGGCCTATTGGCAGTGGGGCAATCCGCAGGCCACCCATGTAGTGGTTTGTGTGCACGGCCTTAGCCGCCAGGGGCGCGATTTTGACGTGCTGGCCCAGGCGATCGTGGCGCGGGCCGTGGGCGATGTGCGGGTGGTTTGCCCCGACGTGGTCGGCCGTGGCCAAGGTGACTGGTTAGCAGACCCTGCGCTCTACCAACTGGGCACCTATGCCGCCGACATGGTGGTGTTATTGGCGCAGCTAACACCGCGCCCTACGGGTTTAGATTGGATTGGCACCAGCATGGGCGGCCTGATTTGCATGCTGCTGTGCGGGCAGCCGCAATCACCGTTGCCATTGCCCGTACGCCGATTGGTACTCAACGATGTAGGCCCCACCATTGAGCCTGCAGCGCTAGCGCGCATTCAACAGTTTCTCGGCCAAAACATGCGGTTTGACACGCTGCAGGCAGCTGCCGATGCGCTGTGGGCAGCTAGCAGTACGTTTGGCGTCCATACGCCCCAGCAATGGCTGGCTTTGTGCCGACACATGCTCAAGCCCCTGGACACAGGTGGTATCAGTGATGGCCCCGTGGTGCTGCATTACGACCCGGCCATCGCCCAGGCCTTTGTTGTCAGCTCGCCCGAGGCCGTGGCGCAGGGCGAGGCGCTGCTGTGGCAGCTGTACGACCAAATCACCGCGCAAACCCTGCTGCTGCGGGGCGCGCAATCCGACCTGTTGTCGGCCCAAACGGCCCAGGCCATGGGCCAGCGTGGCCCCAAAGCGCGTTTGGTTGAATTTGCCGACGTGGGCCATGCCCCCACGCTGATTGCGCCAGACCAGGTGCAAGCCGTGCTATCGTTTCTGTTTGATTCCGCATTGCCGTAATAAGGCGGTGCACAGTTACTCACTTTAGTTTGCGAACACCCTTCGCCCGGCATGAAAAGTTCGATATCTGAAACGACCGCTCCGGTTCCTGTGCTGGTGGCAACTGCGCAAAGCCTGCCTGAGCAGGCCGATGCCCTGGCGCGCGCCCGCGCGTTTGCGGAGCCACTGCTGTCCACCCAGACGCTGGATACTGGTGAAAACATACTGGCCCACGCCGACGCGGTGGCGCACATTTTGCGTACCATCGGCGGCTCACCCGCCATGCAGGCGGCCAGCTATTTGGTGTATGCCTGTGAGCACCTGAACAAGCCGCATGAGGTGATCACCAAGGGTTTTGGCAGCAACTTCGCCGACCTGGCGGTCGAGACCACCAAGTTGGTCCGGGTGCAGCGTATGGCGCGCTTGGCCCAAGTTGCTGCCAGTCACGCCGCGTTGCCCATCCCCATGGCCCAAACCGCCGCCGCCCAGACCGAGAGTGTGCGCAAGATGCTGCTGGCGTTCTCGCGCGACCTGCGGGTCGTCATGCTGCGCTTGGCATCGCGCCTGCAGACTCTGCGCCACTTTGCCGCTACCAAGCTTCCGGTGCCTGTGGGCTTGGCCAGCGAATCGCTCAATGTGTTTGCGCCCTTGGCCAACCGGCTGGGCATTTGGGAAATCAAGTGGGAGATTGAAGACCTGTCTTTTCGTTTCTTGGAGCCTGACACCTACAAAAAAGTGGCCAAGCTGCTCGACGAAAAGCGGGTGGAGCGCGAAGCCTCGGTGGAGCGTTTGCGCGCCCAGTTGTTGGCCGATTTGGCGAGGCAGGGCATAGTTGCCACCGTGCAGGGGCGGCCCAAACACATCTACAGCATCGTCAAAAAAATGCGTGGCAAATCGCTGGGCTTTGCGCAGGTATACGACATCCGCGCACTGCGCATCGTGGTTCCCAGCGTGCCCGATTGTTATGCCGCGCTCAGTTGGGTGCATGAGCATTTCACTCCGGTTCCCGATGAGTTTGACGACTACATCGCACGGCCCAAAACCAACGGTTACCAGTCGCTGCACACCGTGGTGCGCGACGCTGCTGGTCAACCCATTGAGGTGCAGGTGCGCACCCAGGCTATGCACGACCACGCCGAAAACGGGGTGGCGGCGCACTGGGCTTACAAAGAGGCGGGCGTTAAGGGTTACGCAGGCGTGTCGGCCAGCGGCGAATACGACAATAAAATCGCGGTTCTGCGCCAGCTTCTGGCCTGGGAGCGCGACTTGTCGGGCGGCCAAAACCAAGCGCAAGACGCCGGGGTGTTTGACGACCGCATTTATGTGCTGACGCCCAATGCCGCCATTGTGGAGCTGCCCCAAGGCGCCACGGCAGTGGACTTTGCCTACAGCGTACATACCAATTTGGGCCACCGCTGCCGGGGCGCCAAAGTTGACGGTGCCATGGTGCCGCTCAACACTCCGCTGAAAAACGGCCAAACCGTGGAGGTCACGACCGTCAAAGAAGGTGGGCCTTCGCGCGATTGGCTCAACCCCGAACTGGGATTTTTGGTCAGCGCCCGGGCGCGCGCGAAAGTGCGCGCCTGGTTCAATGCTTTGGCCATGGGTGAAACGGTGGCCAAGGGCCGTGAAGCGGTTGAGAAACTGCTGCAGCGCGAAGGCAAAACCGCTATCAAGCTCGAAGACCTGGCCTCACGGCTGGGTTTCAACTCGGCCGAAAACCTGTTTGAGGTGGTTGGCAAAGACGAATTTTCTTTGCGCAATATTGAGAGTCTGCTACGCCCGCCCGAGCCTGAACTGCCCCATGACGAATTTTTGCTGCTCAAAAAGCCGCGCGCAGCCAGCAGCAAAGCAGCCAAGGGTGGGGTGCTGGTGGTGGGGGTGGATTCGCTCATGACGCAACTGGCCAAGTGCTGCAAGCCCGCACCACCTGACGCCATCTGCGGCTTTGTTACCCGTGGCAAGGGCGTGAGTGTGCACCGAGCCGATTGCTCCAACCTGCGCAACATGGTCGCCCGCAGTGGCGACCGGGTGATTGAGGTGCAGTGGGGTGGTGCTAGTGGTGCCGCTGCCAGTGTTTACCCCGTGGACGTGGCCGTCGAGGGAGTCGATCGCCCGGGCATGTTACGAGACATTTTGGAGCTGTTTGCCAAAGACAAGATGGCCGTTACGGCGGTTCAAACGCAGTTGGTGCGCGGCATCGTGTGGATGACCTTCACCGTAGAAGTCAATAACTCGGGGCGTCTGCACAAGGTTTTGGCAAGTGCTGCCGCAATCCATGGTGTTCGTTCGGCCAGACGACGGTAGCGGCTATGCGGGTTTTATTCGGGTGAATTTATGGGCAAACGTATCGTGTTTGCAATTCAGGTCGCCAGTGTGTATAAACCTAGGATTGAATATAAATAGTCGATCAAGACGCCGGTTTCGGCGATGTCCCGAACTCAGTTGCAGGTTTGAGTCGGTGGTCATGAGAATTATGCTGCCTTCTTGAGTTGCTGGGATTTGGGACGAAGACCGTCAATCAGGGTCTTCAGTTGGTCATGCCCCCGCAGTTTCTTGAAGGACTTTTCCGCCTCCAGGAATCCGGCTGCCGTCCATCTCAGCGCCATCTCGGCATCCTTGTAGTTCGTTACCCGACCACTGACCCGGCGTACCGCCGAGTTGGGTGACTCAATCACGTTGGTGGTGGCCAGGCAGCGTGCAAGCTCGCCAGTGATACCCAGCTCTGTAATGGTGAACATTTCATCCAGCCCTTCCAGAACGCTGGCGGCGGCATCGGGGTGTTGTGCCTTGAGGTCTTTGGCCAACTCCTTAAGGCGCTGCTTGCCTTTGGGGGCATCGAGCTTGAATGCCTGCTTCATTAGCCAGCGCACCTGCTCTGCACGGTCTTTGGGCAGGCGCTCCGATACGTTCCTAATTTTGTGAATACGACACCTCTGAACTTTGGCATCCTTGCCGCACAGTTGTTCAATGCCTGAGCGTAGCGCCTTGGAGCCATCAATGACCCACAGCCGTGAGATATTGAGGTCGACGCCACGCTGGGCCAGGCCGCTCAGCAGGTCCTTGACCACCTTGGCGTTCTCGCTGCTGCCGGGAGCCAGGCCTAGTACGTGCTTTTTACCCTGCGCGTCCACGCCCACGGCGGCAATGACGTGGTGTTTGGCCACAATGATGCCGTCCATGTAGACAGCCACGAAGTCGATTTGACTCAAATCTCGGCTCATTAACTGAGCAAGCGCCTGCGCGCTTTGTTTGACAAACTGGCGCGACACCGCACTCTTTGAAATCCCCAACTCGTCTGCACAGCGGTGCACAACGCGTGCGTATTTTCGGGTGCTGACGTTGCAGGTCAGGATGTCGGCGATGCGCCGCGAGAGGTCGCTATCTGCCGCCAGTGCCGCGTAGGCCGGCACAGCTACTTCAGCGCCGTTGGCACGCAGCCGGGGTCGTTTGACAGAAAGCTTGGCGTGACCTACTGCGACGACCCCGTTTTGGGAGCCATGCCATCGGACATCTCCGGCCTCTCGGCCTGGATGCTTGACCCCAGCGACGGTCTGTGCGGATAAGACCAGGAGTTGTTCGATGAACTGACGCGAGAGCTGACCCAGCAAGTCATCGATGGATAACTGGGCTTGTCCAATCATGGACAGCAGCGGCAGCGCAGCCTCAGGATTGGTGGCAAACAAGGGTTGTGCCTCCAATTGGGCGAGGGCTGCTTTTTTGTTGACAGGGAGTTTGGCGATAGACTGTTTCACGGTGGTTGGGCTTTCTTGGCTTGCGGTTGTTGAAGTCAGAACCCACATTCTGTAGGCCCTGACGGGTCCAACCACCAACCTCAACCTTCAACTACGAGCGGGACATCGCC
>JBBRSA010000035.1:0-41625 GCA_038245855.1 Burkholderiales bacterium
CGCCACACTTTTTGGTTTTTCAAGGCAAAACGGGTTGAATCCGCAGAATTCAACCCGTTCAAACCCTAAAGCGGGGGCGCAGCCCCCGTGCCTGTCAGGCCAGCGCGTCCTCATCCATCAAGCGCAGGGCGTACCGGGTAACGTCCCTGCCCTTGATGCTTGCAATACCTCGCGCTTTGGCCGCCCGCCCGAAAGCTGTCGCAGTGGCCGGTGGCGCAGCCGGGTGGCTACCGGCTGGCGCAGGGTGCACGTAAGGGCTTGAGGGGGTTGCACAGTGCGGGCATGATTCGCTACTCCCCTGAAATTGCCGATGAAATCTGTCAACGCCTGAGTGATGGTGAATCTCTGCGCGGAATTTGCGGCGACCTACACATGCCAAGCGAGTCAGCCGTGCGCTTTTGGGTACTGGATGACGTTAACGGGTTCGCTGCGCAGTATGCCCGCGCGAGAGAAGTGGGCTATCTGCGGCTCGCGGAGGAAATACTCCAAATTGCCGACACCCCCGTCACCGGCACTAAAAGCGTCAGCAAGGCCACTGGGCTGGAGATCACAGAGGGCGACATGATCGAGCACCGGCGCCTGCAGGTGGACACGCGCAAGTGGATGCTGGCCAAGATGCTGCCCAAGGTGTACGGCGATAAGCAACAGGTGGAGCACAGCGGGGCGGTGGACATTGCCACGATCCTCGAATCCGGGCGTAAGCGCAGTGGCATCGCAAGTTAACCTCGATGCCGAGCTGGCCCGGGACATCGCCCGGTTCTACGACGACCCGCTTGGGTTCGTCATGTATATTTTTCCGTGGGACACCGACAAGAAACTGCAACTTGTGAAGCTGGCCAGCCCTTACGATTTGCTCTATGGCTGCGAGTACGGCCCGGACCTGTGGGCCTGCGACTTCCTGAGCGAGCTGGGCGAACAGGTCAAGCTGCGCGGCTTTGATGGTGTCCATGCGGTGGACCCCATCCAGTTCGCCATCAGCTCGGGCCACGGCATTGGCAAGTCGGCCATGGCTGCGTGGCTGGTGCTGTGGGTGATGTCCACCCGGCCGTTCAGCAAGGGCGTGGTGACGGCCAACACGGCGGAACAGCTCTCCAGCAAGACGTGGGCGGGCGTGGCCTCGTGGTTGTCCAAGGCCGTGAACCAGCACTGGTTCGCCATCACCACCGGCAAGGGGGCTATGCGCCTCGTGCACAAGCAATATCCCGATAGTTGGAGGGTAGACGCCCAAACCAGCCGCGAAGAGAATAGCGAGTCGTTTGCGGGCTTGCACGCGGCCAATTCCACGCCGTGGTACCTGTTCGATGAGGCCAGTGCCATACCCAGCAAGATCTGGGAAGTGGCCGAGGGGGGTAAGACCGACGGCCAGCCGATGCACTTTGTCTTTGGCAACCCAACCCGCAACACGGGCGCGTTCGCCGAATGCTTTGGCAAAAGCCGTCACCGTTGGATCACCAAACAGATCGACAGCCGCAAGGTGGCTATCACCAACAAAAAAATGCTCAACGATTGGGTCAACGACTACGGCGAGAACAGCGACTTTGTGAAGGTCCGGGTGCGTGGTGTGTTCCCCAATGCGTCCAGCCTGCAGTTCATCCCGCGCGAGCTGGTGGACCAGGCCATGAACCGCAAACCCGCGGCCGAGCGCTTCATTGGCCGCACGGCTGCCGTGGGCGTGGACGTGGCGCGCTTTGGCGATGACCAGTCTGTCATACGCACCCGCGTAGGCCGTGACGGCGTGGGCATTCCGGTCAAGCGGTACCGCGAGCTCGACACCATGCAACTGGCCAGCAAGGTGGCAGAGCATGTCGATTACATCAAGTCCATGGGCATGACAGCAGTGGTGTTCGTTGATGGCGGCGGCGTGGGTGGCGGTGTGGTGGACCGGCTGCGCCAGCTCAATCACGACGTGGTGGAAGTGCAGTTCGGCGGCAAGGCGGACGATGCCAAGAAGTACCTAAACAAGCGCGCGGAGATGTGGGCGCGGGCCAAGGAATGGCTGGCTATTGGCTGCCTGACCAAAGACGAGGCCATGACCACGGACCTGACCAGCGTCGAGTACCAGTACACGGCGGCGGACCAGATCCAGCTCGAAAGCAAAGAGCACATGAAGGCGCGCGGGCTGGCCAGCCCCGACGATGGCGACGCGCTGGCGCTGACCTTTGCCTACCCGGTGCCTGAGTACCAACTTCCAAAGGAAGAGAGCAGTGGTGCACGTAACGGGGCGCGGGGCTGGCACGATCCTTACGAATCATTAAACCAAGGCTAAATCATGTGCGGATCACCAAAACAATTGCTCGGCGCTGCAGCGGGTGCAGGTCTCGCTTTTTTAACCGGGGGCGCGTCTTTGGCTCTGGGCGCGGGTTTAGGTGCTGTCGCTGGCGGGCTTAGTGACCAGGCGGACGCGGGCAAACAAGCGGCGGACGCGCAGAAAGCTGCGTCTGACACGGCAGTCGCCACGGCCACCAAACAGGCCGACCAGGCGGACCAGGCCAACAACAGAGCCAACGGCAAGCAGCCGGACATCGCCAGCATGTCGTCGTCCAATGCAATGGCGGCTAAGGGCGGCGTCAGCGGCACCATGCTGACCGGGCCGCAAGGTGTGGACCCCAAGACCTTGCTGTTGGGCAAGACCACGCTGCTGGGCGGTTAAGCGATGGCGGACCAGGCTCCCCGCGACCGGCTCTATACCCGATGGTCCGCGCTCAAGTCTGAGCGTTCGACCTGGTGGAGCCATTGGTCTGAGATCAGCGACTTCGTGCTGCCCCGTTCGGGCCGGTTCTTTTTGCAGGACCGCAACCGGGGCCAAAAGCGCCACAACAACATTTACGACAACACCGGCACCAAGTCGCTGCGCGTGCTGGCAGCCGGGATGATGGCGGGCATGACCAGCCCCGCACGGCCCTGGTTCCGGCTGGCCACGCCTGACGCGGACCTGAACAAGTCACCCGCTGTAAAGTTGTGGCTCTCGCAAGTCACCCGCTTGATGCTGGACATCTTTGCCAAGTCCAACACCTACCGCGCGCTGCACTCGATGTACGAAGAGCTGGGTGCGTTCGGCACGGCGGCCAACATCGTGATGCCGGACTACCAGAACGTCATCCACATGTACCCGCTGACCACGGGCGAGTTTTGTATTGCCCAGAACTGGAAGGGCGAGGTGGTCACCCTGTACCGCGAATTCCAAAAGACCGTGGGCGAGATGGTCACCGAATTCGGGCGTGACAAATGCAGCACCAACGTGCAAAACCTGTGGGACCGGGGCAGTCTGGACCAGTGGATCACCATCGTGCACGCCATCGAGCCCCGTGCTGACCGCGATAGCACCAAGCGCGACAGTCTGAACATGCCGTGGAAGTCGGTTTACTTCGAGCTCAATGGCGCGAAAGACAAGTTCCTGAGCGAATCAGGTTTCAAGAATTTCCCCGCAATCGCTGCGCGTTGGGCCACGTCGGGTGGTGACATCTACGGCAACAGCCCGGGCATGGACGCGCTGGGCGACATCAAGCAATTGCAGCACGAGCAAATGCGCAAGGCCCAGGGCATTGACTACATGACCAAGCCCCCGCTGCAGGTGCCTGCCAGCATGAAGGGCCGCGATGTGGACACCCTGCCGGGTGGCATTACCTTTGTGGACCAGGCAGGGCCGGCTGGCGGCATTCGTACCGCGTTCGATACCCGGCTGGACTTGAACCACTTGCTGGGTGACATTCAGGACGTGCGCGAGCGCATCCGGGGCGCGTTCAGTGCGGATCTGTTCTTGATGCTGGCCAACAGCACCAACAACGCCATGACCGCCACCGAGGTGGCCGAACGCCACGAAGAAAAGATGCTCATGCTGGGACCCGTGGTGGAGCGTTTGCACTCCGAGATGCTGGACCCGTTGATCGAAACCACGTTCGAGCATATGCTGGCTGCTGGCATCGTGCCACCCCCACCCCCTGAGCTGCACGGCATGGACCTGAGCGTCACCTACGTGTCGATGCTGGCCCAGGCCCAGCGCGCCATTGCCACCAACGGCATAGACCGGTTCGTGGGCAACCTCGGACAGGTGGCCTCGTTCAAGCCCGACGTGCTGGACAAGTTTGACAGCGACATCTGGGCCGACAAGTACAGCGACATGCTGGGCGTGGACCCCGAGTTCGTGGTGCCGTCCGATAAGGTAGCGCTCATCCGCAACGCCCGCGCGCAGGCCCAGGCCAAAGCGCAACAAATGGCCCAGGTGGAACAAGCCGCAAGCGCTGCGCAAAAGTTGGGCACGGTGCAAACCCCCAGCGGCAACGCGGGCAACGATGTGATGCAGGCATTTTCTGGCTACACCTAAGGACACGCAATGGTCAACATGAATATCAAGTCCGACGACTCTGCAACTGTCGGCCCTGGCGATTACAACACCAGCCCCACCATCTATCTGAGCGATGACCAGTGCGAGGCGCTGGGCATTACCACGGCGCCAGCCCCTGGCACGGTCTACCTGCTCAAGGTGCGGGCTGTGGCCACGCGGGTGACGGCCGAAGCCGAAAAGACCGACGAGGCTAAGACCGAGGGCAACGCGCCCGACATCAGCCTGACGCTGCAGCTCACTGATATGGAAATTGTCAACGGGGGCGGCAAGGACACGGCCTCGGTGCTGTACGGCGACTAGGTGGTGCACGTAAGACCTGCGCGCGAAATTAATCTGCACCCGTGAGCAACTACGACCCCCTCGATACCGAAGCCCAGGACAAGGCCCGCAAAGACCGCACCACGCGGGACAAGCTGGCTGACCAGAGCGAGGTGGAGGATGTCAAGTGGTTGATGGGAAGCAAGCGCGGACGGCGGATTTTGTGGCGTGGGCTGGAACGGGCGGGTGTGTACCGCCTCTCGTTCAACACCAACAGCATGACCATGGCCTTCGCCGAGGGCGCACGTAACGAGGGTTTGCGGATGCTGGCATTGATCCACTCCGCATGCCCTGACCTTTACCCGGCCATGATGAAAGAAGCCAACGAATGAAGTTTCTACACTATCGGTTACAGAACGCAGAGCCTGCCGCATCCGGTGGTGGCTCCGCAACACTTATGACTGACGGCGCACAAACCACGCCAGCCGCCAGTTCAAGCGCGTCAACCAGCACCCCGGCCGCCACAACGCCGGAAGTGAAGGTTGATGCAACCCAGCAGGCCTCTACCGACAAGACCACGGACACCCCCGAAGTCAAGACGGACGAGACCGCTGCAGCACCTGAGAAGGTGGTGCCCGAGAAATACGAGTTCGTGGAGCCCGAAGGGGTCAACATGGACAAGGAAGTTCTGGGTGAGTTTGAAGGCCTTGCCAAAGAACTCAAGCTGTCCCAAGAGGAGGCGCAGAAGGTGTCCGACATCGGCGTGAAGCTCGCGCAGAAGTGGGAAGCCAAGCAGGCCGATGTAATCCAGCAGGCTGCGGCCGAATGGGCGGCATCGGCAACGGCCGACAAGGAATACGGGGGCGACAAGCTTACCGACAGCCTGACGACCGCGAAGAAAGCGCTTGACGCTTTCGGCACACCTGAACTGCGCACCTTGTTGAACGATTCCCGCCTAGGCAACCACCCGGAAGTGATCCGGTTCATGGTCCGGGCAGGCAAGGCAATCAGTGAGGACCGCATGGTCACGGGCGGCGCGGGGCCAGCAACGGCATCGCAAAGCACGGCCAAGGCTCTCTACCCCAATCAGTCATAAAGGAAAAATATCATGGCAACACTATCCGCCGGCGCCCTCACTCTTGCAGACTGGGCCAAACGACTCGACCCGGACGGCCAAGTGCCCAAGGTCGCCGAACTGCTCTCCCAGACCAATGAGATTCTGGAAGACGCGGTATTCATGGAAGGCAACTTGCCCACCGGCCACCGTCTGACGATCCGCACCGGCTTGCCCCAAGTTTTCTACCGCATGATCAACCAGGGTGTGCCGACTTCCAAGTCCACCACGGCCCAGATTGACGAAGCATGTGGCATTTTGGAAGCGCGCAGCCACATCGACGTGGAACTGGCCAAGCTCAATGGCAACACGGCCGCGTTCCGTTTGTCTGAAGACCAGGCGTTCATCGAAGCCATGAACCAAACCATGGCCGGCGCAATGTTCTACGGCAACCCAGCAACTGACCCCCGCCAGTTCTTGGGTCTGCAGACCCGTTACAGCTCGCTGGGCGCGGGCAACGGCCAGAACATTCTGGACGCTGGCGGTACCGGCTCGAACAACGCGTCCATTTATCTGGTCGTGTGGGGTGAAAACACCGTGTTCTGCCCGTTCCCGAAGGGCACCAAGGCCGGTTTGATGCACCAGGATCTGGGTGAAGAGTCTGTTCCTGACGCGAACAACAACTTCTTCCAGGCCATGCGTGCGCTGTACCAGTGGAAAAACGGCGTGGCCGTCAAAGACTGGCGCTACATCGTGCGTATTGCCAACATCAACGTCGCCGACTTGATTGGCCAGTCCGCCACCCAGTCCGCCACCGCTGCCACGCAGATCATCAGCTTGATGTCTCGCGCCATGGACCGCGTGCCCAATCTGTCGATGGGGCGCCCTTGCTTCTACGCCAACCGCACCGTGTACTCGATGCTGCGCGTGGCGGCATTGAACAAGTCCAACGCGGCACTGAGCATCGAGCAAGCGCTCACGCAGTTCGGCACGCCGTACAGCCTGACCCGCTTCTTGGGTGTTCCCCTGCGCAAGGTGGACCAGCTTTTGAACACCGAAAGCCGCGTGGTTTAACGGAATAGGGGGCTTAGGCCCCTTATCCGCGCCCTCTTAACTTCAAGGAAATATCATGATCCTCGACAACTTTGCATTTCTCTCCGGGGCGGTCTCCGCTGCCGGTGTCCTTACCGGTCAGTTGCTCGTCGCCAACAGCACGCTGAGCGCCAACACCATGGACTTGGGCCCGCTCTCTATCGGCGGCAACCAGGCGGGTGACATAGGCGCCGGTGAACCGCTGAACATCAGCATCAGCGTGCTGGTGGCCCCAACTGCGGTGACCGCGGTGCAGTTCCAGTTGGTTCAGGCCGATGACGCGGCGCTGACCAGCAACGTGCAGGTAATCAACCAGACCGACGCTTTCCCGATAGCTACGCTGGTGCCAGGCACGTTGGTGCCCTTGCGCTATGACCGCGCCGCGCCTTACACGCCCAAGCGCTATGTGGGTGTGCGCTATGTGGCTTCTGGCGGCACCACGCTGGCCTCGATGTCGGTCGTTGCTGCTGTCGTGAAGAGCGTGCAAGACTTGCGGAACATAACCTACAAGTCTGGTTTCGCCGTCAGCTAATCGAATGGGCCCGCCACGCCTCTCCACGATGCGCACCCTGGCGGGTCTCTTCAAAGCCCTATTCAACAACCTCTTCCCCAACCACTGAAAGAAGACCATGCCCAAATACCGCGTTAAAGAGTTGTCCCTCGTTGGCAACGAACTGTTCCAGGCTGGCGCTGAGGTCGAATACGACGGCCTGCCCGCTGAGAACCTCGAACCCCTTTGCGACGAAGGCCGTGCCAAGTACCAGGAATACCTGGACAGCAATGCCGAGCGCGTCAAGAAAATGGTTTCTGAGAACCAAGCCAGTGGTGTGGGCGACCCCGCTGCCTTCGCGGTCGCGCTGGCCAAGAACCAAGCCGAACAGGCCGCGGTGATCGGCACGGCGGTGGCCGAAGCCGTGGCGGCGGCCTTCGCCCGTCTGCTCCCCGATGGCATCCCAGCCGCGGTGATCGGCACGGCGGTGGCCGAAGCCGTGGCGGCAGCCTTCGCCCGTCTGCTCCCCGATGGCATCCCAGCCGCGGCGACCAAGGCCGGCAAGACCGACAAGGCCAGCCTGGTCTAAGCCCCCGGGCTCGTTGTGCGTGAGAAGGGGCCTTGGTGCCCCTTTTCTTTTTAGGAGAACCCAAATTGGCATCCGTTGTTGATATTTGCAATCAGGCTTTGAGCCACTTGGGCGACAGCGCCACCGTGGCCAGCATCGACCCACCCGAAGGCAGCGCCCAGGCGGAACATTGCGCCCGGTTCTATTCCGCCGCGCTGGGCACCTTGCTGGAAATGCGTCTGTGGGCCTTTGCCACCCGGCGCGCCACGCTGGCCGCTGTGGCCAACCCGTCCAGCACGTGGGCTTACGCCTACGCCCTGCCCAGCAACGCCGTCAATCTGATTTCTATCCTGGCGCCCGACGCGTCGGACGATTACAGCGCGTCCCCCAAGACCAGCGTCTACGACAACACGGTCGGCGGTGCGTACACCCCGCAAGAATTCAGCCCCGAGACCGACGACGCGGGCAACGACATCATCCTGACCAACCAGGCCAATGCCGTGCTGCGCTACACCGTGTTGGTCAGCGATGCGTCAAAATTCACCCCGCTGTTCGCCGAGGCCCTGACCTGGTTGCTGGCGTCCAAGCTGGCGGGGCCCGTGCTCAAGGGCGAGGCGGGCATGCAGGCCGCCCAGGCCTGCACCAAAACCTTTGTGTATTGGCTAGGCAAGGCCAGCGATTCGGACGCGTCCCAACGCCGCGCTGCGCCACGCCAGCAAGTTGGCTGGATGAATGCACGATGAGCGGCTTGCGCAAACTCACGATGTCCTTTGCCGGTGGCGAGGTGACACCCGAATTCTGGGGCCAGATAGGTGACGCCAAATTCCAGACGGGGCTGGCCACTTGCCGCAACATGCTGGTGCTGCCCCACGGCCCGGTGGCGAACCGTGCCGGCTTTGCCTACGTGAACACGGTCAAGACCCCGGCCAAGAAAACCCGCGTGCTGCCCTTCACCTACAGCACCACGCAAACCATGGTGCTGGAATTCGGGGACTCTTCGATCCGGTTTCACACCCAGGGTGCCACCTTGCTCAACGGGGCCAGTCCCTACGAGGTGGCCACGCCCTACCTGGAGGCGGATCTGTTCGACCTGCATTTTGTGCAGTCAGCGGACGTTCTCACTATCTGCCACCCCAACTATGCGCCGCGCGAGCTCAAACGGCTGGGTGCACTGAACTGGACGTTGACGACCATCGGCTTTGTGTCCAGCCTGGGCACCCCTGGCGCGCCCACTGTCACCCCAACGGGTGCGGGCTCTACGGTTTACAACTACGTGGTCACCAGCGTGGGCGCCACCGGGCTCGAGGAGTCAGCCGCGTCCGCTGCGGGCAGCGGCACCGGCAACGTGCTGGTCACCGGCCAGTTCATGGCGGTTGCGTGGGCCAGCACGGGCGCGGCCCGGTACAACGTCTACCGGCAAAGCAACGGCCTGTATGGCTATATCGGGCAAACCGACGGGCTGACGTTCAAGGACGACAACATCACGGCCAATCTGGGCAAGACGCCACCCATCGCGAACAACCCGTTCAGCGGTGTGGGGCTGTACCCCGGCGCGGTGTCGTACTTCGAGCAACGGCGGTGCTTCGCGGGCTCTATCAATGAGCCGCAAAACCTGCGCCTGACGCGTTCGGGTACCGAATCCAACCTGACGTATTCCATCCCCACGCGGGACGACGACAGTATCAACATCCGGGTGGCCGCGCGCGAGGCCAACACCATCCGCCATATCGTTCCTTTGGCTAATCTGGTGCTGCTGACCGGCGCCGCCGAATGGCGCGTCACCAGCATCAACAGCGATGCCATCACGCCCACCAGCATCAGCGTCAAGCCCCAAAGCTACATAGGGGCCAACAACGCACAGCCCTTGATCGTCAACAACAACATTCTGTACGCAGCCGCGCGCGGGGGCCACATGCGCGAGATGGCATTCAACTACCAGGCCGGGGGCTACATCACGGGCGACCTGAGCCTGCGCGCGCCGCACCTGTTTGATGGTATGGACATCACGGATATGTCCTATTCCAAGGCCCCGCAACCGCTGGTATGGGCCGTGAGCTCAGGCGGCAAGTTGTTGGGCCTGACCTACGTGCCAGAGCAACAGGTAGGTGCATGGCACCAGCACGATACCGATGGCGCGTTCGAATCGTGCTGTGTGGTGGCCGAAGGCGGCGAGGACGTGCTGTATGTCGTGGTTCGGCGTTTTATCAATGGTAGCTACACCCGCTATATCGAGTGCCTGCGCACCCGGCTGTTTGCCACGCAGGCCGATGCCTTTTTTGTGGATTGTGGCGCCACCTATACCGGCGTGCCGGCCACAGTTATCAGCGGCCTGACCTGGCTGGAAGGCAAGACCGTGAGCGTGCTGGGTGACGGCGCGGTGTTCCCGCAAAAGGTCGTGACGGGTGGGAGCATCACGCTGGAGCAAGCCTGTAGCAAGGTGCAGGTAGGCCTGCCCATCACGGCCGATGTGCAAACCTTGCCGATGTCCGCGCAGATTGACGCCAGTTACGGGCAGGGCAGGCTCAAGAACATCAATAAGGTGTGGCTGCGCGTCTACAAGTCGTCGGGCGTGTTTGCAGGGCCTAGTCTGGACCGGCTGGTGCAGTTCAAACAGCGCACCACCGAAGTCTACGGCAGCGCGCCCGCGCTCAAAACCGACGAGCTGGAAATTTCGCTGGAGCCAAGCTGGCAGCAAGGCGGCCAGATATTCGTGCGGCAATCGGACCCCTTGCCCTTGACGCTGGTGTCCATGACCGTCGAGGCCGCGCTGGGTGGCTAGGCTGGTATTCGCCCCGGTAGAGTCGCGGGCAGTGCGGCATATCGCGCGCAACCTGCGCCAGCACGACGTACAAGAGCTGCAGGCCGTGCATGGGCCGGAGCTGGATTTGCAGGACTGCCTGCGCACGGCGGTGCTGGCCAGCGAGGAATGCCATGTGCTGACCACCCGCCACGGCGAGCCCGTGGCCCTATTCGGGCTGGCGCCGGTCTCGTTGCTGGGTGGGCAGGGTTGCCCATGGTTGCTGGGTACCGACACCTTCATGGCCCACCCGCGCGACATCGTGGTGCTGGGTAAGCGCAAGGTCTTGGAGTGGAGCCAGCGCTATGACCAGCTTTTCAACTACGTGGACGCGCGCAATTTGCGCTCTATTGCGTGGCTGCAACACATTGGTTTTCAGGTGTTTGAGCCCCGGCCCTACGGCCTTGAGGGTTTGCCCTTTCATCGTTTCGAGAGGTGCACGTAACCCACGGTGGCGCCCCGATAGTGAGGTTCTCTTACTATTGGGCTAAACAATGTGCAATCCCGCAGCCGCGTTAGTGATGCAGGGCGCAGGGGCCGCCAGCTCCGCAGTGGGGGCCTATTACGGCGCCAAATCACAAAAGCAGTCCCTTGAACTGCAGGCCAACCTGGCCGACATCAACGCGCGCATGTCCGAGAGTTCAGCGCAGTCCACGCTACTGACCGGCCAGCGCGACGAACAAAAAAGCCGCATTGCCACGGCCAACCTCAAGGGCTCCCAGCGCGCCAGCCTTGCGGCCAACGGCGTGGATCTGGGTGAGGGCAGCGCGGCCAACATCCTGACCACCACCGACGTGATGGGCGAGATTGATGCCAACACCATCCAGGCCAACGCCGTACGCAGCGCGTGGGGCTACCGCACCCAGGGTGTCAACCAGTCCAATCAAGCGCTTATGTCGCGGGCCAGCGCGGGCGCCATCAACCCGGGGCAGGCCGCTGTCACGTCGTTGATGGGCAGTGCCGGGTCGGTGGCTGCTAGCTGGTACCAGTACAACAAATCATTGCCATCTGCGGGTGTCTCGGCGGGGACCAAGTAATGCCACGCGTCCCAACCTATGACAATTTCCAGACGCAAGTTTCTGGCCAGCCCAACGTACAGATTCAGGCACCCAGCGGCCCAGCCCCGGGTGCGATAGCCGCGGACCAGGCCAGCCAGTTCGGGCAGTCCCTCACTCGTTCGGGGGATGCCGCGGGCAAGATTGCGCTGGCGGCGGCGGATCAAGCCAACCAGGTGCGCGTCAACGATGCGATGAACCAGGCGCGCATTGCCGCGCAGGATCTGGCCTACAACAAGGACACCGGTTACCTGTCGCTGAAGGGCAACGCGGCGCTGACGCGGCCCGATGGCCAGTCGCTGAATCAGGAATACGGCAGCAAGCTGCAAGAACAAATCGGCGCGCTGACAAGTAGCCTGAGCAATCCGGCCCAGCAACGTGCGTTTCAAATGCAGGCGAACGACTTGACTACCCAGTTCCGCGGCCAAGTCGAAACCCACATGCTGGGTGAATTTCAGACCTATTCCAACGCCACCGACGACGCCACCGCGAAGCTGGCCAGCGACGGCGCGCGACTGAACTGGAACAATCCCGACTTCATCAATGGCCACATCGATCCGGCAACGGGCGATCGGGTGCCGGGCGCGATCGACCAGGTCAAGGCCGCGATCATGAACAAGATGCAGCGCACCGGCATGACGGGTGCCGTGGCCGATGCCGCACTGCTGGCGGGCGTCAGTCATGTGCACGAAGGCGTCGTTCAATCCGCTCTTGAAAACGGCGATGCCGCCTATGCCATGAGCTACATGGAAAAGGCGCGGGCGAAGGGCGAACTGTCAGCCGACGACATCCTGAAATTGCAGGGCCACGTCAATCAAAGCGTGTGGTCCTCGCTATCGAATACGGCCGTGCAAATCGCGACGGCAAAAACCATGTCGACGCTGGCACCTAACAACTTCGACCGGATGACCCAGATCACGCTCGGGGCAGAGTCGGGCGGCAAACGCTACGGTCCGGACGGCAAGACTCTGCTCACGTCACCGGCTGGCGCCAAAGGCGAAATGCAGGTGATGGATGCGACCAACGTCGCGCCGGGTTTCGGCGTGAAACCGGCACAAGACAATTCGCCGGATGAGCGCGCGCGCGTCGGCCGCGACTACCTGCAAGCCCTGCTGCAAAAGTACGGCGAACCGGCCAAGGCATGGGCCGCGTACAACGCCGGACCTGGCGCGCTCGATGCCGCATTGAAGGGTGCAGTCGGCGACGCGACACCTGACGCCTGGCTGGCCAAGCTGCCGAAAGAAACGCAGGCCTATGTCGTCAACAACATGAAGTCGTTGAACGGCAATAGCAGCTTTGCACCGCGCACTACCGAACTGGACTTCGTCAATAGCGCGCTCGCCGCACTACCGGCCAACGCGCCACCGCAAGTCGTCAAAATGGCGCGCGAACAAGCGGTGACGCAGTTCGGCGTGATCAATAAGTCGCTCAACGAACAGGGCGACAACGCGCTGGCCGCAGCGCAAAACTGGATCACCAACCACAAGGGCGGAACGCTCGACCAGATGCCACCAGACATGCTCGATGCCGTCAAACGCTACGCACCCGGCAAGTACGACGACCTGGATACCTTCAGCAAGCGGGTGCAGCGCGGCGACGTGGTGACGAACAACGGCCGGTATAACGACATCGTCACCAACATGGCCGACTACGCCAAGATGCCGAACGCATCGTGGAACCTGCTGCAAAACGAATTGAGTTCGTCCAATTTCCAGACGCTGTCGCGCCAGCGCGCGGACTTCATTAACGGCGGCGCGGACAAGTCGGCCGAAACCCTGAACCGCGCAATGGTGAACCGCGCACTGGATCAAGGGCTGGCTGGCCTGCGCATATCGACATCCATTGCCGGACTCAAGGGCGAAGCTGCGGAAAGCGTCAAGGAGCGGATCGGCGGCATTCGCAGCTACGTCGACACGTCGATCTTCGACGCGCAGAAAGCCGTCGGCCGCAAGCTGCTACCGGATGAAATCCAGGCACACATTCACAACCTGTTCGCCACCGACGTGACGTTTAAAAACACGTTGTGGTACGGCGGCCAGGGCGCCGACTCGTCCCAAAAGCTGATGGGCATGCAAATGAAAGACCTGCCGGATGGCGCGGCCACGGGCTTGACGAAGTCGCTGATCGCCAGCGGCAACAAGTCACCCACTTCGAACGACATCCTGAACCTGTACCGGAAACTACATGCCAACAAGTAACGAAGACCAGTGGGCGCTTGCAGGAACGCAAGCACTTCAGCAAACCCAGGCCGAACAGTTGCGCAACAGCGTGTCGCAAGCCCTGCCGACGAATCCGGATCAGGAAGCCCAGACGCGACGCTACGCGGCAGCCGCCCAGGTGCCGCTCGACACCGCACGCGCCTTGCCGGACGTGGTCAAGCAACAAGCGCAAATGTCCACCTTCGATGCGTCAGTGTTAGCGCGCCAGTTCCCTACCACGGCGCAATACCTGAGCGACACGGATAACGCGCGCCTGGTGCACGATGACATTCCCGGCACGGCCAACGTCGAACAGGCGATCAAGGCCTTGCCGAAACCCGCGCCCGCGGTGAACCTGATGCCGCCAGCCGAACCGGTCGAACCGGATAAGTCCATTCTCGACACCATCGGCGATAACTTGAAATCGCTGGTCAGTGCGCCCGGTGCCGGCAGCGCGCCGGCTGCGTTGATCAAAGGGCTGGGCGGCGCATTCAACAAGGCAGCCGGTGCCGTCAACGTGGTGGCCGGTGCAGCACCGACGCTGTACGACAAAGCGGCCAGCCTGATCACCGGCAAGGACGACACCAGCGCGTCCGACTGGTGGTTTAAAAATATGGTCGATCCGCGTGTCGCGGCCGCACCGGTATTCGAACCCAATAAAGACGCCACGTTCACGGAAAAGGCGTTCCACACCACTGGCAACTTGCTGGGCATGCTGGCACAGATCACCTTGACCGGTGGCGGCGGCGAAGTGGGTGCCGTGACCGATGCCATGCCGACGGCCGTGGTACTTGGCACCCGTGCTGCGCACGGCGTCAAGTCGATGATGTTCCCGGCCCTGGCTGACGCAGTCGACACCGGTCGTCGCGTGTATCAGGAAACGGGCGACGGCGTCGCTGCCGCGCGCGCCGCGCAAATGCAATACGCCACGTCAACGATGGCGGGTGTCGTACCACTGAGCGCACCAGGTACTGCCGCCGTGCGCGCGGCAACCGGCTTTGTGTCGGGCGTGTCGCTGGGCGAGGTAAGCCGCACCCTGATGAACACGGTGATGCCGGACACGATGCAGACGCCGTACAGCGGCGAAGAACTGATCTTGAGCGGGCTTGCGGGTTCGGTAATGGGGCGCGTGATGGGGCCACAAGCTGAACCGGCCTATCACGAAGCCGCACGCCGCACTTACGTCGACGCGGCACAGTTCGAAGCCGGACAACAAGGTGCGGACCGCCTGCACGCACTGGGCCAGATATCGGCCGCCAGCAAGCTGCGCGAGCGCGACCCGGCAGCGTTCAAGGCGTTTGTCGATAGCGTCACCGAGGACGGCCACTTGCAAGACGTGTTTGTCGATGCACGGGAGCTGACCAATGCGCTGAACCAGTCCGGCATGAGCGATGCGGATCTGGCGGCCAGGATGCCGGACGTCGCGGCCCAGATGAAAGAAGCGCGTGAAACGAATGGCGACGTGCGCATTCCCGTCGCCGATTACGCGACGCACATTGCCGGTGGTCCGATCGATGAAGCGATTTTGCAGCACCTGAAAACCGAACCCGAAGGCAAGACGTATTCCGAAGCGCAGTCGTTCTACCAGACACAGGTCGAATCATTGAAGGCCGAAGTGCAAAAGATCGTTGACGACCACACCAACGGCGAACAGATCAAGGCGTCGCGCGACGGAATCCGCGACAAAATCCTGGCGCAGCTGACTGACGTCAACCGGTTCACCCCGCAGGTGAACCAGCACTATGCCGACATGCACGCGGACTATTACACCGCGATGGCGTCGCGCGCCGGCATGACGCCGGAACAGTTCATGGATACCTACAAGCTGGGCGTGACGGGTTCGCTGTTCACCCAGTCCCCGATGAAGATGGGGGCAACGGGCACCGTGGGCGGGACTCATTTCGATCAAAGTCCGGCTGGCGGTGCGCGATCAGCCGCTGTCGAGGCGGCCGCGAAGTTTGACGCCTTCGATGCCAAGGTGCTGGAAGATGCGAAGCAAGGCATCGAACCCAACGCCGACGAATATTTCAAGTTGAGCGAAGAAGTAGCGAAGACGGAAGCGGCGCTGGCAGATCGTGGCGTGACGGATGTTCGCACCTACCGCAAGGGTGACGAAGCGGATCGGGCGGCGCGCATTGCTGAGTTTGAAAACGTGTTCTTCCAAAAGGATCAGGAAGCACGCGGCCGGATCGCTTTCGCCGACGACATCACCCGCCAGGCCAGCGTAATGAGTCTGCTTAAAAAAGCGGACTTGTCGACCTTTGTCCATGAGTCGGGCCATTTCTTCCTTGAAGTGCAAGCCGACCTGGCACGCAAGATCGAGGCGCGCATCGCCGCAGGCGAAGAAGTAAGCCCGGGCGAGCGCGGCATCCTGGGCGACATGCACACGATCCTGGACTGGATGGGCATCAAAGGATCGCCGGACGTATCGGCACCCGAACAGTGGGCGGAAATGTCGCTTGAAGAAAAGCGTGACAGTCATGAACAGTTCGCCCGGGGTTTCGAAGCCTACGCGCTCGAAGGCAAGTCGCCCAGTGTCGGCTTGACCAAAGCATTCCAGGCATTCCGGTCGTGGTTGCTGCACGTCTACAAGCAAATGACAGCGCTCAGGGTGGAACTGACGCCGGAAGTGCGCAGCGTATTCGATCGCATGCTGGCCGCCGACGACGCGATCAAGACCGCCGAACAGGTGCGCGGGTATCGGCCACTGTTCGAGTCGGCGGCGGACGCCGGCATGACGCCGGAAGACTTCGCCACCTATCAGGATCTGGGCAGAGAGGCGACGGCCGATGCCGCTGATCAACTGCAAGCGCGCAGTCTGCGCGATATGAAATGGATGGCTAATGCCAAAAGCAAGGCCATGAAGGCCTTGCAAAAAGAGGCGGCCAGCAAGCGCAAGGAAGTGCGGCAACAAGTCACCGCCGAAGTCATGGCGCAGCCGGTATATCAGGCGTGGCAGTTCCTGACACTGCGCGGCGACAAGAGCACCCAGGCGCTGCCAGAGGAAAAGGCCGACCGGGTGAATGTCGACCCGACAGTCGATAACCTGTTCACCGCGATCGCCAAGCATGGCGGCCTGAATCGTGACGACGTCAAAACGAAGTGGGGCGTAGACCACCGCGACATGCCGGACTCGGGCGTTTTCGGTAAGCCGATCTTACGCAAGTCAGGTGGGCTGTCGCTCGAACGCATGGCGGAACGGCTTGTCGAGGATCACTACCTGGACGCGCACGATCTGGCCGAATTCGAAATGAAGTTCGACCGGCAGGCCGACGGTCAAGATCAACGGTCGTGGCAGTTCGATTACTCGGCAGGCGACCGGCCGGCTGAAGGTGTCGATACGCCGATCAACTATCACGGCAAGCTCGACCTGGTCGAACTGAAGCGCATGTTCGGCGACGATTCTGACGTGGTGCGCAAGCTGGTCGAACAGCGCATGACCAGCGCCAAGGCCGGACTCGATCCGGATATCGTGGCCGCCACTGTCGGGCACTTCGAGTCCGGACGCGAACTGATCGAACAGATGTTCAATGCCGAAACCCCGCACAAGGTGATCGAAGGCATGACGGACCAGCGCATGCTCGAACAGCATGGTGACCTGATCGACGCGCAAAGTATCGAACGCGCTGCCGAAGCGGCGATTCATAACGAAGCGCGGGCACGGTTCGTCGCCTCCGAACTGCGCGCGCTGGCCAGTGCATCGGACGTGCGCGCGGACAACGGTACGAACAAGAAGGGCCACCGGATGACGACCAGTGCGCTGGCGGCAGCGGCGAAAGAAGCGGCCGACGCAGGCATCGCTGCCAAACGGGTGCGCGATATCCGGCCAGCACAGTACGCTGCCGCTGAAGCGCGCGCCGCCAAGATGGCAGAAAAAGCATTGATCGGCGGCGACCTGCCAGCGGCAGCGGTGGAGAAACGCGCCCAGCTGCTGAACAACCGCCTGGTGAAAGCGGCGACCGAAGCAATCGAAGAAATCCGCAAAGGTGTGCAATACCTGGGCAAGTTCGATAAGGCCGGCGTGCGGGCGAATATCGATCTGGAATACCGCGATCAGATCGACTCGCTGCTAGACCGTTACGACTTGCGCAAAAGCACCAGCAACACCGCACTGGACAAGCGCGAAGCCTTGCTGGCGTTCGTCGAACGCATGGCCGAACAAGGGTACGAACCGCAGATTCCTGAACGGCTTTTAAACGAAGCGAACCGCTCGCACTTCAAGGATATGACCGTCGAAGAATTCCGGGGGCTGGTGGATGCCGTCAAGAGTATCGAACACCTGGGCCGCCTGAAAACGCGCTTGCTCGACCTGAAGGAAATGCGCGAACTGCAAGCACTGGCCGATGAAGCCGTGGCAACGACCGGCGCGCTACCGCAACGCGATGCCGAATCGAATCGCGGCCTGACCAGCATGGAACAGAAATGGTTGAACGTGAAATCGGCCGGCCGTAGCATGCAAGCCGCACTGCTCAAGATGGAACAAATGTTCGACTGGCTGGATGGGCGCGATCCGAATGGCGTGTTCAATCGGGTGGTGTTCCGTCGGATCGCTGACGCCGGCAGCAACGAAGCGAACATGCAGGCCGACATCAAGAGCAAGATCGATGCGCTGCTGCACACGCACCTGGCTGACGTGACCAAAGAAAAGGGCAAGATATACACTGCACCGGGCTTGATCGATGGGCTGACCGGCAAGCCGCAAAAGTTCACCAAAAAAGAAATGCTATCGCTGGCCGGCAACATGGGCAACGAGTCGAATACCGCGAAGCTAGTAGCAGGTGAAAAGTGGAACGAAACCGCTGTGTGGGATTTCCTGCACACGAACATGGTCAAAGCCGATTGGGATTTCGTCGCCGGCCTGGGCAAGACGCTAGAAACCCTCTGGCCGGAAAAGCTGGCGATGTCGCGCCGGCTGGGTAACACCAATCCGGACAAGATCGCGCCGCGCCCATTCGATACGCCGCACGGCCATTACGACGGGTGGTACTGGCCGATGGTCTATGATCCAGCGCGTGCGCAGGACGTGGCCGAACGGGGTGCCAAAGCAGGCGACTCGCTGTTCGAGAATATCTACTCGCGCGCCAATACCGACACCGGCCGCATGAACACCCGCAACGAGAACTACGCGCGGCCGCTGCTGCTGTCGCTCGATACCATCCCGCGGGTGATCAAGGACGAGATCCACGATATCGCCTACCGCGAAGCGATCATCGATGCCGACAAGTTCCTGTCGCACAAGGACGTGCGCGAGTCGATCACGAACGCGCTCAGTCCCGAACATTACGCCCAGCTGAAACCGTGGCTGCAGTCGATCGCCAATGATCGCAAGGTGGACATGGCGGCGCTGAAGTGGTTCGACCAGTTGGCGCACGGTCTGCGCACCCGGGCGACGATCGTCGGCCTGGGGTATCGCGTGTCGACCATGCTGGTACATGGCAGTTCGGCCGCGATGGAATCGATCGCCGAACTGGGCCCGACGTGGATGGCGAAGGGCTTGGCCGATTTTGCGAACCCGATGCAGTGGTCGGCCAACCGCGATTTCATCTTCGAACGCTCGGGTGAAATGCGCAACCGCACCAACGAGGTGGATCGTGACGTGCGCGAACACTTGCGTGAAATTGAATTGCGCTTGATGGATACCACTACCGGCATGGTGGCGCGCGGTGCCGACATGATGAAGGCCCGTGCTTACCAGGGCATTGCGATGCTGGACATGGCCAGCGCGCTGCCCACCTGGATGGGCGCCTACCACCGCGGTATGGCGACCGAAGCCAACGGCGGCCACGGCATGAGCGAAGCCGATGCGGTCTACTTCGCCGACAAGACGGTGCGCAACGCTCACGGCGGATCTGGTGCCAAGGATCTGGCGGCGGTACAGCGCGGCCCGGAGTTCTTCAAGCTGTTCAGCATGTTCTACACGTTCTGGAATCACAACGTGAACCGGCTGATGGACACGGCGCGCATGGCCAAGTCGTTACCGGAAACTTACCGGACCGGCGAGCCTGGCGAATTCAAGGGCGACCTGGGGCTGGTGATCATGCGCACCTTAATTTACACGCTAGGCGTGCAGGCCATGCACGGCATGCTGCACCCGTCGAAGGATGACGAGGGCGAAACAAACTGGTTTGCCTGGGCAGCGAAAGAATTCGGATCTGCCGCGTTCGCAGGTATTCCGGTAATCCGTGATGTCGCCAGCCATTACATCAGCGGCAAGGATTATTCGCCGACACCAGCGGCGGGCATTGTCGACGCGATCGGTGCCAGCGGCATGGACGCGATGAACTTGATGACGGGGCAAGAGGCGAACCCGAAAGCCCTGAAGCACACGATCACCACGGCGGGGTACGTGTTCGGTCTACCGCTGGGCCAGCCGGCATCGGTGGCGCAATTCTTGTGGAATGTATCGCAGGGCCAGGACCATCCGGAAACGGCGGGTGACTGGTTGCGTGGCGTGATGCACGGCGAATCGAAGCAGCATTAATACTTGTTCTTGCTGACGCAATAGAACAGGCACCAGGCGGCCCATCCTGCGAGTCCAAGGGCGACGAAGGGATGGGCGTCTACGATAACCAGCGCGCCGACGAATGCGCCCAGCATGCCCACGGCGCGTTGCTGACCGGGTACCAAGACCCCAAGTAGGACGGGGTGCACGTAACTAGAAACTGAGGGGTGAAACTGCCTCTCAGTTTCTAGGAGCGCACCTTTGACAATTTCCAGTACCACCCGCAAGGCTGGCCCGTTCACTGGCAACGGGGTCGCAGTCGCCTTTCCGTTTGCCTTCAAGGTGTTCACGTCGGCCGACGTGCTGGTGGTGCAGGCCGTCACCACGTCGGGCGTGGAAACGAACAAGGTCATCAACACCGACTATCTGGTTTCGCTCAATACGGACCAGAACGCAAACCCGGGCGGCACCGTCACCATGCTGACCTCGCCACCCGTTGGCACCACGTTGACCTTGGCCAGTCAGGTGGGCAACCTGCAACCGGTTGACCTGACCAATCAGGGCGGGTTCTACCCCAAGGTAATCAACGACGCGCTAGACCGGGTAACTATCCAGATCCAGCAAGTTGCCGAACAGGTCAGCCGCGCGTTCAAGGTTTCTATTTCCTCGGGCAACAGCGCAGGCAATACGGTTTTCGACTACGCGAACGTGGCGGCGGCGTCCGCCGTGGCATCTGCGGCCTCGGCCACCAGTTCGGGCGCATACGCGGCCCAGTCTTCGGCCTATGCGCTCAACAGCTCGGTGTCGGCTAACGCGGCGGCGGCATCCGCAGTGTCGGCGGCGGCGGCGGCGTCAGCGGCCTTAACCCCCACGGGGTCTGCATTGGCCCTATACCTTGATGCGTTTCTAACAAACGCAAGCATTACCTTTGCATCGATGTATGTATTGGGCGGGTGGGATTTAGGCACTATTGCGTCAGCGACCCCGTTTTCCAATGAAAACACGCCACGGCGCGCCCAGCTTTCAGCGGGCAGCGGTTCATTCAATTTCGGAACAGTTCCCTAATAGGAGATTAAGCAATGCCAGATCAAGTACAGCTACGTGGTGGCACCACGGCACAACACTCAACTTTCACGGGGGCGCTGCGCGAGGTCACCATAGACACGGACAAAAAAACGGCCGTGGTGCACGACGGCGCGACCGTTGGCGGCAACCCGCTGTTGCGTCAGGACTTGTCCAATCTGCCAGCGGGTCAAATGGCCGCGTCCAAGTTGGCCGTGGGCGTGCTGGACCCATCATTGTTTTATAAGTTGGATGCGTTCTCCCCCGCATTCACCAAGACAGCAGCGGCTACGCTGAATGTCAAGGCGGGCACCTACGCCATGGTGGCCGGTGTCATGGTGGCCTTTGCCGCACCCACGGCGGTGGCCATGCCCGCGCTGACGGCCGGTAACGACTACGCCATCTATGTGTGTACCGACGGCACGATCCGCGCTGACGTCAGTCAGTCGTTCCCCGCTGGCTACAACACGGGCAATAGCCGCCGAATCGGCGGCTTCCATTACGGACTGGTGGCGTCAGGCACCACGATTGCCGGGGGTGCGTTTGCCACCACTGGCAACGGCATGATCTGGTTACAGAGCGACGTGGACAACATCGCCGGTATCAATCTGTTCAGCCTGTGGGACTTGAAGTTCCGGCCCGCATGCGTGAATCCGGCGGGCATGGCTCTGGTGAATGGCCGCACCTGGATGGACATCTATCTGTGCAACACCGACACGGCGGTCAATGGCACCAGCAAGGCGGGCAGCAACATCGCGTCCGGCACGGTCCTGCCAAAAATCCCCGCAGCGTTCAACGGCAACGGCACCACGACCTACCCGGCGCTGACGTGGTGGGTGGCCAACGAACTGGCACGGGCCAATCAAAAGCGCCTGCCTTGGGAACAGGAATTCGTGGACGCGGCTTTCGGGGTGACTGAAAACCAATCAATTGACGCCACGGCCAGCACCTACCCGACAACTCTGCGCAATGCCGGTTACACCAGCAAGTACGGTATCGAACAGGCGTCTGGTCATCATCAGATTTGGGGGCAGGACTCCAATTTCTTCAGCGAAGCGGCAAACCCCGCAGGAAGCTGGAAGGACATCAACGGCAATACGGGCGCCGCAGGAACTGGGCGGGGGCAGACATTCACCTACGGTACCTTCGGTTTGGTAAGGGTAATCCTAGGCGGCGCGCGTACGAGCGGTGTGAACTCCGGTTCTCGATCTTCCGGCTGGATCATCTACCCGTGGAGCTCGGGCTGGAGCTTCGGGCTGCGCGCCGCCTGTGACCACATGTCGCTTGTATAGCGAGCGAAAGCGAGCGGACACGCAACATGGAAACATTGACCGACGATATAGCAAGCCATCGACAACTAGCAATTGTCGAGCGCTTCGAGGGGTTCGTGAACTACGTTTACCCCATCGCCTTGAACATTCGCAGAACGCATCACATCGTGCGCGACCGGTTCATTGACGCCATATTCGCCCAGGTCAATGCGTTCAATCAGGCCGGTAAGTCAAACCAAATATCCAAGCTCTACGCGGCGGATGCTGGACTTGCCGACCTGCGATTTTTGCTGCGATTTCTTGCCGAAGACAAGCGCCGACTGATTAGCCTTCACCAAAGCGAAAGATTGCGCGCTACCGCGAGACCGGCGACGACCTTGCGCTCAAACGCTTCGCCGCTTCGTGGCGCGGGCATGCCCAGTGGGCCAACTCTTTCAACCTCGTCAATCAATTAGGAATCGCAAAATGAAATACGCATACAGCCCGGACACTTTGGAATTCATCCGCATCGAAACCCCGTCCGAGTGGATGGGTCTGACCGACGTGGGGCCCCCGGTGTTTGACCCGGCAACCGCTGGTTGTTTCTGGCGCGGCACGGCGTGGGAGATTGTGGCGGCGCAGCCCGAAGTGGCGCCCGTCCCCGCGGCTATCAGCATGCGGCAGGCCCGCCTGGTGTTGCTAGGTGCCGGGTTGCTGGATACGGTGAATGCAGGTATCAAAGGAATGCCACCTGCTGCACAAATTGAGTGGGAATTCGCCGGCGAAGTGCGCCGCGATAACGCCCTGATTGCCACCTTGGCCGCGACGCTGGGGCTGGATGGCGCGAAGCTGGACGAACTGTTCACCCAGGGCGCGATGCTGTGAGCCCGCTGGTCAGTGCGCTGGCCACGCTGGGCTACCTGTGGGCGTTCTGGTACCTGTACGTGCTGGTGATGGCTTTCTACCGGGCCAGCCTTGACGGGCGGCTGACCGGAATTGCCAAGGTGCTGGCCTTGCCGGCCGTGGCGCTGGCCATCGTGGTGGACTTGCTGGCCAACTGGACCGTGGCCACGCTGTGGTTCTGGGAGTGGCCGGTGGTCGTGTGGGGTCGTCCTGATCTGGTGACCTCGCGGTTGTCGCGCTACATCGTTGGTGCACCTGGCTGGCGCCGGGATCATGCGACGTGGTTGTGCCAGAACCTGCTGGATTATTTTGACCCCTCTGGAGTGCATTGCAAATGAGCGAAGACCGAATTCACGTACTGGAACAGCGCATGGATACCACGATCCATCGCGTTGACTCCAAGCTGGACAACATTGCGGAAACGCTGCAAAGCCTGGTGCGCATTGAAGAGCGTCAGATCCAGACTAGCCAACGCTTGACCGAAGGTTCCGCCGCCCTGAAAGACCACGACGACCGACTGCGCTGGCTGGAAAAGCAAGTGCCTGAAAATTTGGGGAAGCGACTGTCAAGCATTGAAACCAAAATACCCGGATTGCTGGAATCCCACAAGTGGGTGGTGATGGGCCTTTTGGCGGGCGTCGGAATGGTTGGCGCGGCGGTCTTTCATATGGTGCTCAAATGAATTTTGATCAAGCATTCACCCGACTGTTAGGCCGCGAGGGTGGTTATGTCAACAACCCCAAAGACCCTGGTGGCGAAACCAATTGGGGCATTGCCAAACGCAGTTACCCCAATGTGGACATCAAGAACCTCACGCGCGACGACGCGGCGGCTATCTATCTGCGCGACTTCTGGCAACCGCTGGGTGCCGCGCCCGATGCGGTCAAGTTTCAGGCGTTCGACTTTGCTGTGAACAGTGGCATGCAGACTGCTACTCGCAAGCTGCAGGCCGCTATTGGCGTGGCGGACGATGGCCATTGGGGGCCAATGAGCGCGGCCAAGCTGGCCAGCTTGGATGTGAACGACGTGCTCATGCGCTTCATCGCGCAACGCCTGCGCTTTTGGGCCTCGCTTTCGACTTGGCCCACCTTCGGCAAGGGGTGGGCGAACCGCGCCGCGTCACAGCTCGAATACGCAACAGAGGATAACTAAATGGACTGGCTTAAAACGATCGCGCCCACGGCCGCCACCCTTTTGGGTGGACCATTGGCGGGCATGGCGGTGAAGTTCTTGGCTGACAAGCTGGGGGCCCCGGCGGAGACCGTGGACGCGGTGTCGTTCATGCTGTCGGGTTTGAACGAAACCCCCGAGGGCCGTATCAAGCTGGCCGAAATCGATGCAGCTTTGAAGACCCACGCCATCGACGCCGGGATTGATCTGGAGAAGCTGGCCGTGGCCAACGCGGCGGACGTGAATAAAACCATGCAGGCCGAATCCGCCAGCGAGCACTGGCCCACCTATTCGTGGCGCCCGTCGATTGGCTTTGCGGTGGCTCTGAACGTCCTTATGACTTCGGCCACCGTGGCGCTGGCCTACGTGATGGTGATCTTCATGGACAAAAAGCCCGACGTGTTGAGCTATCTGCCCGCCATGATTGGCGCAATGGCCGCGCTGGTTGGGGTGGTGGCTCCCATCCTAGGCATTGCGAGCTGGTTCCGGGGCAAGGCGCAGGCTGACCCGAACATCCTGACGAACAACAGGGGTTAGATCCGCGCAGCGATGTCGCTGGCGGTCTCTCTGTAGTAAACGTTTGATAAAAGGCTAAGGTCTTTGTGGCGGCTGATTTTTGCCAGTGTTAACACGTCCACCTTCCGGCTCAGGTGGGTGAGCGCAGTGCCTCGTGTGTCGTGGAAAGTGAGGCCTTCAATCAGCAGCTCCCGACAGAGCTTGCTAAATAGCACACTGCCCTCGTTAGCCCCCACTGTGAAAAGATTTCTAGCTATCAGCCTGCTAGCAATACGGCCGATGGGTATGCGGGCCATAGATTCGGTCTTGGTCTTTAGTGTCACTACGCGGGATTTGGGATCAAATGCCCCGGGGGCCGCGAGTATTTCACCCAGGCGCATGCCGGTACGTAGGGCAATGTGGAAAGCCGCTTGCATTTCCTGGGTCTTGCCGGTGCGCTCGGCGCGAAGTACCCGGCGGATCATCCGCCACCCCCACATGGCGGTGCGCGACGCATTCTCTTTGGGCATCTTCACCCCCCGGAATGGCTCATGCTCCAGCCAGCGCCACTCATTGCGGGCCACGTTGAACAGGTTACGTAGCAGGTTGGATTCCCGCACCACGGTGCTGGCGCTCACTGTTTTAAGCCGGTCGTCGCGCCACTGGGCAATTTGCGGGGCGTCCACCTCCAGCAATCCCGCATCAGTGCCAAAGTAATCCCGCATCGCTTCAAGCCTGCGCTTCTCCCAAACGGCCCCGTCTTTTTTGCTGGATACGTCTTGCAGGTACTTGTCCACGGCATCGCCGAAGGTGTGCCCGCCACCGTCTCGCTCGCGCTTGGCCTTGGATTCTTGCCCCATTGCCCACGTCTGGGCTTCCCGTTTGGTTTCAAAGGACTTGCTGGAGCGCTTGCCATTGCGCTCAATTTGAGCCTGCCACTTGCCCGTGGTCTTGAGCTTTTGGATATAGGCCATTCGGGATTTACTTTCGGGATTATTTCGGGGACGTAATGGAAACAAAAAAGCGCCCACGGGGAGCGCTTGTAGTGTATCTGTAGCGTCTTTCCTCTGAAAGTACCTAAGATGGTGCCCGGGGCCGGAATCGAACCGCCTAGCTACGCGGTCTCGAATTCGGGATTCGTTCGTGATTTTTCAGGTTTTCTATGCAGAAAAGCCTTCACTTCTGTCCGCAACCACAGCGGGTTTCGTGGTGTCGAGCCTGGTGCAATTATAGGGAATCGAACCGATTTCACAATCACGTCCCGCGCATGGCGGCGGCCGCACCGATACAGCGCAGCGATGTCGCCCAAGTCAAGCAGTTCCGAATCTATCATCGTTCCACCCCCTGCAGCCGGTCGGCCACCAGCTTGGCATAGCCCGCGATGTCCACCCACGAATCATCGTAGTCAGGGTCGCCGTTCACGATCCGGCCAATTTTGTGCAAGATCATGTCCAGCGATTCCTGTTGGTCTGGCGCCAGCGTTTTGTCACGTTTGCGCAGGGCCGTGGCCACCACGGTCTTGAGCATCTGGGTGACTTCGGCGTGGCCGGTGAACTTGCCGTAGCGCGCGCCGCGCTCGGTCAGGGTTTGGGTAATGGTGTCGGTCATTTGGTTCGTCTTTTCATTGCGGCCATCAGGATGTCTTGCACTTCGGCCTTGCTGTCGCGGCGGGCCATCACCATCTCGTCCACCGTGTCCGCAGCCACAATGTGGTGGATAAAAACAGGGCGATCGTGGCCTGCCTGAGCTTGGCGGGTGGGGCCAATGCGCTCAATAATTTGCTGATATTCCTCCAGGTTCCACCAATGGCCAAAGAAGGCAAGGGTGTTACCCCCATCCTGGAGGTTGAGTCCGTGTCCCGCGCTCGCTGGGTGCGCGAAAAGGACAGGGATCTGGCCTTTGTTCCATCGCTGAATCGTGTGCGGGTCAGCGTCCAGCGCCACGCCTTGAGGGAATGCACGTCGTAGTCGCGCCAAATCTGACTTGAAGTGGTAGGCCACCAGGATGGGCGAGCCTGCAGCCTCTTCAACAATTGATTCCAGGGCTTGAAGTTTGGCATCGTGTACCTCTATGAATTCGGTGTTGCTCTCGCCTACATACGCCGCGCCGTTGGCGAGTTGCAGGCACTTGATAGTTCTGGCCGCTGCGCCGAAGGCCTCGACCTCGTGGCTTTCCAGCTCCATGAACATGCGCTTTTCCATGTCGTCATAGAGCTGGCGGGCTTTCTTTGGCAGCTCCACCCGGACAATGTTCACGATGGGGTCGTCCAGATCAAAGTAGTCTTTGGCTTCCAGGCTTAGGCACAAGTCGCGCAGCCGGTCCTGGATCTGTTCCTGCGCGAAGGGCAGGGGGTCGATGCCATAGCCGTCGTGCGATGGCCGAAACCAGCGGTCTGTAAAACCCGTCCAGGTACGACCCAGCCGCTGGCCTTGGTCCAAGAACCAGACTTGTCCCCATAGGTCTTTGAGTCCGTTGGGGCTGGGCGTGCCGGTGAGCTCCATGAAGCGCTCCACCTTGTTGTGCGCGACTTGGGCCAGTGCTCGCGCACGGGAGCCGCCTTGGCGCAGCCGGAAACCCTTGAGCCGGGTGGACTCGTCCGCAATCACCGTGCCGAACGGCCACGGCTTGCCCTCGAAGTGCTTGACCAGCCACGGCAATTGCTCGTAGTTGGTCGTGAAAATATTGGCGTTGGTGTTGCGCAGTGCGCGGGTGCGTTCGGCCACGTCGCCCACCACGGGCTGCACCTCGATGGCCCGCAAGTGTTCCCACTTCGCGGCCTCGTCCGGCCAAGTGCTGCGCGCCACCCGCACCGGGGCCAGCACCAGCGCGGGCTGGGTGGCTTCGCCGGACAGGAACAGGTGGTCCATGGTGGTGAGCGTGGCAACTGTTTTTCCAAGACCCATGCCAGCAAAGACCGCCTGACGCTTGAGGTCGGTCTGATGGTCGGTGATGGGTCGCTGGTATTCGCGCGGGGTCCAGATTTTGCGGGTCATGTCAGCAACTTCTCAACGCCTTCAATGCTGTCAATTACCACCACGGTCTGGCCCATGTTGCGCATGCGCGCGTGTTCGCGTTCCTGGTGGGGCTTGGCTTTTTCGCCGGGGGCTTTGAGCTCCACCCATACCGTCAGCTCCGGGAAGTTGCGGGTGAATCCTCGGGATTGCGGCAGCATCACCAGCCGGTCGGGCGCGCCACGACGACCAACCCATTGAACTTTTCGGCACTCGCCACCCAGCTCGCGCACGCGCTTGACCAGGTGGGCCTCGACTTCGCGTTCTCTCATTTGCCTGCCTTTGGATGTTTGATGCAAACCCAGTGGCGGCCGCCAAACACAAAGCGAGTGGTGCCCCCAAGCTGGGGTTTATGTGCCCCGCACAGAGCGCACCACTTGACGATGCCGTTGCCGACGAACTGGGTGTTGCCCGCGTTGGACGTTTCTGTTTTCTGGTGGGCGTAAGTAACGACGGGCGTCATACGGTCACCACCACGATGACCAGCGTCACCATGCCGATGGCGGCCATCAGGGTCCACCACGTCCAGGGGTAGGACTCGGGCGGCTCATAAATGTCGTGCGACGTGTAGGGGCCGAAGGCTTCGTTCAGGGTGCGCGGGTGTTTGCGGGTGTTCATGGGTCAGTCCTTTTTTTTTTTTAAGTTCTTGCAAAAATGCCAGCCACTTGCCGGGCCGCGACGGCATACGCTTGGGCCGCTTCGGGAACCGTGGCGTAGTAGCCAAGGCTGCGAACTTTTCCGCCCACGACGATCTTTGCTTGCCACGGGCGGCTCACGCAGTTGAGGTGACGAACTACACCCTTCGCGCCGGACCGGTTGTTCACTTTGCGGGGGCCGTTGTATTGGTTCTGGGCGGGGGTGCACTCGCGCAGGTTCTCAATCCTGTTGTCGGCTGCGTCGCCGTTCGCGTGATCGACCACGCTGGGCACAGCACCGTGGTGGTACTGCCAAATCAATCGGTGCAGGTAGTACGAGACGCCGCCGATGGTGGTAAGTCGATATCGACCTTGGAAACCCGCGCGCCGCCACGGGTAAGGTTTGCGCCCCCCGATACGCCGAAGCATGCCGTGTGGCTCGTACACAAATAGGGTTTTTAGTTCTTCGTGCGTCATATCAATCCTTGCGATACCTTCGTGCTTCAAAGCCAGCGGCGGCCAGCGGCATGCCCAGCGCCCAGGGTGGGTTCGCGGCCAGCATGATGGCCAGCTCGGTGTGGGTGAACTCGTTGGAATCGGGGGCTTCACAGATCAGTTCGTCGTGCACCGACAGCACAATGGAATAGCCGCGCGCCTCGATGGCGGGCATGTTGTGGGCCATCACGTCTCTAGCCACGGCCTGGCACACGTTCTCGAACAGTTTGCCGCCGTAGGTGTAGAGCTTTCCCCACTTGCGGCTGTACTGGTTGACGCCGAAGTAAGAGATTTGCCCACCCTTGCCGGGGACAATGCCCGCGCCGTCGCAGTCTTTGCAGTCCAGCGCCACGTCATCCACCATCACGGCGCCGGTACCGTTGCAGTGGGGGCAGGGCTCGCCGCCTTCGCTCACGGCGGGCGACGGGTAGCACAGGGCGCGGCCCGAAGGTAGCACCACGCGCAGCCATGCACCATCGCGGCGGACCTTGAGGCCACGGCACGGCACGGTGTTGCCGGGGCCGCGCACGGCCAGCCGTACCGCGTCGCCCAGCTCCCGCCACACGGACGTGATGTTCGGGTGCGCTGCGCGCCACGACAATTTGAACGACTCGCACACCAGCCACGTCTTATCGAGCATGCCGAAGTCGGCGGGTGGGTTGCGCTTGCGGCCCCGGTGCCAGTCCAGCATGATGTTGGCCTGGCCCCAAATGCTGGAGGGAATAGCGCTCTGCGCTTCGTTGGCCATGTCTTCCAGGTCAAGTTTGTAGGCGTCCGCAAAGGTCACGAAAGCACCCACGCCGCCTTCGTAGCCCAGTGCCAGCTCTTGCACCTTGCCCACTTGACGCTGATTGCCCCCGGCTTTCTTGTCGGCCATGACAGACTCGGGTGTTACGCCGAAACTGGCGGCGTAGGCCAAGGCGTACAGGTCGTGCCCGGTACCCGCATCGAACGCGCGGAACGCGGCAAGCTTCCAGTCTTCCCCGGCTAGCCACGCCTGGTCACGGCCTTCGATGTTGGACAGGTCGGCCACCACCAACTTTTTGCCACTGGGTGCCACGATGCAGCCACGAATGGCGGAACTGGTCAGCTCCATGACGTTGCTGGTCACCAGATCCGCGCAGCCGATTTTGAGGGCTTCAATGCCTTCGTCGATCACGGCCTGGTCAAGCGTTGGCCTTGGCAGGTTTTGTGGCTGCCAAAGACGACCGGCCCAGCGCCCGGTGCGGGTAGCACCACAGAACTGCAGCAAGCCGCGCAGTCGGCCGTCAGCACTGGTGCCGTTGACCAGCGTCTTGTATTTGCTGGTGCTGGTGGTGCTGGCCTGCAAGCGGATGGCAATCAGCTCGCGCAATTCGGCGGGCAGGTCCGGGTCATTCATCCGGCGCTCCAACGTGGCCATTTGCAAGTCGGGCAGCTCTACGCCGTAGGCCGCCAGCATGTGCTTGAGCAATGCGTCGCGCTGGGTGGTGGATTCCACGTAGCCAAAGGTGAGCTCGGACGTGCGCTCACTCAGCTCGGCCTGCGCCATGGCCACGGCGGTAATAGCAGCGTTGGCCAGCTCCAGATCCACGGCCACACCCCGGTCGTTGATTTTCTGGTCCAGGTGCCACAGCGCCAGCTCGGTGCCCTTGAAGTTCCAGGTGGGCAGTTTCTTGTGGACTGCGCGCATAGCCTCGATGTCCAGCGATGCGTAGCTGACAAACTTGGCCCAATCGGCCGGGTGCGTCTCGCGGGTAGCGCGGCGGATTTTGCTGGTCTTAGGGCGGGGTTTGCAAAATAAGAGGATTAGCGCGCGCCCGTCTTTGTCCTTGGCCTTGTCCTGGTCAATTTTTAGGATGTCGCACAGGTCACCCAGCCCACCGGGCAGGCCGTGGGCCATGGCTTGCACCATGGTGTCTTGCCAGCGGGTGACGGGGGTGTTGATCCCCCAAGCGTGGCGGATGACGGTTCGGTCGAACTGCGAATTGTGCGCGATGACCGTGGTGTTGGGGTCTTCCAAGGCGTCGGTAACGTCGGCGTAATACCCGGCATCCGCGTGGGGATCGGTCATGTCTAGAACACGTACGGGGCCGGCGTTGATTGCGAACGCGCAGAGCATTATTTCTGCGGACGCAGCGTAGCGGTGGGTGCCCTGGCTGATAGGCACCTCGCTATATGTTTCTAAGTCAATCCACAAGATCGTCATGCTGTTCTTTTAAAAATTTGGTGAGCCGGTTGCCCTAGATTCCCGTCCCGTACAGGTTTGTGCAGCCGTCGCCCGGGTTAGGGGCTTGGGTAGCATCAGGGGCCTTTTTCCCTCGGGGCTAGTCGAAGGTTGGAGGCGATTAAGTTAGTGCGGTTTGACTTCCACGTCGGCGGCATCCCCACCCTTGGCCGCCTGCAACATGGATTGCGCCAGTTTCTGGGCGGGTGAGGGTGGTGCACCTTCGACGATGCCGTCGAGGTACACCTGGATGTCCACCTTGCCGTCCTCGGCGTCCACGAAGGTGATGGCGATGTGTGCCATCAGACCAGCGCTTCTTCGTCAGCGCCCACGGCCAGGTCGTCAAAGTCGTCAGCGCTGCCCACGGCACCACCGCCGAAGCTGTCGCCGTCGGCAAAGAACTGCACACCCAGCAATTGCGCGTTGACGCGCTTGCCGTATTTGTTGTCTTGCGCCCAGAGCTCTACCGTGGCGTTGACGTAGCAGCCGCCGTAAGGCTTGCCATCGGCAGCAACCAGGGGGCTCTTGTCTTTGTCCAATATCAGCGGGCGGGTTGAACTATTCGCCGACACGTAAAGCATTCCGGCAAAGCCTGCGTATTGGGCCTTGAGGTCGCCGTCGTGCAACGCCACTTTGTCGGTCTTACGCATCAGAGCCAAGTGGCCGGCCGCTTTCGCGCCCCACTTTTCAGCGGCCACTTCGTCAATGGCGGCGTTGATGGCTTTGATCAGGGCTTTGTCGGTGGGCTCAATAAGCAGTGATGCACCGAATTTGGGGTCGCCTTCGCCGTTGACGGTCTTGGCCTCGAACAGGGCGGGGAATGCGAGACGGACGTTAGAGAGTTTGACTTTCATGGTGTTTCCTTGGTGAAGTAATTGGGGTACTGACGCTGAACTTGTTCGCTGGCCTGGTTGACTGCACGAACGCGGGCCAGTGGGTCGCCGTTCGTGATGGGGGTTTGTGCCGCGCGGGCCAACTGTGTCCGCGCGTCAAAGGGAAGGTGCAGACTGACGGGGGCAGGCTGCGAATCGAGGGGTTTAAACAAGGTCGGCCCCTTCGTCTACGGTCTCGAAGTCGTTGGCGGTGCGCAGCACCAAGGCCTCGCGCTTGTCGGATGCCGGGGCGACGCTGGGCTTGCCGTCGCTCTGGGTTATCAGGGCCTGCAGCTTGGGCCACTGGCGCGGGCCGATGATCTCGGCCTTGGCCAGCTTGTCGGCACTGGTAGGGCTAATCACCGAGTAGTCGTACATGTCCTCATGCTTGATGCGCATAGCCTTGAGGGTGGCCTCGGCCTCTTCTTTAGAAGTCCAGGCCCTGTTACCGCGCTTGCCTTGCACCAGCTTCCAGCCGCTGACCGGCTCGCCTGACAACAGGCTGCGCTCGGTCTCGGCACGTACGGCTTTGCACCAGCCTTCAATCAGATCCACCACGTTCATGGCTGGGCTCAGGGCGGACAGCGCAGCCACGGCACGTGGGGCGTCAAAGGGCTGGGCGCTCAGGTTCTCAAAGTCGGCGCCGACGCTTTCCTGAACCAGCGCGGTGAGCTTTGGGCAGGTAGCTTTAGCCTTGCAGAACCTGCATTGCTTGTCGCCGGGGGTCAGGTCACCCAGATCCCAGATACCGGTGTCCACAATGTCCATGCACTTGGCAGCGGCCACGGTGGCGACTTTGGAAAACGCCAGCAGCTCGTCAATAGGGCAATCCCACTCGGACAGGTGTTCCAGGCGGGGCTGGTGGATGGCCATGCGCACGCGCTTGATGTCACCCAGGGCTTCGAATTGCTCATAGGCACCCAGCGCGTACAGCATCATTTGTTCGTTACGCTCGGCGTCTACGCGCACGCCACGTCCGTATTTCAAATCGTGCACTTGCAACTCTTCGCCGTCGGCGGTCAAGATGATGGCGTCGGCGGTGCCGAACTGGTTTGGTACACCCACGTAGGTGCTGAAGTTCACCCGTTGCTCGACCATCAGGTCGTTGCCTGCGGCATATTCGCGGATGTTGTCCACGTAGACCTGGACGAACCCGGCCATGTCCGTGTCCACCGTGAACTCGCGGCTTGTGGTGCCGTTGCGGCCCTTGACCTCGATGAGGCGGCCCAGGTAAGCGGTGGCGTCTTTCTTCTCGGTCAGGCACAGGCTAGCCAGCTCGTGGGCGGCGGTGCCTTCGTCGGCGAATTCGCTGGATGTGTCGGGCTTTTCGCTTTCCAAGAAGACGCTGCCCGGGCAGGCTAGCCATCTATGGGCCGACGAAGGGGAGAGTCGTGCGTGCTCGCTCATGCCAGCACGGCCTTGAGCTGGGCCACGGCGTCGGCATACTGCTCTGGCTTGAGTTCGGGGGCCTTGGCCACGCCGAAGCCCGACAGCACAGCGGCGGCGGCGTTGCGGCCCTTGTCTTTAGACACTTGGAGCACCAGGGCCTTCACATCGTCATAGGTGACGGCGGCCACGGAGGTCGATACCTCGGGCTTTGAGGCAGGCAGTGCAGCGGCGGTCTCCGATGGTGGGGAAACCGCAGCAGACTTTGGGTCGGGGGTCGCAGCAGTCGAGGCTGGCGCAGCGTCCACCGCAGACGCTGCAGCAGGGGTTGACGCGCTGGCCGTCTTGGTGGGCGCAGCGGCCTTGGCAGTAGCTGGGCCATGCGCAGATTCGGCCGCTACTGGCGCAGACTTTGGGTCCTGGGCGGCCGCCGACGCCGTGACGGTGAGACCGGCCAGCATGGCCTGGAGAGACAGCAGGGCTGCGGTGTTTTCTTGGATTACGAGTTCGAGAGACATGGTTTTTACTCCGTAGTTACGAGGGATTGCAGGGTGGTGAGGGGGTCGGTCAGGTCTTCCATTACCTGGTCGAATTTGTCGAGGCGTTCAAGCCGTTTGTGCAAGTTGTCGGGCATGAAAACGCCGAACTGGTCCAGAACGTCCAGCAGAGCGCGGCCGTCAGGAAAGTCGGCATAGAACTGCAGGCCGTCGCGCAAGTTCTCGATGCCGGCAGTGGTGTGCACGTTGACGTCGAATTCGTCCAGCACTGCGATGGCGCCAGCGTTCAGGGTGTTTTCGGCCAGCACTTTCTCGAAGCGCTCGACCACGACGCGCTCCAGGTCGGTGGTGGTCAGGTCGTTCTGGGCCAGATACGCGTGGCGTATCAGTTCTTCGTCGGTGAGGTTGTTGAATTTCATGCCGACACCTCGACAAACCTGCCTTCTTTGACTCCGTACCAGGTATCAGGCTTGAGGTCTTCGCCCACGTAGCCCACAGCGATGCGGGTGCGCTGCGCTGCGTCGTCGAACCAGGGCAGAGCCATACCCCCCTTGGCGCCAGCACGCGCTTTGCTGTTAGACCCGGCGCAAGCGATTACCGCGCTGTCACCCGTCGCGTTGATCTGGGTGAAGTCGCCGCTGGCACCGATCCGGGCGGACTCGCCGCTGGCACCGATCCGGGCGGCGTAGCCGCTGGCACCGATCCGGGCGGCGTAGCCGCTGGCACCGATCTGGGTGTAGTCGCCGCTGGCACCGATCCGGGCGGAGTCGCCGCTGGCACCGATCCGGGCGGCGTAGCCGCTGGCACCGATCTGGGCGGAGTCGCCGCTGGCACCGATCCGGGCGGCGTAGCCGCAGGCACCGATCCGGGTGTAGTCGCCGCTGGCACCGATCTGGGTGTAGTCGCCGCTGGCACCGATCTGGGTGTAGTCGCCGCTGGCACCGATCCGGGTGGCGTGGCCGCTGGCACCGATCTGGGTGTAGTCGCCGCTGGCACCGATCCGGGTGGCGTGGCCGCTGGCACCGATCCGGGTGAAGTCGCCGCTGGCACCGATCCGGGTGGCGTGGCCGCTGGCACCGATCCAGGAATTTCGTTTTCCCCCGTCATTGGTTGCGCCTGTTGCCAGTTCGTCGGCAGTGAGCACTTTGACCTTGGGCGCGGTGGTGTCCGCGATGATTTCCAAGGTTTCGGCTTTGTGGTCGGCAATCACGTCCGATATAAGGGCGGGCGTCTCAAGAATCAGATTGATCCACACCTTGTCGGTGAGCCAGCGGGCATCGTCAAAGCGCTCGTCTTCGCGTAGTGCTTTTTGCACGGCGGTGAATTCAGCCCCTTGCGGGAACTTGGCGATAAACCACTCGTAGACTTCGGTGCAAGGGCTCCAGGGCTTTAGTAGGTTTTTGGTGATTTGCATTCGGGACTCCGGTGGGTTGGGTTAATTCGCATTTGTTTGCGGCTGGGTGAATATTAAGCGAACTTAACTAAAAGAGTCAAGCAAACTTAAGAAAACATGCAAATATATTTTTAAAGCAGAATCGAACAGGCAATAAAAAACCCGCTCGGGGCGGGTCGGAGATTGAGAAGACGGGGCTTTTCAGCGCGGCGGGGTATCGTCTCGCCCGGTGATCAGGCGGCCCAGCTCGTCCGAAAGCGACGCAACGGCCCCGCGGGCAAGGGTTGGGTTCGTGTAGCAGTACCCGGCCACGTTGGTGATGTAGCGCTGGCGGGTCAGGGTGCAGGCAAAGGCGATGCCCGTGATGTCGCCGCGCTTGGCGCCATCGAGCAGAGTTTCCAGCGCGGTCACGGTGTCCCGGCTGATGGCATCAGGTATGAGCCGAAACGACATGGCTCACCCGGCCTTTCGTTTTTCGGGGCCACTGTAGACCGGCGCACGCGGGGGCGCCTTGTTTTCGAGGTCGTACATCCTCCTGGTGTGGCTGTGCCCTGGTTGGGCTTGGGGTTCGGGCTGTGCGGGTGGGGTTGTCGCGGCCATCGTTTTGCTGGCGGTTGCGAATGCTTCAAGGGTGGCGGTGACCTCAGCTATGGTGGCTTCGCCTATGACCCATTGCATCAGGGCTTCGCGGCTGGCACGTTGCAGGACGGGCGCCACGTTTTGGATCACCGTGTCAACTTGCACCAGCAACTGCCTAATGGGCATTTTCCCGTGTTCTTTTGTCTCGGTGACAAATGAGGCCGGGGTGGCGGTGAGGCCGATGGGGTGATCCAAGCCGCTAACGCCTCTACCTGAGGCCAACCACTGGGCGTTGCAACTCAGAAATGCGCACACGGCCATCAGGTTGTTCCCCCGCATTGATTTCGTCTCGCCATTAAGCCACTGGGACACCGCCGACTCCGTGCGGCCGATTGCACGAGCGAGATCGGCCGCACGGAGTCGGCGGTGTCCCAGTGCGTGCGCTAATCGTTCTTTGAGGGCGTTCATAGGTTAAGACAGCTTAACCAGAAGATGCTTAAGTTTGCTTGCCTAAAACGCTTAAGTTCGCTTAAGATTGGCGGATGAACACACAAACCGCAATCGAATTGGCGGGAAGCGCTGCGGCGCTTGCCGAAATTTTCAACATAACGCAAAGCGCGGTATCGCAGTGGGGCATAAATTTGCCTGATGCCCGCGTTTGGCAGTTGAGGGTTATGAAACCTGAGTGGTTTACACAAAAGCCACCCGCAGCCCCCGCCACACCTGCGCAGGCAGCTACAAAAACAATAGCAGGAGCCTGACCCATGGCCGCTGATAAAACCGAACTGCGCGGACTCGCGCCCGTTGATCTGGTGGCCGCGCTGGATGCCATCGCCCTGAGTCGCAACACGGACCGAACCGCCTTGGTGAACAAGATTTTGGAGAAAGAGGTTCGGCGTATTGCGCATGAGATGAATGTCCTGCATCGCATGGCGCGGGGCAACGCGTTGCTGTCGGAGCCCAGCGCGAAGGATGCCGAATGATTAGCTTCGCTGCCGTTGCGAATTCTCAACACGCTCGCCAGTTGTGGACCCCCGAGGAGCTGGCGCTGTTGGCGTCCCTCTACCCCGACAACGCCACGGCCGATATTGCCAAGCGCATGGGCTGCACGGCGGGCCGTGTGTACGCCAAAGCCAATGCGTTGGGCCTGCGCAAGAGCGCGGCCTACTTTGCCAGCGACCGCGCCGGGCGTATCCAGCGCGGCAAGCAACACCCCCGCACAGTGGCGACGAGGTTTAAACCTGGCACCGAACCCTGGAATAAAGGTATCGCGTGGGACAGCGGCGGACGCAGCCACGAGACGCGTTTCAAAAAAGGCGAGCGGTGTGGCGCGGCCAACAAGAACTGGGTGCCGGTGGGTAGCTACCGCATTAACGGCGAGGGCATTCTGGACCGCAAGATCACCGATCTGGGGAAGGGCCCGCGCGATTGGGAGTCGGTGGCGCGCCTAGTCTGGAAGGGGGCCAACGGGCCTATCCCGGACAAACACATCATCGTTTTCAAGCCCGGGCGCAAAACCACGGTGCTGGAGCGCATCACACCCGACGCCGTGGAGGCCATCACGCGCGCAGAAAACGCCCGGCGCAACCACCCTAGAAACAAGTCCCCTGAGCTGGCTCATCTGTACCAGCTCAAGGGTGCGATCACCCGTCAAGTCAACCGTATTAACAAAGAAGCCGAAAGCACAACCCCATGAACACGCCCCACATCAACACACTGCGCCAGCACCTGCTCGATACCCTGGCCGACCTGCGCAACCGCGAGAACCCCATGGAGCCGGACCGGGCGCGGGCCGTGGCCCAGGTGGCATCCGTTCTGGTGGACTCCGCCAAGGTCGAGGTGGAGTACATCAAGGTGACGGGCGCGGACCGCAGCGGCTTCCTGGAGGAATCGGCTGACCACCTCGCCCGTATCAGTGGGCCCTCTGCACACAACCCGTTCCCTACGTCGGTGCGCCACCAGCTTGTGGGCTGACCCAGGGCCTTGACCCACGATGTCCCAACCACAAACCCCAAACCCGTTGCGTCCGTTCAACGGCGACAACATCCCCGACACGCTCAAAGCCAACGCCCGCTGGGCCCCGTGGCGCGCCATCTGGAACGAAAAGCGCCAGAAGTTCGACAAAATACCGGCCCATGCCAAGGCCCCGTTCTACGGTATCAGCACGGCCAAGCCTGAGCGCTGGTACAGCTACGAGCAAGCGCTCAAGGCCTACCAGGACAACCCCACTTTGTTTGCTGGCGTGGGCTATGTGATGACCGGCCAGCACGACGTGGTGGGCATTGACCTGGACCGGTGCGTGGCGGACAACACCATTGCGCCGTGGGCACAGGACGTGATTGACCGGCTGGCCAGCTACACCGAACTGTCACCCAGCGGCAACGGCCTGCGCATCTTGATCAAGGGCGAGATTCCCAACGACTGGACCAACCACGAGGTGGGTATCGAGGTGTATGGCGGCCATGAGCCCCGTTTCCTGACTGTCACCGGGCAGCGGCTCAAGGTCAGCCCCCTCGAGGTGCTGCGCCCTGAGCAGGCGACCCTGTTGGCCCTCAGCGACCGGTATGCCAAGACCAAGACGACGGCCACCATCATTAGCCTGGAGCTGCCCGACATACTGGACGAGCTGGTGCTGCCTGCGTTGCAGGACTTGGACATCGGCTACGTGGCGCGGGACTTCCTTACCGAGGGCACGCACCGGGGTGACCGCTCGCGGGAACTGTTCGCCACGGCGGTAGCTTTGTACAACGCCGGGTTGCCTGATGACGAGGTGTTCAGCCTGCTGGCCCTGAACCCTTTCGCGTTCGAGGTGGCGCTGGACCATCGGCGCCAGGACAGCGACCGCGCTTTGATGTACTTGTGGGTGGAGCACTGCCAGAAGGGCAAGGCCAAGTCCAAGTCCACACCGGTGGCCACGCTGGCAGACTTTGAGAACTTGGCACCAAACTCGCCGTTAGCTCTCGCCGAATGTGCGCAACCAGCTACTGAAAACATAGCGGACGACTTTGATGTGGTGAAGGATGTGAGCCCAGTTCACACCCCAGTGCCTCCAAAGCATCGGTTTGCTTTTACGCCAGGTGAGGCCTTTTTTGACCCCAACATCCCAGCTACCAAATGGACGATCAAGCGGCTATTGCCTGAGACCGGCCTCGGCATGGTGTTTGGCCCGTCGATGTCGGGCAAAACCTTCTTCGTGTTGGACCTGGCTATGTCGGTGGCGCTGGGCCGGGAGTGGCGGGGCCATAAAGTGCACCCCGGCCAGGTGGCTTATATCTGCGCGGAAGGCGGTACCGGCTTTCGCAAGCGGGGGTTGGCGTACCTGAACTACCACGGACTGGAGCGCAGCGGGTTGCCCATGCACCTGTTGGCAGACGCGCCCAACTTGCTGGAGCGTGGAGATGTCAAGGATTTGATCGTCTCCCTCAAGTCGATCAAGGATTTGAAGCTGGTGGTGGTGGACACTCTGGCCCAGACCACGCCAGGGGCGAACGAGAACGCCAGCGAGGACATGGGCAGGGCGATGGCCCATTGCAACAAGATCGTGGCTGCTACGGGCGCCCTGGTGCTGTTGGTGGGGCATACCGGCAAGGACGAGGGCCGGGGGCACCGGGGGTGGTCGGGTATGCCGGCCGCTTTCGATGTGAGCATTCAGCTCGAGCGCAACGGGGACTACCGCGCGGCCACCATCGTCAAGATGAAGGACGGCGAGGGTGAGGGCACAAAGTATCCGTTCCACCTCGGCGATGTGGTGCTGGGGCAGGATGAGGACATGGAGCCTGTTACCTCGTGCGTAGCGTTGCCGGGGGCCAAGGTGGGCGCAGAGGTACCCGACGACGGGGACGACTTGACAGGCAACCAGCGCCAGGTGCTGCAGGCAGCTCGTGACCTGACGGACTTGTCGGGGGCGGCAACACCTGCGGATGTGCGCAATGCGGCCAAGGATGGGATGCCAAAACCTGCGCGCGGCAAGCAGGACAACCGTGGGCGAGACGCAAAAAGGGCGTACGACGCGCTTATTGCGTTGGGCCGATTGGCCGAGGACGGCGGCTGTGTGCAAATTGTTGCGGGTTAAACGTGCAAAAGTTTGCCTTGTTCCATCGTTCCATTCCGCGTTCCACTTGGAAGGAAAGAGCCAAAACCGTTCCTTCCATTCCACCCCCTTTAGGGGGAAGGAATGGAACGGATGGAAGGAAGTCTAGAAAGAGGTGTTACGTGAATGCGTAAGTTTTTACAAGGAGAGACGGTGTTACGTGAATGTGTAAATTTTTACAGAAAGTAGGAAATTTGAATGTCCAACATCAAAAGCATAAAACAGGTGATTGTTTACTCTGATCCTCAGACAAAGCGGGTGGCGCTGGGGCCGTTTCCTCAAACGGACAAATCCCGGGCGGAGTTCAAAGGGTGGGGGGATAGCTGGGGTGGCTGCAACCAGGAACTGCAACGCGGCACGGTCAAGTCGCGCCAAGCCCGCGTCGTGCTGGAGACTTGGCATATGGTGGTGCGCCACGGTTTTGACCCCCAAGAGGTGCACAAGGTGATGTTGGGGGTGGAGGAGTACCACGCATCTATGGCGTGGGACATGCCTGGCGTTACGCAATGAATCGGGGCTTAGGGCTGCCATGAACACCAGAACCGTCGCGGTGAATGACATCGGTCGCCGGGTGGGTGATAGTCACCACAACGCCAAGCTGACCGACACCGATGTCGAGCTGCTGCTGGCCTTGCATGGTGAGGGGTGGGGCTATCGCAGACTGGCCGCGAAGTTCGAGGTGAGCAAGAGCCTGGTGCGCTACATCGTCAAAGGCCGGTGGCGCAGCCAGGTGGCTACCGACTGGCGCAGGGTGCCTGCCTGAACTGTGCGGTACGCGCACGGGATGATTGCAGTATCGCGCGCACGCACCGGGCACCTGAAAAAGGTCACGGCGCGTCCAGGCACAGGGGTAAATGAACGCGCTTTTTATTGCGGATTGGGCAGAGTGTGACGGGTTGACGGGTTGTGACGGGTATTCTGGGTTCTTTTCCTTATAGAAATATGATGTTTTTGGTTATAGGAAAAATACCCAAATACCCGTCACAACCCGTCAACCCGTCACACTTTTTGGTTTTTCAAGGCAAAACGGGCAGAGTGTGGCGCAGTGGCGGATGTGGCGGATATATCAGGTTCTTTTCCTTATAGGAATATGATGTTTTTCCCTAGAGAGAAAAATACGGAAATAGCGCCACATCCGCCACTGCGCCACACTTTTTGGTTTTTCAAGGCAAAACGGGTTGAATCCGCAGAATTCAACCCGTTCAAACCCTAAAGCGGGGGCGCAGCCCCCGTGCCTGTCAGGCCAGCGCGTCCTCATCCATCAAGCGCAGGGCGTACCGGGTAA
>JBBRSA010000036.1:0-38378 GCA_038245855.1 Burkholderiales bacterium
CAACGGCCCGCTTCGCGCACAAAGCGGCTGGTCTCGTGCATGCGTTCGGCGCGGCCGCCCGCTTTGCAGCGGGCAACAAACTCCACCACACCGGCGTCGCCCGCCATTGCGGCGTGGCGCACCTCCAGCCCCAGCCATTGGGTGGGCGATAGTTCCAAATCGCCCGGCGCGGTGCTGGGGTGCCAGGTCGCCATCAAGTAGTCGATCAAACCCAGCACATAGGCGCTGTAGCGCGAGCGCATCAGTGCCTCGGGCGTGGGGGCGTGTATGCCGCTTTTGAACCCCGCGTGCCATACCCCACAGCAGTCACTGTAGTCTTGGCCGTTGCCACACGGGCAGTCGTGTTTTTTCATACCCCAATCCCCTTCATTTTTTTGACCCGTCTGTGAGAAATATTTATGGGGCACAAACGTACACCAGCGAAGATTGCTGCGGGATAATCCCGCCACCCATGCACAAGACCATATTCGATACACCTATTGTCAACACGCTGTTGCGCGCTCTGTCCATCACATTTTTGCGCATTGCCGGCTGGAAAGTCGAAGGCAGTCTCCCCCCCGGTTGCGAAAAAGCAGTGCTGATTGCAGCGCCCCACACCAGCAACTGGGACTTCCCCTACTCGCTGATGGTGTGTTTTACGCTGCGCCTCAACGTTTACTGGTTGGGCAAGGCGTCCCTGTTTCGTTCGGTGATGCGCCCCATCATGATGTGGCTTGGAGGCATCCCAGTGGAGCGCTCTAAATCAAACGACTTGGTGACGGCATCGACCAAAGCACTGGTGGCCGTGCAAGGCCCTGTGCAACTGATGATTCCGCCCGAAGGCACCCGCAGTAAGACGCGGCACTGGAAGACCGGTTTTTACTACATTGCGCTGGCGGCGAAGGTCCCCATTGTCATGGCCTATATGGACTACGAACGCAAAGTGGCCGGTTTGGGGCCTGTGCTTCATCCCACAGGGGACATTGAGGCCGACATGGCGCGCATCAAGGCCTTTTATGCGCCTTTCAAGGGTAAAAACGAAGACCAGTTCCACGCCGATTAAACCGTTCCACTGCCCACACTCTAGCGCCGGAAAATCACATGCATGGTCGATGGGACGGGCTCTTCCTTCTCCCACGACACCATGGAAAACGACGTATCTTGGCGAATGCGGCGACGCTGCTGGATGGTGTACTGCAACTGGTTGGTCGCATCAAAGCGCTTCGAAATCACATTGACAATCGCCGACGTGGCGGTATCGGGCTCCACCACGTAGGAATAATCCACCCGTCCTAGCGCTGTAACCATGGTGCGGTCGGTATAAAACTGTTCGGTTCCCACCACGCCAGACATACCCACCGTCACCATACCGGGGTACGCCGCCAGTGTCGGCCAAACGCTGTAAGCACCGTCGCCTTCTGAGCCTAGGGCGAGGTAGTGGTCGTCATAAAACACAACAACCGATGTATCTGAACTGCTGGGGGCGCAGTTGCTGTACGTGGTGTGGGACGAGTTGATGGAAAACTGCGTCCGACCGGTGTTCCCAAACGGCTGCGGGTAGTTGATCGGTGTGGCATTTAATACCAAAGTACCGGAGCACGTCCCGTTGACACTGGCGGTGTCCGGGGTGCCTTTGGCCCACATGGTCACGGTTGGCTCGCCGCCTAGCGCCACCAAGGCATTGGCCGCCCTGAGCGGGAAATCTAAGGTCGATGCCACTGGCACCACCGGGGTGACTGCCGCAGCGGGTGCGCCCGCGTCGTCACCGCCCTTACCGCCGCAAGCGGCTAACAGCGTAATGAGCGCAAGCGCGCCTATCCGGTAGTGGAGTTGCATGATTTTTCCAGTTTGTTACGTTTAAAAGTGCGTGGCGACGGGTCGCCACTAGCGCCGGGGTTGTGGCCCGGCGCGGCCCGATTTTATCCGGGTCGCCACTTTTAAGCGAATTTGGCGCGTATTGCCAGCTAATGCGCTGGGGCAGCCGCTCGCTGCAGGCGGTCGCGCACACCTTCCCAGTCCAAGGTTTCGGGTGGGGTTTCGATCCAAATCAACTTGACCCCTTTGGCATCAAATTCGCGCAAGACCGAAAACAACTCATGCGCGGCCACCGACGCCGCGCTGGGCATGGGGCGCAGCAAGATGGCGCGTGGCACTTTCCTCAAGGGGGCGCGGGCGTAGACAGCAATCGTGGGCGCACCGTCCCCTGGGGCTTGGTCGATGGCGCTGCCCAGCATGGTGAGGGCCGCTTGCAAAGCTTTGGCATCCATCAGGCGCACGGTGGCATTGGGCGCGTAGTGCGACTCCAGCGTGCCCGATGCCTTAGGGGCGGCCAGCCCTTTCTCCTCCTGCGCAAGTTGCTCTTCAGTGGACAGCAATTTGCGCCCGCAGGCCTGCTCAATTTGGGTGCGGCTGATCGACCCTGGGCGCAACAGCACCGGTGCGCCGCGCGTGCAGTCGATGATGGTGGACTCAATACCCAGGTCACACGGACCGCCGTCCAAAATGGGCAATTCGTCACCCAGCTCGCTTTGTACATGCGCCGCCGTGGTGGGGCTGACGCGGCCAAAACGGTTGGCGCTGGGCGCCGCAATACCCCAGATGGGCGCCTGGCCCGCTGGTGCGTCGTACAGTGCCCGCAGCAGTGCCTGGGCCGCCGGATGCGCCGGACAGCGCAGGCCGATGCTGTTGTGCCCACCCGCCGCCACCGCGCCCACACCTTCGCGGCGGGGCAATATCAAGGTTAGGGGGCCGGGCCAAAACGCCGACATGAGTTGCTGTGCAAAGGGCGGCACCTGCGCCGCGTAATGCGCCACGCCCGCCATGCCGCCGTCACGCGCCGACACGTGCACGATCAGCGGGTGGTCTGCAGGGCGGCCCTTGGCGGCAAAAATGCGGGCTACGGCACTGGCATTGTCGGCGTCTGCCCCCAAGCCATAGACCGTCTCGGTTGGTAAGCCAATTAAGCCTCCAGCCCTCACCACGTCTGCGCAAGAAGCTATTAATTCAGGAGCAGAGGCAGGCAAAATCATGACAAAGTCGCTTCAGAAGCGGGCATAAAAAGGTGAGGGAGGGCGCGGGGGTGGTTATGCCGTGCGTATCAAAACGCGGCAATGCCCAAAATCTGCGCCGCCTGCAGCGCCGTGGCGCGCACCTGTGCCACGCTGGCGCCGGTGATAGTCAAGTGACCCATCTTGCGGCCCCTGCTGGCGGTGGCTTTGCCATACAGGTGCAAAAAGGCGCCGGGCAGCGCCAGCACCACGTCCCACGGCGGCGTGCCAGTGGCCTGGCCGTCTTGGCCCACGCCGGGCCAGATATCGCCCAAGAGGTTGAGCATGATGGCTGGGCTGTGCTGGCGCGGCTGGGTGAGTGGCAAGTTGGCCAGCGTGCGCACCTGCAGCTCGAACTGCGACACGTCGCAGGCGTCCATGCTGTAGTGGCCGCTGTTGTGCGGGCGCGGCGCCATTTCGTTGACCACCAGGCCACCCAAGGCTTGCGCGGCGGGGCTGACCGGGTCCAGCACAAAAAACTCCACGCACAACACGCCCACATAGTGCAGGCCATTCGCTATAGATTTTGCAGCAGCTACCGCACGTTCTACGAGGGCTGAAGGCAGATTTCCTTCATAAACTTCGGTCACCGCCAAGATACCGTCACGGTGCAGGTTGCGCTGCGCGGGCAGGTTGACGCAGGTGCCGTCCGCACCCCGCGCCACGATGACCGAGCACTCTAGCTGCAGGGGCAGCATTTTTTCCAGCACGCAGGGCACGTTGTTGAGCGCGTCCCAGGCGGCATCCAGCGCAGCGCGGTCGGCCACGCGAACCTGGCCCTTGCCGTCGTAACCCATGCGGGTGGTTTTCAAAATCCCCGGCAGTAGGTCCGCGTCAACGGCGAGCAGTTGCGCCGGGTTTTCGATCAGCGCAAACGGCGCCACCGGCACACCGCAGTCGGCAAAGTGGGCTTTCTCGTCGGCACGGTCTTGCGCAATGGCCACGGCGCTGTGGGCGGGCGACACGGTGACGCTGCGGGCCAATTCCTCTAAGGCGGAAGCGGGCACGTTTTCAAATTCGGTAGTGACCGCCGCACAGTGCTGGGCCAACTGGTGCAGGCCTTGCGGGTCGGTGTAGGCGCACTGCATATGGTGGTGGCTCACCCGCCCTGCGGGGCTTAAATGGTCGGGGTCGAGCACGGCGGTGAAGTAACCCATGCGCTGCGCGGCGTGCACAAACATGCGCCCCAACTGGCCGCCCCCCATGACGCCCAGCGTCAGCTCTGGGTGGCCGCCGAGCGGCAGATCGGCATGCGGGTCGCTGGGCCCCACGGCGCCAGCGCCGGGAAGCATTGGGTTTGGATTCATAAGGCGGGCGGCACGGTCATGCCGCGGGCCACTTCGGTCTGGTGGGCGCGGTAGGCGTCCAGCTTTTCGCGCAAGGTAGGGTTGTCTGCAGCCAGCATGGCCACCGCAAACAGGGCTGCGTTGGCAGCACCGGCGGCGCCAATGGCAAAGGTGGCCACCGGTATGCCCTTGGGCATTTGCACAATGCTGTGCAGCGAATCCACGCCCGAGAGGTGTTTGCTGGCCACCGGAATACCCAGCACCGGCACCGTCGTTTTGGCGGCTAACATGCCCGGCAAGTGGGCTGCCCCCCCGGCACCTGCGATGATGGCGCGCAGGCCCCGGCCGACCGCCGCTTCGGCGTAGGCAAACATGTCGTCCGGCATGCGGTGGGCCGAAACCACCTTCGCCTCGTGCGGGATGCCAAACTGTTGGAGAATCTGGACTGCGTGTTGCATGGTGTCCCAGTCGGAACTAGACCCCATGACGACGCCAATTTGAATGTTCATAAAGTGTGTTGTGCAGCGCTGCCGGCCTGCCGCCCGAGTTGATCGCCTATTTTACTTTTTCGCCCCGAGCTATCCCAAATGATTAACGTAACCGTTGAAAACTTCGACTTTGAAGTGGTCGCTGCCTCTGCCACCGTACCCGTGCTGGTCGATTTTTGGGCGCCCTGGTGCGGCCCGTGCAAGGTGATTGGCCCGATTCTGGAAAAGCTGGAGGAAGAATACGACGGCCGCTTTCGCTTGGTGAAGATTGACTCCGACCAGCAGCAAGAGCTGGCCCAGGCGTTTGGCATTCGCAGCATCCCCACCTGCGTGTTGATGGTGAATGGCAAACCGGTCGATGGCTTCATGGGCGCCAAGCCCGAGAGCGAAGTCAAGGCCTTCTTGGACAAACACGTCGCCTCCCTTGACGCGCTGGAGGCGCAAGCCGACGCGGAGGACGCCCATGCCCTGCTGGCCGCTGGCGACCCGCAGGCCGCGCTGCACAAGCTGCACGAGGCGCTGAGCATCAACCCCGGCAACGACGATGCCCGCTACGACTACGTGAAGCTGCTGATCGAGTGCAACATGCTGGACGACGCAGAGGCCGCGTTGGCCCCCGCCTTGGCCGAGATTCCGCGCCAACTGCGTTTTGAGGCATTGGGGCAGCTCCTAGACGCTATTAAATTTGTAACAACTGACCCAAGGGGCGCTTGGGCTAGCGACCAATTTGATGCCATAACTGCCACCAACAAACGCGACTTTGACACCCGCCTGGCCAAAGCCCGTGTGCTGATGGTGCACGGCGAGTGGACCGGCGCCATGGACGAGCTGCTAGAAATCATCATGCGCGACAAAGCCTGGGGTGATGCCGTGCCCCGCAAGATGTACGTGGCGATTTTGGAGTTGCTCACACCGCCCAAACCCAAGGTCGATCCGGCAGCGGCGGGCAAGACGGCGGGCGGTATTGAGATTGCCGGCAAAGCCGTTGCACCGCTCGACCCGCAGGCCCAGTTGGTGGCCGCCTACCGACGCAAGCTGAGCATGGCGCTGAACTAAGCCCGACAACTAAGGCCGACAACTAAACCCCGCAAATTTTTGATTGGAAACCGCATGAGCGACACATTGGCAAACCTGCTGGACCTGCTGACCCTGCAACCCATTGGCGCTGACCGCTACTTGGGCCAAACGCAAGACCTGGGCTTTGGCAAACTGTTTGGCGGCCACGTTTTAGGCCAGTCCTTGGTGGCCGCCACCAACACCTGCCAAGGTTTAGGCGCGCATTCGCTGCACGCCTACTTCATCCGCGCGGGCAGTTCGACCGCACCCATTGAATACCAGGTGGACCGCCTGCGCGACGGCAAAAGTTTTAGCGTGCGCCGGGTAACGGCCATACAAAACGGTGCGGCCATTTTGATTTTGTCGGCATCCTTTCAAGCGCCCGAAACCGGCTTTGAGCACCAGATCGCCATGCCCGACGTGCCCCCGCCCGAGTCGCTGCTGTCGGAGTTGGACCTGGCCCGCGCGGTGAAAGACCGCATCCCGGCCAGCATCCGCGAACAGTTCATTTGCGACCGTCCGATCGAGATCCGCCAAGTGGACCCGATCAACCCCTTCAAGCCCGAGAAGAAGTCTGCCGAGCGTTACGCCTGGTTTCGCACCACCGGCCCCGTGTCCAAGGACCCCACGCTGAACAAATGCCTGCTGGCCTATGCGTCTGACTTTGGGCTGCTCGCCACCAGCATGCGCCCGCACGGCGTGACCTTCTACCAACCCGACATGATGACTGCCAGCCTGGACCACGCCATGTGGTTCTACCGTGACTTTTGTATGGACGAATGGCTGCTGTATGCATCCGACAGCCCCACCGCTGCGCACGGGCGCGGCTTTAACCGGGGCAACATCTTTAGACGTACTGGTGAACTGGTGGCCTGCGTGGCGCAAGAGGGGCTGTTTCGGCAGCTGGCTAAGGGCAAAGAGACGCGTACCACGCAGGGGTAAGGCTAACGCCGATCAAGGCCTCGCCATCTGCCGCTGCGCCAATGCGGTGGCTGTGGCGGGGATGTGTCGCTGCAAGCGCATGGCGCCCCTACTTTGCCACCACAACCTTGACCATTTGGCCAAGCTTAGGCTCGCCACCGCTGTAGTAGCCATTGATTAAACGCAATTGCTGCTCGGGGCTTTCGATGGGCGATGTTTTGGCCAACTCCGCAAAGCCCCCTTTGGGGAAAGCCACCAGCTTCAAAACCCACGGGCGGGCCGCAGCCTTGTCTTGGGTGCTTAAGGGCCTAAAGCTGTTCTCAGCCTCGCGCAGGGCACTGCGGGCGCGTTGTAAGGCGCTAGCGTCTTTGGCCGCTGATTGCAACAGATAACTGGTGTCGCCGGGGCCGCTGAGCACAGTGGCTTCCACCGCCTGCACCTGCCCCTGCGGGTTTTGGCGCATACCAGTAAAGCGGGTGGCGGTGATGCCGTTGATCTGCGTGGACTCGGTGCGCCCCTGGGTGGGTTTAAGCAGTTCCCGAATGATGGTGTTGGGGTCTTTGCCCACCTGGGTGGGTACTACGCGGATCGCCAAAATAGCGTCTTGTGCGGCATTGGCGATGCTCAGCGTGTCGGCCGCGTTCTGGATATGCCAGCCCTGGGGTGCGGTGATCGCAAAGCCCAGAGGCACATGGTAAAAGTTCTGCCCACGGGTCACACCCTGGTCGGCACTCTCACCAAACGAGAGGCCTTGGATGACTTTTTGGTAGCGGGCGCGGCCCTCGTCGCCGTATTTGGCGCCTTCGTACTGCAGGGCCAGGTTGCTGATGTTGCTCAGCCGCTGGTCGTTAGATGGGTGCGACGCCAGCCAGCCGCCTTGCGTAGGCGCGGGTCGCCCTTGAGCCTGCGCTTGGTCGGCTGCAAAACGCTCTTGGTCTTTGAGCACCTTGATCACGTCAACCATGTTGTGCGGGTCAAAATGGATGCGCGACAGATACTCGGCACCCAGGCCATCCGCCTGCAGCTCTTGATCGCGCCCGTAAGACGCAACGTAACCCGCCGCCACGGTCTGCGAGACCTGTCCGGCAAAGTCGCCCGCGCCGGTGACACCCTGGCTCTCCAACACCGCACCCAGCACACTGGCGGCAAACACACCCAGCCCCGCGTTTTGCTGTGTGGTGGCGCGCTGGGCACCGTGGCGCGCGGTGACGTGGCCAATCTCGTGGCCCATCACACCTGCCAAATCGGCCTCGCTGTCCATATAGGCCATGATGCCGCGGGTAACGTACACATAGCCGCCGGGCAACGCAAAGGCATTGATGACGGGACTGTCGAGCACCGTAAAGTGCCACTGCAAGTTAGCGCGTTGCGACTGGGCTGCCAGCTTCTGCCCTAGGCCATTCACATAGGCCTGCACTTGCGGGTTGGCGTAGACGCTGTATTCCTTGAGCACCTCTTGGTTGCCTTTGACGCCCTCGGCAATCTCGGCCGGCTCGTCCATCACCGTGCGCTCGGTCTGGCCGGTAACGGGGTTGACCACTTGCGTGCCGCAGCCCGCCAGTAACAAGGCGGTGAGTGCAATGTGGGGAAATTTTTGTTTCATGGGGCTTCCAGTTGTTGACGTTGCGGCCGTTTGTGCATTCTATGGAAGGCGTCCTTTGCGGGGCAGGGTTTGGGACATCGCCCTGCAATACCAGGTGGTGGCCCAGATTGCCCCGTAGGAACACACAAGGTACAGCGGCCTGCTGGGCCTGCTAGCGCTTGCAGGCGACATTTGGGCAATCCTCAACATTACCCAAAGCTCTGCCAGCAACGAAAAGAAGCTTCTTTGGATACTGGTGGTGCTGCTGCTTCCGCTGCTGGGATTGATCTTGTGGTTTTTTTGGGGCCACGAAGCGGGCGCTCTAGCTGACTGGGGAATGGCGCCGAAGCCGGTGCCCTGGATAGCTGGCTTGGGCCATGAGCGGGCGGTGCATCTCATTGGTGGGCTTGGTGTGGCAGCTCACGCAGTTCTGCTGGACTTCAGGCTTTAACAGCGCGTGGGAGAACGGTTTGCGGCTGATCTGCGTCAGCTTGGGCCCGGCGTGGTCGCTGTGGCAGGCCATGCAGTCCTGCTGGGCCAGATGTTGGTGAAATGAGGTTTTAAAACCGCTCTGGGGCAGTGCGACAGGAAAAGCAGCTGGTAGTGAGTTCGGCATGGCCAGCAGCCAGCGGCCCCGGGCTGACCATTAGGTGCTGGTAGGCGAAGACCAGGCCATGCCGATCCGTGAAGTCGAGCAGATTGGTATCCTGGCCATCCCAAGCAAGGGTGCGGTCGGAACGGCTGAATTTGACTTCCAGAGGTTCTGCAAGTGCAGTTACCGATTCGCTGGCCGCAGTTCCAGGCAGCTTGATGGATGCCGGGCCAAAGGCCTCAAAGTGAACATCCTGCTGCGGCACGCCCCATTGCACCAGTGCGGGCACCAGGCTCTCCATCATGGCGGGTGGCCCGCAGACGTAGAACTGGTGGCGGCCGTGTGGCAGAGTTTGGCGCAGCAGGGCAATGTCCACGCGCCCTGCGTGCTGAAAGCCCCGTCCGGCCACATCTTCAGCGCCGGGCTGACTGTAAGCAACATGGAGGTGAAAAGCAGTGTGCTCCACAACTATTTGTTCGAGCATCTGCTTGAAAGCGTGGTCACCGCTGTGGCGCACGTCGTAGTAAAGGTGGACGATGCGTGTCGGTTGCACTGCCACACACCAGCGCAGCATGCTGATCATGGGCGTGATGCCGATGCCGCCAGCTATCAGCACTGCGGGCACGCGCTTGATGGTGACCCGGTAGTCCAAAGGGTCAGGTCGATCAGACAGGGACTAGCAGCGGGTGATGGACGATGCCACTGCGCCTGCTGCGCCGTCCGGCTCACCTGCAGGCAGAGAAAACGTCAGGTACTGGCCCGGTAAAAAGGGCGGCAATGGTGTGCCGTCTATCGGGGCGAGGTAGAACGAACACTGCGATTGGGCCGCGTCTTCGTGATGCCGGTGGCTCACGCGGAAGGCACGCCATCCAGACCACGCACCGACTGCCAGTTTGGGTGTGACGGCCACTGTCGGGCCAGGCAGTTGGGCCAGAGGGTGAAGGCGTCTTCGGGCGACCACGGCGATGCCCAGCGCCAGTTGCACAAGCAGTGCGGCAACGATGATGGTCAGTAACTGGAGTGCGGTCATGTGCTGAAGGCCGTGTTGATGTGTGCGGTTTGGGAGTTGTTAATCGAAGGCACATTGGCCCGCGTCAACAACAGGTCTGGCGCTGTATGTTCTGGCGCTATACGTTCCGGTGTTGTGCGGCCTGGCTCGGCAAGCGTTGCTTTCATACATTAACTCTGTGATCCGCAATACAGGTTGTCTATACGCCAGCAAACGCTGGGGCACAAGTTTCTTCATGGTCTGAAATCAGCCGGAATGCTTGCCGCGCTGCCCAAGCCCCCATTTCACCGCTTCAAACCACAGCAGGCTCAACAGCGCAACGCCCACGCCTGCCAGCAGCATCACCGGCGAGGGGCTGGCAAACGAGAACAGGCCACGTATGGCAGGTATGCCGAGGATGACGGCAAGAAGGAGGACAGTGGCCAGCACTATCCACATAAAGGCCCGGTTTGATCCACTCTGCGCCAGCAGCGCTGACCGGCTCCAGAAACGGTTGGCAAAGATCAATGCCAGATTGGCCAACACCATCACAAAAAACGTCATGGCACGGGCCACATCGTCGGATGTTGAATATGCACGCGTCAGTGCATAGACACCCAGCAGCAACGCCAGCAGCCCCAGGCCTTGCCACAGCCCACGAATCAGCACGGCTTTGTCAAACAGCCGGGCGTCGCTTCGCCGGGGTGGCAGGGTCATGGCGTCGGCCTCCAGTGGTTCGGCCTCAAATACCACCGAACAGGCCGGGTCAATGATGAGTTGCAAAAACAGGATATGTACCGGCATCAGCAGCATGGGCCAGCCGAACAGCACTGGCAGGACAGACAGGCCGATGATCGGCACATGCGCTGCCACCACAAAAACAATCGCCTTGCGCAGGTTGGCGAACACCCGGCGTCCGTATCGCACGGCTGTCACCAGGGATGAGAAGTCATCTCTCAGTAGCACCAGCGCAGCGGCCTCACGGGCGACATCTGTGCCGCGCGCACCCATGGCCACGCCGATGTGCGCGGCCTTGAGTGCGGGCGCGTCGTTGACACCATCACCCGTCATTGCAACAATGTCGCCGCGTGCCCGAAACGCCTGAACCAGACGCAATTTTTGCTCGGGCTGCACCCTGCAAAAGACGTGTGTGTCGGCCAGCCGGGCGCTCAGGTCTTTGTCGTTCAGCGCTGTCAGCTCTGCGCCCGTCATGACCTGGTCAGCTGCCGTGGCACCGGCCATCAGGCCGGCCTGCCGCGCAATTGAGACCGCTGTCGCCGGGTGGTCGCCAGTGATCATCACCACGCGGATGCCTGCGGCTCTGCACTCGGCAATCGCCTTCGGCACGTCAGCGCGAACCGGGTCTTCCAGCGCCACGAGTCCAAGAAACTCGAAGTTGAAGTCATGCTGTATTTCTGGCAGCTCACCGGCTGCAAACGTGGCCCGCGCCACGCCCAGCACACGCAGACCATCGCTGGCCATGACCGCGACCTGCGCGGCAACAGCGGCCTGGCGCGCCTGATCCATGTGGCACAGGTCAACGATGGCTTCGGGTGCACCCTTGGCAGCGATCATTCGCGCCTGCTGGTCTGGCGATTGCCACACACGCGACATCGCCAGCATCTCGCGGGACAGCGGGTAGTCGTCCACCAGCGTCCAGTGGCTGTGTAAATGCTCGGTGCCTGCGAGCAGGCGTTTGCCCGCTTCAGTGATGGCTGTCTCCATGGGGTCGAACGCCCGGCGATGGCTGGCCAGTACCGCGAATTCAAGCGTACTGTGCAGGGCTTCCTGAAGTGGCGTCGCACCTGCCCTGGCACTGTCGTAAGCACCTGCTTCGGTCCACAGCTGGCGAACAGCCATGCGGTTCTCGGTCAATGTGCCGGTTTTGTCAACGCACAACACGGTGGTCGCCCCTAGCAGTTCGACTGCCGGTATGCTGCGCGCTAGCACCTTCTCGCGCGCCAGCCGCCAGGCACCCAGCCCCAGGAACAGCGTCAAAATCACAGGCAGTTCTTCGGGAAGAATGGCCATGGCCAGTGTCAAACCTGCCAGCAGGCCATACAGCCAGTCGCCAGTGTTGACCCAGTACGCCACAGCCAGGCCTGCCGCCAGTACCAGGCCCACCACTGCCACGCGCTTGACGACCTGGCGGGTTTCGTCCTGGATGGGCGTGTTCTCGTTGCCCAGCGCGGCCAGTGACTTGCCGATGCGGCCCAAAGCACTGCGCTCACCCGTGGCGGTAACGCAGCCTTGCGCTGTGCCTTTTGTCACCAGCGTACCGGAAAACGCCTGGTTTTCGGCGGACGGGGTCGTCGATGGCTGGACCCCGCTCGCCTGCTTGCTGACGGGTACCGATTCGCCCGTGAGCATCGATTCATCAACGCTGAGGTTGGATGCCTCGATCAACTCCAGGTCGGCGGGTACACGGTCACCCTCGGCCAGCAGCACCCTGTCGCCGCACACCAGCTCCCGCCCGGCCACCTTGCGCACCACGCCGCCGCGCAGCACCAGCGCTTGTGGGCTGGACATGTCGCGCAGCGCTTGAAGCGAGCGTTCGGTTCGACGCTGCTGCACAAAGGTGATGCCCATGACAACAAAAACGAAGCCCAGCAGCATCAGTGCTTCGTTACGGTCGCCCAGCGCAAGGTAGATTGCCCCACAAGCGACCAGCAGTAAAAACATCGGCTCGGTGACCACGTCAGCCAGCAAACGCAGCACGCTGCGAGGTTGCGAGACCGGCAGCTCATTAGGCCCGTCGCGCGTCAGGCGCTCCCGGGCTTCGGTGTTTGTGAGACCTTCATGCATCAGCCGCGCGGCCCCGTTGGGCTGCTGAACTGTTCGTGACCGTCCCAGAGTCGTGGTCTAGGTCAGGTCTTTTCCCGGGGTCTATGTGTGTCATCAGGTTCAGCACGCGGTGGCGCTGCAATACACGCTGTCGCGCTTCGACTGCAATGTCATGCCCTGCTTCTACGCTGATGGATGCATTTACCTCAATATGTGCATCGACGACGATCATGTCGCCCATCTTTCGGGTACGCAAGTCATGCACGTTACATACGCCTGGCGTTTCCGTCAAAGTCTTGCGGATGGCTTCGACCTCCTGCTCGTCCACGGCGCGGTCCATCAGATCGTGGAGGGCGTCCCAGCCGAACCCCCAACCCATTTTGGCGACCATGAAGCCGACGATCAGCGCGGCGATCGGATCAAGGATGGGGTAGCCGGCCAGATTGCCGATGATGCCCAGGCCGACCACCAGCGAAGAGGCTGCATCAGATCGCGCATGCCAGGCGTTGGCCACCAGCATGCTCGACTTCACGCGCTTGGCCACCGACAGCATGTAGCGAAACAGCAGCTCCTTGGCCAGCAGCGCACCACCAGCAACGTACAGCGCCACGACGTGCACCTGCTCGACTGTCTCTGGCGCCTCGAGTTTGCGGACGGCCGACCACAACATGCCAACGCCTACGGCAAGCAGCAAGGCGCCGAGTGCCAGTGAGGCAGCAGTCTCAAAGCGGTGATGCCCGTAGGGATGCTCAGAGTCGGCGTCTTTTTTGCTGTGGTGACTGGCGAACAGCACCACAAAGTCGGCCACGAGATCGGATAGCGAATGGATGCCGTCGGCAATCAGACCCTGCGATTTGGCAAACACGCCCACTACCACTTGCGTGATGGTCAGTACAAGATTCACGCCTACGCTGACCCACGTGCTGCGCGAAGCGGCCGCGGCGCGTTCGGCCGGGGTGTGTTGAGTGTCTTCGGTATCTTCGAATGAGTCGTCGTGGTTCATCGTATGGGGCAGGATCTTAGGCGATGCTGTTAACGCAGGGGCTGTGTCGGTCAGTGGCGTTCGGCCTTCAATTGAGCACGGAGAGCTTGTCCTAGGGGACAAGCAGGACAGGCGTATTGGCGGTGCTCAAGACCCTTTGTGCGACCGAGCCGAGCAGGAAATCCGCTATCGCGCCGCGTCCCTTGGCGCCGAGCACTATCAGATCGAACTTGCCGCCCTTTGCGCACTTGATGATCTCCTGCGCAACGTGGCCAGTACGCACTTCCATGTCGTGCTTGATGCCGGCCGCGTCGAGTGCCTTGCGCGCGGGCTTCATTTCCTTCTCGCTGAGTTCACGCAGGTAGTCGGCCACGACATCGCGGCCGACAAACGCTTTGGCGTGCCGCAGGGCGACATCGTCATGAACGCTGATCAACGTGACCGAGCTGGATGTTGAAGACAGCTGGCGAATCAGCTTGCTCGCGTACTTGACGGCCTGCAATGCAGACTTCGATCCATCGGTGGCGACCAGAATTTTCATGCTATCTCCTGATTAAAAGTATTGTGAACGATGACTTCGCTGCGGCAATTGTTCCGGTATCACTATGGAAGGATTCGGCGCAGCGTGTTGTCACGAACGACATAGTGATGGAACAGGGCTGCGGCTGCGTGCATCGCGATGAGGAAGTAGCCGACGTTACCGCCAGTTTCGTGAAGCTCCTTGGCCCAATCGGCGACGGACTTGCTCTCGTTGACGAGCGCCGGAAGCCGGACGGGGAAGAACGGAATCGCCTTGCCCTCTGCGCTCAGCGTCAGCCACCCAAGTAACGGCATGCCAATCATCAGTGCATAGAGCGCCACAAGCATCATGCGGCTCATTACCACCTGCCACCTCGGTGGGGCGGGCATAATCGGCGGCGTTGTACTGGTCAGGCGCGCCACAATGCGCACGGCAACAAGCATCAGTACGGTGAGCCCCAGCATGAAATGCCAGGTCTTTAGCCCTTCGCGAAGCGCACTTCCTTTTGGCCAAAATCCCCGCAGTTCCATACAAGCATAGACTGCGGCAATCAGGACCATCATCAACCAATGAAGTGCAATTGAGACTGCGGCGTATCGGGTATTCACGCTGCGAGGGGTTGATCTGACCATGTGGATATTATTTTCACGAGGATCATTTTTTGATGGTCAGCTCATCATGGACTGTGTGGGCGCCTTCGGCTTCTCGGCTGAGCTTGATAGCGGTATCTATCTGGCTCTGGGTATCTACTACGCCAATTAGGCGCACATCACCTTTTGTGGTGATGACTTCGATATTGAATCCCTTCAAAGTGACCTCCTGTAGCAAAGCAGTCGTGACGTGATTAGTAATATCGGCATCTGAAACATTCGCCGCAGTTGCGATATTCGGCGCAGCAATTGCAGGAGCTTCAGGTACCTTGTTACAACCTACTAACCCAATGACGACGGATACAGTAATGGCCTGGCAGAGGGGATGAAAAAAGCTCTTCATAGGGATGTCCTGATTAGTAGAAGTCTTGTTGATTGAAAAATTTCCAGCTTACCCAGGGGACTTCGCACTTTCTGTGTGGCATCTGCATGCTCTCCACACTAGTGTCGGCGAGAGTGTCACCGAAAGTATTGCGCTATATCAATTTCCTCGCATGGTTGGTTCTACCCTGTGATTTAGGAGGCACCAGTTCATGCCGGATAAGATCCTGTATCTGCCAAAAATTTGTGCGTAGCCGGGCTGCGGCGGTTGACTTGCGCAAGTGGACCTGATCCGCTTTCGTAGAGACATTTAAGATTTTGGTGCGAAGCGGCTTGACCGTCGACCTGCGAAGCACATCAACAGTTCATTGAAGCCGCAATTGCTGCGTCCTTGAATGTCCGCTGCCAGGTATTGAATTCGATGGAGCGGAAGTCAGCTTTGGGTCGATACCAGCCAACCAAGCTGGAGCCCATGCCGCTACGTTTCGCCATGGATTCAACCAGCCGTCGCCCAATCCGCATGCCAATTCCACTAGGCCGACGCGAGCCAGTCTAGCGCATAAAATTAAGCATCGAATCGCCCTCTAGCCCTCATAGAACTTGCGTAGCAAGCTATCAAAATTATAGTGTTTAGCGTACCGCAACCGAGCCCACGGCGCCCCAGCCGCGATAATCAAGGCATGACCCTCCAGAACACCCCGGCACTAGCCACTGCATCCTCCGGCTTTGCCGCTCTACCCCTTAGCGCTGCCACCCTGACCAACCTAACCCAGCTGGGCTACCTAGAGATGACGCCCATTCAGGCGGCCAGTCTGCCCATTGCGCTGGCAGGCAAAGACCTGATCGCCCAGGCCCAAACCGGCAGTGGCAAGACCGCCGCCTTTGCGCTGGCGCTCTTGGCCAAGCTGAACCCCCGCTGGTTTGCGGTGCAGGCCATGGTGCTGTGCCCCACGCGCGAGCTGGCCGACCAGGTGGCGGTAGAGATTCGCCGTCTGGCGCGGGCTTCAGAAAACATCAAAGTGGTGACCCTGTGCGGCGGCATCGCGCTGCGCGGGCAGCGGGCTTCTTTGGAGAACGGCGCGCACATCGTGGTGGGCACGCCCGGGCGCATCATGGACCACCTGGAGCGCGGCTACCTCACGTTAGAGGGCCTGAACACCCTTGTGCTGGACGAAGCCGACCGCATGCTAGACATGGGCTTTTTTGATGACATCGTCAAAGTGGCCAAGCAGTGCCCGGCTGAACGGCAAACCCTGTTGTTCTCAGCGACGTACCCCGAAGGCATTGAGAAGCTGGCCAAGCAGTTCATGCGCGAGCCGCAGCGCATTGAGATTGCGCCGCCCAAAACCGAGAGCCTGATTGAACAGCGTTTTTACGAAGTCACCCGCCAAACCCGCCTGCATGTGGTGGGCCAATTGCTGCGCCACTTCCGCCCGGTGAGCACGCTGGCGTTTTGCAACACCAAGCAGCAATGCAAAGATTTGGTCACGCTCTTACAAGAAGAAGGCTTTTACGCCCTAGCCCTGTATGGCGAGCTGGAGCAGCGCGAACGCGACCAGGTGTTGGCCCAGTTTTCCAACCGCAGTTGCTCGGTGCTGGTGGCCACCGATGTGGCATCGCGCGGGCTGGACATTAGCCAGCTAGAGGCAGTGATCAACGTCGACATCACCCCCGACCCCGAGGTGCATGTGCACCGCATTGGCCGCACCGGGCGCGCCGGTGAATCGGGTGTGGCGCTGAGTTTGGTCAGCATGAACGAGATGGGCGCGCTGGGCAAGATTGAGCAGTACCAAAACAAACCGTCTACCTTTTACCCGCTGGATGACCTAACCGCCGCCAGCACCGCGCCGCTGTTGCCGCCCATGGTGACGCTGCAGATTTTGGGTGGCCGCAAAGAGAAGATCCGCCCTGGCGACGTGCTGGGCGCGCTGACCAGCGAAGAAGGCGGCGCCGCCTACACCCGTGAGCAGATTGGCAAGATCCAGGTCACCGAGTTTTGCACCTTCGTGGCGGTGGCGCGCGACATTGCCAAAGCCGCCTGTGCCAAGCTCAACGCGGGCAAGGTCAAAGGCAAAAGTGTGCGGGTGCGGTTGATGACGGTGGCGGACTCGGCTGCATGAACACCGCCGCGCCATTGGCCCTAGACCGGCTGCGCGCGGCCCTGACCTCCTTGCCCGGCGTTCTGGTGGTGACGGTGGCGTTGACGGTGTTGTGCCGCATCGAGACTACCAACGCACCATGGGCGCCTTACTTTTTTGCCTATGGCGCTTTGGCCTTGCTGATTCCCCTGCTGGTGGGTGTGGCACCCATACGCGCTACCAAACTGACTGGCAAGGCGCTGTGGAAATTGACGGCGGCAACAGCTGCAGTGGGGATTTTGGTTGACTCCGGTGTATTTACCCTGGGCTACAACGCGCTGCTGCAGCACTTGGGTTTGCAACAGCCGTTTTACTCTATCAGCGGGGCGACCAATCTGATGGTTGAAACAGTCGCCGCGCGCCAGCACATGTCCCCAATGGCGGCCAGGGGCATCTTTGGCGCGATCGTGCTGCTGTGGGCGCCGGTGGTCGAAGAGTTGTTCTACCGGGGTTATGTGTACGACAGCCTCAAGCGCCACCTACCCTTGGCAGCGGCCTGGAGCATTTCGGTGCTGGCCTTTGCCCTGCGCCACACCATTCATTTTTTCTACCTGTGGCCCTATCTGTCTGTGGCGGGTGTGGTGTGGGCCTGCAGCGTGGCCATTTTTGCTTGCCTGATGACCTGGCTCTATGAGCGCACCGGCGGCCTAGGCCCGCCCATGCTGGTGCACCTTTTGGTGAATTTGGCGGGCCTTTTGGCAGCGCCACTGCCATAGCACCCAGATATCGGGCAAATCACCCCGTAGCGCGGGAAATGTGCCCAGTCGACCCAATCGGCCTAATACAGTGCGTCTAGCGCTGCATTTGGCATATGCCACTGTTCCACCACCGCAACAGGCCCAGGGCGTGCCAGCAAATAGCCTTGAAACTGCAAGCACCCCAGCCGCTTCAACGCTGCAAGTTGCGCATGGGTTTCAACACCTTCGGCGATCACCTCAAGTTGAAGAGCCTGCCCCAGCGCAATAACGGTTTTGACGATGGCGGTGTCGTCGGGATCGATGAACAAGTCCTTGACGAACGATTGGTCGATCTTGAGTCGACTCAGTGGCAGTCGCTTCAAGTAACTCAGGCTTGAGTAACCTGTGCCAAAGTCATCCAACGCAAAACGCACACCCCGCTCCTGCAGGGCATGCATTTTGGCGATCACGCTGTCTACGTCATCCAGCAACTGGCTCTCTGTCAGCTCCAACTCCAGCCGGGTGGCTGGAGCGCCGGTTTCATCGAGCACGGCGAGTACTTCGCGCACGAAGTTCGGTTGGCGGAATTGCCGCGCACTGACGTTCACCGATAAATCCAAGTGCGCCATTGAGGGCTGGTGCGACCACCGCACCAACTGCTGGCATGCCGCACGCAAAATCCATTGCCCCAAGGGCAAAATCAGACCGCTGGACTCTGCAACCGCGATGAACTGGCCGGGCAACACAAGGCCGAGCTGCGGATGCTGCCAGCGCACCAGTACCTCAGCCCCCAACAAGCGCCCTGTGTCGTCGGCCTGCGGTTGGTAATAGACCAAAAACTGTTCGTGCACCAAGCCCTCGCGCATTTGCGCTTCCAGCGCAACCTGGGCAGCGACTTGGGTCTGCATATCGGGGTTGAAAAAACGCAAGGTATTGCGTCCATCGGCCTTAGCCTGGAACATGGCCAAATCCGCCCGCTTGAGCAACTCTTCTTGCGTACTTTGCGGGTCTGAGAACATGGCAATGCCAATGCTTACGCTGCTTTGGTACTGGTGTATTCCCAGCGTGTAGGGTTGTGCAAGCATCGACACAATCTTTTGCGCTATCGCTTCAACCTGGCGCGCAGCGTCGCGTGCATCCACACTCAAGTCCTGCACCATCACCACAAATTCGTCACCCCCCAGTCGCGCAAGGGTGTCTTGGTCCCGGACACAATGGCGCAAACGCTCGGCCACTTGCCGCAGTAGCTGGTCCCCCATGTCGTGGCCCAAACTGTCATTGAGCGTCTTGAAATGGTCCAGATCAATAAACAGCAATGCGCCATCGTGTGCCGTGCGGTCCCGCGTAGCCAGCGTTTGGTGCATACGGTCCATTAACAGTCGGCGGTTGGGTAGCTGGGTCAGGGGATCGAAGAATGCAAGCTGGTGAATGGCCTCGCGGCTCTTCTTCATGTCCGTTATGTCGGTGGAAATCCCGCACAAGGCATATGTATTGCCATCGGGACGGCGCAAAGGCAGCTTCGCAGACAAAAAAGTGCGGGGCTCCCCTGCAACCACCATGGTCTCTTCCACGGTCACCTGCGCGCCATGCTCCAACACCTGCAAATCGTTGTGGTGAAACTGCTCTGCGGTTTGCGCATCGACGAGTTCAAAAGCCGTCTTACCCGCAACCTCGGCCTTGGTTCGCCCCAACGCTGCGCACGCTGCCGCGTTTGCGTACAGATGGCGCAAGTCCAGGTCTTTGATGTAAATGGGTGATGCGACACTATCGAGGATGGCGTTGAGCTTGTCTTCGCTTTCCTGCAGATGGTGCGTCTTCTCGCGCACGGTGCGCCGCAGCAATACCGTAAAACCAAGCGCCAGCACCAACATGGCAACCACGGCACCTAAGCCCCACCAAAAGGCCACGGGAACCACCGTTGCCGGTGGCTCGCTGGCCCACCGTTTGAGCACTGTGAAATACACCGATCCGGGCTGCTGCTTCCAAGGCCCAAGGTGTCTATCCAGTGCCGCCAGCAAATCCGCGTTGTAACCTTTGCGCGTCGCGTAGAACAATTGAATCGCGTTGAACATGACGGGCGTTTCATCCAGTTTTAACTGGATTGCCAGCATGTTCCCAAACTGGTAATTTGCCACCGCGACATCGGCATCGCCGTTTGCCACTTTAGCAAAACCGTCAGCCAGCGTGTCGACCAGTACCCATTGCGGCTTCACACCAAAGCTGCTGAGCAAATTTTCTAAATAACTCTGCTGTATCGAGCCGCGCAGTATCGCTACGCGCTTGTCACGCAAGTCCAGTACCGACTGAATGCCCATCCCTGGGCGCTGGTAGAGCTGGGACCAGCTGTACAAAGCAGGGATTTGGTGAAAATCAAATTGCTTGTCCCGTTGATCACTGTATGCAACATCGGGCATCAGGTCGATTTGGCCCTGATGGACCGCATCCAGACACGCCTGCCATTCACACACGACCGGAATCAGGGTCCAGTTTTCACGGGCGGCGATCGCTTTCAACAGGTCGCCAAAAATGCCTGAAATCTGGCCATCGGCGCCCAAAAATATTTTGGGCGCGTTGGCATACACACCTACGCGCACCTCGCGCGCCTGCGCAGGAGCAACCAGCACCAGAAGCAGCCCCAGCACCAAGCTGGCAATGCGCAGAATGCAACGGTGGGGTCTAGAAAGAGCCATGTGCGGTCCATTATCAATCAAGTAAATGGCCCCGTATAGCAGGACATACGCCACACGACGGCCCACCGTTGGACCCTGCAGAAGATGCCCGCGCCAATGGCAGCCGTTGGCCCCCGACAGGGGTATAGCTTGGGCCTGACAATGGCTGGAGAAGGTGGTTCAGCGGACATTCGATTGGACGGGTTAAGTCGCAGGAATCGACCCAAAGGCGACCTACGCCCAATAATTTTCGCTGCCCGTTACCGGTCATTGATCCCATCTACTTTTGAGGCATTTCCATTGGAATAGTCATTGCCGATGGTCAGATAGATCAGTTTTCTCGAAACACCCGAAATGTCCTCTGACTGCAACTACTTGCAGATCATTTCACTGAAAGAGAGGAAGAATCGACTGGATACTCATAAAAGCCAATATGCCAGACCAGCCAGACCGATCATCCAGATACCAACGATGATGACGGCTGCTGATTGACTTCGCGGCCGCTGAAGTATTTCGGCTGCCTTGACACGTGAGTCAATCAATACTTTTGGCGGCAGCATGCGAATGACAAGCATGAGACCCAGCGGGACAAGCAGGAAGTCATCTAGGTACCCGATGATCGGGATGAAGTCCGGAATAAGATCGATAGGGCTCAGTGCGTACGCGGCAACCGAAACAGCGAGCAACCGCACAAGAAGCGGAGTCCGTGGATCACGGGCGGCGAAATAGACTGCGACGACATCCCGCTTAACCTGCCGAGCCCATGATTTCGCGCTAGCAATTAGCTGCATAGAAGCCTCGCGTGGTGTGAAGCTGGACCTTGTACAAAGCGCGGGCCAGTCTCAGCAGCGCCAAATACTTTTTCTGCATATTGTTGAATAGTTGACTTTTCAAGGTTGCATATTCGAGCCTCTAAAACCCAAACCTCGAGCCTGCACCGAGGAGTGTTGCGATTCCAAGCAACGCAAATATGCCGGCTGCAATTGAATGCACCAGTTTCATAGGAATCTTGGATGCCAACTTGTCGCCCGCGAACACGGCGGGCACGTCTGCTAACAACATGCCGATGGTTGTACCGAGCACGACCATGAAGGCACTGGAGTAATGGGCTGCCAATGCCACCGTCGCAATTTGGGTCTTGTCACCCATCTCCGCCAAGAAGAAGGTAATGAACGTGGCTCCGAACACGCCAAGCTTGTTCGCAATCCGTGTTTCTTCGTCTTCAATTTTGTCCGGGACCATGGTCCAGATGGCCATGCCGATGAAGGATGCACCAAGTACCCATCGCATGATTTCAGGGGTAACCATGGAAGTTATCCACGCACCGAGGGCACCTGCGAGTCCGTGATTAATGATGGTCGCGCAGAGAATTCCTGCAATGATCGGCAAAGGTTTTTTGAACCGCGCGGCCAGGATAAAAGCAAGTAGTTGAGTCTTGTCGCCGATTTCGGCCAATGCGACAACGCCAGTAGAGACGAGGAGAGCTTCCATGAAATATTCCCAGGCCGGACAAAAGACGAATGACCACAACGCCTCCCCGGCCTATGCGGAAGCGATGCAGTCAAAGGTCTTGCCAAGCTCAGAAACCGCTTACGCCATGACCGAAAGGTCAAGTATGTTGACGTAAGCCTCTTCAAGCGAAGAGCGGCTACTCCCCAATGAGTAAGCAAATCATATTACAAATGTACCCAATGCTATATGCCGCCAGAAAACTGCCGGAACTCGACCAGCAGTTGGTATCGGGAAAACGACTCCAAAGCGATCGGTTGGTGATCAGCGCCTAACTGGCTTCCAGTTACCGGTCACTCACAAACTTCGGCACCTGGCCCAGACTTGTCGAATCAGGTGGCCCAAGCCCGACTTCCATTGCAGCGAAATAAATGCCCTGCAGCGGGCAGTCAATGAAGCTGCATTGCTGCGTTTGCGCGTACTCACCCTGGACAGCTTTTGGATGTTGGATATATTGCTTCGATGACAAATTCAAGCCGCAGCCAGGGTAGTCTGCTCAGCACCATTCTTCGACGCAGTCGAGAAGAACACCTCGCCCAGACGGCGGGCGGCCTCACCTTTACGGTTGTGGTGTCCATGGTGCCGCTGCTGGCGGTGTGCTTCGCCGTGTTCGCGTGGGTCCCTGCACTGCGCGTGACTGGGGAAGTGATTCGAGAATATCTTCTACGCGGGCTGCTACCGCCCGACATCGCCAAGACGGTGGTAAAGCACCTGGCGCAGTTCTCAGGCAACGCCCGCGGTCTCACGCTGGTCGGCTTCGTGGTGTTGCTGGTGTCGGCATTAACGCTGCTCCTGAGTGTGGAGAACACACTCAACCGGATATGGAAGGTTAAGAAGCCGCGCCCGCTACTACGACGCCTGTCCCTGTGCGTTTCTCTACTGGTTACCGGTCCTGTGATCATCGGTTCGAGCCTGTGGGCTGCGTCCTATCTTCTGACTGCCTCTAACGGGCATGCAGGGATACGGCCCGCCTGGCTGCTACATGCCCTGAATATGGGGCCAGTAGTGCTAAGCGCAACCGGCTTTGCCTGGCTGTTCCGTTTTGTACCGAACACCGTTGTGCAGTGGAGCGATGCGATCACGGGCGGTCTGCTGGCCGGTATTGCGTTCGAGCTGGGCAAGCACGGCTTTGCCATTTACCTCGCCCATGTGCCCACGTATCGCACTATTTACGGAGCCTTCGCGCCATTGCTAGCTTTCCTGTTGTGGGTGTATTACTCGTGGTTCGTCACGCTGGCCGCGGCGCTTGTCAGCGCTAGCTTGCGGCGTGCCGGGGCGCAGGCGGCGCGACAGCGGTCACGTACGTGAGTTCTGCGGCATGGGTGTCATGCGGTCAAAAGACGGTAACTGTCACTCGTGAACGTCGGCACCTGGCCCACAGGGATAGTAGGACTTGTCGCTGCGAAAAGCCCGGCAGCATCCTGCCAATTTGCTACACAATTTATAGCTATACGCGCATATTCCAAGAGGGCCAGGGGTCGATTTTGCCCTTAACCTTATTGGGCCAACCCAACCGACCGGTGGTGACGATGCCATCTGCACGCTAGGGTAAACCCAGCCCATTTTCTTCGCCAAATCGACCTGCCAAGGGTAGGATGTGCGGGGCCGTTCAGCCTGATCTGAACTTTCCAGAGGATTAGAAAACCCATTCAAAAGGAGCAGACCGTGGGGCTGAGAACAATGCAAATTTCCACCAAATTGTGGGTCTTCATCACCGCGGTGGTCGCACTGATTGCAGCCGTAGCTTTTGTGGGTTTGGTTCGCAGTGCCAGCATTCTTGCCGATGGGCGTGCGCGGCAGATGGTGGCGGTCGATTTGGTGCAGATCACGACGGAGTGGACCGGCCTGACGCAGACCAATGCGGCCCGCAACCAAGCGATTTTATTGTCGTCTGGCGGCGATTTGGAGGCGATTTTTAAGGATGCAGTCTCTGCAACCAGTGGTCAAATTACAGTCTTGCAAAAGAAAATTGAATCACTGCCCTTGCGCGATGAAGACACAGCGCAGATGGCGAAAATCAGTGACCTTCGCCAAAAAGTGATTGGCCTGCGCAACAAGGCGCGGGACGTCAAGAAGAGCGGTGATGCAGAACAGGCACTGAAACTGCTGAACGCCGAATACCTGCCCACCATGGCGCAGTACATCGACGCCCAGAAAGAGATGGTCGAGTTGCAGAAGGGGCATGTGACCCAGATCGCAACCGAAACCGAACAGCGACGCACCAGCAACACCTACGGCATCTTGACCGGTCTGGCGGTTGTAATTGCACTGGTATTCAGTGGCACGCTGTGGCTGGTGCGCTCCATCCGGGAGCCACTGGACAAAGCCAATGAATTGGCCGAGCGCATTGCCAGTGGCGACCTGAGTGCCGACATCCAGAACGACCGGCAGGATGAATTCGGGCGCTTGCTTGAATCGCTCAAACACATGAACCAGTCGCTGGCGCGCATGGTCAGCGAAGTGCGCGGCAGCACCGACAGCATTGCCACCGCCAGTGCCGAAATCGCGCAGGGCAACAGCGACCTGGCCCAGCGCACCGAGCAGACATCCGCCAACCTGCAGTCCACCGCCTCCAGCATGGGCACCATTACCCACACCGTGCAGCACAGTGCCGACAACGCCCGCCAAGCCAGTCAGCTGGCGGCCAGCGCCTCCAGCGTGGCACAGCGCGGCGGTGAGGTGGTGACCCAGGTGGTGCACACCATGCAGCAGATTGATGCCAGCAGCAAGAAGATTGCCGACATCATCTCGGTGATTGACGGCATTGCCTTCCAAACCAATATCCTGGCACTCAACGCCGCAGTGGAAGCCGCCCGTGCCGGTGAGCAGGGGCGCGGCTTTGCCGTGGTGGCCTCCGAGGTGCGTTCACTGGCCGGGCGCTCGGCCGAAGCCGCAAAAGAGATCAAGGCCCTGATCGTGACCTCGGTCGAAAAGGTGGAGTCCGGCACCCAACTGGTGACCGATGCCGGCAGCACCATGGAAGAAATTGTCCAGTCGGTGCGCCGCGTGGCAGACGTCATCGGTGAAATTACCACCGCCGCCAGCGAGCAAAGCAGCGGCATTGCGGGCGTGAACCAATCCATTGGTGACCTGGACCAGATGACGCAGCAAAACGCTGCGCTGGTGGAAGAAAGCGCTGCCGCCGCAGAAAGCTTGCGCGAGCAGGCCGAGCGCCTCAAGCAGGCCGTGGCCGTATTCAACGTGGGCAACCACGGGAGTGTAGGAACGGCCTTGCGCTTGGGTCGTCAATAGCCGTCAACCGCTACATATTTGATAGCTGCTTACGTACATTCTACGAGGGCTAGCGGCCCAAAAGGCTTGTATTTTCTGCCAACACATAGGCGACCCGGTAGCTGGCGTTTATGCCATGAGGGAACGCCCGCAGCACCCGGTGCAGGGGCGCGGGGTGGTGGCCAGGGCGGGCCGTACCGGCGCCAATAGCCTTGAGGGCGCGCACAAACTGCAGCACGTCGGGGTAATGCGCGTGCACCGTCTCCACCACAATTTCCACCTCGCAGCGTGCGCCCATCTGCGCGCCCAGGGTGCGCAGCACGTCTTCGGTCATGAATGCGCGCACGCCATCAACCACCCCCATTTGCGCATGGGCGTCTTTCCATTCGGCAAAGGTGCCGTCTAGCAAGGTGGCAACTGCTAGGCGCGGCACTTGCGCCGCCAACCGCGCCAATGCGGCACCTTGGTCGGCAAACCACTGGAACACCAGGCTGGATGCCACCAAATCGGCGGTGCTGCAATCCAAATGCTCGCCGTCAAGCACGGCAAACCGCACGCGCCCGGCACGGTGGCCAGGTCCGCAGGCTTGCTCCAGCGCCGCCATGCGCTGGCTGCAGGCCTGGACCATGGGCGGGGCCACGTCGGTAACCAGCAGTTCAGCATGCGGGTAGGCGTGCCACAGTGGTTCGGTCAGGTTGCCGGTGCCGCAGCCGATTTCCAGCACCTGCGGTGCAGGTGTAGGCGCCTGCGAGGGCGGCTGGAGCAAGGGCCACTGCGCCTTCGCCCGCTCTGCCAGTTGCTGGGCGGCATGGCGCTGCACCACGGCATGTGTGTCGTAGTTGGGCGCCGCTGCGGCAAAGGTGGCGGCAATACGCTGCTTGTCGCTCACACGGTTTCCAGAAAATCGACGATGGCGGCCGCGCAAACGTCGGCCTCGGCATGACCCAAGGCATGGCCACCCTGCCCGCACCACACCAGCCGCGTGTGGGGGCGCTGGGCAAAGGTGGCCTCAGTGAGTGCGCTGGGCACAATGGCATCGTCGCGCGCGGCCAGGGCGAGAACGGGGGTGTGCAATGTGCCCTGTGTCGTCAAAGCACGCAATGGGGCTTGCACGTCGATGTCCATCAGCAGCGCCAGATCAGTAGCCAAAAGGGAATCGTTGCGCACCGCATTCAAGTCAGGCAGGCAGGCGCTGAGGTTACAACGGGCCAAAAAATCCGCCAGCACCGCCTGCGGCTCCAGTGCATACGCGCGCACCATGCGCTCCACCACGCGCCGGGGTTGGCCTTCTCCGCCAGACCGGAGGGCACAAAACCGGGTGAACCCCGCCACACTCACCAGCGCGGCCCAGCCGCCTGCAGGCGGCGTCTGCAGGGCGCGGGCAAACCCCAGTGAATGGCCAATGCCGACCCAGCGGTTGTCGGGTGACAAGTTGGGATTTTGAGGGGCGCCAAAGTAGCCCGCATCGAAAAACACTTGGGGGTGCTGCGACAGCCGCGCGGCCAGGGGTTGCCAAAAATTGACGTCCAGCCCCCAACCGTGATAAAAAACCAAACCCAGATTCATCGCGGGATTTTACTGACGCCCTCGCGGCTATTGCACCGCTGCGAAGCGGACGCCAAAAGACGCTGTTGATTACCTGTGCGCGGCGGGCAAACTGGTTGCCGACGTAATGTGCGCAATCGCACGGACCTGGACCGCGAGACTTGCTAAGGTGCATTTTTTAACCATACTGAACTCGCCATGAACACTGCTGACACGACGAAGGAAGAAGACGTTAGCCCGCTGAGCGCCGTATTGCTGCACAACCACAGCCAAAGTTTCCATTCGGACGTTTGCAGATAAGCGCGCCCTCGTTTTACATTGCCCTAACAACACCCAGGGAGCTTCAAGTGGACTTATTGCAATCGGCAAAATTGGCAATCCTGCCACTGCGTTTCATCGCGTTGGCACCACAAGCAGCCATCAGGACCTACTCCTTTGAGGGTGCGGTGACCTCCTCCTTCTTTCCTGCAAATACCTGGATTAAACCTGGTGATCCGCTTCGCGGCAGTTTCAGTTTTGACTCCCTGGTTGCCAACACTTCGCACTCCAACGACAAAGGCATTTATAGAGGCAATGTCGACGAAGCTTTTGGAACGTCATTTAGTCTGCCTGCGGGCTCTGGCAATACAACGATCGGCGTAGTCAACGGCGTGCGCGCACCCGATAACGTGTCAATATCGATCGGCAATGACCTCCAAAGCTCAGGGGTTGACTCTTATGAAGTCTTCGCAGAAACCTCCAACCACTTCGGATTGGTCACGAGTCTGACCCCCGGAGCGCAGTGGGAGCCGATTCGCTTTTACCTATCGCTCATTGACTACACTGGGTCAGTGTTTTCAAGCACCGCCCTGCCACTCTCTGATATTTCTGCTGCCCATAAAAACATTACCAATCCGAATCTAAACGCGTTCCAGTCCAAGCGATTCGAAATTACTTTTGTTGACACCACGCATCGCTACAGGGGCAATTTTTACGTAACGGGAGACATAACGCGTCTCCTAGATGTGACTGAAAAACCAATTGCGAAACCCTCACCCTATCGGATGGAACGACGTTCAACTGGAGAGTTCAACAAAAACCAACCGCTCAAGTAAGCGCTCCAGGGCTGAACCTGGCTCGACAAAACGGCGATGCCATCAGCCCCCCACCGATCTCTGCCCATCCCGCTGCAACCGCGAATACCAGTCCACCTTGCGGGTCAGCATCATCACCATAGCCAGCACTAGGAAGAGCGCAATAGCGCCCACTACCAGTGCCTTTTGCTCCAGGCGCATCAGCTCAAACAAGCCCACCGCCACAAACGTGAGGGCAATAAACAGCAACCCGTATTTGGTGGCCCGGTTGGACAAGGCGGAAACGCGCCAGTTTGCAACCAAGCGTTGTGTAGGCAGTGTCCTGGGCGTGCGTGATGCACTTTGAAGTAGTTTGAAGTGCCAGCCGGGTAGACTTCTGGTGTTTCCCTGCAGGCCCCACCCATGCGTAAAAGCTTCATCCCCGCCTGGCTGCGCACCACTCTGGCCGCCAGCGCCGCTGACCGCTACTACCCCGCGGTGGTGGGCTTTTTTGCGTTCGCGATTACGCTGACGTTTAGCTTTCCGTTTGCGGCCGTACTCGTCCCCGCGACGCTGCTAGCACCCAAGCGCTGGCTGAGTTTGGGCCTCTTGTCTGGCCTGGGCAGCGGCGTGGGCGCCTGCGCGCTGGTGCTGGTATTTCACAGCGTGGGCTGGGACACGATTGCCCAGCATTACCCAGATTTGGTGCAGATGCAGTCGTGGCAATGGGCCACCAACTGGCTACAGCGCTACGGACTGTTTGCACTGTTGGTGATTGCGGCCTCACCGCTGCCCCAAACACCAGCGCTCTTGTTGTACGCCATGGTCGATCCGTTCTGGCCGGGTGTGCTGGTGGCCATTGGTACCGGTAAGGCCCTGAAATACACCCTGCTGACCTGGCTGACGGCGCGCTATCCAGGACGGTTTTTGAAGTTCTATTGATCGACACCGTCCTGATCTGTAAGGCAAATTCCTACAGGCATTACATCCGGATGCCGACTACAGTTACTAGATACCGCGTCTACAGTTACACCATGCGCTACCCCTCTTAGGCGGCGCAACGATGTAACAGGAGAAGCACCATGACAACAGCACAACTGGCACTCAACCCCTTCAGCCTCATGATGGAGCCGGAACTGGTCTTGCAGACCATGGAGCGCTCTTCTCAGTTGCGCAGCCTGCGTAGGCGCAAGCTGCGCCCGCTGGACCGCCCACTGATTCCACTGACCAAAGAAGCGCTGGCCAGCCGTGCAGCGTTTGATGCCGCCATCGACGCCGAAGACCAGGAGGCCTGGGAAAACATGGGTGGCGAGCCGCTGCTGAACTAAGCAGCCCGTGCCTGGCCGCCTTTTAGGGCAGCGCCAGGTAGTGCTCGGTCAACGCCAAGAAATCGTCGATCGGCACAGGCCGACCCAACTCGTCGGCCAAGATAGCGGCCACCGCTGGGGCAGCAGCAGCAGCAGCGCGCGCGTCCAAGAACAAAAGCCGGTTGCGCCGTGCCAGCACATCTTCCACCGTGCGGGCATATTCATACCGGGCCGCAAAACGCACCATCGCCTCTGAGAGGTTGGGTGCAACCATCACATCCTTACCTGGCAGTTGCTCCAACAACGCACGCTCTTGGCCATACAAATGGGCGCCCGGCGCATCGCAAATAGGCGTTGTTGGTGCACCCGCATCGGGTGCACCAACCAATGGAAAATGGGCCGTCATCGACGGTGGCAGCGCCTCTGGCAGCAGACCAGCAGTTTGGCACTTGTCCATCACGTCTTCGGCCATGGCGCGGTAGGTGGTCCACTTGCCGCCGGTCACCGTCACCAACCCAGAACGGCTGATGGCCACCGTGTGCTCACGGCTAATGCTCTTGGTGTTGTCGCCCTCGTCGTCGGCGGGCTTGACCAAAGGCCGCAGACCCACCCACATGCTGCGCACGTCTTCGCGGCGCGGCGCACGTTTGAGGTAGCGGGCCGACTCGTCCAAGATAAACGCCACTTCTTCGGCAAAAGCGTCGGGCTCGCGGGCCAGGTCTTTGCGCGGTGTGTCAGTGGTACCCAAAATGACCTTACCCAACCAGGGCACCGCAAACAGCACCCGGCCGTCTGCCGTCTTGGGCACCATCAGGGCATGGTTGCCCGGCAAAAATTCGCGGTCTACCACCAAGTGCACACCCTGACTGGGTGCCACGATGGGCTTGGTCACGCGGCCCAATGCTTGCCCGTCTTGTTCGCGTAGCTTGTCCACCCACACACCGGTGGCATTGACCACGCAGCGCGCGCGCACGTCCATCGCCTGGCCAGATTCGGTATCACGCACCTGCACACCGGCCACACGGCCCGCTTCGTGAATCAAACCAACCGCTTCGCAGTAGTTCACCAACAGCGCGCCGTGGGCGGCTGCGGTGCGGCCCAGCACCAGAGCCAGGCGGGCGTCGTCAAACTGGCCATCCCAGTATTTGACGCTGCCGCACAGGTCTTTCTCATTGACGGCGGGCAAGCAGGCAAGGGTTCGGTCGCGGTTCAAAAACTCGGTAGTGCCCAGGCCCGCTTTGCCGGCGAGCAGGTCATACATCTTCAGGCCGATGCCGTAAAACGGGGTTTCCCACCAGTGGTAAGAGGGCATGACAAAGGCCAAGCGCTGGGCCAGGTGGGGCGCATTGTTGAGCAGGTTGGTGCGCTCGTGCAATGCCTCACGTACCAGTGAAATATTGCCCTGCGCCAAGTAACGCACGCCGCCGTGCACCAGCTTGGTTGCACGCGACGAGGTGCCCTTGGCAAAGTCGTGCGACTCCAGCAACACTACACTCAGGCCCCGCAGCGACGCGTCCAAGGCAACCCCCAGGCCCGTGGCGCCACCACCGATGATGGCCATGTCATAGGTATGGGGCTCCGCTAAGCGGGTGATGAGCGCAGCGCGGTCGGTCAACAAAGGCGTGGAGGCTTGGGTCATAATCCGTGGAATAAGCGACAATGCTCGTTATTGTACATAAATTATTCGTTTGTGTTCGTTTTACTTCGTTTACGGGTTTTCAAACCCCTGTGGCAACGCAACTGACTTATTAACTTTGCGGTCTTCGAACTATGAATTTCAACCCCCGCCAACTCAAACTCATCGACGTAGTCCGCGCACAGGGCTCGGTATCGGTCGAGCACCTGGCAGAAGTACTCTCTGTCACCCTGCAAACCGTACGCCGTGATGTGCAGCGCCTGTCAGAGGCGGGCACCCTGACCCGTTTCCACGGCGGAGTGCGTGTGCCCAGTTCAACCACGGAGAACATCGCGCATATACAGCGCCAAAGCCTCAACGCCGAAGGCAAAGCGCGGATTGCGCGCGCGGTTGCGCAGCAAATTCCCAATGACTGCTCCCTGATTCTGAACATCGGCACCACCACCGAAGCCGTGGCCGAAGCATTGCTGCACCACACCGGGTTGCGGGTGATCACCAACAACCTCAATGTGGCGGCCATTTTGAGCAGCAATACCAACTTTGAGGTGATCGTCACCGGCGGCATGGTGCGCTCGCACGACCGCGGCATTGTGGGTGAGGCGGCGGTGGACTTTATTCGCCAGTTCAAGGTCGACATTGCGGTGATTGGCATCTCTGGCATTGAGTCCGACGGCACCTTGCGCGATTACGACTTCCGCGAGGTCAAAGTCACCCAAACCATCATCGCCCAAGCGCGCGAGGTGTGGCTAGCCGCAGACGCCAGCAAGTTCAACCGCCCGGCCATGGTCGAGGCGGCCAAGCTGTCACAAATAGACCGCCTGTTCACCGATGCCAAACCACCCGAGCCGTTCCAGACCCTTTTAGACGCCGCCAACGTTCGCCTAGACGTTTGCATGCAATAAACCAGCGGCCCCAGCCACTTTTTCCAAAAAACCCATTCGATGACTTATTTACTCGCCCTTGACCAAGGCACATCCAGTTCCCGCAGCATCGTGTTTGACCAAGGCGGGACAATCGTCGCCATGGCACAGCGCGAGTTGCCACAAATCTACCCCCAACCGGGCTGGGTCGAGCACGACCCGCTGGAGATCTGGCGCACCCAGTTGACCACTGCCCGCGAAGTTTTGACCAAGGCGGGGCTGCAAGCGCGCGACATCCACGCGGTGGGCATCACCAACCAGCGTGAAACCACCGTCGTGTGGAACCGCAAGTCCGGCCAACCCATTCACAACGCCATTGTCTGGCAAGACCGCCGCGCCGAACCGGCCTGCGCCCAGCTGCGTGCCGACGGCAAAGCCAACACCATTCAGGCCAAGACGGGCCTGCGCATAGACGCCTACTTTTCGGGCACCAAGCTGCAATGGCTTTTGAACAACGTGCCGGGCGCGCGGGCGCAAGCCCTAGCCGGTGAGCTGGCCTTTGGCACCGTGGACAGTTGGCTTATATGGCAACTCACGGGTGGCTGCAGCGACAGCACCCGCGCCCAAGCCGTGCACACCACCGATGTAAGCAATGCCGCGCGCACCATGCTGTTCAATGTGCACACCAACCAGTGGGACGAAGAACTGCTGCAGATGCTCGACATTCCCGCCAGCGTGTTGCCCCAGGTGCGCCCGTCAAGCGCCGACTTTGGTAGCGTACACACCGATGTACTGGGCGCCCCCATTCGCATTGGCGGCGTGGCCGGCGACCAGCAAAGTGCGCTGTTTGGCCAGGCCTGCTTTACGGCGGGCATGGCCAAAAATACCTATGGCACTGGCTGCTTCATGCTGATGCACACCGGCACCCACTTTCACACCTCCGCCAACGGGCTGCTCACCACCAGTGCAGCCCAAACCAGCAGCACGCCCGAGTTCGCCATTGAAGGCAGCGTGTTTGTGGGCGGCGCGGTGGTGCAGTGGCTGCGTGACGGACTGCAGGCCATTCAGGCCAGTGGCGAAGTGCAGGCACTGGCGCAAAGTGTGCCGGACGCCGGTGGCGTGATGATGGTGCCCGCCTTCACCGGTCTGGGTGCGCCCTATTGGAACCCGGAAGCGCGCGGAACCATCACCGGCATCACGCGCGGCACCACCATGGCCCACATTGCCCGTGCGGCACTGGAAAGTATTGCCTTCCAAAGCGCCGCCCTGCTGGACGCGATGAGTCGCGACGCGGTATCGCGTGGCGGCAGCCCAGTCAATGAATTGCGGGTGGACGGCGGCGCTTGCGCCAATGATTTGCTCATGCAGATTCAGGCCGACCTGCTGGGCATCCCAGTGGTGCGCCCCGCCGTGATTGAAACCACCGCCCTGGGCGCCGCCTACTTGGCGGGCTTGGGCACCGGGCTCTATGCTGGCACGGCTGAGCTAAGCGCCCAATGGCGCGCTGACCGCACCTTTCGTCCCACCATGGCACGCGACAAGGCAAAAGGCCGCATGGAAGAATGGGAGCATGCCGTGCGCCAAACCACGGCGCCTTAGTGCCACGCAGGAGTCAATTGACCCACTCGAAGGACGATGGCACTGGCAACAAAGATTCCAGCGTATGCGCGATGCGCAGCAAACGGGGGTCTTCATCCAACGCGTCATCGCAGGTATCGTTGATGCAAAAGAAGGGCAATTGCCCCCAGTGCGCCACCAAATATTGCAGTTGCGTTTTAGCGTCCGGATCGCCGGTGCGGATGTGCAGGGGGTCTAGCGTGCGCTGTACGGCATAGCCGCTGTGCACCATCCACCGCGGCACCAGATCGGGCACGATGGCGGGCACCTGCCACGAGCGAAACACAGTGGAGCGTACTTGTGCAAACAATTCAGGCGCCAGGCCTTCCAACACGTACATGGCACTCTTGAGCATGGGGCGCGGCGCGTGCGAGAACACCCGCGAATCGTGTTTGTAGCCAGGGTACTGGCTGCCCATCCATTGGCGCGACAGGATCGATGCATTCACCAAAGCGGTCGCTTGTGGCTGCAGTGTCTCAAAATCAGTGACCGACGTGGTTTCGATAAACACTTTTGGATGGGGACAAAACCACCAATCCAAATCCACCGGCGCGCCAAAAAAGACATCGTCATTCAAGTAAATGAATCGCTCGGATAGGCCTTCAATATGGTGCAGATAGGACTCAATGTGCCCCGAGTCAAAAACGCCAGTCGTGCCACGCGGCATTAACGCGCGATGGTCTACCACCGTCAAGCCTTGCGAAGGGCGCAGCCAATCGGGTGACTGGCCATCCGTGACGATATAGATATGGCCATGGTGGGGAAAGAAAGCCTCTAACGCACGCAAGTTAAAGCGTAACTCCCCGTTGTCGCGGTAACGGCCGGCCGTGTTGCCATGCACCGCCAGTGCATCCGGATTCTGGTCGATCCAATGGGTATAGGCGTGGGTGCGTTTGCGTTGCCACGCCGGATCAGCACCATCGACCCACAAGTAGACAAGGTCAACGGTCATTTCAATATGGACGTAGCGATTTTCATGGGGTACGTTCTTCTTTCTATTGGAGGGATCGGGGCACCGAGGGGGTGTTTTCCTGCCTCCCGCCCATTAGATGGGCGCCACGTTTACGCCGTTCCCACTCTGGCTTGCTGTTGGCGGCAGTCAGGTTCATATTAAGGCCTTGGAAAAAACCGGAACGCCAAGCTGCTGAACGCCATCTAATAGGCAGGAACACACATGAACACCCTTAAAAATACCAACTCCGAACCCGCTGAGACCGATTCAGATATTGATTTGGTCCATTTTGCCTTGGCGGGTGATGACGCCGCGTTCGCCTTGATCATGCGCCGCCATAACCGTCTGCTGTTTCGCACCGTGCGCAGCATCCTCAAAAACGACGATGACACACAAGACGCGGTGCAAGAGGCCTATTTGCACGCTTGGCGTGCGCTGGGCACGTTTCGCGCCGACGCAAAGTTGTCCACTTGGTTGGTGCGCATCGCGGTGAATGAGGCCTTAGGCCGCCTGCGCAGCACTGGCGCACAGGTCGTTTCACTGAATGCCGCTGTGGACACCGACGCCATCCCCCCGGAGGAGCAAATGCAAGCCAACCCCGACGAGCAACCCGAGCCTGCGGTCATGCGCACCGAGTTGCGTCACCAAATAGAAGCCCGCATTGACACCCTGCCCGAACAGTTTCGCACCGTGTTCATGCTGCGTGGCGTGGAAGAACTAACGATAGAAGAAGTGTCTGCCGCGCTGGATATTCCTGAGGCCACCGTACGCTCGCGCTACTTCAGAGCCCGTGGCCTTCTGCGCGAAGGCTTGGCGCGGGACATCGACATGGCCGTCGGTGACGCGTTTTCGTTTGCCGGCCCTCGCTGCGACAAAATCGTTGCGGGCGTGCTGGCTGCAATTCCCCGCGCGCGCGCATCGCCGCGCTCGTAGGGCTCCCTCGGGCCGCCGCTTGACGACCCACTTTCCTCTGTGTTTTTATTTCTTCTTTACTGGAGCTGGTATGTCTTTTTTCAAAATTTCTGATCCCTTGTCCGCCCGTCGTCTATTTTTGGGCCGATCAGGTGGTTTGGTTCTATCAGGGGCAGCTGTAGCCCTGATGGCCGGCAACGATGCGCTGGCGGCGAAAGTCGGCGGCCCTACTGCGGGGGATGTGCAAATCCTCAACACCGCCATTAGCGCCGAATTGGAAGCCATTGCCGCCTACCAGTTGGGCGCTGAGAGCGGTTTGCTGACCAAGCCGGTGCTCGATTTAGCCGTTACCTTCCAGGGTCACCACAAAGAGCACGTTGCACTCTTGTCCAGCACAGTAGAAAAGCTGGGCGGCAAAGCGGTTGTGGCCAAGGCCAAGTACGGCTTCCCCGTTGACCAACTGAAATCGCAGCTCGACGTTCTGAAGTTCGCCGCCAAACTGGAGCAAGGTGCCGTCAGCGCCTACCTGGGCGCCGTGCCCCTGTTTGGTAACCGCGACCTGGCTAAGGCAGCTGCCAGCATTTTGGGCGACGAGGCCATGCACTGGGCCGTGTTACGCCAAGCGATTGGTGAGGCTCCCGTTCCTTCTGCATTCATGTCATGAAGTCCGTCCACCACTGCCTGCGCAGCGCCGCGTGGGCCATCACACTCGGCATGACCAGTTTGTTGGCACAGGCCGGCGCGCCCGATGTCGTCCATGGCGAACAGGTGTATGCGCGCTGCTTGGCGTGTCATGCGCTGGCCATGGACCGGGTCGGCCCGCACCACTGCGGCTTGATAGGCCGCCGCGCAGGCGTGGTGCCTAGCTTCGACTATTCCCCAGCCATGAAAAAATCAGGTTTGGTGTGGAACGAAAAAACACTGAACTTGTTTCTCAAGAAACCCTTGAAGCTGGTGCCAGGAACTTCCATGACCTACGACGGTGTACCCGATGCCACCGACCGAGCGGACCTGATTGCGTACCTAAAAAAGGCCAATAGTGGCCCTGAGTGCCACCCCAGCAAGGAAAGCCCAACACCATGAACATGCGTCAACTGCGACCCACTAAGCACGGGCGGCCTCCACAGGCCGTGGTCTATGCGCACGCGGTGGAAGGCGCACCGGTGATGGACGAAGGTCGGCCCTTGTCCAGCGTCATACGCGAGCGCATACAACTGGCCAATAAACGCTGTCACGCCAACGACAACATCAGCGATTTCATCCACGAAGGCGAGCTGGAGCAGCTGCTCGCCGAGGTGGAGATCAAAATGCAAGGTGTACTGGACAGTTTGGTCATCGACACCGTGCACGACCACAACACGCGAAGCACGGCCCACCGTGTCGCCAAGATGTACCTGAACGAAGTTTTCAAAGGCCGCTACGTGCCGCAGCCCACAATCACCGAGTTTCCCAACGCTGAACGGCTGCATGAGCTGATGATTGTGGGGCCCATCACGGTGCGTAGTGCTTGCAGCCACCACTTCTGTCCGGTGATAGGTAAAGTGTGGATCGGTGTGCTGCCCAACCAGAGCACCACCGTTATCGGATTAAGCAAATATGCGCGTCTCACCGAATGGGTCATGGGGCGCCCTCAGATTCAAGAGGAAGCAGTGGTGCAATTGGCGGACCTGATCCTGTCCAAAACCATGCCTGACGGTTTGGCCATCGTGATGGAGACCTCGCACTTTTGCATGGGCTGGCGCGGTGTCAAAGACCTAGACAGCAAGATGATTAACTCGGTGATGCGCGGTGCCTTTTTGAACGACATGAACTTGCGCCGCGAGTTCTTGACTTTGCTGCCCAAGTAGCACAGGTTCTACATATTGCGCCGATATTGGCCGCCCACTTCAAACAAGCAATGGGTAATCTGACCCAATGAGCACACACGCACCGCATCCATCAGCACCTCAAAGACGTTGCGGTTGTCGATGACGGCCTGCTGCAAGCGCTTAAGCGCAGCGGGTGCCTCGGCGGCATGGCGGGCATGGAAGTCGGCCAAGCGCTGCAGCTGGCTTTGCTTCTCGGCCTCGGTGCTGCGGGCCAACTCTGGGTTATCAAGCACCGCATCCCCCTTGGGGTTGCGAAAGGTGTTGACCCCGATGATGGGCAGCGCGCCGGTGTGCTTTTGGGTCTCATAGACCATGCTCTCGTCCTGAATTTTGCCGCGCTGGTAGCCCGTTTCCATGGCACCCAAAACACCACCTCGCTCAGCGATGGCGACAAACTCGGCCAACACCGCCTCTTCGACCAATTCGGTGAGTTCCTCAATGATGAAGGCTCCTTGTGAGGGATTTTCGTTTTTGGCCAGCCCCCACTCGCGGTTGATGATGAGCTGGATGGCCATGGCCCGGCGCACCGAGTCTTCGGTGGGTGTGGTGATGGCCTCGTCAAACGCATTGGTGTGCAGGCTGTTGCAGTTGTCGTAAATAGCGATCAGCGCTTGCAGCGTGGTGCGAATGTCGTTGAACTGGATCTCCTGGGCGTGCAGGCTGCGGCCACTGGTTTGGATGTGGTACTTGAGCTTTTGGCTGCGGGCGTTGGCGCCGTATTTCTCTTTCATGGCCACGGCCCAGATGCGGCGCGCCACACGGCCCATGACGGTGTATTCGGGGTCCATGCCGTTGCTAAAGAAAAAGCTTAGGTTGGGCGCAAAGTCGTCAATGTGCATGCCGCGCGCCAAATACGCTTCGACAAAAGTAAACCCATTAGCCAGCGTAAAGGCCAGCTGGCTGATCGGGTTGGCCCCGGCCTCGGCGATGTGGTAGCCGCTGATGGACACGCTGTAGAAATTGCGCACTTGGTGCTGCACAAAATACTGGGCAATGTCGCCCATCACTTTGAGGCTGAATTCGGTGGAGAAGATGCAGGTGTTTTGGCCCTGGTCTTCCTTCAGAATATCGGCCTGCACGGTGCCGCGAACATGAGCCAACACCCATTGGCGTATCCCTGTGACCTCGCTCGCGCTGGGCGCGCGGCCGTGCTCAGCCTGGAAAGCGTCCAACTTTTGGTCGATGGCGGTGTTCATGAACATGGCCAAA
>JBBRSA010000037.1:0-38372 GCA_038245855.1 Burkholderiales bacterium
CATTGCCACCCATAAAAACGCGGTCTTGCGTGGTGCGCAGGTGCAGCCCCTTGATGGGCTTGCCAGACGCGTCGCGGGCGACGTTGACTTCTGTCACCGGGTCAAACGGGCGCACCTGGTCGGGGTGCTCCAGCAAGGGGTTCGAATCAGGCGGGTAGCGGGTGGCATCGCGGTAGCTGGTGTAGACCTGTTCGGCACGCGCGTAGCGCTCCTGCCACAGGGCCAACTGCTGCTTGCGGCCGGCCAGGCCGCTGGCGCTGTAGGGGCCGCTTGCACCATTTGCGGCAGTAGGGCTGGCAGCGTTTTGTGCGCTGGCCGCTGCAGCGGCATCCGCTTGCGCGGTGGACTGGGGGTTACCAGCGAAAGCCAACCATGCCAGTGCTACCGCGCAGGCGGCGAGCACAGCATAACGCCACGAACCTTTTGGCACAGGCTAAATAAGACCGTTGGTGACTTGTCCGCCCGGCTTAGCGGGCGTTGGCAGCCATGTCGGCACGGATTTTGGAGACGATGCCGCTCCAGTTGCCATTGGCGTAGTGGTTAAAGGCTTCGGCATCGTCACGGAACTTAACCGAATGGAAGGCCCACTTGGCGCTGCCGCCCTCATTGGCAGCAGTGCCCAGCGTCAGGTCGTTGCAGAACCAGTCTGCGGGATTGCAGTAGCTGGCGCCGCCCGAGCCCGACACGCCGCCCGAGGAATGGTAGGCCACGGCCTCATCGTCTTGGCCGGGCAGGATGCCGGAATACAGCGTGCCCTTAGCGCCGGCGTGCATGTAGAACCATTTGGAGCGGGTCTGGTTGTGGTCGTACATGGCGCGCGCAGTGGCGGTTTTTAGGTCGGATGACAGCGGGTCAGAGACGGCCCAGCTGCCGATGTTGGCCAACTCGCTGCCGCCAGCTGCGCCACCTGCAATGTCGACCCATTTGATGTTCCAGCCGGTTTGTGTACCACCAGCGTTACCGCAAACACCTGAGCTGTTGGCGCTGGCGTTTTTCTTGTTGCGGGTGGTGCCGCCAAAGAGCGACAGGGCGTAGCCGACTTGCAAATCACCGGCGCTGTGCGCGGCGATGTAGCACCAGTTGGTGCCGGTGCAGTAGCAGTCCAGGGCATCGCGGATGCGGTAATTTTGGGTAGAAACCCGGTTAAAGCCGTCCCAGTTGACTGACTTCTTGTTCACACCGGCCGCGGTGGTTGCGGGGCCCCAGTAGCGGAAGTCTGTGTAACTACCGCCTACTGCGCTCTTATTGCTGCGCCCATTGACCCACAGTGAATAGTTGGTGGCATACACGCCGCTGGCGACGCACATCAATGCGACAGCGGCCGCTGCGAATACTTTAAAAAGTGGTTTGCGTGGGCTTGGCTGAGGGGTTAAAGTGGGCATGAAAAGTCTCCAACGGGTAGTAATAAGTATGCTAGTGGCCCCAATTATCTGAGGCCTAAGCCACAATCCGCAGCGGGTAAACCCTGCCCCGCGCGGGGCAGGGCGGCAACGTTTTCAATCCCTTACGTACGTGGACGGGTGGGCACCGGCCCGTTTTGACCGTGCCGTGTCGCTGAAATGCTAGCGGGCGTCTTCCAGCGCGGCGATGTCATCTGGCAGATGGATGGGCAGGTAACACAGCACCTCAATACCGGTGTCGGAAAACACGCTGCGCCGGTCCCGGTTGGCGCTTAGATGCTGCATGACGGCGTCACGCTGCTGCAGCAACGCCAAAATGTGGCCGTGGTACAGCGTTAGCAGAGCGCGCAAAAACACGTTGATGTTGCGGTCGCCGCGCCGCCCTCCGATGGCAAAGGTGTTGAGCCCTTTTTCGCAGGCCGCATAGCTCAGCCAGGGCCCCTTGGTCACCCAGCGGTTGGTGGCGAAAAAGCCGGTTGGTAGGCCTTGGGCATCCATGGATATGCCCACGATATGGGCCGGTGCCGGGGCGTATTTGGGCGTGCTGCGGGTCAGGCCCAAGGTGTCGGGGTGCACAAAAACATGGAAGTGGCCGTGCTCTTGAAAAGGGCGCTGTGCGCTGGTGTGGGCGTGAAAGTAATACTGCGATGCACGGGCGTTGTCGCGCACATCGTTGCCTGGGTAGTGGTCCCATTCACTGAACACCGCGTCGCCCACAATGCGGTGCACCACCTGACTGCCCTGGTGCTGCAGGTTTTGCAGGCTGCCAATAAGCCGGGTTGCGGCGCGCATGCGCTGGCCGTGGGGCAGGGACAAAGCCTGCACCGCGCTGGCGGCGGGTTGGATGCGCTGGGGGGTGTGCATGGGTTTTACACTGGGAGCTGCTACCGGGCACTGCGTGTGCACGCAGTGGCCAAGCACGTGTGATACTTATTTTTTGGCAGCGCAGCAACCGGTTTTGGCGGCGCAGGTGACGTGCTTTTTAGCGGCGCAGCAGCCTTTTTTTGCATGGTGCTTCTTGGCAGCGCAGCAGCCCTTCTTGGCGCCACAGCAGCCTTTTTTGCCAGCGCAGGTCGTTTTGGGAGCGCACGATGCAGCGGCACAGCCGGCAAACGCGGGTGCTGCAGCAATTGCTGCGGCGGCGACCAAGGACGCGCCGACGATGTTTTTCAAGGACGCTGAGAGGGAATTGGTTTTCATGGGAGTCTCCGGAGTTGGGAAAGCGCCTGTAGCCTGGCAAAAAAGCTCGTTAAAGCGCTACGATGGATCAGTCGCGTGGCGGCAGTACAAACTTACACATCCGTCAAAATATATCCGCAGTGGGTGTGCCGCTGGCTGCGTCGAGGCGCCACGGTTTGTGTCTGATTGCTATTGTTTGTATAGCTGGTTACGTAATGTTTTAGAGGGCTAGAGGGTTATTTCATGCTAAATCGGTGGCGCTGTACCTTGGTTGCGGGGCGGTCTTGTGTTTGACCGGCGCCAATTTCTGGGAACGGGTTTGGGCGCGGGCCTGGGCGCTGCGTTGGCGGGTGCCGGTTGCCGCGCGTCGCCCGCCACGGCGCACATCGCGGGGGGCTTTAACGGGGTCGATGTGGCACGTGGTCACTGGTTGCGCGACACCCTGACCAGTGGCAAAGTGCTACCCGCCCCCACCAAGGTTTACCAAACCCAGGTGATCATCGTCGGCGGTGGGGTTGCCGGGCTGGCCGCTGCGCGCGCCCTGCGCCTGCAAGGCATCGACGATATGGCCTTGCTGGAACTCGAAGACAGCGCCGGTGGCAACAGCCGGGGCGCCGTTGTGGGAGGCCTTGCCTGCCCGATGGGGGCCCACTACCTGCCCCTGCCCAGCGACGCTGCGCCCGAAGTGCAAGACCTGCTTGAAGAGCTGGGCCTGCGCCAGCGGGTGTCGGGCCGCTGGCAATACGACGAGCGCCATCTGTGCCACAGCCCGCAAGAACGCTTGTTTTTCAACGGCCATTGGCAAGAAGGCATGCTGCCGGTGCAAGGTGTGGGGCCCGCTACCTTGGCGCAGTACCAGCGGTTTGCCACATTGGTGGCGCAAGCCCGTGCGGCGGCGCATTGGACTATTCCAGTGCAAAAAATGCCTCTAGCCCAGGAGTGGTCTGGACTTAATGCTATTACTTTGCTAGCGTATTTGAATCAAAATGGCCTAAACGACCCGTATCTGCGCTGGTATCTGGACTACTGCTGCCGAGATGACTACGGCGCTGGCATCGCCACCGTCTCGGCGTGGGCGGGCATTCATTACTTTGCCAGCCGCCACGGTTTTTATGTGCCGGGTCGCGAGCGCGCTGAGCATGAAGGCCTGCTTACCTGGCCCGAAGGTAATGCTTGGCTCACCCGCCGCTTGGCAGCGCCACTGGGGGGGCGATTGCACACCGGTCAGGTGGTTCTGCGTGTCGCCAACACCCGCCAAGGCGTGGAGGTGGATTCCTTTAACACCGCCACCCAAACGCTGGAGCGCTGGCACGCCAAGCAGGCCGTGGTCGCTCTGCCGGTGTTTGTGGCGGCCCGGGTGGTGCACAACCCGCCAGACTTTTTGCGCCAGGCAGCGGCCCAGGTGGCCTACGCACCGTGGTTGGTGGCCAATATCCACATTGACCGCCCCCTGCACGACCGCCCCGGCGCACCACCCAGTTGGGACAACGTGATTTACCGCCCCATGGCTGCAGGCCAGGCCGGTGGCGGCCTGGGCTATGTGGATGCCACCCACCAAAGCCTGTTGCCCGTGCCGGGCGCCACCGTGCTGACGCATTACCGCGCCTTCGGCGATGGGATACCGGGCGGCGCGGCGGGGCCAGCGGCTGGGCGCAGGCATCTGCTGCAAGCGCCATGGGCGGCGTGGCGGGACCAGATTTTGGCGGACCTGTCCGTCCCCCACCCTGATTTGGCCGACAAGGTGACGCGCATCGACATCACCCGCTATGGCCACGCCATGGCCATGCCGCTACCAAATAATAATGGTCAAATCGGCCTGTGGCCCTCGTTCATTATGCGCAAGCAGCTATCAAAAACAGAGCATTATCCGAGCCGACCCGTGCTGGCGTGGGAGCATATGGCCTTTGCCCACAGTGACTGGGCGGGGTATTCCATCTTTGAAGAGGCCTTCACTGCAGGGCACAGTGCCGGGGGTGCCATGGGGGGTAACCGCAGGCGGGCGGGGTGAAGGGTGCCGCATTTGTCCAGACGCAAAGGCCGGGCTTGCCCGAGGCTGTATGCTGGTGGCGCGTTGGTGCCCCGCGCCCCACGTTTATGTTTGACTACCAGGAGAACAACAATGCAAGTACAAGTTAACACCGACAAGCACATCACCGGCGGCGAGCGCTTGACTGAATTCGTGCGCAACATGGTGACCACCAAATTGCACCGTTTTGGCACCCACATCACCCGTGTCGAAGCCCACTTGAGCGACGAAAATGCCCACAAATCCCATGGCAGCGACAAAAAATGTGTGCTCGAAGCCCGCCCCGCCGGTATGCAGCCCATCGCAGTCACCCATCTGGCAGCCACGGTAGAGCAGGCCATCACCGGTGCGGTCGACAAACTGGAGCGCGTGCTGGGCGACGCCTTTGACCAACTGCACAACACCAAGGCTGCGCATACACCCAAGGTGGATGTCGAGTAAACACCCCAAGGCCTACGCGCCGTGTTGATAGGGCGCGGGCTTGGCGGCTTAGTCTTAGTAGTACTGGGTGCGTGACAGGAAAGACCGGTAGGCTGTTGCCATTTCTTTGGGACGTTCTATTTCTGGCGCGTGCCCTACGCCCTTGAGGATCAGCACCTCAGACCGGGGCAGCCATTTTTTGAAGACCTCTGTAGAGGACACATCGAGCACCTTGTCTTCATTGCCCCAAAGCACCCAGGTGGGCACCCGGATGCGGGCCAGCACCTCTGGCGCGGGCGGCGACAACTTGGGGTCTAGCTGGCCAAAAATAAGGGTGGCAATGGCCTCACGATCAACCGCTTCACGCGTCAGTGCAGCAATCATGGGCGCCGGGATATAGGGTGGGTCCGACATGGTGAACGCCAGCATGGCGCGGTAGTCGTTTTCGTTGTGCACGATCAACGGGTTCTTGCCCTGCTCCAGCTCACGTTGCAACTGGCTCGGGTGCGGCGAAATTACGCCCGCTGAACTGACCAGCGCCAGTGTTTTGACATGTGCGGGGTAGTTGGCCGCAAGGGTGAAGGCAATAGCGCCACCCATGGAATGCCCCATGACATGCACCGGCTGAACCAGCTTGAGCGCATCCATGATGGCGGCCACCCGGCGAGCCTGCTCCGTAATGGTGTAGCTCTTGTCCATCAGGATATTGCTGTCGCCATGGGCCGGGAGGTCAATGGCAATCACATGGTAATGGGCGGTCAATTGCCCTGCAAACCGCACCCAGATGTCCTTGTTGGACTGAAAGCCGTGGATCAAAAACACGGTGGGGCCCTCGCCCCCTTCCAGATACGGGATATCAAACTCGCCCACCTGGATGGTTTTGTAGTCCAGGCCGGCGCGCATGCGCTCCACGCCTATGGCCGTGGCCGTGACCGCCTGTTGCGTGCTGGCGCAGCCACCGAGCAACACGCTCAGCGTCAACAGGGTGATGGAAAGAAAATGTCGCATGGTTGGGGTCTCAGTCGTACTCAGTCGATTGGGGTTGGTGGACGGCGGCAGCCACGTTGGCAATCCAGGTTGCTCGCGCGAGCTTTACGTAGGTTTACCGAGCGACTGTAAACGAATCACGTCTCCGGCGGGTTGTAGTGGCATGGCAATTTCGCCAGGACCTGAGAAATTGAAATGTTCAAACAATCGCTTATCGCTACCGCTCTCGTCATCACTACCTTTGGTGCTTTTGCGCAAGCGCCTGCGGCACCTGCTGCAGCCCCAGCTGCAACGCCTGCTGTGGCTGCGACCGCAGCTCCCGCTGAAGCCAAGCCAATGCACAAAGCCAAGCGCCACGCGCACCACAAAGCCAAGCACGCTGCTAAAGCTGAGAAAGCCGCCGCTGCACCGGCTGCCGCTGAGGCTGGTGCCAAGTAAGAGGCCTGCCGCGCAAAGTCGCACCCACTGCGCAAGCAGTGCAAAACAGCCACCGCTCAGCGGTGGCTGTTTTGCGTGGCAAATCACATGTGGTTGTCATCGCAAATACACCGCAGCTGCCTTGACTTTCAGGTATCGTGCACCCAACTTGGAACCTTGACGGCATTCCATTACTAACCCAAAGGCAACTTCATGGCACCCCAATCAATTTTTCAGTGGCTCGCCAAATGGTTATTGGTTGCGCTGTTCGCTAGCTCTGGTTTGGCGATGGCACAGCCTGAGCCGACCATGGGCCAAATCTATTCCACCGCCCAAGCGGGCAAGCTGGACGAAGCGCAGGTCATGGTTCAGCAGGTGTTGTTGGCCCACCCCAAGAGCGCCAAAGCGTATTACGTGCAAGCCGAGTTGTATGCACGCCAGGGCAAGCTCGATGCAGCCCGGGCGGCCTTGTCTAGCGCCGAACAATTGTCTCCGGGGTTGGCCTTTGCCAAGCCGGAGTCGCTGGGTGCGCTGCGCGCCCAGCTCGCTGGTCGGTCTGCTGTCCATACCCGCGCTGTTGCTCCCGGTGCATACCCAGTGCAGCGCCAAAACGCCACTTCCTCTGCGTCGTGGGCTTTGCCGGTGCTGTTGACGGTCGGCGTGATGCTGGCGGGCTATTTTATTTTTCGCCGCCGCGATCCGTCTGGGGGGGCAACACAACCGGCCTATGCCAACCCCAATAGTTTGAACGGGCCCCAGTCGCCCTATTCGCCAGGCGGCTACCCGCAACCTGGTTATGTCCAACCCACGGGCAGTGGCCTGGGCGGACGCATCATGGGTGGCGTCGCAACGGGCTTGGCTGTGGGAGCGGGCGTGATGGCCGCCGAGGCTATTGGTCGCAACCTCATGGGCGGGCACAACAGCCCGTCGCTGGGTTCACAAGATGCCTACGCCAATGACAGTTACCAGCCCAGTAACACCGACATGGGTGGCGCAGACTTTGGCATCCGAGATGCCGGATCTTGGGATGACGGGGGCAGTGTGGACATGGGCGGCTCCAGTGACTGGGACAACTGATACCCATCGCGCCGCCACCGTGCGCCGCTACGCCATAAGCCTGTTGTGGGTGGGCAGCATGGTATCGGGTTGTGCAGCCGTCGCAGTGGTTGATACCGCCGCGACGGTGGCCGTTAAAACGGTGGGGTTGGCCGCCGATGCCGCCATTGGGACGGTGCGTATTGCTGGGCGCGCCGTGGGCGCTGCCCTGCCGGACTCGTCCGCATCCCATTGAACGGCGGGCTTTACACCGCGTAACAACATGAAACCTGCGCCATGTATGCGCGCGGCGTGCGCTGGCGTTGATTACACAAGCCAATTCGGCTTGTAACCAACGCAAGGACTTTTATGAAAACCCGCATTTTTGCAACCGCTGCTTTGTTCGCTTTGGGCGCCAGTGGCGCATTTGCCCAAGGTACCCCCGGCACGGTGCAGCGCGACCTCAACCAACAAAATCGCATTGAGCAAGGCCTAAAAAGCGGCAGCCTGACCACCAAAGAAGCCAGCCACCTGGAGCGCGACGAGAGCAAGATTGACCACCTGCAGGCGCGTGACCTCAAAAACGGCAATCTGTCGCTCCAAGAGCGCACCCAGTTGCAGCGGGCACAAAACCGGGCCAGCCACGACATCAATGCGGCGGAGAACAATGGCGCCAAGGGCAACTCCCAATCGGCTTCATCGCAGCACATGCAGGCCGATGTTCAGCGCAATGCCAACCAAGAGAAGCGCGTCGAGCAAGGCGTCAAATCGGGTACTTTGACCAACCGTGAGGTGGGTGCAGTAGAGCGCGGCCAGGCCCGCGTTGACCATGCTGAAGCCCATGCCGCCAAAGATGGCCGCGTTGGCGAGCGTGAGCAAGACCGCATCCAACACAAAGAGAACAACCAAAGCAAGGACATCCAAGCAGAAAAACACAACGCCCATCACCGCAAGAATAAAAGCGAGTGATTGAATGGCAGGCCGAGCGGTCACCCACGGGTGCACCGCGCGGTCTGCCGGTGAGCAACCCAACCCCAGCACCGAGACAATTGCGCAACTTTTGGCACAGGCGCTGGACGCCTTGGACATAGCTGAAGGCTTGGAAAACCGCAGGGCGACGTCCTGTGCGGTGTCGTACGCGTCGAGACGGATTCCCCGCATTTTGAAGGTGCGACAATGGGGACCCTGCGCGTGAGGGTGCATCCGTCCGCGCTGCCGGACGAAATTTTCCTTCCTTATCGCGTGCATTTCCTCGCAACTTGGGCCGTCGCTGCGCGATAGGGCCCGTACGGGCCCACGCCGGCATGACAGTTTCTCAGAACCAGACGCTCTTTAACCGCTCCAGCCTCATTCGGTATTTCGCCGAACGAGAACTGGTGACGGATTCCCCGCCCGCGTTTGCGCAGGGCTTGGCCCAGTGGGTGAGTTTCACTGACGCCATGACGCTGTATACCGCGCTGGAGTACCGCGCGCCATCCGAATCGGCTACCGCGTCCAACGCGCGTGCTGCGGGCCACGATGCCGCTTACCGTGCAGCGTGCGCCGAGTTGGCGCGGGTGCGGGGCGCCATGGTGGACCTGGTCGTGCGTAGCTGCGCCACGACGACGGGTGCGGCTCGCATAAAATTTCCGGCCCCCCAGAGTGGGACCGCGCTGGAGATTGCGGCGATGTATACGCCGTTTCACCGGTTTGTTCTGAGCCTGCAACGCGAGATGGAGTCACGGGTGGGCCCTTTGCGGGCCACGGTGCGGGATTCGGTAGCGACCACGTCGCCCCGCTTGCACAAACTGGCCATGCTCGACGCTGCCCTGGACGGGATTGTGAATGAGCGTGAACGCCGCGTGCTGGCCACCGTTCCGCAACTGCTGGAAAAGCGCTTTAAACAGCTGCTGGCAGATCACCAGCGGGCGGTAGTGCTTTGCGGGCAGACCGACGATCTGGCGACTTGGATGCAGCCTGGTGCTTGGTTGACGCAATTTCGTAACGAGCTGCGTCAGGTGCTGCTGGGGGAGTGGGATGTGCGCTTGCAACCGGTCTTGGGGCTGGTCGCAGCATTTAGCAACGAGGTTAAGCAATCGACATGAACAGACATTTTTTTACTGCCGCCTTTGTCCTGGGCGCTCTGGCCGTCACCTGGGTGGCCACGGGCTTTATCGCCGCCAACCCTTTGGCGTTGGTAATGACGGTGCTCATTGGTGGCGCCTACGCGCTGGGCGCGTGGGAGCTGCTCCAGTTTCGGCGCGCAACCGACACACTGGTGAGTGCTTTGAACAGCATTGCCGGTGAAGTGGCCGACCTAGGTCAGTGGCTGGCCGACTTGCCTGCGCCGCTGCACAACCCAGTGCGCCTGCGCATCGAAGGCGAGCGCATCGGCCTGCCCGGCCCGGCAATGACGCCGTACTTGGTGGGCCTGCTGGTCATGCTGGGCATGTTGGGCACCTTTTTAGGCATGGTAGTGACTTTCAAAGGCGCTGTTTTTGCGCTGGAAGGCACAACCGACCTACTAGCCATGCGCACGGCACTGGCCGCGCCCATCAAGGGCTTGGGGTTGGCCTTTGGCACGTCGGTAGCGGGCGTTGCGGCCTCTGCCATGCTTGGTTTGATGTCGGCCCTGGTGCGCCGCGAACGCCTGCAAGCCGGGCAGTTACTCGATAGTCAGATTGCTACAAACCTGCGCGGCTTTTCGCTCACCCACCAGCGGCAAGAAACCTTCAAAGCCCTGCAATTACAAAGCCAGACCCTGCCGGCGATGGCGGCGCAGCTGCAAACCCTGATGGCGGCCATGGAGCAGCATAGCCAGCAGCTCAATGGCCGTTTGCTCACCAATCAAGACCAATTTCACGGCCACATCCAAGGGGTTTATACCGACTTGGCCCGTTCCGTGGACCAGTCGCTGCAGACCAGCCTCACCCGTAGTGCGCAGGTTGCGTTCGACGCCATCAAACCCGTGGCGGACGCCACGCTATCGGGCATGGCAGAGCAGGCCAGCCAGATACACGCGCAGCTGCTCAGCACAACGCAGACCCAGCTCGATGCCTTTAGCTCCCGGTTTGAGGAGCGATCTACCGCACTGGTAACGACGTTGGGTGAGGCTTTCGCCGGTGTTCAAGCCAGCCAAGCCCAGGGCAACCAGCAGCAATTGGCGGGCTGGACGCAGTCCTTGGACACCATCGCCACCACGCTGCAGCGCGAATGGCAAGCAGCAGGCGCACAGACGCTGGTCCAGCAGCAGCAAATTTGCACCACGCTGGAGCAGACTGCAAACCAGATCACCACCCAAGCGCAGTCGGACACCCGCGCCACGCTGGCCGAGATCAAGCGCGTGCTGGACACCGCCGCTGAGGCACCACGTGCGGCGGCGCAGGTCATTTCCGAATTGCGCCAGGAACTCTCCAGCAGCATGGTGCGCGACAACGCGGTGCTGGCCGAGCGCAGCCGCATGATGGAGACGCTCAATACCTTGCTCGACGCCACCAACGTGGCCTCACGCGACCAGCGCGCCGCCATTGACACCTTGTTGACTTCGTCCGGCGCGTTGCTCAACCGGGTTGGCAGCCAGTTTGTACAACAGGTGCAGGCGGAGTCCGAACGCCTGTCAGACACGGCCGCACAGGTCAGCGCCAGTGCGGTGGAAGTGGCCAGCTTGGGTGAATCGTTCGGCGTGGCGGTACAGCGGTTTACCGACACCAATACGCAGCTCATGGCCAGCCTGGAACGCATTGAGGCAGCCCTGGACAAGAGCATGGCCCGCAGTGACGACCAACTTGGCTATTACGTTGCCCAAGCCCGCGAAATTATTGACCTGAGCATCATGTCGCAAAAAGAAGTGGTTGATGACCTGCGTCACTTGCGCAGCCAGCAGGCGGCGACCGTCGCCGAGGTGAACTGATGGACGACATGGACGGCACCGCAGACCACGCCGCTCCGGTGTGGGCGGTGTTTGGTGACCTGATGGCGGGTCTCTTGGGTGCATTTGTGCTGATTTTGGTGGGCGTTTTGGGCGTTCAAATGGATTTGGCGAGCAAGCTCGAATCCGAGATCAACAAACGCCAGATCGAAGAAAGTCGGCGTGTGGCGCTGGAACAGGCCCTGGCCGTCCCCCTCGCCTCAGGTCGCGTTACGTTGAATAACGGGCGCATCGGTATCAGCGGCAGCGTACTGTTTGCCACCAACTCGGCCGCCTTGCAGCCCGAAGGCCGCCTGCTTTTAAACAGCCTGGTGAGTCCGCTGCGGGCCTATTTGAGCGCACGCGAAGAAATGCTAATGGTCAGCGGCTTCACCGATGACCGCACCATCGTGGGTGGGAAAGACCGTTATGAAGACAACTGGGAACTGTCCGCGCAGCGCGCACTCACGGTAACGCGCACCCTGGTTGACGCGGGTATGCCCTCTAGCTCGGTGTTTGCGGCCGCCTTTGGCGCTGGGCAGCCGGTGGCGTCCAACGCCGACGCCCCGGGGCGTTCGAAAAACCGACGGGTCGAGATGGCGCCAGTGCCCAAGTCGGGTAATACGCCGGTCAATACGGGACCATGAGTCCGGTGGTGGATTCCATGTCGGCGATCGCGGCATTGCGCGCCCAGTCCGCCGCCCCCTTTGACCCGGTGCGCCTGCATTTTCTGGAGGCCATGGCCCGCCGCATGCAAGTCCACCAAGGCACCACCCGGCTCTTGCTGGAAGACAAGTTAGCCACGGCCCTGCGGGACTACCAAGACCGTGCCGCCCAAGCCGACACGCTGCCAGCACAAAATCGTGCGCCGCGCGCGCCCAGTGTTTTGGCCGAATTAACCCGCCAATTGGCCCAGCAGCAGTCGGCCGATATTGCCGACGAAGACGGTACACGCGCGGCAGACGCCAGTACCCAGCCTGAACTCAAGTCGGTACGCTATTTCCGGGACACCTGGGCCCAGCTTAGTCTGGACCGCCAAATGGCCCAGGCCTTGGCGCAGGCCCCAGAGAACGCGGGGCCGCTCAACTCCCAGCAGTTGGTGCTGCGCGCTCTCTCGGTTATGCGAACGCTGTCTCCGGGTTATTTTCAGCACTTCATGTCGTATGCCAATTCTTTGCTTTGGCTAGAACATGCCGAAAGTAAGCCTGCCGCCAAGAGCGCCGCCGAGGCTGATGGCATGAAAAAACCCAAAACCACACGTTCACGCGCCCGTTAGGCGCTCGGTAGCGCGCTTTTGGGGTGTGTAGGGGCGCCTATTCGGGCGAAATGGCGAATATATTGCGCGCAAATCACCTTGCGCGGGCGACTGGCTTACGCAGACCCATAAAATCAATCGTGAAAGCGCATTGGTTTGCGCTACCGCGTCGTGTTAGGCGCACGCTTGCTCGCCCCCTCGGCCATGCCTAACTGCTTGGCCCTGCAACTACTCTTCACTATGCGAACCATTCCCCATATTCTTACTGCGATTACCCTATCCGTTGGTGGCCTGTGTCTGGCCACTTTGGCACCCCAGGCGGCGGCCGCCCCCATTGCGGCCCCGACTCTGGACAACAAGGCCTTTGTGGTAATGGACTTTGACACCGGTCAGATCCTCGCTTCGAACAATGCCGATCAGCCTTTGCCGCCCGCATCGTTGACCAAAATGATGACCGCCTACATCGTTGAGCAGTCGCTCAGAGCGGGTCGCCTCAAGCCCACGGACATGGTCTCGGTGAGTTTGAATGCCTGGTGCCATGGGTCCAGCACCGAGTCGTGCATGTACCTGCCGCTCAACGGCCAGGCAACGGTCATGGACATGCTGCGCGGCATTGTCATTCAGTCCGGTAATGATGCGTCCAAAGCCATCGCCGAGCATCTGTCGGGCTCCGAAGCGGGATTTGCGCAGCTGATGAACAGCGAAGCCAAGCGGCTGGGCATGCAGCACACGAACTTCGTCAATCCTACGGGCTTGCCTGACCCGAACCATAAATCATCGGCTGGCGATTTGGCGCTGTTGGCGCGCGCCATCATCCGTGACAGTGCGAACTACTACCCAATTTATGCCGAGAAAGAATTCAAATACAACGGCATCAAGCAGGGCAACCGCAACGCGTTGCTCTACACCGACCCTACGGTGGACGGTTTAAAAACCGGCCATACCCAAGAAGCAGGTTATTGCTTGGTGGCATCCTCCAAACGCGCGGGCATGCGGCTCATCACTGTTGTGATGGGGGCTAACAGCATGCAGGCACGGGCCGATCAGTCCCGCACCCTGTTCAATTGGGGCTTTAGTGCGTTTGAGCATACGTCGCTGGCAAAGGCGGGTGCGACCCTGTCCGCCGCTGAAGTGCGGTTTGGCAAGGCAGACACGGTTGCGGTCGGCCTAGTCAATGACTGGGGCGTCACCGTACCACGCGGGCAAGTGGCCCAGGTGCACACGGTGGTTGAGATGAACCTCGAGTTGTCTGCCCCGATCGAAAAGGGCGCCGTTGTGGGCAAGATTGTCGCCACACTGGACGGAAAACCCTTCACGTCCCAGCCTCTGGTTGCCTTGGCGGCCGTGGAGCGTTCGGGTTTTTTCCGGCGCGGTTGGCAGTATGTGCGCCAACTGATGAAGTAAGAGCAGAGCGCTTGCGTTTAGCGGCCTGATCGCAGCAGACGCAAGCCATACTCTACGCAGGTGCTCCATGGTGGAAACCATTGACGAAAGGCAAGCGGCGTGCAATCTGCAAGTGACCAGTGGTTTGATGAGGCGTACTACCAGCGCTATTACTTTGACAAAAAAACCAGTGTGGTCGACCCCCAGCATGTCGCGCGCCTGGGCGCCTTTGTGTGCAGCTACCTCGCCTACCTGCGTGTGCCGGTCAAGCGGGTGCTGGATGTGGGATGCGGCATCGGCTTGTGGCGTGATGTGGTGGCGCGGCATTGCCCCGATGCCAGCTTCCATGGCGTGGAATACAGCGACTACCTGTGCACGCGTTACGGCTGGCAGCGCGGCTCGGTGGTGGACTACAAAAATGCCGTGCCGTTTGACCTGGTCATTTGCCAAGGCGTGTTGCCCTACCTCAGTGCGGTCGACCTGCGTCTGGCGCTAGCCAACTTGGCGCGCTTGAGCCGAGGCGCCTTGTACGTTGAGGCGGTGTCACACGAAGACTATGCACGCGACACCATTGATGACACCCTGACCGACCCGCGCCTGTTTCGCCACCGTGCGCAGCTGTACCGCAGTGGCCTGTCGCAAGGGTTTACTGAACTGGGCGGCGGCGTGTGGCTGAGTCACAAGGCCGAGGTGCCGCTGTTTGAACTGGAATGTGCGGGTGGGCGTTGAGCCCACGGCCGCTGGCCTGACCGCGTACTACCGCAGCGCAGACCACCTGCGTAGCCGCAGTGTGGGTGGTGCTGTGTTGTCGGTCACCCTGGAGGTGCCGGCACCCAGCACGCGTTTGCGGGCGGATTGGAACCGAGAGATTGTGCGCTTGGGTTTGGAGCACGGTGATGTTGAACCCTTGTCCCTGCCCCGCGCGCGCGCCCGCTGGCCGGAATACCGTCACTGTGTGCAAGCCGTGGCCAAATGGACGCAAGCCCTGGGCATGGCCGACACGCTAGCGTCCAGCGAGATCGCACTGATGGCCTGCACCGGCACCCGTTACCACCATGACGCAGCCCACTATGGCGCGGCCGCCTTTTGCAATTTGTTTTTGAGTGCCGATCAGGGGCTGGATTTGCACTTCCCGGCGCTTGACCTGCGTATTCCTCTGGGGTTGGGCACTGCCGTGGTCTTTGACACGGGCCAGCCGCATGCCGTCATTGCGCGCGGCAGGAGCGGCGCCTGTGCCACCGCCATTGCACCGACGCGAGACTTCACTGAAATATTTTTGACCTGGGAGCTCCCTATCGAAAGCGTCGGTGTGGCGCGCGTATTGGGCGTCCGCTTTGACACTGACCCCGCTGGTGCTTCGCAGCAACTGGTAGCGGGTGTGTGGGTCGACGGAGTGCCCGCCCAAGTGCACCCGGAGTCAGGGTGTTGGATCAGCCCAGTCTCAGAAGCACCTTGACGCGTCAGCGTTTGATAGCCAAGACCAATACGCCGCCCGCCACCATCGCAATGCCCGACCATTCGCGCAGCGAAGGTCGCTCGCCTAAAAAGGCAAATGCAAACACGGCGACCAGCACCAGGCTAAGCTTGTCCACGGGCGCCACCTTGGACGCTTCGCCGATCTGCAGAGCCCGAAAGTAGCAAACCCACGACGCGCCGGTCGCCAGCCCAGACAGCGTCAAAAAAAGCCAGGTTTTACCCGGCAGGGCCAGCGGGTTTGTCCACTTGCCGGCATACCAAACAAAGACGCTGAGCACCACGATGATGATGCCCGTTCTGACCAAAGTTGCAAGATCCGAATCAACACCTTGAATGCCTACCTTGGCAAAGATGGCGGTCATGGCCGCAAACACCGCCGACAAAATAGCCCAGTAAAACCAGCTAGAGGTACCTGCCATGTTCATGCCCCCTTTCGCGGCACTTGCCGCCACCACGTCATGCGCAGTAGCGTGTTGTCTTGCATGAAGTAGTGGTGAAAAAGCGCCGCTGCTGCGTGCCCGCCGATCAAGAAATAACCCACGTTGCCGCCCAACTCATGGATATCTTTGAGGGTGCGGCCTAATGGTTTGTTTTCACCTATCAGCGCGGGCATTTCTAGGACGAAGAACGGAATGGGTTTACCACTGGCGCTTAAGACTGACCAGCCGATCAGCGGCAACAGCAGCATCAGCGCATAAAGTGCCAGATGCCCTAGCTTGGCCAATTTGTCGTTCCAACCGGGCGGCGGCGGGACAATGGCCGGTGTGCCGCCAAACACCCGCAATACGATGCGCAGCCACACCAATCCAAATACCAGCAGGCCCAATGAAAAATGAATATTTTTGACCAGTTGTCGCTCGGCACTTTCTTTGGGAAAAACATCGGCCAGGTTAATGGCTGCGTATATCCCAATAAAAACCACCACCGTCAACCAGTGCATAACGATGCTGGGGGTGCTGTAGCGGGATGTCGAATTGACCATAGAACGGCCTCTGGAATGGAAACCCCGACTCTATCGGAAGTAGCCTTGCTACTGGGGCACGATTGGTGCTGGGTTTTGCAAATAAGGCTCTATTGAATTTCAAGGGGGTTACCCGGCATGAGGGTTATTGGCACGGAAGTCGGATATGTCGGCGGTCAGGAGAATGCGTCTACCGAGTGCGGTCGGGACTTATTCCCATAGTTTCCGCTCAAGAAAATTTGTTCAAATTTTCGCGGCCACTGCTCTCGGGTGTTTCTTTGCGACAAACGTCTGCGCTAATGCAACTTCAAGCGCGGGTGCAATGCACGTTAATCTTGTCTATCAACCAGATTAAAAAGGTGCGGGTGACCCCATGCAATGCTACTTGATGCATACGATACAGCGAGATATAAAAAATGCGGGCTAGGTGGCCTTCGATGATCAAACTGCCGCCGCTTAAACGGCCCATGAGGTTGCCGACTGTGTCATAGCGGCTAAACGAAATCAACGAGCCATAGTCCCGATAGAAAAAGGGTACAGGCGGGTCGCCGCGCAAACGCCTAGCAAGCGTTTTTGCAAGGACACTGACCTGCTGGTGCGCGGCTTGTGCACGGGGGAGAACCGGGTTGTTACGCCCCGGTTGCGGACAGGAGGCGCAGTCGCCAAAGGCAAATATATTGCCGTCCCGCGTGGATTGCAGTGCTTGTGTGACGACAAGCTGATTGCCGTGATTAACTTCAAGCCCATCCAACGTGCGCAGGAACTCGGGCGCTTTGATGCCCGCAGCCCACACCATCATGTCGGCTGAGTGCACTGTAGCGTCAACCAGATGCAGTTCACCTTTCACTACTTGCGTCATCCGTGCGCCCGTGAGAACGTCAACGTCGAGCCGGACCAACTCCTTCCGTGCTGCAATGGACAGGCGTTCGGGCAGCGCCGACAAAATCCGCTCCGCAGCTTTCATCAGCGTAATGTGAACGTCAGAGGCACGCATCCGATTGAGCCCATAAGTCGGCAGTTCCTGCGAGGCCAAGCGCAGCTCGGCCGCCGCTGCCGTCGTTCAGGGACGACCTGATTGCCGTGGTTATCGACTACCGGCGCCAGAATCACTTCTTTTTCCGCGCGGATCAGGCCAGTGAGCCGGCCCAAATAAAACTCGAAGTGGTGAAGTCTTGCGTGACCTCGAAAATTGACTTCGTTGGCGCTGGCATCCAGGGAACCAGCCGCTACTTCGTGGTACAGCGGCTTCCACATGTGGGTTAGTTGGGAGTCGATGAGAACGATACGGGCTTTCTTCGACTTACCAAGGCGGTGCCCCAGCTTAGTGGCGAGTTCAAGTCCGCCAGCGCCGCCGCCCACGATCAAAATGGTGTGCAGAGAATTGCTCATGAGCTCTGCGCCGCTGCAGCCGCGCGTTGTCCCTTTTTGCTGGCACGTTTGGCCTGGCCCGCAGGAATGGACAGCAGGCGAGCGGTGTTGATCAGCGCCATGTGCGTCAGTGCCTGCGGGAAATTTCCTAGCATACGCTGCTCGTGGTGATCGTATTCCTCGGCAATTAAGCCAACGTCGTTACTCAGACCAAGCAGCCGTTCAAACAGCGCCTGCCCTTCCTTACGCCGCCCCGTCAGAATCAGACAGTCGGCGAACCAGAACGAACAGGGCAAGAACGCGCCTTCGCCCGGCGGCAATTTATCCACACCCGTGTCGGTTGAATACCGCAGCACCAGGCCGTCGACGAGCAGCTCACGCTCAATAGCGGCCACTGTGCCGTGAACACGCAAGTCGTCAGCCGGCAGGAAGCCGACCTCGGGTATCAGCAACAGACTCGCATCTAGGTGCGACGAACCGTAGGACTGCACGAAGGTATTGCGCTTCGCATCAAATCCCGATTCGCATACTTGGGCATGGATCGCGTCGCGCACCTGCTTCCAGCGTGCGACCGGGCCTTTGAGACCAAAGCGCTCTGCATCCTTGATGGAACGGTCAAACGCGACCCAGGCCATCACTTTAGAGTGGGTAAATTGTCGGCGTGGCCCACGAATCTCCCAAATACCTTCGTCGGGCATTTCCCAGTTTGTTTCTAGGAAACCGAGCAAAGCGACCTGAATTCCCCAGGCCGATTCGTCCAGTTCCAGTCCGGCGCAGCGCCCCAAATGCAGCGTGTCCATGACTTCACCATACACATCAAGCTGGAATTGCTTAGAGGCTGCATTACCCACGCGCACCGGCGCGGCGCCTTGGTAGCCTGGCAACCAGTCGAGTTCGGTTTCTTCGAGTCGTCGTTCGCCGGTCACGCCGTACAGAATCTGAAGATCTTCGGGTGACCCCGCCACCGCACGCAACAGCCATTCTCGCCAGGCAATCGCTTCGTCTTGGTAGCCCGCAAGCAACAACGCGTTGAGGGTGAATGTGGCGTCGCGCAGCCAGCAGTAGCGGTAGTCCCAGTTGCGCACGCCACCAAACTTCTCCGGCAGCGAAGTCGTCGGCGCGGCGACCATCCCGCCAGTGGGCGCATAAGTAAGGGCCTTTAGCGTGATCAACGACCGCACCATAGGCTCGCGCCATTTCCCTTTGTAGGCGCAACGTTCGGACCAGGTTCGCCATTTTTTTTCGGTGGCTTCGAGGGTCTGCATGGGGTCAATGGCCTGCCGCATCGCTTCGTGGGATGGACGGTAATTGAGCGTGAAGTGGGTTCGATCACCCTGGCTGATGCTGAATTCGGCCAGGGTCTTCATGTGCTCGCCGCGCACGGCAACCGGTGTGTGTAGCGCAAGCGTATCCGGACCAGCGGTCAGTAGTAGCGTGCCGTCTGTTCGGCGCACCCACGGGACGATTGAGCCGTAGTCAAAACGCACGACAAGTTCCATGCGCATGTCTACCCGCCCGCTAACGCCCTCAACGATGCGCATCACGTCCCATCTTTCGTCCGACAAAGGCATGCAGTCGATCACGCGCACGACGCCCTCGGCGGTCTCGAACTCCGTTTCCAGGATAAGCGTGCCATCGCGGTATTTACGTCGTGTGTTTTGCACCGCGTCGACCGGCGCGATTAGCCAGCGCCCATTGCCTGGGTCTCCGAGCAGAGCTGCAAAACATGCTGCCGAATCAAAGCGCGGCAAGCATAACCAATCAATAGAGCCATCGCGACCAACCAAAGCCGCAGCGTGGCAATCACCAATCAATGCATAGTCTTCAATCGCAAGGGGCATCATGCATCTCCCAAGTTACTAAAGTGGGACCCAGATGTCAGACACCTACCGTCGGTCTTCCAGCGCATCCCGCACTTCATGCGCCTGAACATCCACCACGTTGGAATCGGCGTCCTGTGGGTGCGCACCTTTAGAGGGCCAGCTTGCGCTGCGAAAACCTTTTGAGGCCCGCAAAATAGTTGAAAACTGCACAAACGCAGCGGGACGCCTTCCGGTAATTAGCGACCAAACCATGAGCACCAACATACCTACGCTACCGACAACCAGCAACACCAGAAAAATAGCCCCGAAGAGCGCAAAAATACATACGCGCATCACGAGTCGCAATAAGTCGGTCATCTAGGTATCCATTCCAGTTTGGTATTCATCCACCTCAGTCACCACCATAGGGTACGCTGGGTACCACCCGATTTAGAGCGGTACGCATTCAACGTGTGCTCGGGCATTGTCCTCCTAGGTTAAAAACGGCGTTACCGAAAGGTTTGAATTGAAATGCTCCGGGTCGCTAGTGACTTCCATACCGATCTAGGGTGGTCATTTTTAGCGCTTTGGCGATGCATACTGGGCAACATGCTCTGCATCAGGAGCAATACACAAGGGGTTTCTAGTGCTTGCTTGGCTTTTGGTCACTTTGGCGATCGCTGCGGCGATTTGGTTTACAGGCGCGTTCTTGTTGCGCGGTGCTGATCAACGTGAATTCGATCAGCCCAAAGCGGGGGATGTGCCACCACAACGCCAACAATTTTCTAGCGGAGACGCGCTCAATGCCGAACACCGCGCGGTTGTTACATCGCTAGGCGGTATAAAGACTGCGCTCAAAGGCATACCACACATCCGGCATCTGGGGGTGCTGCGCACCTATATGGACAACATGACGGCCAACCGGACGTTTGACGCGCAGTTCACCTCGGTCGATGCGGGCGGTGTCGCTGCCGAGTGGGTGATCGCACCCGGTGCCGACAGCAAGCGGCGAACCTTATATATCCACGGCGGCGCCTGGATGATGGGAAGCCCACGCAGCCACCGAGTCATAACTGCCAAGTTCTCGGAGATCACTGGCGGTGCTGTACTGGCGATTGACTACCGGCTGATGCCCGAGCATTCGCGCATGGACGGCATTGCGGATTGCCGCAGCAGCTACCGCTGGATTTTGGAAAATGGCCCCGACGGTGCAGGTCTAGCCGACACCATTTTTGTAGCCGGTGATTCTGCCGGTGGAAATCTGACCTTGTCTTTAATTGCTTGGGTGCGCGACCAGGGTCTGCGCGCACCGGATGCCGCCGTTGCCTTGTCTCCCGCTACGGATGCGACGCTGGGTAGCCCCAGCCTGCGCACCAATGTGGACACCGACGCCTTGTTGGGCCCGCTGTTTGGCAAGCTCGCACGGGTTCCCCGTTCTGTTTTGCTGTGGATGGGTCTTTTTCAAAATCGCATGCAACCGCGCCGCCCGGTGATTTCGCCACTATTTGGCAACCTGTCGGGTCTGCCCCCCACACTCATACAGGCCAGCAGCGTGGAGATGCTGCTCGATGACAGTGTGCGTTATGCCAACAAGGCGTCTGCAGCGGGCTCCCAGGTCACGCTGCAGACGTGGAACCATGTAGTGCATGTCTGGCATATTTTTGACCCAGAACTAACCGAGGCACGAGAAGCGTTTGACGAGATCAGGAAATTTTTGGCGCAGCACCGGTGAATATAGGAAATCAGAACGCAATGACAAGACAATGGTTCAATTCGAAAGAATGCATAGCGTTAGAAATTAAAAAATATAAATCAATTTCTGCGCATGAAATCGCCAATGCCGTCACGATCGAAGACAGCAAGGTCGTCGAAGATATCATGCAACGCATAGAACATATTCCCATGGCCGGCGACATGATGGTGAGTTTTGGGCCCAATGCAGAAAGAATTTCTTTGTTTTTCCACTGCGCAAACAAGACGATTCAGACCGTTAATATTTATCAAAAGAGGTTTAAAACGCCATCAACAGGTTTTAATTCCGAAAAAAATGAGACTGAATCATCGCTGTATTCGGATATTGATGCGCTGCTGTTCCCAGATCTGAAAAAGAAGATTATAAAGATAAAAAATTTAGAATTAAACTTCGTAAATTTTTCACTGACTTACCTTGGAGAAACCCATTCGGAGAAGCAACTGGCGACTGCATCGTGGGAAAAATATAAATTTCTGATTAAAGATAACTCAAACAACGAACAAAGAATTGATATTATTTCTGGACAGCAACCGCCGATGCCGTATCAATTTAGTATTGATGGCTCTGGATTTACTTTGATGACGTATCAGACAGAAATGAAAGAAAGGCTCTTTCCGGATTACTTCCAGGTGTTCGCGCGCTGAACATGCTTCGCGTGAAAATTCGAAGAAGCCGTCATTCATCGAAGCGAAAAATTGCCATGCAAATTTTAATCAACATTTCTTTCTCATTCATGCTCATGTTTTGGCCCATCATGTTGATGATGTCGCCAATGATGTTGGATGCCCCTGGATCAGAGAATGACATAGGCAATATTGCCTTGATGATGATTATTCTTTGTTACCCGATTGGTCTCTTCATCCTGTTGTGGCTTTTTGGCGGACGCTACTTGGGAATGGGCGGTCTTAAATTGGCAGCGATCAGTGTTTTTGTGATTGCGATTGCTTTTTCAGTGTTTGGCTACTTCGGCAAGCTCATCAACCTGCAAAAGGGCATCGCTAATACAGGCTATTCTGTTGTGGGCGGTAAAGTATATTTTGGGGGAGCGTTCATAGAAGCTGCTGATGGGGGGTCATTCAAAATGATCGACAAGGAAGTGCATCACTACTCTGCTTCAGACTACGCATTGGATAAGCACTATTTGTACTGCAACGGTAAGAGGGTAGAAGGTGCCAGTAATGACAAGCTCCGAAAAATCTTCATTAGCCAAGATACCTACTTATTGAATAGTACGCAGGTTATTTATGGCTGTAATATTTTGCCAGGGGCTCAACCAGATAATTTTGGTGGTTTCGATGGTTATGCAGGTTGGACCCATTCTTTGAATGGGGACCACTATATGGTGTTTAGCTATGGCCTGCCATTACCTGCGGTGGATAAGGCGACTTTCACACCCCTTAGTGATGAGGTCGCCAAAGACAAAGAACACATTTTTGAAAGGCAAAGTCATATATTGGCCGAAGCAGATACCGCAACCTTTGCGCTAATGGAAAATAGTGATTTTGCCAAAGACAAGAATCACATTTATTACATTGCGACAAAACTGCCGTTCGCAGTTAAAGATGCCGACCCTGGCAGCTTCGAAATACTGGAGCGTGGCTACGCCAAAGACAAAAACAGTGTCTACCGTGTTCATCAGTACCAAAGCGTCGAGAAACTGAAGCAGGCAGACGTCGCCAGTTTTGAAGCCACGCAATACGACGCGGCGACAAAATCAGAAGCACGCGATGCAAACCACTATTATTTTGCTGGCAAAGTGGTGGGCGAGAGATAAGCGTAGCAACACCGGTCATAAACCGCCTTGACCGGTGCGTTCAGCGCACTTATCCCAGTAGGGTCAACAAGGTCTTTGCCGCAGGCTCGGAAGATGCGGGATTCTGGCCTGTGATCAACAGTCCGTCCGTGACAACATAGGGCTGCCAGTCGGCACCCTTGCTGTACGCGCCGCCGTTTTTGGTGAGCATGTCTTCGACCAGAAAAGGCACGATGGCGGTTAGGCCCACGGCGTTTTCCTCGGAATTGGTGAAACCAGTGACCTTTTTACCTTTGACCACAGACTGGCCGTTAGCAGCTTTGGGGTGGCGCAACACGGCGGGTGCATGGCACACGGCCGCCACAGGTTTTCCGGCTTGGAGCATGGCTTCAATCAGCGCGATGGAGTGGGTGTCTTCGGCCAGATCCCACAAGGGGCCATGGCCACCGGGGTAGAACACGGCGTCAAAGTCGGCCGCTTTTACGTCTTTCAATTTCAGCGTGCTCCCCAGCACCGCTTGTGCGGCCGCATCGGCCTTAAAGCGCCGGGTGGCATCGGTTTGTGAACCCTCGTCATCGCTCTTGGGATCCAGAGGGGGTTGTCCGCCCAGGGGCGATGCCACGGTGATGGCCGCACCGGCGTCTTTGAACGCGTAGTAGGGGGCCGCGTATTCTTCCAGCCAGAAGCCGGTTTTGGCACCGGTGTTGCCGAGTTGGTCGTGTGAGGTTAAAACCATCAGAATTTTTTTCATTGTGTTGCCTTGTGAAGTAGTTAAGGAGTGGGACGGGTGTGGGGCGATTCAGTCTTTGGCAACGCGAACGATCAGCTTGCCGAAATTTTTTCCTTCGAGCAGGCCGATGAATGCTTGCGGCGCATTCTCCAGACCGTCGACGATGTCTTCGCGGAACTTGATCTTGCCCGCCGCCAGCCATTGGCCCATTTCCTTGGCGAACTCGGGGTAGCGGTGGCCGTAATCGTCAAAAATGATGAAGCCTTGCATGCGGATGCGTTTGGTCAGCAGAGTGCGCATCAGCACGGAGGTGCGATCCGGTCCTTCAGGCAGACTGGTGGCGTTGTAGTGGGCAATCAGGCCGCAAACCGGCACGCGGGCACTGGTGTTGAGCAGGGGTAGAACGGCGTCGAACACCTTGCCGCCCACGTTTTCAAAATACACGTCGATGCCCTTGGGGCAAGCGGCGGCCAGTTGCGCTGCCAGGTCGTCGCGGTGGTGGTCAATGCAGGCATCAAAGCCCAACTCTTGCACGGCCGAGCGGCACTTGTCGGCGCCGCCAGCAATACCAACCACGCGGCAGCCTTTGAGCTTGGCTATCTGGCCGACCACAGAGCCCACGGCGCCAGTTGCAGCGGCCACCACGACGGTGTCACCGGCTTTAGGCGCACCAATGTCCAGCAAGCCCATGTAGGCGGTGAATCCGGGCATGCCCATCACGCCCAAGGCATAAGACGGGCGACCCATCTTTGGGTCCAGTTTGGTCAGGCCGGTGCCGTCGGACACGGCAAAGTCTTGCCAGCCGGTGTAGGCCAGCACCCAGTCGCCCACGGCGAATTTGTCGTTCTGGCTGCTCTCCACCCGGCACACAGTCGCGCCCACCATCGGCTCGCCCACGGCGACAGAAGCGGCGTAGCTGGCGGCATCGCTCATGCGGCCACGCATATAGGGGTCTAGCGAGAGGTACACGGTGCGCAGCAGCATCTGACCGGAGCCCACGGTGGGGACTGCCGTTTGAGCCAAGTTGAAGTTGGCGGCCGTGGGCGCGCCAACGGGGCGTGAGGCCAGTTGAATCTGGCGATTTTTGGTAGTCGATTGGGTCATGGTGAATTCCTTTTGGTGAATGGGGAGGGAAAGGCCGCCTTAAAGCGCGGCCTCAAGAATGCGGCGACTGATGGCCGGGGTAATGTCGCGGTGCTCGCTGAGTTGCGTCATGCCGTGTTCTTCCAGTTGGCTGATCACCATGTCGATGTCCTTGGCGCCCAGACCATAGTCCTTCAGGCGGGTGGGGATACCCATTTGCTCGAAAAAGGCGCGGGTTTTTTCAATGGCGGCGGTGATGCGCTCGTCATCAGTGCCGGTGGTGATGCCCCAGACGCGTTCGCCGTACTGCAACAGCTTGTCGCGTTTCTGTGCGCGGCGTTCCTGCAATAGCGAAGGCAACACGATGGCCAGCGTGCGGGCGTGGTCGATGTTGTGCAACGCCGTCAACTCGTGACCAATCATGTGGGTGGCCCAGTCTTGCGGCACACCCGCGCCAATCAAGCCATTCAGCGCCAGTGTGGCGGTCCACATGAGGCTGGCGCGGTCGTCATAAACGGGCTCCGGGGCGCTTAACAGGCGCGGGCCAACTTCCACCAACGTCTGCAGCAGGCCCTCGGCGAACCGGTCTTGCACCGGCGCGTTGGCCGGGTAGGTCAGGTATTGCTCAATGGTGTGCACAAAGGCATCAACCACGCCGTTGGCGATTTGTGACATTGGCAGGGTGTAGGTCTTGGTCGGGTCTAGCACCGAGAACAAGGGAAACACCTTGGCGCTGTGGAAGGGTCGTTTGGCAGCAATGTCGCGGCGTGTGATAACGCCCCCGTTGTTCATCTCGGAGCCCGTGGCGGGCAGGGTCAGCACGGTGCCAAACGGCACGGCTTTGGTGATTTTCCCACCCCAGCTCAGCACGATATCCCAGGGATCGCCCTCAAACAATGCGGCCGCAGCTATAAATTTAGTAGCGTCAATGACTGAGCCTCCGCCCACGGCCAGTAAGAAGGTAAAGCCGCCGTCGCGTACTTTTCTGACGGCTTCCATGGCATTTTCAAAGCTAGGGTTGGGCTCGATGCCGCTGAACGTGGCGTGGGGGCGCGTGCCCAGTGCCTGACGCACCTCGGCCAGCGTACCCGTCTTTTCAGCACTGGCGCCACCGACCAAGATCAGCACTTTGGCGTTTGCGGGCACCAGCTTGGCGATATCGGCAATGCGGTCTTTGCCAAATACGATATGGGTGGGGTTGTGGAAATCAAAGTTCAGCATGGCAGTCCTTTAGGTTGTTGTGAGTCGGAAGACGAAATAGTTAAAAATAGACCGGTCAACTAGAATCGCGACGGCTTTCAAAAGTCAAAATCGGCATGGCTTACGCCGGTGGCCCCAGTAATGCGTCGGTGCTGCGCAAGGCGTGCTCAAAGGCGCTGCTGTCGCGGCGCAGTTTGGCCAGCAAGCTGGCACCCAACCACAACGCGTACAGCGTCAGCGCCGTGTCGCTGGCTACCAGCGTGGCGGCGACCGATCCGTCGGAACGGGCTTCGTCTAGGCACTGGGCAATACGTTGCACCACGCGGTCGGTGCCGTCGCGCAAGGTCAGGCGCATGGCTTCAGAAATATCGGCCACTTCAGCGCTAAGTTTGACGATCAGGCATTTGGGGCTGGCATCAACCGCACTGCCGTCGGGCGCAATGCCGCACTGCTGGATATTCCAGAGTGCCCAGTAGCGCATCAAGCGGACGCGGGCCGACGTGCCGTCATCGCTGAGCAGGGCGTCCAAGCGGGTCAAGTAGCCGTTCATATAGCGGGTCAGCAACTCCTCGCCAAAGCGCTCTTTGGAACTGAAGTAGTGATAGAACGAGCCCTTGGGTACATTGGCGGTGCTCAGAATCTCGGACAGGCCGACCCCGACAAACCCTTTGGTCGCGATAAGACGTTCACCGCAATCAAGGATGTGGTGTTTGGCGCTGCATTGTTCGGTAACCATGGGTTGAACTATACCAAAAATAGACCGGTCGTCTTGTGGATGGTCGCAAGCCCCTTCGAGCGCAGGGGCGATCACGATCAGGGCGACTCCCACGTCGGGTGTGCGCCAACGCACAGACCTGACTGCAGAAAGCAAATAGGCTTTCCTCTACTATCGGTTCACGGTGGGCGCGTCGATTAATGCATGTTGATGCTGAGCGCCAGGCGGCAAAACATAAGGAAACCACATGAACATCGACGTCACTGACTTCAGACTCCGCGAGGGCGATGAGGTTGACCTCGGCCTTTGGGTCACGAATGTAAAGCCCCTGTGCAAGTCGAAGAAGGCGTACCGCAAGATGCTGGAGGGCCAGGTCGAGCAGCTGAGCGACCAGCAACGCCTGCTTTACGCATCGAACCGACATGCCTTGTTGGTAGTATTTCAGGCGATGGATACGGCAGGCAAAGACGGCGCGATTCGCCATGTGATGTCGGGCGTCAATCCGCAAGGCTGCCAGGTATTCAGCTTTGCGCATCCAAGCCCACAGGAGCTTCAACATGACTTCCTCTGGCGCACCACCCGCGACCTGCCCGAGCGCGGGCGTATCGGCATCTTCAACCGTTCGTACTACGAAGAGGTGCTGATCGTGCGCGTGCACAGCAGCATTCTGCACAGCGAATCCCTTCCCGATATTGCTCCCGACGAGTCGGTGTGGCACAGCCGCTTCCGATCGATCGTCGATATGGAACGGCATCTGCATGCCAACGGCACACGCATCGTAAAGGTGTTCCTGCACCTATCAAAGGAAGAGCAGCGCAAGCGCCTGCTGGCGCGCATCGATGAACCCGACAAGAACTGGAAGTTCAGCGCAGCCGACATCGCTGAGCGCAAATTCTGGGACGAATACATGCAAGCCTATGGCGATGCCCTGGGCGCGACCAGTACGACGGATTCACCCTGGTTCATCGTGCCGGCCGACGACAAGGACAATGCGCGGCTGATCGTGTCGCAGATCGTGCTTGATGCGCTGGAAGGTCTGAAGTTGAGTTACCCGGAGGTCACTGCAGCGCGTCGGCGGGAGCTCAAAGCGATTCGAAAGCAGCTGGCAAAGTAAGCCGGTGCAAGCCCTGATCGGCGCCATTCTGGACGATGCTTTGGTGCCTTACACCCTCAGACTGGATTCGTGACACAACCGATGCGCGTCAAGCTATTTGTCGTCGTCGCGCTGACAGCGTTCGGCTTGGCACGCTGGCTGGGCGGGGCCCCCCCGCGCAGGCTTGGACTTATCTCACGTTAACTCCGCAACCTCAGCCCCAAGATCGACCGCAATCAGCTTGAACTGCTCCAGTGCTGCTTGCAGGTCTTCCACAATCTCTTGGGCAATCACGGCCGGGGTCGGTAAGTTGTCGCTGTCGGCCAGTGAATCGTCTTTGAGCCAAAAGATATCGAGGCTTGCCTTGTCACGCGCGATCAGCTCGTCGTAGCTGTACATGCGCCAGCGGCCATCCGGGTTCTCTGCACTCCAAGTGGCTTTGCGCTGGTTACGGTTGGTGGCGTTGTACAGCTCCACAAACTCATTCAGGTCATCGCGCCGCAGCGGGCTGGTCTTCAGGGTGAAATGCTTGTTGGTGCGCAGATCGTAGATCCAAAGCTTCTTGGTCCAAGGCGTCTCGGAGGCGCCTTTTTTCTCCAAGAACAGCACATTGGCCTTCACGCCCTGCGCGTAGAACAGGCCGGTTGGCAGGCGCAACAGCGTGTGCACATCGCACTCGTGCAGCAGCTTCTTGCGGATGGTTTCGCCTGCGCCGCCTTCAAACAACACGTTGTCCGGCAACACCACTGCGGCGCGGCCATGCGTCTTGAGCAGGGTCTTGATGTGCTGCACAAAATTCAAGTGCTTGTTGCTGGTGGTGGCCCAGAAGTCGTCGCGCTCGATGGTGTCTTTTTCGGTGCTGCTGCGGCCGTCTTCACCCACGATGACGGTGCTACTCTTCTTGCCAAACGGCGGGTTGGCCAGCACCACGTCAAAGCGCTCGCCGGGGTCGGCGGCCAGCGCATCGCCCACCACCACCGGCACTGATTTTTCACTTCCAATGCCGTGCAGCATCATGTTCATCGCACACACTCGCGCGGTGGCTTGTACCAACTCGTAGCCGGTGAAGGCCTTTTCTTTCAGGTGCTTGAGCTGGTCGCGCGTCAGGCTCTTGTTGTGGCTGGTGATGTAGTTGTGGGCAGTAAACAAAAATCCGCCGGTGCCGCAGGCCGGGTCGCAAATGCTCTCGCCCGGCTGCGGCGCGGTGCAGTCCACCATGGCCTGAATGAGGGCGCGGGGCGTGAAGTATTGGCCTGCGCCGCTCTTGGTGTCTTGCGCGTTTTTCTCCAGCAGGCCTTCGTAGGCGTCGCCCTTCACGTCGGCACCCAGAATGGTCCAAGTTTCGGCGTCGATCAAATCGACGATGACGCGGCGCAGCTTGGCCGGGTCTTGGAACTTGTTTTGTGCCTTGCCGAAAATCAGGCCCAGCGTGCCTTTTTCTAGGCCCAGCTTCTCCAGTGCATGGCGGTAGTGGTCAAACAGCGCGTCGCCGTCTTGTGCCAAGAGCGTGGGCCAGGCATAGGCAGCGGGCACGATGCTGGCTTGGTTGTAGGGCGGCGCGCTGCGCTCGTCGGCCATTTTGAGGAACAGCAGGTAGGTGAGCTGCTCCACATAGTCGCCATAGCTCATGCCGTCGTCGCGCAGCACGTTGCAGTAGTTCCAGAGCTTCTGGACGAGAGTGTTGGTGGTGGTGTTCATTAGTCTTTCAATTGACCGATTTGCATTAACCGTGCTTTGACTGTTTGCTCTCGCTCCGGGTCACTCAGTAAACCGGGCAGTGCATTGTGGAAGGTTGGCATGTTCAGCAACGCAGCCACCGATTGGCCTACATGTTTGCGGACTCCTATTTGGGCGGCGGCCATCTCGCGCGCCACGTTGGATCGCCCCTCCATCACCGTCATGATGTCTTCGAGGTCATGGCTCAGGTACACGTCATTGTTACCACGGTCTTTGAACGCTTCGAATTTGGTCGCCAGAAAGTGCGGTGCCGAAAGGTGCCGCAGTTTTAAACCGCCAGCCAGTTCCACCGAAAGGGCCGCATCAAAGCCCACCCGGTACCACCGGTTGGCGAAACCCAGCACCTTTTCGTCCAGTGGCACCAAGTCCAGCTGCATGCGGTTCCAGAACCAGCGAAACGGCGGCGTGTTGTCAGCCATGGTCTGCTTGAATCCACGCTCCATCAATTGATCTGCCACGCGGTGGTAAGCCACTAACGACGCTACTTCCACAATCGCATCCACATCCTCCGTAGGACGCACATCCATCAGCTCCGCATCGTCCACCAGCAGCCCGGTGGCGCAACCACCGACGAACACCACTTGCTCACACAGCGGCCCCATGGCGATCAACATTGCCAGGTTTGGATTAGCCATACATAGGGCCTTTCACTTTTTTGGGTGCATCTGGGTCAATGAGCGCTTGTAGCCGCTCCAGTGCCATGCCGCGCTCGCGGGCTTTGCCCACACGCAGTGCGTCAAACAAGGCCAGCATTTCGTACAGCTTGGCGTCTTGCATAGCCGCAAAGGGCACGGATGGGTGCAGAGGCTCTACCCCCACACCACGCACTGAGCCGTTGGGGTGCGGCCACACAAAGTCTGTGCTGCCAGGGGCAAACACACCGGCAAAGGCCGGTGCGCTATGGCTGGTAGGCACGCCCACTACCAGCGGCAGCCGCACACCGGGGAACGCATATTTGGCTCCGTGTAGGGCAAATTCCGCCAGGTTATGGGAATGGGGGCGGACTGCGTTGTCCGACGCTGTGAATCCCCCAGGCGCGTAGGCACGAGGCACTTTTTTTCGAGTAATCCGGTAAATGCCCTTAGGTTCCTGCGCACTCATCACCGACTCGATGTCACCCGCCAAGGACGGGGGAATCACCGCATAGTTTTGTAACAACAATCCCGCCTGCAACCCTCGCTTGATGCAGGCATGCGCCTCCGACACGCTAATCCCCAGCTCCTGCGCCAGCCGCGCATACGTCCAGCGCTGCTCGCCCCAAGCTACCAGCTTGAGGACTACCAGGAAATCTTGAGGTTTGAGCTGCATTTACATTCAATATTCTTGAATCGCGAATATTGAATGTAAATGAATTGCGGCACAAAGGCAATATATAGATGAAATTGGCCTCTAGCCCTCGTATTCATTGCGTAAGCAGCTATCAAAGAAATAGCGAAATTAGCCTTGCACCGGCACTACCAGCTCGTCATACCCCGTGCCAGCATCCGGCTCGCGGGTGAACTGCCAGTCGGGCAGCAAGGCCAACAGCACCTCAGCCGTGGTGAGCACGATGCAGCCCGGCGCCACATGCCCGCCCAGCACCTGCCCCGTGGCGGTGGAAATGGCCATGTGCAGGTGCGAAGCCGTCTTGTCGCCACCGGCGGCCACCGTGCCCGAGAGGGTGAGTATCTCCATGCTCTCGGTCAGCCGAGTGGGCTGCGCCGCCCCCGCCAGCCGGATGCCCGCCGTAGACAGGCTGCCGATGCCAGACAGCACAAACGCTGCGCGGCAGTTTTGGCCAAGGACTGCGGCCTCCAGCGCGGCGCGCAGGTCTTGACCGGGGGTGAGGCGGATGGGAAAGGTTTTCATGACTTTCATATTAGCCCAAAATGGCGCAAAATGCGCCAATCAGGAGAAATGCCATGTCCCAACCCAACACCGGTTTTGCATCCGTCAAACTGCCCGCCGCCCTGGTGGACCAAGCCCGCGAGGCCGCGCAGCCCATGCGCCGCTCGGTAGCCGGGCAGGTGGAATATTGGGCCACACTGGGCCGCATCGTTGAGCACAGCGGGCTGACGGCACAAGAAGCGCAAACGGCCATTGCCGGCTATGAGGCCGCCGCCCGGCGCGCACGTCCCGCCACCACCGAACCCGCCAGCCAGGCAGACGCCCTGCTCTCCCAATTTATGGCCGTTGAAAACAACGGCAGCCTGGCGCAGCGCGTGCGCGAGGTGGTAGCCGCCAACCGGAGCAAGGCAGGCCCGGCAGCCACCTGACATGGGGCAACCCGTCTTCTACCTGCTGGCAGGGCCCAACGGCGCGGGCAAGTCCACCTTGTACCGGGCGCTGGTGTTGGCAGGCGCCATCTCGGCCACGGCCGAATTCGTCAATGCCGACCTGTATGAAGCGGAACGCCTGCAGCACATTGCCGACCCCGAGCAACGCTCTGCACAAGCCCGCCAATGGGCCGATACCCGGCGGACCAAACTGCTGCAAGCAGGCCAGTCATTTGTGAGCGAGACCGTGTTCTCGCATGCATCCAAACTGGCGCTCATTCAAGAGGCGCAAGCCAAAGGCTTTTTTGTCATGCTGCTGGTAGTGGCGCTGGACCAACCCGCACGCCTGCTGGCACGTGTGGTGCAACGCGTTGCTGAAGGCGGCCACACGGTGCCGCCAGAGCGCATTTTGGCGCGCTACCCGCGCACGCTGGCCAATCTGACCCAAGCCGTGCGCCTGGCGGACGCCGCAATTCTTTACGACTCCGCCGACGTAACACCCGGCACGCATACCGCCGTGGCAACCTGCAAAGGCGACTGGACGCAAGAGCTGGTGCAGCCCATGCCCGAGTGGGCGCGGCGGGTACTTTGGGATTGAAATGGGGCTCTAGCCCCCGTATTCATTGCGCAAGCAGCTATCAAAACAGAAGTAAAAGTTAAGCTGGATCTGCCAGCAACGCTTCAACATCTTTCAACAGCGGCGCCAGATCATCCGCAATCGCGCTCCAAACAATGGCCGGATCAATGATGTCGTAGCCGTGAATCAGTACATTGCGAAACGCGATGATTCTGCGGTAGTCGGCAATGCGGGCTGCTGTCGGGGGGTCGTCTTTCTCAAGACGCCGAACGGCCTCACCGATGATTTCAAAGTTGCGTTCTACCGCCTGGCGAAGCAACTGATTGCGTTTGAACTCGTCCAGAGAAACACCCTGCGTGGCTGAGCGGACAAACGCCGCTGCGCTGCGGATATCTTCAAGCAGCTTCGGTGCGCGCGAGTGCATACACAGGCTGGCGCGAACGGTTCACGGCAGCAATGAAATAGGGGTTCTTCAATGCCGAGGGCGAGACCAAGTCCACCTTGCGGGCAAAAAGTTGCTCCAACGCTTCAGACAGACCAAAGTACCGGTGAAACAGGTTGCTCGAATCGGTCTCGTCAAACTCCACCAGAAAGTCGATATCGCTGCGCGCGGGGTCAAAAGTACCGTCCGCCGCCGAGCCGAACACCTCCAAGCTCTGCACGCCAAAACGGCGGCAAAGGTCGGCTACTGCGGGGCGGTGGTGTTCGATGGCAGGGATCATGGTGTGCTCTTAGGGCAATTATGCAGGCAAGGCAAGGTGTATGCCAAATCGGTCTCTAGCCCTCGTACTGCATGCGCAAGCAGCTATCAAAACAGAAGCAAATCACTTGGGGTAAGTAACCACCCCGCCCTGCACCTGCACTACCCCTTTGTTCTGCAGCGTCTGCGCCATGGCTTCAATGTCTGCCGCCGTGCTGTCTTTGTCCAGCATCGGTTTCAGAGCATTTAGGAACGACTTGAGCTTGGTTGGCGCCTTGTCGCCCATCTTGGCCAGGCCCTTGGTGATGCGGGCGAGCAGCTTGGATTCGGGCGTAGCGGTGGGAAGGGCGGCGGGCACAGAGGCGGGCTTGGGTGCTTTGGCCGATTGCGCAGATTTGGCTGGCTTGACTGCCTTGAGCGGTGCTGCCTTTTTGGCCACGGCCTTCTTCACAGCCTTCTTGGCCACAGGTGCCTTCTTGGCGGCGGGTGCCTGTTTGACAGCTACCGCTTTGGCGGGCACTACCGGTTTGGGTGCCGCTGGCTTTGTCACCACTTTTTTAGCCACAACCTTCTTGGCGACTACTTTTTTTGCCGCTACGGGTTTGGTTGATGGCGCCTTGTAGCCCACGCGCCGGGCGCGGAACTTGAGCATGCGGGCGTGGGCCAGCATGGGGTCGTAGCCGCGGTCATTGGCTACCACCACCAGCTCGGCGTCCGGGTGCTTGGCCGCCACATAGCCCAGGTAGAACGTCAAATGAAAGTCCAGCGCATTGGGCCCCTGGCCCGAGCGCGGCACCAACACTACGCGCGCATGGCTGGCAGCGAAGGCCTGCGTCTGCTTGGCCTGGTGCGGGCCATGGAACAGCCACACATCGGTAAACCCCGGCGCCAGCTTGGCCAACGCCTCCAGAGACGGCTGGACGTTTTCAAAGTCAACCAATGCGTGCAGCTCTTTCATGCTCTTCTTCCCAGATGAAATTGGGCTCTAGCCCTCGTATCTATTGCGCAAGCAGCTATCAAATTAGAAGCAATGGCTAAGCTGCCTGAGTCATATCCGCTTCGACAGCGTCATCGTCGCTCTCTGCATCAACACCCTCTTCATCACCTTCACCGGCATACGCTGCCTTGCCTGTTGCCTGCTCGATCAATGCCAATAGACGCCGTTGACGGTCGGCCATGAAAGCTTCAAAGTTGTTGGCGTGGGCGAGCGCGGGCGTAATGAGGTGTGTATCAAGATAGGTATCGAGCTTCTGCGACTCAATGGATGGCGTTGTCTTGTCACCTTTGATCAGCTTTGCCAAGTATTCAGACGGAGCCACACCACCAATGATCCGGTTGGTTCGGAACGACAGTGGCGTCTTGTTGATGATCGAATCGAAAATCGCGGGCTTGATGCCCTGCTTCTTGCACCAGTCCTGCGGAAAGATATGGTGAATATCCACGTTCTCGCCGAAGAAAACCGTGTGGTCAAACTTTTGGCCAGAACGGAAGTCTTGGGCACCTTCTTTCATCAGTAAAGCGTTCATGCCCTTGTAGGCGGCGGACAGCCGCATGCGCATGGTCTTGAGTCGATCCGCGCGGAAAATGGTTTCGCTCACAGTCGAAGGCTCAACACCGCCTTGCAGCCATACTGGCACTTCCATGAAGTCCTTCGCAATCCGTGTTTCCACAGTGGATCCGTAGAGTTCTCCAAAAACACCGTTCCAGTACCAGCGCACCAACTTTTCCCGGTTGGCCTCGTGCTCCCAAGCGTCTCCGATATCAGCCAGGATGGCGGCTAACGGCACTATTTGCGACTGGTAAGGCAAGTCAAAGATGCGATAGATATGCAGCATGTGCAAAAACTTGGCGGTCTTCAAAAATCCGGATTCAACTTGCTTTTCATACTTTTTGTAGGCCGCCAGTGGCAAGCCCAGCAGCGCTTGCCTATTGCCCGTAACGGCCGGAAGTTCCTTTCCTTGCTTCCCCGCCAACTCAGCCGCACGGCGACGCTCGCGGGTGTAAAAGAGTGACACGGCCTGAAGGAAGTCCGTGTTACCCACATTGGCAATGATTCCTGCCTGAGAATCTGCGGGCCGCAGAGTATCCACGAATCGGCGGTGGCGCCCTTTGGTTTGATCGTCGCCATACCAATCCTTGCGCAGCTCATGCCCCTCTGCGGCATACATAGCAGTCACCAGCTCAAACGCGTCTAGCGGTTTGCCACCAGTGTTCACCTTTTCAAACACCACACAAACCGCCTCTTTGGACGTACTGCGATCAAGTGCAATCACCGGTACCCGGTAATACTTGAAGTTCTCCAGCACCTCGCGCTTAAAGCGGCGGAATTCCTCACGCACTGCTTTGTGCTCGTCGCCAGGCCAAGCCGCATCGAAACCATCCTGCCACCGGTCCCAGTCAAACACCTTCGTCACCGGGTACATCAACAACTTGTATTCCTGCTCAACCGAAGACAGGTCCGGCCCTGCCTCGCGGCCGAACTCACCGCGCACGATGCGGTCCTCCGGCACACCGATGATTGCTTCTTCACGATCAATGGATGCGTCCAAAGCTTTACGAATGTCGATATAGAACCAGCGCTTCACTTTCTTCTTCTTCGGCGTCACGGTTTCGACAACCTTGTCCCGCATCGTCACCTGATACATCGAGGTCATGCGCTGCTGTCCGTCCAGCAGCAATGAGCCAGGCCGCACCTCCTTGGCCGCCAGCGGTGCGCCCTCAATCGGGCGCGGCTTAAAGTTCACGTCTCCACCAGTTTCAAGCGTCATCAATGCGCCCACCGGGAAAGCCCGCGAAATGGATGCAATCAAGCTCTTTATGCGGTCTTCGTCCCACACCCAGCTGCGCTGAAAGTCGGGTAACTGCAAGACGCCGCGATGGCAGTCTTCAAGCAATTTGGATAAGTCATACGGATTTGTCTGAAAAGTCGAACCTGCCACTTTGAATACCCCTTTGTTGATGTCACCGCGATACCCTCGTCCGCTGAGTTGAATTCGGTGTTGATGCCTTCAGTGCTGGATTGCAGAGCGCAGAAGAGATCGAGACAACGCATGGTTAAAACCCCGATACGCCCCAGCTCGGGCCGCGCCTTGACCTGCGACAGCAGCGCACGCGGGAACACCAGCGCCTTGCCGATACAGTTGGATTTCTCGACGATGCGCAGGCCGTCGGGGACGCCGTCAGCGACGAAGATACGGAGTGAGAAAGGGGTAACGTGCTGCATTGGTGGAAAACCTACTTACGCTACCGTCAAACTATAGAAAGTCGGGGTACCTCGCCCATCCTTTTCAAGAACGCTGAGCTCTCTTTGCTCATCGTCATAGGCCATCAGCACCTGTTGACTGTCATCAATGGAACCCAGCAGGGACGTTGCCACTTGCGCATTGTCAACACGCTTTCGCGACACCTTACCGATGACTGCTCGACCATGAAGAGTGCCTGTATATTGAATGATCCATCGGACCGGTGATATATCTGCGTCAGTGGCTACGCTACTCAGCCCCCTAAGTGCCAATCCAATAATTCCAGTTGCACGGTCTTCGTAGGTACCGGTGAGTGAGATATTCCGCCCATCGATCACACAGCTAAGCGAACCGCGCTTACCCTGCCAGACAGTTGGAAAATCCAAGGGCAATGACCTGGTTAGTGCGGCACCGAATTTCCTATAAAAGTCACTCTTAGGAGAAGCCTTGGCAAATGCCTCTGCCTCAGATTTTTCTTCTTCGTCTGGGAGTTCTTTTAGTCTCCCCAACGTTGTACCAATATTCTTGTGGTAGTCCTCTTTACTGAGCGCTACATCACAAATCCTTTGGGCCTCAATAAGAAATCCGGCCTCAATCAGCTTGTTAGCCAGATTGCTCATGGCCAATGTCTCTCCGCCTTCTTCAGATCTCCGATAAGAGCCAATCGCCCTACTGTGAAGACCCAGCCGATCCAGACTCACACCCAAATTGTTCCAAGCTATCGCCGAACGATCATGTGTCGGAATGCGAGAGTAGTGAAACGCTGCCAACTCGTCCTCTTCCATTTCGGAGTATTTGTAGGCAAGCGTAAACCGCGTTTCCTTGTCTGCAGGATCAAGCTCTAGCAATCGCTCCATTGCACTGATCAGGACAAAGTCGTCATTGCTAACTTTAGAAATCTCTATCAACGCGTTCAATATCATCTCTTCGCGGCGCCCCTTGTCATCAGCTTTCAACCTCATCGAACCTAAAAGCGCAACACTAGCTTCGGGCAAGTTTGCGCATTGATATGCGGCCGCTGCTTTACCTAGGAGCATCAATTCATCGTCGGGATTTATTGGGAATTTTGCTGAAGCTTCAAAAGCTACCGCTGCCCTCATATGGTCACCATACTGCTCGTAAATCTGAGCTAAGTAGTACGAAACATCACGATTGGTTGGGTTGGTTTCTGCAAGGCTTTTTAGTCGAGCAAAGTCGCCGCCACGCTCAAACAGGAGATGTGTGTAGTCCTCAAATGCAATCCAGCTTGTCTTAACTTGCTCAGTTGTAGCCAGGGCACTGGCCAAGTAGGCCTGTGAAATAACCTGTTTCTGCTCTTTCTTATCCAAGATAACTGCCTTCCAATAGGCCCTCTCGTAGTCCCGCCGAGCCCATTCGGGTTTCACCACGAAAAGATCATCTTGGACCGGTGGCGAAACATCATCATTCAATTCACTCGCCATAGTTTTTACCGCAGACTTCGCTGGCAGTATCAAGTCGGACTTGGGAGACATTGCTGAAATCATTTCGAGAATTTTGCCGAAACACCGCTCAGGTGCAGCACGATCAAAAGTGATGTATTCCAAGTTTCCCTGCAACGCTCCAGGCGCCTTAACGCCTTGCTCCAAGAGCAATATGACATTAAGTTTTAGCCCAACCGCAAGCCCAATTTCTTGGATGATCCAGTCAGATGTCTTCCAAACAAAATCCTCTTCCAAGCCTTGCAACTTTTTTTCGGAGAAGAATGGCTTTTTTAGCTTTTCGAATGAAATAACCACCTCCTTCTTGGTGCATATGCCGATGAAGAGATTCTTTCCATTAGTAAGTGCTCCACAAACCCCAGTAAGTCAATCGGCCGTTTCGCCCGATAAATCTGCTATGCGCACATTCCAAGGCAGCAACGCCTCAACATCCTCGACCGTCTTGGCCGCAGGCAAATCGCGCAGCACCCGGCGCAGCC
>JBBRSA010000038.1:0-36723 GCA_038245855.1 Burkholderiales bacterium
TAGCACCATGGCAGCCAAAGGCGGACGCGAAAAAATCAAACTGGAATCTACTGCTGGAACCGGTCACTTTTACACCACCAGCAAGAACAAGAAAACCATGCCCGAGAAGATGCTGATCAAGAAATTTGATCCAAAAGCTCGCAAGCACGTGGACTACAAGGAAATGAAACTGAAGTAATTCAGTTTCTTTGAGGTCAAAAAAAGCCCGACTTGATCGGGCTTTTTTACGTGTGGCATTTTTCCATTTGGGGGGAGTATTGTGTTCTTGCCCGCATCAGCTATGGCTTGGGCGCTCTGCTTCGTGTCCCCCGCCCTTCGGTCTCCTCCTTTACCTACGCAGAACACCCAAGCCATACCGGATGCTGGAGGATGTTACTGAGACCCCATGCCAAAGGAATCCAGAGCTCTTTGCACCCACCTTCCGCAATATCCGACGGGCTGTGCGTTTTACGCAGGTAAAGGAGGAGCCCGAAGGGCGGGGGACACAGAGTAAAACGCGCAACCCGGCGGATCTGGAGCAAGCACACACAATGCCCCAGTTCGCTGATCCCGCTGAGTCGCTGCTTACGCGTGCGCTGCACGCAACTTGAATGAGAACTCTTGCAGAGCAGCAATCCCGCTGGCCTCGGCGCGCTGGCACCATGCGTGCAGGTCCTTTGCCAACTGTTCGCGCGACACCGAGGTGTTGAGCCACATCTGGCGCAACTCTTCGCGCATGGTCACCATTTTGTCCAGCATGGGCGAAGCAACGCGTGCGCGGGCCAGCGCCCCCACCATGGAGGCAGGTACCTTGTCGGCATCCCGGTGCATCCAGCGTTTGGCGGCCTTGATGACCGCGCTGTCTGCGCGGCGGACCTTCATGGCCTCTAGCTCAGCCCTGGCGGCAGCGCGCATACCTTTTGCATAGCCAGCCATCAGTTCGTAGCGATTGGCAATCAGGGCTTCTAGGGTTTTTTCGTCGGCCACAGGGCGGATGTCGCCATAGGCGGCTTTAGGCGGCGTTTTTTTGACCTTGGCCAGCCCCATGCTTTGCAAGGTGCTGATGTACATCCAGCCAATGTCAAACTCGTAGGGCTTAACCGACAGCTTGGCCGACGTGGGGTAGGTGTGGTGGTTGTTGTGCAACTCTTCACCCGCAATGACGATACCCCAGGGCGAGATGTTGGTGCTGGCATCCGGCACCTCAAAGTTGCGGTACCCCCAGAAGTGCGCTGCGCCATTGATGACGCCTGCAGCCATCACTGGCGTCCACATCATCTGGACGGCCCACACCGTCAACCCCAGCGCGCCAAACAAGGCCAAGTCAATGGCCAGCATCAACGTAACACCCAGGCTGGAATGGCGCGAATACACATGGCGCTCTAGCCAGTCGTTCGGGGTGCCGTGGCCAAAACGGGCCAAGGTTTCTTTGTTAAGTGCCTCGGCGCGGTACAACTCGTAGCCTTGCAGCAGCACCGTCTTGATGCCGTACACATGCGGACTGTGCGGGTCTTCGGCCTGCTCACACTTGGCGTGGTGTTTGCGGTGAATGGACGCCCACTCTTTGGTCACCTGCCCAGTGGTCAGCCACAGCCAGAAACGGAAGAAGTGTGCGGCAATGGGGTGCAAATCCAGCGCGCGGTGCGCCTGGTGGCGGTGCAAAAACACGGTCACGCTGACCATGGTGATGTGCGTCACGCCAAGGGTAAACAACACCACTTGCCACCAGTGCAAATCCCACGCGCCGGTGGCGAGCCAATCGATGGCCGTGTCCAGCACAGCCCATTGCGAAAGCAACATACAAACCTATCTCGTGTAAATAAAACGCTGCGGCCGGTCCAACACCACCGCAGCAGTACTGCAATTTTAGAGGAGCACCCCTTATTTATTGCGACTTCTTTTGCCACACCGCGGCAAAGAAGCCGTCGGTGGAATGGCGGTGCGGCCACAGGCGCAGATACAGTTGCCCGGACTCTCCACCGGCGCACAGCTTTTGCGCATCGGCCACCTTCAAGCCGGTCAGTACCTCGCCCGCTTGCAACGGCTCAAAGTCTAGGTTGGCGGCGGTAAAGGCGTCGGCAATGGCCTCGTTCTCTTGGGGCAGCACGCTGCACGTAGCGTAGACCAAGCGCCCACCGGGCTTGAGCATGCGCGACGCACTTTGCAAAATAGCCGTCTGCTTGACCGACATCTCCTCCACACTTTGTGGCGTCTGGCGCCATTTCAAGTCGGGATTGCGGCGCAGGGTTCCCAAGCCGGTGCACGGTGCATCCACCAACACACGGTCCATCTTGCCGCTCAGGCGTTTGACGCGGTCGTCACGCTCGTGGGCAATGGCGGCTGGGTGCACATTAGACAAGCCGCTACGCTTGAAGCGCGGCTTGAAAGCATCGAGCCGGTGGGCGGATGTGTCAAACGCATACAAGCGCCCGGTGCTGCGCATCATGGCGCCCAGCGCCAGCGTTTTGCCACCGGCGCCCGCGCAAAAGTCCACCACCATCTCGCCGCGCTTGGCATCTACCAGCATGGCCAGCAGTTGCGAGCCTTCGTCTTGCACCTCAAAGTCACCGCGCAAAAAGGCTTCAGATTTGTTTAAGGGTGGTTTGCCCGCAATACGCAGGCCCCACGGGGAAAATGGCGTTGGTACGGCCTTGATGCCAGCCTTGGCCAGTTCTTTTTGCACATCGCTGCGCTTGGCCTTGAAGTCGTTGACCCGCAAATCCATCCCGGCGCCCAGGTTGAGGCTGTCGACCAGCGGCCAAAATTCAGCGCCCAACTGGTCTTTGAGCGGCTGCACCAGCCACTCGGGAAGGTTGTGGCGGTGGCGCTCCATCAGGTCTTTGGGGTCGACTTTTTCGCAGTCGTCCAGCCAGCGGGTTTCTTGGTCCGTCAATGCGCTGCGCAAAAAATCGCCGGGGCCATAGAAGCCCAAAATCGCCAAGCGGCGCTCTTTCGGGCCGCTGCCCGAGGGCGCCAGGTGGTCGAACAGGTTCTTCTTGCGCAGCACGGTGTACACCGTTTCGGCCATGGTGGCGCGCTCGCGCGGGCCCAGGCCCCGGTTGTCGCGGAAGAACTTCGACACAGTAGCGTCGGCGGGGTGTTCAAATTTAAGGGTGAGCCGAACCAACTCGGAACAGGCTTCTAAAAGGGCTTTTGGGTGCATAGCCTACGATTGTCCCATGAGTGCAGAAAAACTACCCCCTTTGATCACAACCCCACCCGGCTTGTACCGCCATTACAAAGGCAACTTGTACCGCGTTCTGAACACCGTACGCCACAGCGAAACTCTGGAGCCCATGACCCTGTACCAGGCGCTGTATGGCGAGCAGGGCCTGTGGGTGCGCCCTGCGGCGATGTTTGTAGAGCAGGTGGTAATTGACGGCGTAACGAAGGCCCGCTTCACAAAAATTGTGGATGAAAACGGCATCTAGCCCTCGTAAAATATGCGCAAGCGGCTATTATTTTTGTAGCATTTAGCGAGTACCGCATGGCACACATCCCGCACCACAACCGCTACATGCAAGCGCCGCACCCTGCCCGTTTGATGGGGCTGCTCGTCGTGAGCACCGCCGTGCTACTCACCAGCGCCTGCAGCGACAAGGCGCCAGCGGCGTGGTCCGGCTATGCCGAGGGCGACTATGTCTACGTCTCCGCACCACTGGCGGGGCAGCTACAGACGGTGTCCGTGCAAGCCGGGCAATCGGTGGCACCGGGGACGACCTTGTTCACACTCGAATCCGAAAGCGAACAAGCTGCCCGCGCCGAAGCGGCGGCACGCTTGGACGCTGCCCAAGCGCAAGCGACCAACTTGGGCAAGGGCAAACGCCCGGACGAGCTGGCCGTGTCCAAGGCGCAGCTTGAACAAGCCCAGACCAATGCGGCACTGGCCCAGCGCGAACTGGCGCGCCAGCAAGGGTTGGTGGCGAAAGGTTTTGTCTCCAAAGCGGTGCTGGACAACGCAAGCACCGCGCTGCACCAAGCGAAAGCCCGTGTAGAAGAACTCACCGCCGCCCTGCGCGTGGCGCACCTACCGGCGCGCACAGAGGACCGCGCCGCCGCCCAGGCCACAGCCAAGGCCGCGCAAGACGTGCTGCGCCAAAGCACCTGGCGCGCAGACCAAAAAATACAAACCGCACCGGTGCAGGCGCTGGTAACGGACGTGTTTTATCAACCCGGTGAGTTTGTGCCCGCAGGCCAGCCGGTGGTCTCGCTACTGCCGCCGCAAAACCGCAAGGCACGCTTCTTTGTGCCAGAGACCGACCTCGCCCGGCTGCAACTAGGGCAGACCGTGCAGTTGCACTGTGATGGCTGCGCTGGCGCTATCCCTGCCACTATCTCGCGCATCGCCACGCAGCCTGAATACACGCCACCAGTGATCTACTCCAACCTGCAGCGGGCCAAGCTGGTGTTCATGGTAGAGGCCAAACCCGACGCCACCCACGCGGCGCAGCTCAAGCCCGGGCAGCCGCTGGAGGTGACCCCTGGTACCAACAGCGCCACTGGCACCACTGGCACAGCCCCATGAGCGAGCTTGCCATCGATGTGCGGGGCCTGACCAAGGTTTACGATGGCCGCGCCGTGGTGGACCACATCGATCTGCAAGTAGGCACGGGCCGCATTTGCGGTTTTTTGGGGCCCAACGGCAGTGGCAAGACCACCACCATTCGCATGCTGTGCGGGCTGCTCACGCCCGACGGCGGCAGCGGCAGCTGCTTGGGGCTGGACCTGAACCAGGACGCCGCCGCCATTAAGCGCCAGGTGGGCTACATGACGCAAAAGTTTGGCCTGTATGAGGACCTGTCCATCCGCGAAAACCTCGACTTTGTGGCCCGGCTGTTTCAGCTGCCCAAACGGCGCGTCGCAGTCGACCTGGCGCTGGAACGTCTTGGCTTGACAGCGCGCCAGGGCCAACTGGCCGGGTCGCTCTCGGGCGGCTGGAAGCAACGCCTGGCCTTGGCCGCGTGCCTGATCCACGAGCCGCGCCTATTGCTGCTGGATGAGCCTACCGCCGGAGTCGACCCCAAGGCACGGCGAGATTTTTGGGACCAGATTCACACCCTGGCCACGCAGGGCATCACGGTGCTGGTCTCCACGCACTACATGGACGAGGCCGAGCGCTGCCATGAGCTGGTCTACATCGCCTATGGCCACATTTTGGCGCGCGGTACAGAGCACGACATCATTGAAGCATCAGGCCTGTCCGTGTGGACCGTCAAAGGCCCCAACCTGGCCACCATGGTGGAGCCGCTCAAAGCCGCACCCGGGGTGCTGAGCGTGGCGGCTTTTGGTAACGCGGTGCATGTGGCCGGGCAAGACGCCGCGCTGGTACAACAGGCATTGGATACGGTGCTAGCGGGCACCGGGCTGCAGCCCCAACCCGGTGCAGCCAACCTGGAAGACGTGTTCATCAGCCTGATTGCCACCGCGCCCGACAACTATGCCACACCGAATGCGAAACAAGAGGCTGCAGCATGAACGGGTTTTCCTGGAACCGCATGCTGGCGGTGTTTATCAAAGAATTTCAGCAAATGATGCGCGACCGCCTAACCTTTGGCATGGCGGTGGGGGTGCCTATTTTGCAGTTGGTGCTGTTTGGTTACGCCATCAATACCGACCCCAAGGGCCTGCCGACAGCGGTAGTCATAACCGACAGCGGCCCCATGGCGCGCGGCATTGTGGCGGCTATGCAAAACACCGGTTACTTTCGCATCGACCACACCCTGACCAGCGAGAAAGAGGCCGAGGCCCTGATCGAAACCGGGCAGGTGCAGTTCATGGTGGTGATTCCGCCCGACTTCACCCGCAAGCTGGTGCGCGGCGAACAACCCGTGGTGCTAGTCTCGGCCGACGCAACCGACCCCAGCGCGGCCGGCAATGCCCTTGCCGCGCTGAGTGCCATGGCACCCCAGGCCCTGAGCCACGATTTGAGCGGTGCACTGCGTGCGCGCATGCCCACACCACCGGCCTTCGAGCTGCGGGTGCACCGGCGCTACAACCCCGAGGGTCTATCGCGCTACAACATCGTGCCGGGTCTGGTGGGCACCATTCTGACTATGACCATGGTCATGCTCACCTCGCTGGCCATGACCCGTGAGCGCGAACGCGGCACCATGGAAAACCTGCTGGCCACCCCCGTGCGCCCCAGCGAAGTGATGGCCGGCAAGATCTTGCCCTACGTGCTGATGGGCTATGTACAACTGGGTGTGATTTTGGGCGCCGCATTTGTGCTGTTTGACGTACCCATGGTCGGCAGCATTACGCTGTTACTGGCCATGATTGGCATCTTCATCGTGGCCAACCTGGGGGTTGGCTTCACCTTTTCGACCATCGCCCGCAACCAGCTGCAGGCCATGCAGATGACGTTTTTCTTCTTTCTGCCGTCGATGCTGCTGTCGGGTTTTATGTTCCCGTTTCGGGCCATGCCGGTGTGGGCCCAGTGGGTCGGAGAGATTTTGCCGTTGACCCATTTTTTGCGCATCGTGCGCGGTATTTTGCTCAAGGGCAACACCGCAGCGCAGCTATGGCCAGAACTGTGGCCCATGCTGCTGTTTCTGTTGGTAGCTGGGGTGGTGGCACTCAAGCGCTACCGGCAAACTTTAGACTAATTATGGCTCTGGCCCTCGTAGAACATGCGTAAGCAGCTACGTTTTTTGTAGCAACTGCGCAATCGCCTTGGGGTAAATCACATGCTCTTGCGTCAGCACCCGCGCGGCCAGCATGTCCGCTGTGTCACCCGGCAGCACGGGCACCACGGCCTGGGCCAAGATGGGGCCGTGGTCCAACTCGGCGGTCACTTGGTGCACGGTGGCGCCCACAAACTGGCAGCCCGCATCAATGGCACGCTGGTGGGTGTGTAGCCCCGGGAACGCAGGGAGCAATGATGGGTGGATATTGGTCAGCCGCCCGGCGTAGTGCGCCACGAAACCGGGGGTGAGAATACGCATAAACCCAGCCAGCACCACCAGCACCGGCGCCTGTGGCGTGTCATGTCGGTCAACAAGCGCGGCTAGGGCCTGGTCAAACGCCTCGCGGCTGGGGAATGTTTTGTGGTCCAGCACCTCGGTGGCAATGCCGTGTTCGCGGGCAAACACCAGCCCCTGGGCGTCGGCCTTGTTGCTAATCACCGCTGCCACCTGGGCGCCCAGGGTTTTGGCCCACTGGCCCTGCTGCGCTGCGCGCACAATGGCGGCCATGTTCGAGCCGCCGCCCGAGATCAAAATAACAATATTTTTCATGAGCCACGATTATGACTTTGCCCACTGACACGCCAACCCCAGCCCCGCCCGAACCACTGACGCTAACCCTCATCGAAGCCCGCGTACTCGCCACGCTGATGGAAAAAGCCCGCACTGTGCCCGACAGTTACCCGCTGTCGCTCAACACCCTGCTGCTCGGCTGCAACCAAAAGAGCAGTCGTGAGCCGGTGATGGATCTGGCCGAGGCAGAAATTGCCACCGCACTGGACTCTCTGACAACCCTGAACTTGGTACGCCAGGCCAGCGGCAGCCGGGTGGCGCGCTACGAGCACAATTTTCAGCGTGGCGTGGGGGTACCCGAGCAGTCTGCCGTGCTGCTGGGCTTGCTGGTGCTGCGCGGCCCGCAAACCGCAGGCGAACTGCGCCTGAACGCCGAGCGCTGGTACCGCTTTGCCGACATCTCGTCGGTCGATGGTTTTCTGGAAGAGTTGCAAGACCGCTCAGAGGCAAAAGGCGGCCCGCTGGTGGTCAAGCTGGCGCGCGCGCCGGGCGCCCGCGAGCAGCGTTGGGCCCACCTGCTGTGCGGGCCAGTGGACCCACAGGCGCCATCTAGCATCCACACTGCAGGCCTCGCAGGCAATGCTGCGCTGGCGGATCGCGTGGCTACACTAGAAAACGAACTGGCTGCGCTGCAGCTAACCGTGCAGCGCCTGTGCGCCGAGCTGGGTGTGTCGCCACTTGGACAAGCGTAATCGAACGACCGTGCTAAAAATGCGCCCACGGGCACTGGGCGCCCTACTCCCCTATTGACAGGAGACATCTGATGGATTTGGCTTTTACCCCCGAAGAAGAACAGTTTCGCCAGGAGGTCCGCACCTGGGTGCGCGCCAACCTGCCGGGCTCAGTGGCACACAAGGTCAAAAATGGACTGAACCTGACGCGCGACGACCTGCAGTCGTGGGCCAAGATATTGGGCAAAAAGGGCTGGCTGGGCTTTGGCTGGCCAACCGAATTTGGCGGCCCCGGCTGGTCATCGACGCAAAAACACCTGTTTGAAGAAGAATGCGCCCTGGCCGATGCGCCGCGCATCGTGCCCTTTGGGCCGGTGATGGTGGCCCCGGTCATCATGGCCTTTGGGACGCCCGAGCAACAGCAGCGTTTTTTGCCCGGCATTGCCAGTGGCGAGGTGTGGTGGAGCCAGGGTTACAGCGAGCCGGGCTCTGGCTCAGACTTGGCATCGGTCAAATGCCGCGCTGAGCGCGAAGGCGACCATTACATCGTCAACGGCCAAAAAACCTGGACCACTCTGGGCCAATACGGCGAATGGATTTTTTGCCTGGTGCGCACCAGCACCGAGGGCAAGCCCCAAACCGGCATCAGCTTCTTGCTGATCGACATGAAGAGCCCCGGCGTGACCGTGCGCCCCATCGTCTTGCTAGACGGTGAGGCTGAGGTGAACGAGGTGTTTTTCGACAACGTAAAAGTGCCCGCCAACAACCTGATTGGCCAAGAGAACAAGGGCTGGACCTACGCCAAGCACTTGCTCAGCCACGAGCGCACCAACATTGCGGACGTCAACCGCTCTAAGCGCGAGTTGGCCCGTCTTAAAACCATTGCCAAGGCCGAAGGGGTCTACGAGGATGTGCGCTTTCGCGACGAAATTGCCAAGCTGGAGGTGGACGTCATCGCGCTCGAGATGCTGGTGCTGCGTGTGCTGGCGGCTGAGAAGTCAGGAAAACAAACGCTGGACATTGCGGGTCTGCTCAAGATCCGCGGCAGCGAGATCCAGCAGCGCTACAGCGAGCTGATGATGCTGGCAGCCGGCCCCAACGCCCTGCCCCTGGTGCGCGAGGCGATGGAGGCAGGCTGGCAAGGCGACCAAGCCGTAGCCCGCTGTGCGCCACTGACAACCACTTACTTCAATATGCGCAAGACCACCATTTACGGCGGCAGCAACGAAGTACAACGCAACATCGTGGCCCAGTTTGTCCTAGGCTAAATCAGGAGTTTTATTATGGATTTTGATTTTTCAGACGACCAGGTTCAACTTGGCGACGCCGTGCGCAAATGGGTGGACAAGGGTTACACCTTTGAGCGACGCAAAAGCATTGAGAAAGCCGGTGGTTTTTCGCGCGAGGCGTGGAACGAACTTGCCGAGCTGGGCCTTTGCGGGTTGTATGTCCCTGAGGCCCACGGCGGCCTGGGCATGGGCCCGGTCGAAGGCATGGTGGTGATGGAGGAGCTAGGGCGCGGCATGGTGCTAGAGCCCCTGACGCAGTCGCTGATTGCGGGTGCAGTGCTGGCCGGCTATAGCGACAGGGCTGTTCAAGAAACGTGGCTTCCAAAAATAGCCAGCGGCGAGGCCTTGGTGGTACTGGCCTACCAAGAGCGTGCGGCACGTTACCGGCTTGATAGTTGCGAAGCAAAAGCCACGCAAGCCCCCGGCGGATATGTTGTCAACGCTACAAAAACGATAGTAGCGGTGGGCGACCAGGCCGATGCCTACATCGTGTCAGCCAAGGTCAACAGCCAACTGGGCCTGTTTTTGGTGGAGCGCCTCTCGGCGGGTGTCAGCACCCAAGGCTATAGCCTGCAAGACGGCAGCCGCGGCGCAACACTCACCCTAAAAAACGCACCAGCCACACTGATCACCACCGACGGCCTGCGCGCGCTAGAGCACGCCATTGACATCGGTATTGCCGCCACCTGCGCCGAAGCCGTGGGGGTGATGGACAAGACCTTTGCGATCACCGCCGAGTACCTCAACACCCGCAAGCAGTTTGGCGTGACCATCGGCAGCTTCCAGGCACTGCGTCACCGCGCCGCCGACATGAAGATGCAGTTGGAACTGGCCCGCTCCATGGGTTACTACGCTGCGCTAAAACTCAATGCACCTGCGCCCGAACGCCGTGCAGCGCTGGCGCGCGCCAAATACCAACTAGGACAGAGTATGCGTTTTGTCGGTCAGCAGGCGGTGCAATTGCACGGCGGCATTGGGGTGACGGACGAATACATCGTGAGCCACTATTTCCGCAAACTCACCCAATTGGAGATGGTGTTTGGCGACAGCCTGCACCACCTGGGCGAGGTCTCGGCTCGTATGCAGGATACCGCCGGGGTCTTTGATTAAACCTGGGCAAGCGCACCCACAACCGGTGCGTACCCAGTAACAAAGAAGGCCTGCAATTGCAGGCCTTCTTGCTGACACACCGTGCGGGTTCACGCCGCCATGCGCAGTTCTTGATCACCCATGATTTGTTCAAGCGCACGGCCCACAATCGGCTGGGCATCGAGCAGGCGTAGCGTACCCAGGCGCAGCATGGCGGCCACCTCGCGCTCAGCACGCACAAAGGCGTCAAAACCGTCGCGATTGGTAAACAAAAAGCGCGTGCGCATGGGGCTGATCCAACCTAAGCGACTGCGGGTTTTGGTGCCCTGGTCTAGCGTTACCTCAAACCACACACCGCGTTTCATGGCCTGGGCCTGGGCGTCAAATTCGTCTTCTGCACCAAAATTGCGGGCGGCGCGGCGCTCGTCCAATTTTTGCAGTGCGGCTTGGCCTTCGCGCACTTCCAAGGCGGCCGACCCTGTGTCCAGCGGCGCCTGCTGGGTCAGGCGAATGGCCATGGTGTGGGTGCTGATCAAGCGGCGGGTGAAGTCGGCGCGGGGCTTGCCGTCCCACGCAATCGCATCCAGCCCGGCATTGAGTTGGCGCACCAGAGTGGGCAGCACCGCCACCAAGTCTCGCCGCTCTTCGGGTGTGGTCTTGGGCAGGGTGGACTGAATCAGCTGCTCCATAGTGGCCTGCGTTTGTGCGTAGGCTTGGAGCTGGGTGTGGTCTGCTGTGGGGTCGTCAAACAGGGCGCGCGCCATGACTTCACGCCATTGGGTGCTCAAGAACGGCAACAAAAAGGGGGCAAGCGGCAGCTGTTCCAACTGCGCCTCAATCCGCGCATGAATCCAGTCATCGGCCTCAGACAGGGCCTGCTCCCAGGCCTCGCCCTTGTGCTCCTTTTGGGCAACCGGCTCGACCTGCGCCTGGGCTTGCTGCTCAGACTCAAACAAAAACTCGGTGAATTCGCGCAGCAAGTCGGCGAACAGCGCCAAATCGTCTTCAAACTCGTTGAGCACCCGCTGCACGGTTTGCTCGATGCGCATATACAACGGGTCGTTCTCGCCCTTTTCAGGCACCCAGGCCACCGAAGCACCCGCCAAGGTATCGACCAAACGCCGCGCGGGATGCTGGTCAGACAAGAAAAAATCACGGTCAATCATGGCCGCCTTGAGCACTGGTATTTGCAAGCGGCCAATCACCATCTTCATTTGCACGGGGATGGCTTGGTCGGCAAACACAAAGTCGAACACCTCGGCCAGTGCGTCCACGGTGCCACGGTCCAGCTCGGGGGCACTGCGAATTTCGTCTTGGTCGCGCATGTGGCGCAAGACGTTGTGGTTCGACAAATCCTGGCCTTCGACCCACGGCGTAGCGGTGGCACTGCTAGCACCGGCTTGCAAGTTACCCAAATAACCCATCAGCGCCGGGTCGGCTTGCTCATGGACAACCGGCCCTGCAGTGCGCGCTTCGGATGTACCCGTGTCTGAATGGTGTGCAGACTCTGCTGCCGGCGCGCCAAAACCCAGCCGCTGCAAGAACTGACGCGCGTGGGCCGCCACACTGCGACCCGCCGGTGCCAGCGCCGACCATGCTGAGCGGGCACCGCCGTCCGCTGCATCCAGCCGGGCGGGGACGGAATCGGCTGCGCTCAATGACGCAGGGCCCGATGGCGCTCCGCCGTGCCCGCCGACACCATTGGCACTGCGCCGGATGCGCAATTCGCGCTGCCCCTCAACACCGGCCTGCTCTAAGGTGGTATTAAGTTGGGTATACAGGGGTTTGAGATCGAGCCAGTTCGCAGGCTCCAAGGACAGCAAGAGATCGTCCGCGGCCTGGGGATCAAAGCCGCATTCGTCCCAAGCCTCCATAAAAGCACGCAAAAAGACCAAGGGCTTAAACGGGTTGTCGGCCAGCGAGGCGTTTTCGTTCCCTAGCAGCACACCCAAGCGCTGGGTCAGGGGCTCCAGCGCTGCCTCACACCGACTGGTGAAGCGCTGGGCCACCCGGTCTAGCTGCAAAATGCGCTCTACGTCCTTAACGTCGATCAGGCTGAAGCTCAATCCGTCGATGCCGCCTTCCGGCGTGCTGGCGGTCGTCCCAGACGCTGTGGGCAAGACCTGCACCAACTCGCGCTTCAGGCCATCAGCCAAGGCGGTTTGCACTGCCCGGTTAAACACCTCGGCGTTGCGCCCCAGCACCGCGTGGGCAGAGCGAAAATTTTGCCCTTGCACAGCGGTGGGCTTGTCGTCTACCAGCTCCATCAGGTGCGCGCGCACATGGGTCAGGTTGTAGGACGCGTTGGCTGAAAAATAGGCCTGCGTTTGCGCTATCAGCATGCGTACCAAACGCAGCGCCTGCACCTGCTGCTCGCGCCCTTTTTGCACCCACGAAGGTTTGATTTGCTCCTGCTCCACAGCCCAACCATCCAAAGAGTTTTCTTATCCAAATTGTGGTGTATTTACAGTTTTGGGCCAATCCCGCAAACCCGCAGACACCACACAATTTGTGTGAAAAACCGCAATCATGTGTAACGGCCTGTAACCTATATCGCCAAGCCGCACCCAAGCGTGCCATCACACCAATAGGCGGGACGACTGGGGTACATGCGCCATCAAAAATTCCATCTGGTCGGCCAAGATGCGGCGGTTGCGCAGAATGAAGTCTTCCCACAGGCTGGGCACATACGGCGCATACAGCAGCGGCATGTGGGCCTGCTCGGGCGTGCGGTGGCTTTTGCGGTGGTTGCACGGTTTACAAGCGGTGACCACATTCATCCATATGTCCAGACCGCGCTGGGCAAAAGGAATGATGTGCTCGCGGGTGAGGTCTTCTTCATGCATTTGCTGACCGCAGTAGGCGCAGACGTTGCGGTCCCGCGCGAATAGCTTGCTGTTGGTCAAGCCAGGGCGCATGGCAAAGGGGTTGATGCGGGGCACGCCCCGCGTGCCAATGATGCTGTTGACCCGAATGATGGACTGCAAACCGGTGCACGCGTTGTGGCCCCCGTGGAACACGGCGACCTCGCCCCCGGACTCCCAACGCACTTCGTCGGCGGCGTAGTGGGTGACCGCCTGCTCCAGCGATATCCACGATTGCGGCAGCCCTTGGGCCGACAGTTTCAAGACTTTCAAAACACGCCTCCTGTAACGGTTAATCACCACCACACCAACGTCGGTTTATCTGTGCAGCGGCAAAGCCGGAAAGCGGTGCGCCGCTGCTGCGTCACAATATACGCTCTTTCTGTGATAAATAGGCGCCAGCGCTGGTTCCCTCGGCGCGGCCTGCTATCAAAAAGATAACAAACCCATGAAGGTATTTCGCGGCTTCCAACACCCCGGCATTGCGCGCGCATGTGCACTGACCATTGGCAACTTTGACGGCGTTCACCGGGGGCACCAAGCCATGCTGGCGCTGTTACGGGCTGAAGCACAACAGCGCGGGGTGCCTAGCTGTGTACTCACCTTTGAGCCGCATCCACGCGACTACTTTGCCGCCCTGCACCAAAAACCCGAGCTAGCTCCTGCCCGCGTGGGCACCCTGCGCGACAAGCTGGGAGACTTGGCAAACTGTGGCGTGGATCAGGCGGTGGTTTTACCGTTTGATGCGCGCCTGGCATCCCTGTCACCACAGACTTTTATCGACACCGTGCTGTGCAAAGGCTTGGGCGCACGTTATGTGCTGGTAGGCGACGACTTCCGCTTTGGTGCCAAACGCGCCGGTGATTACGCCGTGCTGGATGCCGCCGGAGTCGCTGCCGGCTTTGATGTGGCGCGTATGAACAGCTACGAGGTCCACAACCTGCGGGTGTCGAGTTCGGCCGTGCGCGAGGCGCTGCTTGAGGGCCGCATGCAAGACGCCGCCCGCTTGCTGGGCAAACCCTATTACATCTCTGGCCATGTAGTGCACGGGCGCAAATTGGGGCGCACCCTGGGTTTTAAGACACTGAATCTGCGCTTTGCCCACTGGAAGCCGGCCGCCAGCGGTATTTTTGCCGTGCTCGTGCATGGGCTCGCCGATGAACCGCTACAGGGTGTGGCCAACTTGGGGGTGCGCCCCTCGCTGGACCCTGCCGACGTCAATGGCGGGCGGGTGCTGCTGGAAACCTATTGTCTGGACTGGCCCGAGGTGCTGGGCCCCGAGGGGGCCTACGGTAAAATTATTCGCGTGGAACTGCTGCACAAACTACACGACGAGCGGAAATACGACGGTCTGGAAGCCCTGACACAGGGCATACACCAAGACTGCGATGATGCACGTGCCTGGTTCGCGGCCCGAATTTGACCGGGCCGACCGCGCAGGTCACCGACGCACTTTGCCCCGCGTCCCCCGGCCCGACACCGACACCCAGGTCGTTACATCGGGCCTAGCCCGCCCTACTTCCACAGAATTCCTAGATTGAGCCCGCCATGACTGAAAAGCAAGACTACCGCAGCACCCTGAACCTGCCCGATACCCCCTTCCCCATGCGCGGCGACTTGCCCAAGCGCGAACCAGGCTGGGTCAAGGCATGGGAGGACAAGGGCGTTTACAAAAAGCTGCGCGACGCCCGCGTGAACGCGCCTAAGTTTGTGCTGCACGACGGCCCGCCCTATGCCAACGGCAAGATCCACATTGGCCACGCGGCCAACAAGATCCTGAAAGACATGATCATCAAAGCACGTCAACTCAAGGGCATGGACGCGCAGTACATCCCCGGTTGGGACTGCCATGGCCTGCCGATTGAGAACGCAATCGAAAAGATCCATGGCCGCAAGCTGGCTCGAGACGACATGCAAGCCAAAAGCCGCGCCTTCGCCACCGAGCAAATTGACCAGCAACGCGCAGACTTCAAGCGCTTGGGCGTACTGGGTGACTGGGATCACCCCTACCGCACCATGGATTTTGTGAACGAAGCCGCAGAGATTCGCGCCTTCAAACGGGTGGTGGAGCGCGGCTTTGTGTACCGGGGTTTGAAGCCGGTCTACTGGTGCTTTGATTGTGGCTCGTCCTTGGCCGAATTCGAGATTGAATACGCCGACAAAAAGTCGCAAACGCTGGACGTGGCCTTTGAAGCCAACGACACGCAAGCGGTGTTGAAGGCCTTTACCCACCCCGACACTGCCGAGCGCACGACCGAACTGGTCGCCGCTCGGTTGACAGACAAAAAGGTGTTCGCTGTCATCTGGACCACCACCGCCTGGACCATCCCTGCCAACCAGGCACTCAACGCCCACCCCGAATTGGAATATGCGTTGGTGGACACCCCACGGGGTGTGCTGCTGCTGGGCGCCAGCTTGGTCGAGAAGTGCCTAGAGCGCTACCAACTCGAAGGCACTGTCATTGCCACCGCCAAGGGCGAAGCCCTGCGCGGCTTGGTGTTCCGCCACCCCTTGTATGACCTGGACGCAACCGAGAGCCCCTTTGACTACAAGCGACTTTCACCCTTGTATTTGGCCGACTACGTGAGCGACTCCGATGGCACCGGCATCGTGCACTCGGCACCTGCCTACGGCGTGGATGACTTCAACAGCTGCGTCGCCCATGGTTTGAAATACGACGACATCTTGAATCCCGTACAAGGCGATGGCCGCTACGCACCCGAGCTGCCGCTGTTTGGCGGCCTGAACATCTGGAAAGCTTGTCCGCTGGTCATCGAGAAACTGAGCGAGTCGGACAGGCTGTTTGCTACCAGCGCCATCAGCCACAGCTACCCACACTGCTGGCGCCACAAGACGCCGGTGATTTACCGTGCGGCGGCCCAGTGGTTTGTGCGCATGGACGAAGGCGTGGGCGTATTCACGGTGGACAAAGCACCTAAAACGCTGCGCCAAACCGCGCTGGACGCCATTGCGCAAACCCAGTTCTACCCCGAGAACGGCCGCACCCGCCTGCGCGACATGATCGCCAACCGGCCCGACTGGTGCATCTCTAGGCAGCGCAGCTGGGGCGTGCCGGTGCCCTTTTTTTTACACAAAGACAGCGGCGAGCTGCACCCAAAAACGTTGGAGATCATGGACATTGCCGCGACCATGGTGGAAGCTGGCGGTATTGAAGCCTGGAGCAAGGCCAGCACCGAATCCATTCTGGCGCAGGTGGGTTGTGCGTCGGACGCCGATGCCTACACCAAGAGCACCGACATTCTGGAAGTGTGGTTTGACTCTGGCACCACGCACACCACCGTGCTCAAGACATCGCACCCCGGCACTGGCCACGACACCGGGCCTGAGGCCGACCTGTACCTAGAAGGCCACGACCAGCACCGCGGCTGGTTCCACAGCTCGCTGCTGACTGCCTGCGCCATGTACGACCGCGCACCGTATCGCGGCCTGCTGACCCACGGATTCACCGTGGACGGCAAAGGCCGCAAGATGAGCAAGAGCGACGGCAATGTGGTGGCGCCGCAAGAGGTGAGCGACAAGATGGGCGCAGAGATCATCCGCCTGTGGTGCGCCTCTACCGATTATTCGGGCGACCTGGGTATTGACGACAAAATTTTGGCCCGCGTGGTGGACACCTACCGCCGGGTGCGCAACACGCTCAAATTCTTACTGGCCAATGTCAGCGACTTTGACCCCGCCGTCGATGCCGTACCACTGGAGAAGATGCTGGAGATTGACCGCTACGCGCTAAGCCGCGCCGCGCAGCTGCAAGCCGACATCCTGGCGCACTTTGAGGTGTATGAATTCCATCCGGTGGTCTCTAAACTGCAAATCTATTGCAGCGAAGACCTGGGCGCTTTCTACCTGGACGTGCTCAAAGACCGGCTGTACACCACCGCACCCAACTCTTTGGCACGCCGTTCGGCACAGACCGCGCTGTGGACCATCACCCAAGCCATGCTGCGCTGGATGGCACCGTTTTTGAGCTTCACAGCAGAAGAGGCTTGGGCTGTGCTGGGCGTTGAAGGCAAAACACCCAAGGCCAGCGCCGACTCCATCTTCATGGATACCTATGTGGCGTTTGCTGCCCCCCATGCCACGCTGTTGGCCAAGTGGGGCCGCATCCGCGAAATTCGCGAGGCGGTGAACAAAGACATTGAGACCTTGCGTGCCGCAGGCGAGGTAGGGTCCAGCCTGCAAGCCAACGTGACGCTCACGGTGCCGGCCGAAGACCATGCCATTCTCACCAGTCTGGGCGCTGATTTGAAGTTTGTCTTCATCACATCCGCTATTACTTTAATAGCTGGTGAGGCCGTATCTTCGAGGGCTAGCGCCTCAAAAGACACAAAATGCGAGCGCTGCTGGCACTACTGCATCGATATTGGCATAGACACGGACCACCCCACCCTGTGCGGCCGCTGCAGCAGCAACCTCTATGGCGCGGGCGAAACGCGCACGGTGGCCTGATGGCGCGCGCAAGCAAAGGCGGCAGCGGCATGCTGCAATGGTTGGGCTTGGCCTTTATCATTTTGCTGGTGGACCAGTTCACCAAAGTGCTGATTTTGGGCTACTACCATCTGGGTGACAGCACCTATGTCACCAGCTTTTTCAACGTAGTGCGGGTGCACAACTCGGGGGCGGCGTTTTCGTTCTTGGCCGGTGCGTCGGGCTGGCAGCGTTGGTTCTTCACTGTGCTGGGCTTTGTGGCTGCGGGCGTTATTGTGTGGATGCTCAAATCACACCCGGGTCAAAAGCTGTTTTGTTTTGCGATGGCCTGCATTTTGGGTGGCGCTGTGGGTAACGTGATTGACCGCATTGCGCACGGCTATGTGATCGACTTCTTGGATTTCCACTGGCGGGGTATGCACTTTCCGGCGTTTAATGTGGCCGACAGTGCCATCACAGCGGGCGCTATTTTCCTGATACTGGACGAGCTTCTGCGCGTGCGCCGCGCCGGCTGATGCACTACCCAAAACGCATGATCTGAAACGACAAGGCACCGTGACCCACCTACTCAACCTGCTGGCCGCCATTGCCCTCCTTGTGTGGGGCACGCAACTGGTGCGCACCGGCATTTTGCGGGTGTTTGGCGCCAACCTGCGCAACATTCTGGCCAAGAGTGTCAGCAACCGCTTTAAAGCCGCTGCATCTGGCTTGGGTGTTACGGCCCTGGTGCAATCCAGCACTGCCACCACCTTGATCGTGGCGGCCTTTGTGGGCCAGGGCCTGATGACACTGCCGTCGGCTTTGGCAGTCATGCTGGGTGCCGATGTGGGAACCAGTTTGATGGCGGTGCTGTTTTCACGCGACCTGTCGTGGTTGTCTCCCCTGTTTATTTTTATTGGTGTTGTGCTGTTCATCGCCCGTCAGGCCACCACGGCTGGGCGCGTGGGTCAGGTGCTAATTGGCCTAGGCCTGATGTTGCTGGCCCTGCGTCTAGTGACCCAGTCGGCCACCGTGCTGACACAGGCAGTAGCCGTCAAAGCCCTACTGGCATCATTGACCAGTGATCCGCTGTTGGAGATCACCGTGGGTACCGCCCTGTCGGTGCTGTCGTACTCCAGCCTGGCCATTGTGCTGCTCACCGCCACCCTGGCCTCCAGCGGTGTGGTACCGATTGATGTGGCAATGGGCTTGGTGCTAGGCGCCAACCTAGGCAGTGGCTTGCTGGCAGTACTCACCACCCTGGGTACCTCTGCACCGACCCGCCAGGTGCCCCTGGGAAACCTGGTGTTCAAGGTGTTGGGCGTGGCCGCAGCCATACCCTGTATTGGGTTTTGGCTGCATTACGCCAGCCCATTTTTGGGTGATTCTGCCACCATGGTGGTGATGTTCCACATGGCCTTTAACGTGGTGATCGCACTGGTGTTTATCGGCTTCACCCACGTGGTGGCGCGTTGGGTCGAACTGTGGCTACCCAAACCCGATTCACAGACTTTGGCCGGGCGCCAGCGCCACTTGGACCCCAGCGTGCTGGGGACACCATCACTGGCCCTGGCCTGCGCGGTGCGTGAAGCCATGCACCAGGCGGACCTGGTGGAGTCCATGTTGCTGGGGGTGATCACCGTCATCCGAAACAGTGACGAGAACCTCGCGCAAGAACTGCGCAAAATGGACGATTCCGTCGATGAGCTTTACAGCGACATCAAGTATTACCTGACCAAGGTATCCCGCGAAGCCCTGGGTGAAAACGAAGCCCGACGCTGGACCGACATCATCAGCTTTACCATCAATATGGAGCAAGTGGGCGACATCATTGAGCGGGTGATTCAGGACATTGAAGACCGCAAAATATTGCCCGGGCGCGAGTTCTCAGAAGCGGGGATGCAAGAAATATGCGAATTACACGCCCGCCTGGTGGCTAACTTGCGTCTGGGTATGAGCGTATTTCTGAACGGGAATTTACGCGACGCCAAGAAGCTGCTCGAAGAAAAATCGCGCTTTCGCGACCTAGAGCGCCAGTACGCTGCCGCCCATATCGTGCGCCTGTCGGACAAAACCCCGGAGAGCATTGAGACCAGCTCCCTGCACCTGGACTTGCTGAGCGACTTGAAGCGCATCAACTCCCACATTTGCTCTATCGCCTACCCGATTTTGGACAGTGCCGGGGCACTGGCGCCCAGCCGCTTGCGCACCTCGGTTCTGGGCGCGCTGGAGTAGCCGCGCAAGCGGCTTATGCTCTAGAACCGAAAACCGGTCGACAACACCTGCTCCGACATCCAGATCGATTGATCCGCCGTGCCTTGGTAGACCGGTACATGACGCAGCACACCGTAGGCTACTTTTTGGGTGAGTTCTAGGTAGATGGATTTGTAAACGGTGTAGCGCACGCCCACCTCCGCACCGGCGGTCCAGCCGTTCAACTGCCACCAGTCGCCGCTGGAGCAGCAGATGTTTTCATTTTTGGGGCCCACCTGGTTCTCGTTGCCAAAAATTGTATTTTCGGCATGCGGCAGCAAGATACCGGCACCAACACGGCTGATGAGCTCTAAATCCCCCGGCTTCTTCACCGGCCCCGCCAAATGGTGCAACCAGACGGCATTCACCATGATGTGGTTCAGTCCGTTGTGCAAGGCGTAGTTGAAATACTGGTCGGTCAGTTGCTGGTTGCCGTTGACGGAGGTATTGTTGACAGTGCCGGTCACCAGTGCATTTTGGTTCAAGTTGGTGTTGTATTTGCTGTGGTCAATCGACAGCTCGATGGCAAAAGTTTGCTCGGGATTCATGAACTTACCCAGTCGCACATTTTCTTGCGGGGAGGTAAGGTTCAAACCAACCAAATCGTGCACCGTGTCTTCAATACCGGTGGGAAAGTCGGTCGCCGCGGCCTGGTGCACGGTGAAGTCATTGCCCAAACTGGGCTGACTCACATGAATGTCCGAGGGGGCGTATTGTTGCCGGCTGTAGCCCCATGAGAAATACCAGTTGTTATGGGAGCCCAGCGCACTGTCAAAGTTGACCTGGGTATCCTTACGGGGCGCAGAATCAACCGCACCAGCCGCAAGTGCAGCCGGATTGGCTTGGGCAAAAGCCGCCGAGCACAACATGCCTAGCGCTACGACAGCGAGCGCGTGCTTTTTAAATCTTCTAAACATGGGGCAATCTCAGGGATAAGGAAGTAGATCCCGTCACCTTGAAATGGCATTTCAGCGTGGAGCGGGTGGGGGAAATCGGCGAACTGCGCAGGCGTTCTAAAAAAGGTGGTTTGGTTAGGGAGCACCCCATTTTACAAGCTGGCGCTGCAAGGTGCGGATGGTGCAGCCGGTTGTTTGACGAGCCTCAAGCACGCAGTGCACCTGACGTCGATCTTTGTGCACGATTCTGTTGCCAAACCCATTCCTGTTCGTTGATGATGGACACCATGGCACGCAAAACCCCGCTTCGACTCCCGCCCCTCAAACCCTATGCGGACAAAGTCACCACCGCCGAGCTGGCTGTAGCGCACATTCGCAACGGCGACCATGTGTTTGTGGGCACCGGATGCGCCGCGCCACGCCGACTGATCAACGCCCTAGAAGCCTTGCCACTGGCGCCAGCCGATGTTGAGCTTCTGCATTTTTTTACCGTCAACGCCTTTGGCCATGACGAAGCAGGCAACAGCACCACACGCTTTCGCCACCGGGTGTTTTTTGTGGGTACCGATATGCGTATGGCGCTCAAGCAGGGGCTGGTGGACTATGTGCCTATATCGGTGGCGCGTGTGCCAGAAATGATTGCATTGGGCCGCATCCCGGTCAGCGTAGCGCTGATCCAGGTGTCCTTGCCCGATGCCTTCGGTTATGTCAGTTTGGGCGTATCGGTCGACATCATTCCGGCGGCCGTGGCCCGCGCAAAGTTGGTCATTGCCGAGGTCAATCCCAATATGCCACGCAGCATGGGGGGCTCAATGTTGCACATCAGCCGCATCCATCACCTTGTGGCCGTGAATGATCCCATCACCGAGGTGGAACGTTCAGTGGGACAAGAGGGTGACCTCCAGCGCATCGCACGCTACATTGCCGGCATCATTGATGATGGATCCACCTTGCAAATCGGGTTGGGCCAAGTGGCCCACCAAGCCTTGCAGTACCTGACCGATCGCAAAGACTTGGCGGTGCACTCAGACCTGATTACGGATGCCATCATTCCCCTGCTGGAAAACGGCTGTCTAACGGGCGCGCACAAAACCAGCAAGCCGTTCAAGATTGTGGCTAGCCTGGCGCTGGGTACCAAGCAGCTGTATGACCTGATCGACGGCAACCCCCTGTTTTCGTTTGAACCGATTAACGATGTCTGCAACCCCGCAACCATTGCCGAGCAGCACAAGATGGTGGCCATTGCCCAAGCCTATGCGATTGACCTCACCGGCCAGGTGTGCATCGACCAATTTGGCGGCGAGTTTTACGGCGGCGTGGGCAGCCAGGGTGATTTTTTGCGAGGGGCTTCACGCTCACCGGGGGGCAAACCCATCATCTGCATGACCTCCACTTACAACGAGGGTAAACAGTCGCGCATCCGCCCGGCCCTGTTGGCGGGTGAGGCAGCAACCGTCGCCCGCTCAGAGGTGCACTATGTCGTAACCGAATACGGCATTGCCTACTTGTTTGGCAAGTCGATTCGCCAACGTGCCACGGCACTGATCGAGTTGGCGCACCCCAAGTTTCGACCCGGGCTGTTTGCCCAAGCGCAGGCGCTGGGCTACCTGAGCGCGGACCAAACTCTACAAAACTTGCAGGCCTACCCAGTGGAAGAAGAACTCACCATCACGTTGAAAGACAAGCGCGTAGTGATGTTGCGCCCAGCACAGTCCAGCGACGCGCAGGGCATTCGCGACCTGTTTCACCACCTCAGCGAAGCCGACATCTACACCCGTTTCTTTCGCCATGTACGGGGCTTATCGAATGCCGAGGTGCAGCGCCTGTGCAACGTGAATTACGAAAACGAAGTCGCTTTTGTGGCCACGTTTGGCCCGCGCGAAGAAGCACAAATCGTGGGACAGTCGTGTTACTTCATCAACCCCACCACCAATTTGGCCGACACCGCCTATATGGTTCACCCCGATTGGCAGGGCTGCGGTTTGGGCGGCGCCTTGCAAAACTGCATGGCGGCACACGCCAAGAAGCGCGGTTTACGGGGATTTGTGGCCGATGTACTGCCAGACAACACCCGCATGTTGAGCCTGGCCCGCAATGGGCCGTCTAATGTATCGGTAGAGCGCGACAGCGACTCGGTGCACTTGACGCAGCTCTTTTGACCGACCGCTGGCAGTCGATGGCCTTAAGCGACGACTCAGGCTTCGGTCAAACCCAAAGATTCTTTGCTGGGCAACTGGGCCTCTAGCGTGCGCGGATCTAGGGCTAGTGCCACAATGACTTCCATGGGCAAAGCCTGAATGGTCTGAGGACCGGTTTGCGCGCTGTCGGCCAGCAAGGCAGCCAAGTGCAAAACGCCACCCAAGGCGCAAAACGGAATCTCCTCCATTGGGTTGCTAGCGCATTGCAGCCCATCGATCATGGTCTGTGGAAAGTTCCAATACTTGGCCATCACCGCCGTCACCTGGGTTTCGTCAAAGCCCAACAAATTTTGCGCGCGCTCCCAGCGCATTTGGGCGTGGTTTGGATAGTCCTCAATCTTGGCCAGCGCCTCTGGCGAACGCTGGGCGATGATGAGTTCACCCAAACGCAGCATCATGCCACCCAGCCACGCTTGCTGCGTATCTTCATCGGCCAACGCCGCCAGCCAATGGGCATAGGCCGCACAGGCCATGCTGGCGTTCCAAAACTCCATGCGATCGAGCCCTGGAACATGCGGAAACGCGGCACTCATGCTGTCCGACAGCGCCAACGCCCGAACCCGTGCCATACCCAGCAACTGAATGGCGTGGTCAAGAGACTGCACCTGGCGGCTCAATCCAAATTGGGCGCTATTGGCCAGCCGCAATACGTTTGCCGTCAGTGCAGGGTCCTTTGACAGAATTTTCTCGACCTGCCCAGCCGCGGCGTCTTCATCGTTGAGGGTGCGAATCAACTCTTGCGCCACTTCGGACATCACCGGTAGCTTGGCCGACTCAAAAAATTTTGACAGTGTTGACATAGAAGCTCCAAATCCAAAAAGGACTTCTTGCAGTCCAAGGTGTGAGGGTAGAAATTACCACAGACTACGCCTGTCTCAACCGGTTGCGGTCCGACTGCACACAAAAACGCCCATAAGCACTAGGACAGTACCCACAACCAGCCAGATGGTAAAGGGCTCACCGAGCACCAATACGCCTAGGATGAGCGTCGACATCGGCCCCACCATACCCGCCTGAGCGGCCAAACCCGATCCGATGCGCTCGATGGCCATCATGACCAACAACACGGGCACCACGGTGCACAGTGTGGCATTGAGCACCGACAACCAGATGACCTCGGGGGCTACAGTCCAGACCGAGGCCAGCGGGCGCAGAACGACAAATTGCGCAATACAAAGCACGCAGGCGACCGATGTGGCCAAACCAACCAACCGCAGAGAGCCCAAACGCTGAACAAACTCGCCACTGTAAAAAAGGTAAAACGCATAACTCACGGCACTGAAAAAGATGAGCGCGGCACCCAAAACCACATCCATGCCCTGTAAGCGTACCTCCTGCCCGAACACCAACAGGATCCCACCGTAGCTAATCGCCATGCCCAGGACCTGGTTTCTGCCGATACGCCGCCCCATCAAGGCCCACCCTAAAAGAAGCACCAGCGTGGGGTTGATGTACAGAATCAGTCGCTCCAGCGACGCGGTGAGGTACTGCAGGCCGGCAAAGTCCAGGAAACTGGCGAGGTAGTAACCGCTGGCACCCAGTCCGACCACACCCAGCCAGTCCTTCGCGCTTAACGCCACAGGTGCAATGCCGCCCGGTCTGCGGCGGCTGGCCCACCACGCAAGTGCCAGGAAAAAAGGCAGTGCAAACACCATGCGCAGCATGATAAGGGTCACCGCATCCACACCGTATCGGTACGCCAGTTTGACGATGATGGCTTTGCCGCTGAACGCAACGGCACCCACCGTCGCCAGCAACAAGCCATTTGCTACACTTTTAGGAGCTGCTTGCGCAGTAGATACGAGGGCTAGTGCCACTATTTATCCTATAAATTTCGTACGCGCTGCACCAAGGTCAAGCCCAAAAACGCCAGAGCCCCCGCTATCACGCCGGTTGTGGCGTCCACGAGCAACGGCACCACTGCGGCTACCCAGCCAGCGCCAGTCCATTGCGCCACCCACACCCCTACGGCGTGGTGCAAAGGTCCTAGGCCGTGTACCAATATGCCTCCGCCAACCAAAAACATGGCCGCTGTACCGACAACGGCCAAGGTCTTCATCAACCATGGTGCCAATGCCAGTAGCCCCGCACCCAGCGCATGCTGCATACGCCCTGCCAACCCCACACCAGACCGGCGGCTCAGGTTGAGGCCCGCATCGTCCAGCTTGACGATGCCGCCCACCAAACCATACACGCCAAAGGTCATGACCACGGCGATGCCACTGAGCACGGTCAGCTGGGTCATCCACGGACTGGCTTGCACGGTACCCAAAGTAATTGCAATGATTTCTGCCGACAGCACAAAATCTGTGCGGATGGCGCCCTTGACTTTGTCGCGCTCCAGCGCCAGCAGGTCAACATCCGGGTTGGCCACGGCCTGCAGCAGTGCCTGGGTGTGGACTTCATCATGGGCACCGCTGTGCAAGAATTTGTGCGCCAGCTTCTCAAACCCTTCCAGGCACAGGTAGGCGCCCCCCACCATCAGCAGGGGCGTCACGGCCCATGGGATAAAAAGGCTGATCAGCAGTGCAGCAGGCACCAAGATCAACTTATTCACCAATGAACCTTTGCACACCGCCCAGACCACCGGCAGCTCCCGATCGGCGGTGACGCCCGTCACCTGCTGGGCGTTCAAGGCCAAATCGTCTCCCAAAACACCGGCCGTTTTCTGTGCTGCGACTTTGGAGAGAACGGCGACATCGTCCAAAATCGTGGAGATATCGTCAATGAGTGCGAGTAAGGTGGTGGCCATAACCCCTAATCTAACAGCCATGCGCACCCACCCAGTGGCAACTTCACCGGCTCCAGCGGTGCTGGGGCAAGGCTAATGTCAGCGCAGAGCGTGGCCCCCAGCAGCGCGCAAGACGCAGGCACCGGCAGTACACCGGCAACCTGATCGCCCACTCTGGTGGTGAGGCGTAGTCACAACGTATTCACTACAAAAATGATAGCTGCTCGCGCATATTCGACGAGGGCTAGAGGCACATTTTGATGTCAATTATTTGAAGTCGGCGTCCAGTACCACCCGGTAGCGGGCTTTGCCCGAGCGCAGGTGGTCCAGCGCATCGTTCATGCGCTCCATAGGGAAATGCTCCACCTGCGGCGCAATCCCGTGGCGGGCACAGAACTCCATCATCTTGGTCAGCACCGTGGGCGACGGCGTGGGCGACGCCGAAATGCTGCGCTGCCAAGACAGCAAGCCACCGGTTTTGACCTTCATGGCCTCAGTCACCACGCCCACCATGTGCAAGCGGCCTTTGGGCGCCAGGGTGTTGAGCAGTGCATCCCACTCCAAGCTAGCACCCACAGTCACCAACAAAAAGTCCAAAGAACCGGCAATGGCTTTGAGCTCTTTCACATCGACGCTGCTCACCGTGTGGTGTGCGCCCAGCAGCAAGGCCTCTTCACGTTTTGAGGGTGTGGAGGTAAACGCCGTTACCTCACAGCCCCAGGCGCGTGCGAACTTGACCGCCAAGTGCCCAAGGCCACCAATGCCCACCACACCCACCTTGTCGGTCGGCTTGATGCCGTGGATGACGAAGGGCAAAAACGCAGTCCCACCGCCGCACATCAGCGGCCCGGCACTGCTGGGATCCAGCCCGGCTGGCACGGGCAATGCCCAGCTCCAGTGGGCACGCACCCGGTCGGCAAAACCGCCGTGGCGGCCAATGATGGTGGGTTGGCGCTTGGCACACAGGTTTTGCTCACCGCCCAAACAAAAATTGCAGTGGCAGCAGCTGCCACTGTGCCAACCCAGGCCCACGCGCTGGCCCACTGTGCGGCCCTTGGCCTGTGGCCCCACCGCTACCACGGTGCCAATGACCTCGTGCCCCGGAACCAGTGGGTAGGTGGCAGGAAACCACTCACTGTCGACCATGGCCAAATCAGAGTGGCACACGCCGCAGTACTCCACGGCAATTTCCACGTCCTCTGGGTGCATGGCACCGGGGTCAAAGTCCAAACGCTCCAAAGCGCCACCGGCCTTGGTGGCCGCCCATCCGCGAAAGTTTGTCATGCTGGGTCTCCTATCGTTTTTTGCAGCGTAACCGCTTTTCAAGCCCCTGACAGCCGGTGCAGTCAAAACCGTGACACCACAAGGCGCTGCAATACCCCGCAGCGTGACAGCGCCACACCGTAAAATCGCGGGTTACCCCCGAACACACCCGCACCATGACCGACACCGCATCCACCCCACCCGCTCAACCCATCCAGCCCGGCTTGCAATCGCTGTCCAAATCGTTCGAGCCCGTTGCGCTGGAAGCCCATTGGGGCCCGGAGTGGGAAAAGCGCGGTTACGGCGTGGCCGGCTACCGGGGCACGCAAGCGCCCAAGGCTGGTGAAGCATCGTTTGCCATCCAACTGCCGCCCCCTAATGTGACTGGCACGCTGCACATGGGCCATGCATTTAACCAGACCATCATGGACAGCCTAACGCGCTACCACCGCATGCTGGGCCACAACACGGCCTGGATTCCTGGCACCGACCACGCCGGCATTGCCACGCAGATCGTGGTGGAGCGCCAGCTGCAAGAGCAAAAAATCAGCCGCCACGACCTGGGCCGCGAAGCCTTCACCAAGAAAGTGTGGGAGTGGAAAGAGAAGAGCGGCAACATCATCACCAACCAAATGCGCCGCATGGGCGACACGGTGGACTGGAGCCGCGAGTACTTCACCATGGACGACAAGCTGTCCAAAACGGTGACCGAAACCTTTGTGCAGCTCTACGAGCAAGGCCTGATCTACCGCGGCAAGCGCCTGGTGAACTGGGACCCGGTTCTGCAAAGCGCGGTGAGCGATCTGGAAGTGGAGAGCGAGGAAGAAGACGGCAGCATGTGGCACATCCGCTACCCGCTGGCCGATGCCAACGGCCAGCCCATGGCCGACGGCAGCGCCATCACTGTAGCCACCACCCGCCCCGAGACCATGCTGGGCGACGTGGCCGTGATGGTGCACCCCGAAGACGAACGCTACATCCACCTGATTGGCAAGCAAGTAGTTCTGCCCCTGTGCGGCCGCACCATTCCCGTGATTGCCGACGACTACGTCGACAAAGCCTTCGGCACCGGCGTGGTCAAGGTCACCCCCGCACACGACCAGAACGACTACCAAGTCGGCCAGCGCCACAAGCTGCCCATGATCTGCGTGCTGACACTGGACGCCAAGATCAACGAAAACGCCCCCGCCGCCTACCAAGGTCTGGACCGCTTTGTCGCCCGCAAAAAAGTGGTGGCCGATTTGGAAGCACAAGGCTTTTTAATCGAAGTCAAAAAACACAAGCTCATGGTGCCGCGCTGCGCCCGCACCGGCCAAATCATTGAGCCCATGCTCACCGACCAGTGGTTCGTCGCCATGACCAAGGTCAGCGACCAAGACCCCACCGGCAAGTCCATCGCCCAAAAAGCCATCGACGCCGTGCAATCCGGTGAAGTGAAGTTTGTGCCCGAGAACTGGGTCAACACCTACAACCAGTGGATGAACAACATCACCGACTGGTGCATCAGCCGTCAACTCTGGTGGGGCCACCAGATTCCAGCGTGGTACCTTGAGGACGGCACCGTCATCGTCGCCCGCAACGAGCTTGAGGCCCAAGCCAAAGCCCCCGGCAAAAAACTGCGCCGCGACGAAGACGTCCTGGACACCTGGTACTCCTCCGCCCTAGTCCCCTTCAGCACCATGGGCTGGCCCACCACACCAGCCCAAGAGGGCGGGGTCGGTGGATCCGGCGACTTGGCAAGCGCAGCGCCTCTGAGCCGGTCCGCCGACCCCGCCCTCTTGGGCGACGCGAACACCAGCGCAAACGCAAACGACTTAAGCGACTACAACCTCTACCTCCCCTCCAGCGTCCTGGTCACAGGCTACGACATCATCTTCTTCTGGGTCGCCCGGATGATCATGATGACCACCCACTTCACCGGAAAAGTACCCTTCAAACACGTCTACATCCACGGCCTGGTCAAAGACTCGCAAGGCAAGAAGATGAGCAAGAGCGAGGGCAATGTGCTCGACCCCGTCGACCTGATCGACGGCATCGCCCTGCCCGAGCTCTTGGTCAAACGCTCCGAAGGCCTGCGCAAGCCCGAAACGGCACCGCAAGTGCGCAAAAACACCGAAAAAGAATTCCCCGAAGGCATCCCCGCCTTTGGCGCCGACGCCCTGCGCTTTACCTTTGCCTCTTTGGCCAGCTTGGGGCGCAGCATCAACTTTGACAGCAAGCGCTGCGAGGGCTACCGCAACTTCTGCAACAAACTGTGGAACGCCACGCGCTTTGTGCTGATGAACTGCGAAGGCCAAGACTGCGGCGTGGACGAACACGCCAGCGCCGCCTGTGCCACCGGTGGTTACCTGGAATTCAGCCAGGCCGATCGCTGGATCGTGTCGATGCTGCAAAAGGCCGAGGCGGACGTGGCCAAAGGCTTTGAAGAATACCGCTTGGACAACGTCGCCAGCACCATTTACGACTTTGCCTGGAACGAGTTCTGCGACTGGTACCTGGAAATCGCCAAGGTGCAAATTCAAACCGGCACACCGGCGCAGCAACGCGCCACCCGCCGCACCCTGATTCGCACCCTAGAAACTTTGCTGCGCTTGGCCCACCCTATTACGCCCTTCATCACCGAAGAGCTGTGGCAAAAAGTGGCGCCCGTGGCCGGACGCTTGCCCGCTACCTCCGATACACCGGGACACGCCGGCCCATCCATCAGCATTGCCGCCTACCCGCTGAGCCAGCCCGAGCGCATTGACGAAGCGGCCATTGCCCATGTGGTCAAACTCAAGCAATTGGTGGACGCCTGCCGCAACCTACGGGGCGAGATGAGTGTCTCCCCGTCTACCCGCCTGCCCCTGTTTGTCGTCGCCCAATCCGCCACTGAAAAAGCCTTCTTGCAAAGCGCGGCACCCGTGCTGCAAGCGCTGGCCAAGCTCAATGAAGTGCGCCTGTTTGACGACGAGGCCGCCTGGGCTGCCGCCGCGCAGGCCGCTCCTGTTGCGGTGGTAGGCGATGCCCGTATCTGCCTGTACATGGAAGTGGATGTGGCCGCCGAAAAGGTACGCTTGGGCAAAGAAGTGGCGCGCTTGGAAGAGCAGATCGCCAAAGCCAGTGTCAAGCTGAGTAACGAGGCCTTTGTGGCCAAGGCCCCGGCAGCAGTGCTGGAGCAAGAGCGCAAACGCGTGGCCGACTTCACGGACACGCTGGCCAAGCTGCGTGAACAGCTGGCTCGGTTCTAACGCAAGCGGGCCGTGGTCAACGGATTGACTTAACTTTCAACCTCAATGCGCGCCACCAGCGTCTGCGGCGCTACTCACCGCTGCAGGCCGACTGGTCAACCAGATCAAACCGATCAGGCCCAGAAATATCCAGGCCGAGCCAAGAAAGATGTCATCGGCAGCGAGGGTAAAAGCCTGCTGATTGATCATCTGGTTGATTTGTACCAGCGCCTGTTGGGCGCTCAGTCCGGCCGATTGCAAGCCGGCCCAGGTCGATGCAAAGACACCCTGCCCGGCCACCATTGATTCCGTCAGATGGGCATGGTGCAGGGCAGCGCGGTCTTCCCACAGCGTCGTTGCGATTGAGGTTCCCATAGCACCTGCTGTAATGCGCACAAAATTGCTCAACCCCGCCGCTGCCGGGATGCGGTCAGGCGATAAACCCGCAAGGGTGATGGACGTCAAAGGGATAAAGAAGAAGGCCATGGCCGCACCTTGAATCAAGGTGGGTATGAGAATGTGAACAAAGTCGGTCTGGGTCGAAAAATGCGACCGCATCCACAGCACCAACGCAAACACCACAAACGCACCCGTGGCCATGCGGCGTGGGTCCCAAGTGCCCACCTTTTTGCCAACAATCGGGGTCAGCAAAATGGCGAACAAACCCACCGGCGCCAGCGCCATGCCCGCTGATGTCGCGGTGTAACCCATCCACTGTTGTAACCACAGTGGCAATAACACGACGTTGCCAAAAAACAAGCCATAGGCCACCGACAGCGACAGGGCACCGAAGGCAAAGTTGCGGCCCTTGAACAATCGCAGGTCGACCACCGGGTGTTTGTCGGTCCACTCCCAGACCACAAAAACCAAAAAGGCCACCACTGCGACGACGGCCAGCGCCACAATTTCTGTTGAGGCAAACCAATCCATTTCCTTGCCTTTGTCCAGCATCAGTTGCAGTGATCCGACCCACAGCACGAGCAACGTCAGCCCGACACTGTCAATGGGCAGCTTACGAGTGGCGGTCTCTCGCGGCCGGTAGATACCCCAGGTGACGGTGGCCGCCAACAAACCCACCGGAATATTGATGTAAAAAATCCATGGCCAAGACAGGTTGTCGGTGATCCAGCCACCCAGCAAGGGCCCTACTACCGGCGCCACCAGTGTGGTAACGCCCCACAATGCCAGTGCGGTGCCCGCCTTGGAACGCGGGTAGCTGGCCAGTAACAAGGTTTGCGATAGTGGGATCATCGGCCCGGCGACCAGACCCTGGAACACCCGGAACACAACCAGCATTTCCAGAGAAGATGCAAAACCGCACAACCAACTGGCCAGAACGAACAGCAAGATGCTGGTCGTGAACAGGCGTACGGCACCAAAACGCTGTGTCAGCCAACCGGTTAGTGGGACGGAGATCGCGTTGGCAACGCCAAAGCTGGTGATGACCCAAGTGCCTTGCCCAGGGCTAACACCCACATCCCCCGAAATTGCCGGGATGGACACGTTGGCAATGGACGAGTCGAGCACATTCATGAATGTCGCCAGCGACAGCGCCACGGTGCCCAGCACCAGGGTGATACCCGTCAGCGGAGGGGGCGGGGCCGACGCAACCGAAACGGCAGGTACTGCCGACGATGGGGCCGGCAAAGCAGCAGTGCTCATCAAAACACTCCGGCGTGGTCAGTGAACGGCAGGCGCGCCGGCCACGGACGGGACGGCGACGGCCGTAGAGGCCAGCTTGCGTCCCAGCGCACTGGACAACACGCGTTGCACCTCAGCATCAGCAGCACGCTGCTGGGCATCAAACACCGGAGTGGTGCTGGACAGCGGAGCATGGGGCGATGCGTCGGACAGCCGCTGGCCATCTTGCGCTTGGGTGTCCACCGTGGCTTCCATCGACAAACCCACCCGCAGCGGGTGCGCCTTGATTTCCTCAGGGTCCAGCGCGATGCGCACAGGCACACGCTGCACCACCTTGATCCAGTTACCCGTGGCGTTCTGGGCTGGCAGCAGCGAAAATGCGGCCCCCGTTCCAGCGCCGAGCCCGATCACCGTGCCGTGGAAAGTGACGTTCTTGCCATACACGTCAGCCTGCAACGCAACGGTTTGGCCAGCACGCAAGGACTGCAACTGGCTTTCCTTGAAATTGGCATCCACCCAGAGGCTGTCCAGCTGCACCAGAGCCATCAAGGGCGCACCGGCCTGCACACGCTGGCCAAGTTGTACGCCACGCTTGGCCACCTGGCCATCAATGGGCGCCACCAATTCGGTACGCTGCAAGGCCAGGTAGGCTTCACGCACCTTGGCGGCAGCACGCCGCACTGCGGGGTGGTCGGCCACCGTGGTGCCGTCGGTTTGGGTCTGACTGCTCACCAGCTGATCCTGCGCACCTTGGGCGCCCGACTCGGCCGCAGCCAACGTGCTCTCAGCAGCCGTTCTTTGGGCTACGGTATGGTTGTATTCTTCCTTGCCGACAGCGCCACTGACCAATAACGGCGTGCGGCGGTTTACATCGTCCTGCGCTTTGCTGACTTCGGCCTTGGCGCGCGCCACATCGGCTTGGCGCAGCTTGACCTGGGCCGTTAAGGTGCTGTTATTGGCAAACAGCGTGCGCACGTCACGCACACTTTGCGACAGCTGGGCTTCGGCTTGCTCCAAGGCGACGCGGGCATCTGCCGGATCGAGCTTGACCAGCGTCTGACCTGCATGCACGACATCCGTATCGTCAGCCTGGATCTCCACGACGGTGCCGCCCACCTGGGCGGTGATCTGAACCACATTGCCCCCCACATAGGCGTTGTCGGTGTACTCGTGGTGGCGCCCGGCCACCCAGTGCCAGCCGCCCCAGCCGACGCCGACTAGGACCACCGCCAGCGCAATCAGGCTCAACCCGCGACGGCGGCGTGGATCCGTAGTGGGGCTGCTAACGGCATTGGCAACAGGTGCAGCAACGTTGGAGGTGTTCGAGGATTCACGCATCACGGTTTCTCGCTTGGGTCATGTTGAATAAAAACGGCGTAAAACCGCGATGTCAGCGCGCCGCGTCGGCGACGGCTGCAGGGGTAACAGGCTCAGACAAACCGCCCCCTAAGGCCAGCAACAAAGCGACATGGGCGTCCAACTGGCGGGCCTGCAGGTCAACGCCTTGGCGGCGCTGTGCCAGCCACTGGCTTTCGGTATTGAGCACAATCAGGTAGCTGCCAAGCCCGGCCTTGTAACGCTGAAGCGACAGCGTGTAGGCCCGTTCTGCACTGGCCAGCGCGGCCTGTTGTTCAGGCCATTGACGATCCAGCGACTGCAGCGAGCTGATCGCATCGCGAGTCTCGCGCACGGCACCCAGCACCTGGCTGTTGTATTGGCCCACTGCAGTATCCAGCTCTGCCTGCCGGCCCGCTAGCTGTGCCCGCAGGGCGCCTCCATCAAACAAGGGCAAGCGCAGGGCGGGGGCAACGCCCACTTGACGGCTTCCAAACTCGAACACCTTATCCAGGCCAATTGCGTTCAGACCCACAAAGGCAGCCAAGTTGATATTGGGATAAAACTGGGTCTTTGCGACATCCACCGTCTTGCTGGCGGCTTCTACACGCCACCGTGCGGCAACCACATCAGGGCGTCGGCCTAACAAGTCCGCCCCCAAGACGCGGGGCACCGCTGCGCCTCCCCATGCGGCCAACGCGGGGCTGACGTTGTCCATGGCATTGGGTTCTTGACCGGTCAGCACGGCGAGCTGGTGGCGGGCCAGGGCAATGCGCTCATCGAGCATCTCGGTTTGCAACCGCGTGTCAGGCAAGCTGCCCTCGACCTGGGCCAACTCCACTTGGGTATCCAATCCGGCGTTTACGCGCTGGCGGGTCAGGTCCAGCATTTCTTGGCGCTGCGTCAGCGTGCGCAGTGCTACATCACGTTGGGCGAGTAAACGCGCTAGAGCGTTGTAGCTGTGGGCAACTTGGGCTGCCAACGCCTGGGAAGCCGCAGCGGCATCGGCCTGGGCGGCGCGGGCCTGCCCCACCGCAGCGGCCAACTCGGCACTGTGCTGGCCCCAAAAATCGGGCGCCCAACTGGCGCCAACCTGCACATTACCCGTGTCGTAGGTTCCGCCTGCAATGGGCGGGGGGTACAGCCCATTTTCGGTGTAGCGCTGGCGACTCAGGTCTACACCCAATGCGACCTGCGGTCCATTACGCCCCTGGGCGCTGTCCACCAAAGCGTTCGCCCGCTGTGTCCTGCTGCGCGCGGCTGCTAGGCTGGGTTGGTCGCGCAGGGCCTGATCAATCAGCGCGGCCAGTTTCGGATCGCCCAAGGTGGTCCACCACGCTGTGTCGGGGGCGACTGCGCCCGCAGTCGCTTCGCCTGCTAGCCCCAATACCTCGGACTGGCGCATGGCCAAAGGCGCGTGCGCAGGCCCCTGACTGGCGCAGCCAGATAGCAGTAAAACCGCTAATGTCAGAACCACACCCGTCGTATGGGCCTTCGGGGTGCCGTCCTGGCCCCACAACATCACACGTACCATCACTTCGTCCTTCTTTAGTGTGCTTGTGTGCCGCGCCGGGCCTCACCATTGACCAACATGCGCTGCAAAAATTGCAGCAGCTGTTGCCACTCCGCATGTGAAAAATCAGTCAAGTGGCCATTGAGCACCTCGGCCAGTACCTCAGGCACCTGACCCGCCAAACGTTTGCCTTCGGGCGTCAGCGCCAACTGCACGACGCGTCGGTCGGTACACGAGCGTTCCCGATGCACCAGTCCTTTGGCTTCCAGCCGATCCATAGACCGTGTCATGGCGCCGGGATCGATCTCCAAGTCACGCGCAAGATCGGCTGCAGTGCTGCACTCCTTCATTGCCAGCTTAAACAATGGCAACCACTGCGCATGGGTCAGGTCCAGCGGTGCGAGTTGTGCGTCCGCCTGGGCCAAGATAGACGACAGCACCTTACGCATCAGGTAACCCACACTGTTATCCGCGCGATAGGCTCCGGGCTGATAGAAGGCAATTGGCTGTGGTGTTTTCACGGACATGCGTTGATTATTAGATGCTTAGGCAATGATTGTCACGGCAGTTACTTAGTAGCCTATTTTTTCTGGGGGATTTGGATACGGGGGGGGGGCCGACAAACTTCGGCGCGCCATGACGGGAACTGGCGCTATTTTTTGCCCTTCCGGCACTACGGTAAAGCGCTTTAGCGTCGGCGCATGACGTGGATGTATTCTTCACCCACGGTTTGCTGGTCGATCAGTTCGTTTCCGGTTTGTTTGGCGAAGGCCTGGAAATCACGCACCGAGCCCGCATCGGTTGAAATCACCTTGAGCGTCTGGCCGGTCACCAGTTCTGCCAAGGCCTTTTTTGCCTTGAGAATGGGCAAAGGGCAGTTCAGGCCACGGGTGTCAATTTCTTTGTCGATGCGCATAGCAGTTCCTTGGAGTGCCGCTATTTTAGGGGGCGCCGCAACCGGTTCCGACGGCAAGGCGCAGCGGGGGAAAAAATTTAACGCCTCGGTCATACCAAGCCAAAAACGTTAAAAATGATAGCTACAACTCCAGAACTGACGAGGGCTACAGCCTTTTTTTAACCATCATTACGCTGGGAAAACCCCGGTCGAAAGGTAGCGGTCACCGCGGTCACACACGATAAAAACCACGACCGCATTGGCCTCACGGCGCGCGATTTCTTGGGCCACCCAGCAGGCGCCGGCGGCCGATATTCCACCAAAAATACCTTCCTCCCGGGCCAAACGGCGGCACATCTCCTCGGCGTCGGACTGGCTCACGTACACCAGCTCGTCCACATTGGCGGGGTTGTAAATTTTTGGCAGATATTCTTGGGGCCACTTGCGGATGCCGGGGATGCGTGAGCCTTCTGAGGGCTGCGCCCCCACAATGCGAATGGCGGGGTTCATTTCTTTCAGGTATTGGGACACACCGGTAATGGTGCCCGTAGTGCCCATGGCACTCACAAAATGGGTTACCTTGCCCTGGGTGTCTTGCCAAATCTCAGGCCCGGTTGTTTCGTAATGGATGCGCGGGTTATCCAGATTGGCGAACTGGTCCAGCACATGGCCCTTGCCGTCGCGTTTCATTTGCTCCGCCAAATCACGCGCGTACTCCATGCCGCCGCTCTTGGGCGTGAGGATCAGCTCGGCCCCAAAAGCCTTCATGGTTTGCACACGCTCAACTGACAAGTCCTCGGGCATGATCAGCACCATACGGTAGCCCTTGATAGCCGCAGCCATAGCCAAGGCAATGCCGGTGTTGCCTGAGGTTGCTTCGATCAGGGTATCGCCAGGTTTGATGTCCCCGCGCTCTTGGGCGCGGGCAATCATCGAGTGTGCGGGCCGGTCTTTGACCGATCCGGCCGGGTTATTGCCCTCTAGCTTGCCCAGCACCACCGTATTTCGGCTGGCGTTACTGGCCGCGCCAATGCGTTGCAGGGCCACCAAGGGGGTTTTTCCGATTGCGTCTTCAAGGGTTGGATAGTTCATGCCTTAAATGTGCCATAATTTGGGTCTTGATTTAGCGTCGCCCGGGTGGTGGAATTGGTAGACGCACGGGACTCAAAATCCCGCGCCGCAAGGCGTGCCGGTTCGATTCCGGCCCCGGGCACCA
>JBBRSA010000039.1:0-36367 GCA_038245855.1 Burkholderiales bacterium
AGTATTTTCCAATTCAGGTATGAGCCTGAAGCGGGCTTGAGTCAGCACCCTTTGCTTCTTGACCTGACCGGGTTAAAACCGGAAGTTTAAGGGACTTGGTTTTTGTCTTCTGATTTGCATTCATGCAGGCCCCCGCCAGGCCGCCGGAGGCCCCCCCCGGCGCGCATGTTTTTACACACTCGTTGTTGTTTTCTCTGCGTTGAATCCGTGCCCACTCTGCGTCGATTCAAGCCTGCAATTTGCGCTTGGGTTTGTTAAACAACTCAAACAAATCAGCCTTGGCCTTTTGCATCTCACGGGCCGCTTGCAGATCGGTTTTTTCTTTGGCCTGAGCCAGTAAATCCTCAAGCGTGGTGCCCGCTTTGAACTTGACTAAACCCTTTTCGTTTAGTTGCACCAATCGCTCCAGCGGAGTCTTCGCATCTTTGTTTTTGTAGACCTTTTTTATCTTGCCTGTCTCACTCACCACCTCAGTGGCAAACAGGCAGGGGCGGTGCAAGTTGAGCCACGAATTGAACACGCCCTCGTAGAACGCGTTGATGGGTTTTGCGTACTTCTTTGGAATGTGGCTGTAGCCCATGTGCTTCCTGACCACACTGGCATTTTTGCTTTCTGCCAAGGCGTTGTCGTTACTCTGACGTGAGCGTGATTTAGTTTGCTCGATACGCAGTTTTTCCAACATCTTGGCCACTTTGTGGTTGATGTATTCCGATCCGTTGTCAGAGTGGAATCCTTCAATCTCAAACGGGAACTGCGCAATCACTGCCTGCAGTACGTGCAGTAAAAATGCCTCGCTGATGCCCTCCACGCAAGCCTCTACCTGCCACTGGCTGACGCTGTCCACACAAGTGATGTGATAGACCCCTTTGATGCCATCCAGGTCGCCTTGGTGGACGCTGTCAATACGTACCCAGCCCGCTCGTCCATTGGGGCGTGGTGCCTTGCGCACGCCAATGGGGTTGCACACTGGGCGGGTTTTGGTGAAACTGACGCGAAGTTTTTGGTAGCCCGCACTTTTTCGCAGGTTGTACAGGTGCGATACCGACAGTCCTGCCAGACGCTCGTAGTCCTTGTCGCCGTATACGGTGTAGGCGCGGCGCAGTAGGTGGGCGATGGCCGGGCCGCAGACATCTTCATTGGCTCGATCCACCTGTACGAGTAGCTCAACATCGCCGCCGGTGTACTTGCGGGCAAAGGGGGCGGCCGGGGCGCGGTAGCGTTTTGCCAGGGGTACAGGTGCCAGACGGTTCTCCTCCCAGCGGGCTACCAAGCGAGTAATCTGAGGGCGGCTGTAGCCGCTGGTGCGTCGTAGGTAGGTCAGCACCACACCGCGCTCTGCTTTTTTGAGCCTAGGGTAGTCAAAGCGCTTGAGCACGCGGCTAATATGTTCGTAACGCTCGGCGTCACCAACTCCGGCGGCGAGCGTGAATTTGACCTCGGGGGTTGCGTCCAGAAATTCCTGCAGTTGCGCAATCGTGCGCAGCTTTGTCTCGTCCATGTTGATCACCATCCTTGGATGATCAAGCCAATGGCAGTTGGACCTAAACCTACCCCTTCAGGCTCATTTCTGGTTGGAAATACGCAGGCCGTTCAGGCTCATACCTCGTTGGACAAGGCTTCGACGATGCGGCCCTCAGCATCCACAAGGAAAATGACTTCGCGGGCATTCTTCAGCATGGACGCGTAATGCTCGGTTAAGGCCAGCCGGTCGCGGTATTGGCACTCAAGCTGGTCGAGCAAGGTGTTCAAGCCAAAGGCTACTTTTTCTACTTCGAGTGGCCCACGAATTGAGGAACGGTATTGGTGGTCGCCCATCATGCGCGCCACATCCGATTCAAGCTGTGCTATGGGTCTACGGATGGTGGCGGCTCGAAACCAGCCAAACCCTAACGAAAAAATCAATGTAGAGAGACCCACAAGGATGATTATCTTGCGGTCCGCAATGGTTTCTGCGAAGACCTCCCGCTGTGGCACACCCGCAAAAACCCGCCAGCCTGACTTCGGCTGCGTAAGGACTGCAAACAGGCGGGGTATGCCACTGACATCTGACGCAACAAAGGTCTTATCCACTTTGTCTCGCATACTGTCAGCAACATTTTTTGGCATGGTCTTGCCAATAAAAGCCTCTGGTTCGCCGGAGCGCATCAAAATTCGGTCGTTGCGATCAATTACTGGCACCGCGATATTCTGGGACACACCCGCCATTACCCTGATGCTCCAGGCCGCCAGGTCCATCTCTGCATAAACCAAGCCCGTGCGTGCCCCTCGCGCATCGCGTATGGGGTAGGTGAGGTAAACACTCCAGCCCTGCTTTCCGTGGGCCGGCTGTATGTCGCTAACATAGAACTCCTGCGCATTAAGCGCGAGGCGCCCCCAGTTGGATTCTTGAAACACACGGTCAGGCAATGGTTGCCCTGTTGCATAGATGTTGCGCCCGGCGAGGTCGCGCACACCCACTGCGACAACCAAACTGTGCGTGCGCAAAACATGTTTGAAATCGAAGCGGTCCGCCTTATGCAAATTCTGCGCTCGGGCATCCAACGCCAACGCCTTTAGCAAGAGCTCGTGGTCCAGCAAAGTTGCGTCGATCTGCGCAGCAACCCCATGTGCTGTGGAAGTGACGTTGGCGTATGCCGCTTGGCGGCTAAGGTCCAAATCGTGATTAAAAAACCATGCCATCAGCATCGCAACAGGAAGCAGTGTGTAAAGCACCAGCGACATCAGCCGCACGGCAATGGAGCGTTGGTGAAACCCTGTGGTCAGTTTGCTCGGCAACATAGTTTTGACTCTACAACAAAGCACCATTATGGTGCGGTTCCGTTGTCTCAAGGGCCGCATGGCCGGGCACCAGTGCTACTGGGTGAATCAGCTGAATACTTCTGACGCCCATAAAAGGCAGTGCGTGTACCGATGTGTCACCGTGGGTGTTTAGTGAAACCCTGGGGCCTTAACACCGTAGGGCGCGGAATCGATCGTCAGCCCACCGGTCTCCGTCGGATTGACCCCCGCAGCCAATCGTATGCGCAAGGACAAATCGGTACGAGAATCCGCGTTGCGCAAGGCCTCGTCCAACGCAATGCGGCCTTCGCCATACAGCGCAAACAGCGCTTGATCGAATGTGCACATACCGGCCTCGTTGCTGTGCCCCATGGCCTCTTTGATCGCAGCAATCTCGCCCTTGGCGATCAAGTCCGAAATGTAGGGCGACTGCACCAACACCTCGACGGCGGGCACCAATTTTTGGTGCAGCCCGGGTATCAGCCGCTGCGACACCACGCCTGCCAAGTTGCTGCTCAAGTCCATCAACAACTGGTGGTGTGCGTCATCCGGGAAAAAATTGACGATGCGCTCCATGGCTTGGTTCGCATTGTTGGCGTGCAGGGTCGACAGGCACAGGTGCCCTGTTTCGGAATAGGCGATAGCCTGCTGCATGGTGTTGCGGTCGCGAATCTCGCCGATCATGATCACGTCAGGCGCTTCGCGCATGGCATTTTTAAGCGCTTCTTCATAGGACACGGTGTCGATGCCGACCTCGCGCTGGTCGACGATGGAGCGCTTGTGGTCGTGAATGAATTCAATCGGGTCTTCAATCGTCAAAATGTGCCCTGTGGTCTGCTCGTTGCGGAAGTTCAGCATGGCCGCCAGCGTGGTGGATTTTCCCGACCCTGTAGAGCCGGTCACCAGCACCAAGCCCCGCTTGAGCATGACCAGCTTCTCCAAAACCGGCGGTAAGCCCAACTCGGCAATCGGCGGAATTTTGGACTTGATGTAGCGCACCACCATGCCCGTCTCGCCACGCTGCATGAACACGTTCACCCTGAACCGTCCCACGCCCGAGGCCGAGATGGACATGTTCATCTCCATACGGGCCTCAAACTCGGAAATTTGCTTGTCTGTCATGACCGTATAGGCCAATTGCTTGACTTCGCCGGGCAGCAAGGCAGGCATCTTGAGTGGATGGGTTATGCCTTCAATTTTGACATTGACGGGTGCCCCGACGCTGAAGAAAAGGTCAGACGCCCCCTTGTCGACCATCAGATTCAAAAAGCTGGAAATTTCCATGGCATACCTCCCACTTTTTAGCCGATTATCACCCGAGGTAGCAGTGCCTGACTTGCACTAATTTGACGACTAGCAGATCACAGGCAACCTTAAGGAAATTAGCATTGGCGCCTACTTTGTTCGAGGCGTAAAGCCAACAGCAACTGATTCACATACAGGCCCGGTAGACCTCGGCCAGTGACACTACACCGGTGCGGGCTAGTTTGATGCCATTGGCTGGCAGACTGCGCATACTGCTGGCCACGGCGCTGCTGCGGTACACGTCGGCCGAAACACCCTTGTCAATCTGTTGGGCCAAGGCCTGGTCCATCACCAGCAGTTCGTAAATCGCCTGGCGCCCGGCAAAGCCGGTGTGGTGGCAGTGCTCGCATCCCAAGCCATACCAAAACGTTTCTTCGGGTGCCACATCAAGGTTGATGCGCATGAGTGCATCGCCCGGCTCAACCGCCTTGCAATGCGGGCAATTGGTGCGTACCAGGCGCTGTGCCAACACACCAATGACGGCTGAGCGGATCAGGTAGGGCTCTACCCCCATTTCGATCAAGCGCACCAATGCACTGGCAGCGTCGTTGGTGTGCAGTGTGCTGAACACGAGGTGGCCAGTGAGTGCACTCTCGACCGCGATTTTTGCGGTCTCATAGTCGCGCATCTCGCCAATCAGAATCACGTCCGGGTCATGGCGCAGGATGTGGCGCAGGGCTTGCGCAAAGTCAAAGTGAATGAGGGGGTTGACCTGAATCTGAACGACGTTTTGCAGCTCGTATTCAATCGGGTCCTCCACGGTAATTACGTTCACGTTTTGCTGCACCACCTCTTGCAGCGCCGCGTACAGCGTGGTGGTCTTTCCCGACCCAGTAGGCCCCGTCACCAAGACAATACCCATGCTTCGGCGCAACAGGTCGCGTAAACGGGTTAAATCAAACGGATCAAAACCAATCACGTCCAGGCTGCGCATATTTGCCGTACGGGCCAACACCCGTATGACCACACTCTCGCCAAACTGCGACGGAATGATGGAGATGCGCAGATCAATGCCCGCGCCGTTGTCAGTGATACGAATACGCCCGTCTTGCGGCAAGCGGTGCTCTGCGCTGTTCATGCTAGCCAAAATCTTGATGCGCCCCACCACAGGGGGGAGCAAGGCGCGGCGCAGGGTGCGCACATTCACCAAAGTGCCGTTGATGCGGTAGAGCACCTCAAAGGTTTTGGCGCCAGGGCGAATGTGGATATCAGAGGCACGCCGATGCACGGCGTCCGTCAAGAGCGTATTGACCAGCCGCACAATGGGCGCTTGGCGGGCCAGGGCCTCGGCCTCACTCCACAGGCGCTGCTCTTCTTCTTCGGTGCCGGTTTCAAGCTCACTCACGGTGAGCGATTCAAGCTCGTTAGCATCCTGGCGAGACGCGTAGCAGCGCCCAATGGCGTGCGCTAGGTCTTCGGCCCCAGCCAGCACCGCAACCAGACGGCAGTCAGTAATAAAGCGGATCAGGCTGTGTTGCTCAACATCTAACGGCTGCGCCAGGGCCAGCATCAGCACATCACCATCACGGTGCAAGGGCAACACCTGAAAGCGCTGGCAGATGTCAGCGGGAACAGTCTCTAGGGCAGTCGTGGTGGGTTCGAATTCGAGCAGTTCAACCACCGGAATATGCCGCAGCACGGCAGTCACACGCAAGACCCGTTGCACATCGGCCTCGCAACGCCCCGGCACCGCGCCATGGCCAACCAAGCGTGCAGCCAGCTCGGCGCCATCATCTGACACATGTGCGGTCCTAGCATGAAAGGCTTCGAGCAGGCAGGCGTGACCCACACTCGTATCCAACAGGGCCATGCTTTCCAGCGGCATGACCCGGTAGTAGCCCGAGCTGAGAATCTGAAACAACTCGTCAGGGCTGCGCGCCAAGCCCTGGTCTGGGGGGATTTGCGCCGCACTCTCCCCCGTCAAGGGCATCGGTGCTGTATCACGCAATAGCCAGTTGGGAACGGGAGGCGCGATGTGGGCGAACTCGTCGCTCAACAAACCATCGCTCGGAAACTCGATATCAGGTGCTTTCATGGCGGCTGCAATCACATCAACAGTAAATGACTATGTTCCCACCGCTGGGACGCCCGTCTATTGACTTGCATCAAGTACATGCAGGGCGTCGCTGCGTTGAAAAAGTACGCACCTCAGCGACTGTGCGCCACGCTAACGACACACTAACGGCACACTAAATCGCTATGAATTACATAGCTGCGTGCGCAGCACCCTTGAGGGCTAAGGCCCCAAAAGGCACTGCGTTTTTCGATACCTTAATTGCTGGCCAGCTTGCGTGCCAACTGCTCCAGCCGCGCGCGGTACACGTCGGCGTTGTAGTGATGGTTGCGGGCGTTGTCGCTGTCCACGGCGGCCTGCGCCACGCGGGACGACACGGCCACCAAGAGGCGCGAATCGAGCAAGGTGGGCAGCAGCTTCTCGGCACTAAAGCTGCTGTCTTCACGCGCCAAGTCGGCCAGGGCACGCACGGCGGCGGCCTTCATGGCCTCGTTGATTTGCGGGGCGCCCACGTCCAGCGCAGCGCGGAACAGATAGGGAAAACACAGCGCATTGTTAACCTGGTTGGGGTAGTCGGAGCGGCCAGTTGCGACGATGGCATTCGGCGCTACTTGCAGCACCAGTTCGGGGCGAATTTCGGGCTCGGGGTTAGACAGCGCAAACACCACCGGTTTGGCCGCCATGCTGAGCACCATCTCACGGTTCACCACGCCGGGGCCGGACAGGCCCAAGAACACATCAGCGCCCACCATGGCGTCGGCCAGGGTACGGGCTTGCGTGTCGCGGGCCCAGGCGGCCTTCTCACCGTCGTCGCCCTTGGCACCGCGCCCGGTGTAGATGACACCTTTTGAGTCACACACCACGATGTTGTGTTTGTGCAGGCCCAGGCTGAGCAGCAGCTCCAGGCAGGCATTGGCGGCAGCACCTGCGCCATTGCACACCACTTTGGCGCCGTCCAGTGTTTTGCCTTGCAGGTGCAGGGCGTTGAGCATGCCCGCCGCCACCACGATGGCGGTGCCGTGCTGGTCGTCATGGAACACCGGAATCGGCAGGCGCGAACGCAGGGTGCGCTCGATCTCAAAGCATTCCGGCGCCTTGATATCTTCTAGGTTGATGCCGCCAAAAGTGGGGTGCAAGCTGGCAATGATGGCAATCAGTTTGGCCGGGTCGGTCTCGTCGATCTCGATGTCAAAGGCGTCAATACCGGCAAAGCGCTTGAACAGCACGGCCTTGCCCTCCATCACCGGCTTGCCCGCCAGCGCGCCGATGTTGCCCAGGCCCAGCACGGCTGTGCCGTTGGTGATGACGCCGACCAAATTACCTTTGGCGGTGAATTCATAGGCCAGCGCCGGATCGCGCTCAATAGCCAAGCAAGGTGCTGCTACGCCGGGGGAATAGGCCAAGGCTAGGTCGTCCATACCACTCACGGGTTTGGTTACGCTGATCTGGATCTTGCCACCAATGTCGTCCGCATTGCGGGCGCGGTGGTAGGCCAAGGCCGCCTCGGTCAACTGGCGCTCGGACGTCTCTTTGTCCAGCTGCATTTGGTCAATTTTGGATTCGGTGTCGGTGCTGAGGTGCGACTTGGGCGCTTTTGGGAACATGTAAACAAACTTCCTGCGGTTGACGGGGCGCTTCGGGTGGAAAGGGGTGCCAGGGACAAGCCGCAGCGTAGCCCGCTATTTTAAGGCTGCGCCTACAATTTGCCCACCTTTCGCGGCAAACGACATGACAAAACCCTACCCTATTCGCTCCCAATACGAAGATTTTATGCGCCATGTGCACACCACCGGCCTGCAAAAGGGCGACCGCACCGGTACTGGCACGCGCAGCGTATTTGGCTATCAGATGCGGTTTGACCTGAGCGAAGGCTTCCCGCTGGTGACCACCAAAAAGGTGCACCTGCGCTCCATCATCCAAGAATTGCTGTGGTTTCTGACCGGCTCCAGCAGCAACCATTGGCTCAAAGAACGCGGTGTGAGCATTTGGGACGAGTGGGCCAAAGCCGACGGCGACCTAGGCCCTGTCTACGGGGTGCAGTGGCGCTCTTGGCCCACGCCCGACGGCGGCCACATTGACCAGATCAGCGAGGTCATCAAAACCCTTAAAACCAACCCCAATTCGCGCCGCATTATTGTGAGCGCCTGGAACGTGGCCGACCTAGACAAAATGGCCCTCATGCCCTGCCACGCGTTCTTTCAGTTCTACGTAGCACCGGCCACGCAAGCAGGTGGCAAAGGCAAATTGAGCTGCCAGCTTTACCAGCGCAGCGCCGACATCTTCTTGGGCGTGCCGTTCAACATTGCCAGCTACGCCCTGCTCACCCACATGGTGGCGCAGCAGTGCGATTTGGATGTGGGCGACTTCATCTGGACCGGTGGCGACTGCCACATTTACAGCAACCACCACGAGCAGGTGGCGCTACAACTGAGCCGCGCACCCTTTGCCTACCCCACGCTGCACATCAAACGCAAACCCGCGAGCCTGTTTGGCTACCAGTTTGAAGACTTCGAGGTGCTGGGCTACCAATGCCACGACGCCATCAAGGCGCCGGTCGCGGTGTAACGGCCTGAGCCACGGACCGCCTACATGAAGCTGCACCTGATATTTGCCCGCGCATCCAATGGCGTGATCGGTAACAACAACGCCCTGCCTTGGCACCTGCCCGAAGATTTGGCGCATTTCAAACGTGTCACCCTGGGCTGCCCCGTCATCATGGGGCGCAAGACCTGGGATTCATTGCCCCCCCGTTTTCGCCCTCTGCCCGGGCGGACCAATGTGGTGATCACCCGGCAGAAAAATTGGTATGAAAATGGCGTCCAGCCCTCGTCCAACTTGCGTGAGGCGCTACAACTTTGTGAGCAATCGGAGAACGTATGGGTCATTGGCGGTGCGCAAATTTACGCCCAGGCCCTGCCGTTTGCGCACAGCGCTGTGGTGACCGAGATTGACGCCCCCTTTGAAGGCGACGCGTTTGCCCCCGCTTTTGGCCCGAACTGGGTGGAGACGGCGCGCGAGCAGCACACCGCTGCCAGCGGCTTGCCCTACGCCTTTGTGACCTACACCAACCAACACCCCGAAAGCATTTGACATGTCAGGACACGGATTTCACGTACACGGCCCGCACGACCACGCTTTGGAACATGCCACCCACGGCGGGGGCCACGACAGCCATGGCGACGACGCCAACGCCAAGTTGACCAACCAAATCGCCATGTTCACCGCCATCATCGCCACCGTCGGTGCGATTTTTGGCTACATGGGCGGCGCCACCCAGGCCAACGCGGGTCTGTACAAAAACACGGCGGCCATCAAAAAGACTGAAGCCTCCAACCAATGGAACTTCTACCAGGCCAAAAACAACAAGCAGGCCCTGGCGGAACTAGCACGCGACCTAGGGCCTGTGGACAAACAAGCGACCTACGGGGCGAAAGTCGAACGCTACGAGAAAGAAAAAGCCACGATCAAGGCCGCAGCGGAAAAATTGGAGACCGAAGCCACCGAATGGGACCAGCAATCGGACGAACAAATGCACCAGCACCACCGCTGGGCACAGGCCACCACCGCTTTGCAAGTGGCCATTGCCCTAGCCGCGATCGCCATCCTGACCAAGAAAAAATGGCTGGAATACGGCATGTTCATCGTCGGCGGGATCGGAGCGCTGGTTGGCCTGCTGGCAGCGCTTCATATTTAATAGCGGCTTGCGCACGACCCATGAGGGTTAGAGCACGGAAGTACAGCACATGCGTCGCCTTCGGCGCCTACTCAAAAAAAGGCACCCCCAAGACACAAAAATCGACCCGACAATTGATCAGGATTGCCGTTTGCGCCGAACGCTCGCCAGAGCAGCCAGACCAATGCCGGCGAGCAAAAATGTGCCAGGCTCTGGCACCAGAGTGACACGGCGAAAACTCAAGTCATCCAGCGCTACCGAATCACCACCGCCATTAAAAGTAACGCCAACAATCTTCTGGCCTGAATCAACAACGCCAAAGAACGCACCTCCACCAGAAATAGCCGATGGGAATACTGTCGTAATGCTCCCCCCACCATAGTATGTAAGCACAACAGTCTTCTGCGTCGGAAAGATGTCGGATTGCAACCCGGTAACAAAAAAACCAAATGCATCAATAGGATTAGCGAAGTTGAAGGTCATCGAATCCGGGTGTTGATTATTCGAAAGCAATCGATAATATTGACCGCCCGCAGTGGTGTTGAATCCACAGTATTGGCCGCAAAATGAGGTAACCGTTGAACCACCCGTGATGGTCAAATCACTAGGCAAAGCTGTCTCAAACGTCACAAGCGTCATTGCCCCAACTACCGTGCCAAAACCGGCAGCAGCAGCTGCGGAATTGGTCATGCCAGCAAACGAGGTAACATTTGCGTCCGTTGCGGAATATACGGTCGGCGCAGCGTTCGTAACCATTCCGAACGTTGCAAGTATTAAAAAAATACCAACTTTCAACGCAGTCATAACTTACCCCTTTAAAGAAAAATAGGATTTGGCAAAAGCCTATATACAAGCGGTGATTATGCGACGCATCCCAATTATTCCAACTGATGAAGCTTGCACCCCTGATTGAAAGTCATTATCAAGGCAAGAAACTTCTTACCTATTCCCTTAATAAATTCACGGTTGGCGGCGACTGCTCATAAAACATTTAAATTAAATGGACAAGTAATACGATGAAACTCGCCACCTGGAACGTCAACTCCCTCAGTGTGCGCCTGCCCCAGGTGCTGGACTGGTTAGCCGCCCAAGAAGCCAGTGCCGCGCCCATCGACGTGCTGGCCCTGCAAGAGCTCAAGATGACGGACGACAAGTTCCCCGCCGCCGCCATCCAGGCAGCGGGCTACCACGCCCAGTGGTTTGGCCAGAAGACCTACAACGGCGTGGCCCTGCTCACCCGCGCACCGGTGACCGATGTGGTGAAAAACATCCCCGGCTTTGACGACGACATGGCACGGGTCATCAGCGCCATGGTGGGCGATATTCGGGTCATTGGCGCCTACTTCCCCAACGGACAAGAGCCCGGAAGCGACAAGTTTGAATACAAAATGAACTGGCTCAAAGGCCTGCGCGACTGGGTGCGCACCGAGCTGGTGCAACACCCCAAGCTGGTGCTGATGGGTGACTACAACATCACCTTTGACGATGACGATGTGTGGGACCCCGAGGGCATGTTTGAGCAAATCCACTGCACTGAAGAAGAGCGCTACCACCTGCGTGCGCTCATCGCCCTGGGACTGCACGACAGCTTTCGCCTATTTGCGCAACCGCCCAAGAGCTACTCGTGGTGGGACTACCGCGACTTTGGCTTTCGCCGCAACCGCGGTATGCGCATTGACCACATTCTGGTCAGCAAACCGCTAAAGGCACTGGCCAAAGCCTGCACCATTGACAAAGAACCGCGCAAGAACGAGCGCCCCAGCGACCACGCTCCGGTGGTGGTGGAGTTGGGAACGCTATAAACTTAATAGCTGCTTATGCAATATCCACGAGAGCTTACGGGCAATATCACGACTTTTTTGCGTTCCTGGGGCTTGCCACCCTGCTGATGGCTAATTAAAGGCGGGTTGGCTTCGCGTCAGACGGACAAAACCCCCGCAGCAAGTTCATAAGACCGTTTGCGGTGCGCGTGGTCGTACATGGCGCAAGTAATCATCAACTCGTCCGCACCCACCCGGTGTGGGTAATCGGCTACGACATGCAGTCGCACAATGAGTATAAACCGACCCTTACATTTTGGACTACCCAAAAACTGCGAAACCGTGTCATAACATCCGTGTAAAAATGAAATCATGACTGCTTATAACTATGGGCTTGCCGACTTTGAGTACATTGCCGCCGGTGCGGCGGTGCTAGCAAGCGGTGGGGGCGGCAGCTACATAGATGCGCTGTCGATTCTGCTGGAGCTTTCCAACAGCGGATGGATGGGTAGCGTAACGGTGCGACCCTATGACGGGGCTACCAACTGCTGCGTGTTGGCCATGATGGGCTCGCCCGACGCCGGTGACAAACTGACGCTGTCTGACATCCAACACTCCATTACAAACACCCTGGCGCTGCTACAAAACGCCACAAGCTACACGGTGGGATGCGCCATCCCAGTGGAAACCGGGGCCATCAACTCACTGGTTCCCCTGATCGCGGCCACCATGGCAGCTTGCACCATGTGGGTGGTCGATGGCGATGGAGCGGGCCGCGCCGTGCCTGAGCTGCCACAAACCACCTTCGTCGGCGCAACGAACCTGCCCATCAGCCCGTGTGCGTTGGCCACCGACGTGATCGCTCCCAGCATGGTGCAGTCAGCGTTATTGAGTTCTCCCAGCGCTGCCCAGATGGAAATATTGGCAGGCGGAGTAGTGGGTGGTTTTGGCGGGTTTTCCGGCATTGCACTTTGGCCATCCAACCCTAGTAACGGCTTTGGCCTGAGCGAAAACTACATCGCCGGTACGTTGACGCAGGCATGGGGCTTGGGTCAATTCCTGTTACAAGCGAGCACGCCGCCGACCACTGCCGACGTGGCTGAGCAGATCGCACTGATCACGGGCCGTACGGCCACTGTTGTCGTAACCAACTTCTACATCACCGACGTCACTCAGGCCACCACAACGGCATCACTCGACGCCGGAGTAATACGGCTTGACAGCACGCAGAACCACGCCGAAAGTACACAAACGTTCAGCATTTACAACATGAATGAAAACTTGATCCTGTATTCCAGCCAAAGCGCAGCGCCGGTGATCGTCGCGCCCGATTCGATTTGCTACTACTCGGAGAGCACAAGTCGGGGCTTCTCGAATGCCAGCGATGATCTAGCACTGTATTTCGATGCCACTACCCGCAAGAGCACTGGCAAGGTAGTCAGCATCATCCAGGTCAGTGCCGCGCCTCAGCTCTACACCACACCAGGTGTGCTCGCTTCGTTTTCCCACCTTTTGCGCGGCATCGGTTACGCCGGTTCCATGCCTACCGTCTGAGGCGAGCATGGATGAAAAAGACCTCAACAAGGAACGCTTGGAGCTGGCGCTGGAGGCTGCGGGTATGGACCTGTGGGAAAACAACCTGATAGCCGGCGAGGTGACACGCAAGGCGCAGAAAACCTTTGGGGAACTGGGCTACAGCGATGAAGAGGTGCTGCGCCACCTAGACCACCTGTTCGAGTTCGTACATCCGGACGACATTGGCATGATCCAGCCTGCGGTGGCCGACCACATGGAAGGCCGCACGCCAGAGTATCGCTGCGAGTTCCGGCTGCTGGCCAAGAACGGCAAATGGGTCTGGTACGCCAACTATGGCCGCGTAATGGATGCCGAAGGCATGCAACGGGGGCAACGGTTCATTGGGGTCACCTTCAATATCGACGACCGTAAACGCAAGGAAGACGAGATCGCCCAAGTCAACCGCCAGTTGGCCGCACAAAACACCTTACTGCAAAGCATGAACAGCGCACTGGAACTGCTGGCTTCTACGGACTCACTCACCGGCTTGTCCAACCGCCGCACACTGTTGGAGCTGGGCACCAAGGAATGCATACGGGCAGAGCGTTTCCAGCACCCGCTGTCGGTGCTGATGGTAGACATCGACCACTTCAAGTCGGTCAACGACAACTGGGGCCATTCCGTAGGCGACCAGGTTATCTGTGCCGTGGCCGACACCTGTCGTCAGCGCATGCGCGAGGGCCTGGACGTGGTGGCCCGTCTGGGTGGCGAAGAGTTCGTCGTCATGATGCCCGAAACCAGCGCAGTCAACGCCCACCTGATCGCTGAGTCGCTGCGGCAGGCGGTGCAGGAACGACAGGTAAGCACTGAGGATGGTGATCCCGTGTCGTTCACCGTGAGCATCGGTGTATCTACCCTATGCCCCGGCGGCGAGTCGTTTGAACAGCTGCTCAACCACGCCGACAAGGCGCTGTACAAAGCCAAGCAGTCCGGCAGGAACCAGACGCAGTCGCTCGTCCCTTCGCCCCATAAACCAGTGCTGGCACCCCCTCCTGCGGCGGCGCAAGACCCGGGTTGATTGCGACGAAACAGGTAACGACCTGTTCAAGCAGCACAAATGCCGACGCCCTTATCGACAATATCACTCTAAACCCAGCTCCTGAATCTTGCGCGTGATGGTGTTGCGCCCGATGCCCAGCTTGTGCGCCGCTTCAATGCGCCGACCCTTGGTATTAGCCAATGCAGCCTGAATCAGGCGCGACTCAAAACGGCGGGTCAGTGCGTCCCACACATCGGTATTTCCCGCGTTTAGCAAGGCCACTGCTTCCGCCTCCAACGCATGTTCCCAACCCAGTGCTGCATCGCCGTGTGGCTGCACCGCCAAGGGATTGACCCACTGCAAGTTATCGGTAGACACCTTGGCGTTTGTATTGCCTACCAGGCTGTCGGCCGTGGCATCGACAGGGGGCACCTCCGTTGCAAACGCGTCATCGGCATTGCCCAGTACGGCCACCGCAGGGGTGCGGGCGGCGGATACGGCGGGTTGGGCTGTGCGCACACCCACCTCGGGCGGCAGGTCTTTGGGCTCGATGATCTGGGCCGGGGCCATCACGGTGAGCCAGTGGCACACGTTCTCTAACTGGCGCACATTACCCGGGAATCCAAACCCTTCCAGCCACGCCAGTGCCGCCTCCGAAATACGTTTGGGCTCCACACCCAATTGCTTGGCACTTTGCTGCAAAAAATGCCGGGTGAGCATCGAAATGTCTTCCTTGCGCTCGCGCAGCGCAGGCAAGCGCAGGCGGATGACATTGAGTCGGTGGAACAAATCTTCGCGGAAGGCGCCGTCTTTAACGCGCTGCTCCAGGTTTTGGTGGGTGGCGGCAATCACCCGCACATTGGTTTTCACTGCCGTGTGGCCGCCGACCCGGTAAAAATTGCCGTCGCTCAAGACCCGCAGCAGGCGTGTTTGCAGCTCAAACGGCATGTCGCCAATTTCGTCCAAAAACAAAGTGCCGCCATCGGCCTGCTCAAAACGCCCACGGCGCATCGTTTGCGCGCCGGTGAAAGCGCCGCGCTCGTGGCCAAACAGTTCGCTCTCTAGCAAGTCTTTGGGGATGGCCGCGGTGTTGATGGCCACAAAGGGGCCGTTGGCGCGCGGCGAATGTTTGTGCAAGGCACGCGCCACCAGTTCTTTGCCCGAGCCGGACTCGCCGGTGATCATGACCGTGACGTTGCTTTGCGAGAGCCGCCCGATACCGCGAAACACATCTTGCATGGCAGGCGCTTGGCCCAGCATTTCGGGCGCCTCGGCCATGCGTTCTTCGGCCACCTCTTCGCGCTGGCTTTCTTCCAAGGCGCGGCGAATCAGCTCAACCGCTTTGGGCAAATCAAAGGGCTTGGGCAGGTACTCAAACGCGCCGCCCTGAAACGCGCTCACGGCGCTGTCCAGGTCGGAGAACGCGGTCATGATGATGACCGGCAAACCGGGGTGTTTGGCCTTTACTTTTTCCAACAAATCCAGGCCGGACCCGCCGGGCATGCGAATGTCGCTGACCAGCACCTGGGGGCCTTCGTCGTCCGCCGAGTCCAGTGCAGCAATGACATCCCTCGGGTTAGAGAAGCTGCGTGTGGGTAGGTGTTCACGCAGAAGCGCTTTCTCCAACACGAAGCGGATGGACTGGTCATCGTCTACGATCCAAATCGGCTTCATAACTATCCTTTTGACGTTGCAGGACGGGCCGCCCGCCCCTCCCAGGGGAACGCAGCGCCGTCCCCAACTGGTGGGGTTAAGGCAACGGAATCAAGATCTTGAAATCCGTACGGCCGGGCACGCTGTCGACCTCGATCAATCCATGGTGCTGCTGCACAAAGGTTTGCGCCAATGTCAGCCCCAGGCCGGAGCCGCCTTCTCTACCCGACACCAGCGGGTAGAAAATACGGTCCTTGATCGAATCGGGCACGCCCGGTCCGTTGTCGATGACATGCAATTCCAATGCCAACCGGTAGCGTTGCTTGCCAAAAGTGACTTGCCGAGTCACCCGGGTGCGAAATGTGAGGGTGGCATCGGCCTGCGCAATACGCTGCGTCAGCGCCTGGCAAGCGTTGTGCGCGATGTTCAGCACGGTCTGGATCAGTTGTTCGCGGTCACCCCGAAACTCGGGGATCGAAATATCGTAGTCGCGCACCACGCGCAGACCCTTGGGAAACTCGGCCAAAATCAGGGAGCGCACCCGTTCACACACCTCATGGATATTGACATCACCCACCAAGTGCGGTTTGCGGTGGGGCGCCAAGAGCCGGTCCACCAGGCTTTGCAGGCGATCGGCCTCGTGGATGATGACCTGGGTGTATTCGGTGAGTTCGGCAGATTCTTCCTCAATCTCCATTTGCAGCAACTGCGCCGCGCCGCGAATGCCGCCCAAGGGGTTTTTGATCTCGTGGGCCAGGTTGCGAATCAACTCTTTGTTGGTCTGGGCCTGCTCGGCCAGGCGTTCCTCGCGGTCTTGGCGACTTTGCTGCTCTTGCGGCACCATCTCGATGATGATGTCATCCGCCGGTTCGGTGCGTGTCACGATGACATGCACCGGCATGGGCTCTTGCCCTACGCGTTTAAGCCAGGCGTCGTAGCGCAAGGCAGCAAACGCATTTTCAAGCGCACCATCCAAGGCGTTTTGCAGGGCGGTGGGTTCGGTGAAGGCGTCCAGAAAGCAAGAGCCCTCAATCGCACGCTTGGAGATGCCCAAGGCATCTTCCAAGGCGGAATTAGAGAACAGCACCATTGCGTCGGAGCGCACCACCGCCACCAAGGTGGCCAGCAGGTCAAACGACTGGAATCGAATCGGCGCGCTCACGCCGACTAGTTGGGTGCGGGCGGCGCGGCATTGGCGCCGGCATTGCCCGGCACACGCCCGAGTTCGCGGCGAATACCTGAGATATCACTCTCATTGCGGGCAATGCTGGCCTTGAGTTCAGCCACCCGGTCCAGGTATTTTTGGTAATTTCGGTGCTCGGGGCCCACCTTTTCGGGCTCGCCGTTGTTGTACTCTTTGACCAGCTCGGCTTGGCGCAACTCGGCCTTTTTCAGTTCCGACTCCAAAATCAAACGGGCATCGGAGTCCTTGGCACGCTGGTCACCCGAATCGATGCGTGCCGCTGTGTTCGGGGGGTTAGTGGTTTTGGCCGCAGCGCGAGGGCGCTGCGCCTGAACTACCGTGACATTGCCGCCAGAGACCAGTTTGCACTTCTTGGCCTGAATTTCTGTGACGGTGTTGGTGTATTCATTGCCACAGCGATAAATACGCTCTTGCGCCACACCGTTGGTGACAACGGCGAGGGCTGCCAATGGAACTAAAAAAACAATTTTCATGCGGACTCAATACTTCCAGTGCCAGGGAGGCTATTCAGTATGCGCCAAATTAGACCAAAAGCCAAAACGCACATACCCAGACTTGTGGCTTAGAGTGGCATTCTGACAATTAGTTGCAAAAAAAAAGACGGCGCAGGCCGTCTCTTTTTGATTGTCACTCCCAGGCCCCAAGGGCCGTAGGAATTACAGAGAGAAGTACATGTCAAATTCGGCAGGGTGCACCGACATACGCATGCGAGTCACTTCGCCCATCTTCAGCTCGATGTAGGCATCGAGCATGCTGTCGGTGAACACGCCTCCTTTGGTCAGGAACGCGCGGTCTTTGTCCAAATGCTCCAAAGCCTGGTCTAGGCTGTGGCACACGGTTGGGATCAACTTGTCTTCTTCGGGTGGCAAATGGTACAGGTCTTTGGTGGCAGCTTCGCCAGGGTGGATCTTGTTTTCCACGCCGTCCAGACCGGCCATCAACAGAGCCGCAAAGCCCAGGTAAGGGTTCATCAGTGGATCGGGGAAACGCGCTTCCACGCGACGGCCCTTGGGGTTTGCCACAAACGGAATGCGGATCGACGCCGAGCGGTTCTTGGCCGAGTACGCCAACTTGACCGGTGCCTCAAAGTGCGGAACCAAACGCTTGTAGCTGTTGGTGCCGGGGTTGGTGATGGCGTTCAAGGCACGGGCGTGCTTGATGATGCCGCCAACGTAGTACAGGGCAAAGTCGCTCAAACCGGCATAGCCGTCACCAGCAAACAGGTTCTTGCCATCTTTCCAGACCGACTGGTGCACGTGCATACCAGAGCCGTTGTCACCGTGGTAAGGCTTGGGCATGAAGGTGGCTGTTTTTCCGTACGCATTAGCCACGTTTTGGATCACGTACTTTTGCAACATAGTCCAGTCAGCGCGCTCTACCAGGGTGGAGAAGCGGGTGCCGATTTCGTTCTGGCCCGCGCCCGCCACTTCGTGGTGGAACACTTCAACCGGGATGCCCAGGGATTCTAGGATCAAGGACATTTCAGCGCGCATGTCTTGCGTGCTGTCGACCGGGGGCACGGGGAAGTAGCCGCCCTTGACGGTGGGACGGTGGCCGCGGTTGCCGCCCTCTAACTTGGCGCCACTGTTCCAGGGGGCTTCGTACTCGTCGATTTCGTAAAAGGTGTTGTTAGGCTCAGTGCTCCAGCGCACGCCGTCAAAAATGAAGAACTCGGGCTCTGGGCCGAAGAAGGCGGTATCACCAATGCCGGATGCCTTGAGATAGGCTTCGGCGCGTTTGGCGATAGAGCGTGGGTCGCGGTCATAGGCCTTGCCGTCGGCAGGCTCCACCACATCACAGTTCATGATGAGGGTGGTTTCTTCAAAGAAGGGGTCAATGTTGGCGGTGTTGGGATCGGGCATGAGCAACATGTCCGAAGCTTCAATACCCTTCCAGCCCGCGATGGAGGAACCGTCAAACGCGTGGCCCGACGTGAATTTGTCTTCATCAAAATGGGAAACAGGCACGGTGGTGTGCTGCTGCTTGCCGCGGGTATCGGTGAAACGGAAGTCAACAAACTTGACTTCGTTTTCTTTCACCATCTTAATCACGTCTGCGACGGTCTTGGCCATCAAATACTCCTGTATACGGTTGGAAAAAAGTGTTGCTTTGAATACATTGCAGTTTTTGTGCCAGAAACGGGTCTGTCGGGCAATATCAAACAAGCGGGCTATTTTGCCCTGAGATTGCCTGATATGGCGTGATGTGCCACAAAGTCCGGCACTAAACGTCTGGGACGCGGGTAACACGTCGGCAAGAATGCACCAAAATAGTACATTCTGCGCATTTCGATTGCACCAATACAGTGCTATTTATTTCCGCACCAATTCTGGGCCTAATTGCAAAGCATAAGCCTGCAACCCAGCACGCAACGCGGCGAAGGCGGCCTCCACCGCCATGGGGGCCCCTTTAACACCCAGTTCAATATGGCGGCCATAGTCAGGATGGTCCACACTGGGTAGGCTAAAAACCTTAACTGCGTGCTCGCGCTCGATTGCTTCCATCAAGGGTGTTAGGGTCGCTTCCATGGCGCCCATCACAATGACCGAGTGTTCGACCCATGCCCCTGGCGCAAACCAGTTCGTGCAGTGGGTGTCCAGAACCCACGCCACCATGGGCCAGGCCATCACCGGGAATCCGGGCACAAAATGGATATGTCCCAGACCAGGGCCTGCGCAGCTAAAACCCGGAATCTTGTTGTACGGGTTGGGAATAATCTGCGAGCCCACCGGGAACATGCCCATCTGCAAGCGGTGCAGATTGTCGGCTTGTTCGGGCACATAGGGCTCGCCCTTCTCGCGCGCCACCTCTTGCATACGCTCCAGGATCAGGGCTTTGGCAGTCGGATGCAACGCCAAGTCCACGCCCAGCGCCCGGGCGGCGCACTGGCGGGTGTGGTCGTCGGGCGTAGCGCCAATACCGCCGGTAGAAAAAATCACATCGCCCGATGCAAAACCGTCTGTCAAGGTTTTGGTGATACGCACCGGGTCGTCGCCCACATAGTGCGCATAGTCCAGTTGCAGGCCCCGCGCGCTCAAGAGCCCAATGATGTGGGCTAGGTGTTTGTCGGCCCGTTTGCCAGACAGTATTTCATCGCCAATAACGATGAGCCCAAAACGCGGACGCGCTTCAGGGTGTGGGGGTGTGGTGCTCGCCTGTGTCATGCGCCAATGCTACCGCCTCCGGCGTCGGCGGGGTGGCGGGCACCATGGTCAGCTCGGCCGCTTGCTGGTCTCGCAGGGCCTGCAGGGCGGCCAAGCAATAGTGTGAAAACCACAGCGAGGCGAACGCGAACACCAGCGTATAGATCCAGATTGCCACTGGCACCAGAATCGCAAACATGGTGGCAAACACCACGCCCGAGGCCCACACGATGCTGGGCGCCGCGCCCATAAACCCGGTCACGATACCAATGGTGAGCAGCCAGCCCCGGTGGCGGCGAAACAGCGCACGGCGTTCGGCCTTGCTGGCGTGGTCGGACAAGGCGTCAAACGCCATCACCCGGTAGGTCAACCAGCCCCAAATCAGTGGCGGCAAGACCAAAATGAGCGGCGGCACCAACCACAAGGGGCTGGACACCAGCAGCGCGATCAAGGCCAAAACGGTAGAGCCCAGCGACCAAAACACGCTCAGCAGCAGTGACCCTTCCCGCCTCGCCTCAAGCTTCGGGAAGCGGTTGCGCGCCACCAGCGCCACCAATGCCGGGCTCATCATCACCGCCACCAGCAAGAGCGAGGTGACGATGATGAGCGGGGTCACCGCAAAAATAACAATCAAAGGGCCTGCAACCACTTTGACTTTGCTCGCCCCTATGCCCTCCAGCCAGACCCAGACTTGGTTAAAAATCTCAGACGACTCCAGCATCGTGCGCACCCAATCCAACGCCGGGTACCAGTAGAAGTAGCCCAGCCCCAGCGCCAGTACGGCCATCAGCACCAGCGGCAACAAGGACAGCAAAATCACGCGCGGGTGCAGGCAATAGACCACTGCACGCCAAAAGGAGTCGAGAAACAGGTTCATGGTTTAAGCATAGTGCCCGGTTTGGCCACCCATCAGGGGCCGTGGCTGGCGATCCAGCTTTGGTAGGCGGGGTGCTCGCGCAGCGTCTTGAAGCAAAAACCCTTGGCTTTGAGCCCTACGATCAGGGGCTCCAGGTCTTCTGGCGCCCAGGCATCCTTGCGGGTAGCACTGCCCAGGTGGGCCAGCAAAATGTCGCCCCCGCGAATGGTCTGCAGCGACTTTTTGAGCAAGGCTTCGTTACTAACGCGCTCACTGGGCAAGTCATCGCCCAGCAGGCCCGTCGGCGCCCAGCCCACATGGGCGTAGCCACAAGCCCTGGCGCTGGCCAGCAGACGGGGCGACACCTTGCCGCCCGGCGCACGAAATAGCGGCAGCGTTTTCTTGCCCGTGAAGTCTTGCACCCGCTCGGCGGCGTGGCTGATCTGGGCGCAGTATTGGGCTGCGTCCCAGGTGAACTGGCGCCCGGCTAAGGCGCCCTCTGTGGGTTGCATCCGAAAACGCGGCGCAACACCAGGCAGGTCCCCACGCCACAGGACGCGGTCGTAGGTGTTAGACGCAAACTCATGGCCATCAGCGGCCCGCGCCTTCCACCACGGCGCCCAGTAATTACCCAGGCTGCCGTCGCCCTGGATGGTGTCCGTATTGGCGGCAAAAAAAGTGGCTTTAACACCGTTGCGCTTGAGAATGGCGCCCACTTTCGGCGCCACCTCCATATTGCCCGCGTCAAAGGTCAGGTACACCGGGTTTTCACATTGATTTTGCCCACTAGCCCTCGCTGGCATTACGCAAGTCGCTATCAAAACAATAGCTGCATGCACCCACCACGCAACCTGCTTACCCACACCATGTGCCATACACCCACCCTTCTATGTCGGTTTGTTTTGCAGCTTTTCCAAGTCAGCGGCGCGCAGCCAGCGCCATTGGCCCGGCGCCAAGTCAGTCGTCAGCTCGAGCGCACCAATGCGCGAGCGGTGCAGCCCCTCGACCCGATTACCCACCGCCGCCACCATACGCTTGACCTGGTGGTATTTTCCCTCGGTCAGCGTCAGACGCAAATGCAATGCATCTCCTTGGGCGTCCACAATGGCGCAAGCGGCTGCCCGCACCGGCTTGGGGTCGTCATCCAGCACCACACCGTCCAGCAGGCGCTGCACCTGATCGTCGGTCAGGGGATGCTTAACCTGCACCTCGTACACCTTGGGCAGGTGTTTTTTGGGCGAACTCATACGGTGGATGAACTGGCCATCGTCGCTTAAGAGCAACAAACCGGTGGTGTCCTGGTCCAGCCGACCCACCGCCTGCACACCCTGCACCGCACTCTTCTGAGGCCGCAGCCGCAGTGGTGAGGGCAAGAGCGTGTAGATGCTGGGGTAGGTTGAAGGTTTTTGCGAACATTCGGTACCGGCAGGCTTGTGCAGCATGAGGTATGCCTTCTCAAAATACTCCCAATCCACGCCCTGCACCCGAAAGCGCAAACCCAGCGCGGGCACCTCCTGCGCTGCGTGGATACACACCGTGGGGGTGACCGAGTCGGGGCCGTCGTACACCGCCACCAGTCCCTGTTGGATCAGACCCGCACACACGCGCCGGGTACCAAAACCTTGCGAATAAAGAATGTCCTGAAGTTGCATAGCCGTAGTATCGCAGCCACAATCCGATAGACTCGCTCCTCCGCAGCAATTCCAACTTACAAGAAACGTTTCCATGTCGGACGATCTGGTTTTTAGTGACGAACAATCCGTGGCAGACCACGCCAAAGGCCTAACGCCCTGGCAAGTGCTGGTCGTTGACGACGATCCTGCCGTCCATGAAGTGACCAAACTGGTGATGGCCGGCTTTGAGATGGACGGGCGCGCGTTAGAGTTCTCACACTGCTACAGCTCCGCCGAAGCCCGCGAATTGCTGGCCAAGCGCAAGGACATTGCCCTGATTTTGCTGGATGTGGTCATGGAAACCGACCACGCCGGTTTGGCCTTGGCCCGCTACATCCGCGAGGAATTGCGCAACGTCAACGTGCGCATTGTCCTGCGCACCGGGCAGCCCGGCCAAGCGCCGGAAGAACAGGTTATTCGCGACTACGACATCAACGATTACAAAGAAAAAACGGACCTGACACGGCGCAAGCTGATTACCGTTTTTTACGCCAGTCTGCGCGGCTACCGCGACCTGATGCGCATCGAAAGCGCCCGCCAAGGCTTGCGCCGTTCTATCGAAGCCATCGGCCAAATCTACAGCGCGCACACCTTGCGGGGTTTTTCCTCGGCGGTGTTAGAGCAGGTGAACTTCCTTTTAGGGCTGAACGGCGACGGCGTGTGCGCCAGCCGCCTGTCGGCTTACACCGCCTGCACCGACAAAGGCGTGCTCAAGGTGCTGGCTGCCACCCAGGCCTATTCGGAGCTGCTGGTGGGCGAAGAGGTCAGCCACCTGCCCCCAGACGTCCAAGCCGCCCTAAAGCGCGCCCTGGACGAAAAAGCCGGCCACCACGGACCACGCCACTACGCGGGCTATTTCCGCACGGTGGGTGGACGCGAGAGCGTGATCTACATGACCTTTGTCGAACCGATCTCGGAAGAGGCGCAAGATTTGTTGGAAATTTTCTCCAGCAACGTGGCTATTGCCTACGAAGGCCTGCTGATGCACGAAGACACCAAAGAGGCCCAGCAGTCCACCATATCCGTTCTGGGCGGCGCCATCGAGCGCCGGGGCAATGGTGCGCCTTCGCCCCACTTGCGCCGTATGGGTGATGTATCGGCCCTGCTGGCCGCAGAACTGGGGGTGAGCGACCAAGATGTAGAGCTGCTGCGTGTTGCAGCCACCCTGCATGACATTGGCAAGACCTGCATCCCCGACGCCATCTTGACCAAAGGGGCGGCACTCACCCCAGAAGAATGGGAAATCATGAAGTCGCATGCCCGCAAAGGCTACGAGCTGCTGGTCGATTCCACCTCACAGACCCATCAGATGGGCGCCGTCATTGCCCATGAACACCATGAGCACTGGGACGGCAGCGGTTATCCCCTCGGTATCAAGGGCGAACAAATCAACCTGTATGGCCGCATTGTGGCGGTGGCCGATGTGCTGGACTCGCTGGCCAGCGAGAGCGCGTACAAAGCAGCGTGGCCCTTGGATGACGCCATTGCCTACCTGCAGTCGCATTCAGGCACCCGTTTTGACCCCAAGTTGGTCACGCTGATTCTGAGCAACCGCGCCGAGATCGAGAAAATTTACGCCCACTGATTGCCTCCCAGTCAAGGCGGCCTGTACGCCATCAGGCGGATTTAGGCAGCTTTAGACATGGACTCATAGCCTGCAATTAGGTCAAACAGCTCCTCGTCAATACCGCTTTGGCGCATGCGGTGGAACGTCTGGTTCAGGTCTTCCAGCATCTCTTCTATGTTTTTCTCGGCCCGTTGCATGGCGGCCAGGCGGCTGGCGTTTTCACTGGCCAAAGATTCAGCGCAGCTCTGGTACAGAGACACAAACAAAAACTCCGCCACAAAAGCCCGTAGCGTCGATTCCCCGGCATGCATCACCTCGGGCAAATTGCGGGTTGGCCAGGGTGTATCTGCCAGCGAACGCTGCCAGGCAGCGTCTAGCGGCAACAGGCGCTGGCGGTTGGGGGCATACCCCGCGCCCGCATGGGGCCGGTGGTGGAATAAAAACACCTGTTCTAGGTCGCCCCGCTCGCGCACCGCCACCAGCGCCACCACAATCTGCTCCACCAACGGGGTAATGGCATCAATGGAGCTGGGCAGCGTAAAACGCTGGTCGAGTGTTAAGGCGGTTTGCTCCAATCGGGCTGCCATGCGCTCGCCCACGGCCCAAACGGTGTGCGCGCCTTCAACGCCGCCCAGCGCATCCACCACATACTGGGCCATCACGTCGTTAAAGGGGCCGACCAGCCCCTGGTCCGAGCCAAACACCACCGACACATTCACACCGCTGCGCGTGCCCGCACGCGGCTCGGCGCCAAGGCGCACACCCGGCTGGCGAAAACTCGCCGCTAAGGCCAGTTGCACCGCGCCGTAGTATGCGTCCAAGGCGCGCACTGCGCTCTCGTATTGCCCCACGCTGGAGGCTGCCATGGCCTTCATGGTGCGTACCACCGCCTGCAGGTCGGTGGCGCTGTCAATTTGGCGGCGCAAGCTGGCAGCGGTGTCGCTCATGCCGATGCAGGCGGTGCGTAAAACGGCTGTAGCACTTTGCGCGCAATGTCAGTCACCAACGCTTTGTCTGGATCACTGAGTTTTTTTGCGCTGTCAAAACGCGCCAACACCTCGGCCGGTATCTGACTGGCCGCCCCCCGCACCGCACGCTCGGCTTCGGGCATGTGCTTGAGGGGCACATTGTCAAAGAGGGCTTGCGTCAACGCCAGCAGCACGGTGATTTGGGCTGCCACCGGCACGGGTGCGGATTCAGGCTGCATCAGGCAGGCGCGAATACGCCGGCCGTGGTCGATCAACGCGGTGGTTCGGGCATCCAGCCGTGCGCCAAAGCGGGCAAAAGTTTCCAGCTCTTCAAACTGGGCATAGGCCAGCTTGAGGTCGCCCGACACGGCGCGGTACACCGCACGCTGCGCCTTGCCCCCCACGCGCGAAACCGATTTACCCACATCCACCGCTGGCAATGCGCCCAACTCGAACAACGCGGGCGAGAGGTAAATCTGCCCGTCGGTGATGGAAATCAGGTTGGTCGGAATATAGGCCGAGATGTTTTGCGCCTGGGTCTCGATGATCGGCAGCGCGGTGAGCGAGCCGCCCCCGCGCGCTGCATTCAAATGGGTAGCCCGCTCCAGCAAGCGGGAATGGATATAAAAAATATCGCCCGGAAAAGCCTCGCGCCCCGGCGGGCGGCGCAGCAAGAGCGACAACTCGCGGTAGGCGCGCGCATGTTGGGTCAGGTCGTCATAGACGATCAACACATCACGCCCGGCTTCCATAAAGTATTCGGCCATGCTGGTGGCTGCGTATGGCGCTATATAGGCCAGACCCGGCGGGTCGTTGCCCTCGGTCACCATGACCACTGTGTATTCCATGGCGCCTTGCGCCTGCAAAATCGCCACCGTCTTGGCCACGGCCGAGGCGCGCTGGCCGATGGCGCAATACACACACAGCACATTTTGGCCGCGCTGGTTGAGAATGGTGTCCACCGCAATCGTCGTTTTGCCGGTCTGGCGGTCGCCCAAAATCAGTTCGCGTTGACCACGGCCGACGGGTATCAGGGCGTCAATCACCTTCAGGCCCGTCTGCAGTGGCACACTTACCGGCGCGCGATCCATGATGGCCGCCGCCGGGCGTTCAATCGGCAAACGCGCCTGCACCACTACCGCACCCTTGCCGTCCAGTGGTCGCCCCAGCGGGTCTAACACGCGGCCCAAAACGCCCTCGCCCACGCCCACATCCATCACGCGCCCGGTGCGGCGCACCTCGTCACCCGCACGCAAACCCGCATAGTCCCCCAGCAGCACAACGCCAATCTCGGTTTCGTCCACATTGAAGGCGATGCCGTGGATGCCTCCGGGGAACTCCAACAGTTCGTCATAACCCACGCCGGGCAAGCCATGAACCACGGCGATGCCGGTCGAGACGCTGGCAATGGTGCCGACCTCGCGCAGCGCCAGGCGGGCCGTCCGCTCCGACCGCGCTGTGGCCCACTGCCCAAAGGCGCGGTCCATCACACCTTGCAGAGGTTCAAACGATGGGGCTACTGCGTCGGCAGTCATGGCTGCGCAACCGACGCGGCGGCCATGCCCTGGCCCAAGGACTCCAGGTAGTCGGCAATGTTCCATGCCAGCTTCCAGCCGTTGGCGGTCAGCGCAATACCGCCCACCAGTTCCGGCGCCACATCGAACGTGATCGACACGGGGCCCGAAAAAACGGCGCCCAGGGCTTGCGAGATCGCATCGCGCTGGGTAGGCAACAATACAAACGCACTGCGCACCTGCACCACACACGGGTCGGTATTCAAGGCGGTGGCCAAAGCGGTCTGGGTGGCGGCATCGAGTGCGCGCAGCCGGTCGGCAAATACCTGCACCAACCGTTCATCCAGCGAGGCGTCGGCCAAATCGGCTAACACCTTGTCTGCAATAGCCATCACTTCTTGACGGCTGCGCTGGGCAATATCGTGCTGCATCTGGCCCAGTTCGTTAGCCAATGCGTCGAGGCGCTTGGTACGCAGCGTTTGCGCTTCTTGGTGTACATCGTCGAGCAGACGCTGGCGCAGCGCCGCAGCCTCTTCTTTGGCCGTGCGCAGCATGGCATCGTGTTGCTGGTCAAAGGTGGCATTTTTCTCGCGAAACGTGTCACGCTCTTTCAGCGCGGTGGCCTGCTTTTGCGCCGCATCGGCCAGCTCTGCGGCAATACGCTGTTCACGGGCGTCGATAGCATCGGTAATGGGCTTGTAGAGAAAACGTTTGAGCAGCCACACCAGCACCAAAAAGTTCAGCGCCTGCGCGCCAACCGTAAACCAGTCAATGAGCATGGCCTATTTTCCTGCCAGCGCCGCAATGGCGTGGTTCCAGAACGGATTGGCAAAAATCAAGATCATCGACACCACAAAACAATAGATTGCCGTGGACTCAATCATCGCCAGACCGACAAACAAGGTCCGGGTGATGGTGGCCGAGGCGTCGGGTTGCTGCGCTAGGGCGGTTAGCGCAGTGGAGACGGCGCGCCCCTCCGCGAATGCGGGCCCCATGCACCCAAATCCGGTGGTAAGGCCGGCCATGATGATGGAGGCTACGGCGATGATGGTCATACTGTCCATGGTGCTGTTTCTTTCTAAAGAGAAGGTGGGCGAAGGTGGTTTCAAGGTGGGGTTACAGCCGCAGGGACTGCAGCCGGTTCGGTTTGGCGCACTTGCATGGCGGCGGCGATGTAGACCGTGGCCAATATTCCAAAAATATAGGCCTGAACCATACCCGTGAGCAAACCCAATACGGTCATCACCACAGGAAAAATAAAGGGCGTAATCGTCAGCAAAATAGCGATGATCATGGCCCCGCTCATCATGTTGCCAAACAGACGCACTGCCAAGGCCAAGGTGCGTGAGACCTCGCTGATGATGTTGAACGGCAGCATGATGACCGTGGGCTCCAGGTAAGAGCGCAGGTACGTCCCCCACCCTTGGTCGCGGATACCAAACAGCGGCACAGCCACCCACACACACACCGCCAAAGCGGTGGTGGTCGACAAAGAGCCGGTGGGTGGCTCATAACCGGGCAAGACCGTGGCCAAGCTGGATGCCGCCACAAACAAAAACAGCGTGCCCAAAAAACCCATGTACTTGCGCGGCTGGCGCAGGCCCACGTCTTCAATTTGCTTTTCTATGCCGGTCACCACAATTTCGAGCATATTTTGCCAACGCGAACGCTCAAGGCCGTTCGACAGCCGCCGCGTAATGAGCCAAGAGCCCACCACCAGCACCAGCATCAAAGCCCAGGTGTAGACAATGGTGGCGTTGAGCTTGATAAAGCCCTGCTGCCAAAAGACAAGCTCGTCAGGACTAAGCCGCATGGACCTCCCCTTGGGTGAGGCGCAAAACCACTTGGCGCGCGATGACAAAACCAATCAGGCAGGCCAACATGCGCGGCCACTGCGCACCCCCCACCCAGTAAAACCCCGCCACGGTCACCGCCATGCGCACCACAAAGCTGCCCAACACCCAAAACGCCGCCTTGCTTGAATCGAGCCGCTTGTGCACGGTCCACCACAGGCCACCGAAAAAGAAAGCGCCCAGCGCGCCACCGGCAAACCCGGCCAACACCAAAGTTAGCGTTTCATGTGTCATCGGTCGGCTCCTCCTTGTCATGCATCGCATCATCTTCCGTGGCAACCCAACGCCAGGCATTCAAACACCCCAGGGTCAGGCCGGCAACCAGCAATGCCAAGGTCCACGACCGGCCACCCGGATAATGCCGATCCAGCCACTGGCCCAAGGCCGCACCTGCCAAGGTTGGCACCACCACCGACCAGCCCACCACGCCCATCAAACCCAGCCCCATCCATACGCCCTGGGGCGGGTGGCGCTGCGCCCGGCGCTTGCGTTGCGCCTTTGCCGCCACCTGCGCAGCCATACTCAACGCGGCCTTGTCGACCTGGCGCGACGAAGGGGTGGAATCAGACTCGGTTGCCATGCTCAAGGCTTGCAAAACGGTGCAAAAATCCACTCTCTAATTTGGCCATCACCGAGCGCGTGTTTTGCTCGTTCTCGTCGTGGATTCTGAACTCCTGCTCCACGGCCTGGCGCAATTGGTCCAGGTCGTCGCCCGCAATGGCGCGGCGCACTGACACCTGCACACGGGGGCCAGTCTTGACCAGCACACCCTCATCCATGGCGACATAAACTTCACCGTCGTGTTCGGTCTCATAGGTCAGGATGCCGCAGGTGATAGCCGCCACACAGTCCAAGCGCTGGGGTAGCAGACCAAAAGAGCCTTCGCGGGTTTCCGCCACGATGCGCAACACACCTTTGACGTCCGCAAACACGCGCGAGGGCAACAAAATCTTAAGCTGCATGGGGCTCGCTGGCATGGTCGGCCCGTTCGGTGTCGGCTACTGGTTTTTCAGCGTTGCGTTTTGCCGTGGCTTCGTCCACCGCACCAATCATGTAGAGCGCACTTTCGGGGTAGTCTTTGAACTCATCGCGCAAAATCCGCTCGCAACCGTCGAGTGCGTCTTCTAAGCTGACCAACTTGCCCTGCATGCCAGAGAACTGCTCAGTGGTGAAAAACGGCTGGGTCAAAAACCGCTCTAGGCGGCGCGCGCGCGCCACTACCGCGCGGTCCTCGGGTGAGAGCTGCTCTAGCCCCAGCATGGCAATGATGTCTTTAAGCTGCGCGTACTGCGCCAAGGTGCGCCGAATATCTTGCGCCAAGCGGTAATGCCGCTCGCCCACAATGCCCGGCGTGGCCATTTTGGAGTTCGACTGCAAGGGGTCAATCGCCGGGTACAACCCTTCGCTGGCGCGCTTGCGCGACAACACGATAGACGCCGACAGGTGCGAAAACGTGTGCACCGCAGCCGGGTCGGTAAAGTCGTCCGCTGGCACATAGACCGCCTGAATCGAGGTGATGGCGCCACTGTCCGTATTGGCAATGCGCTCTTCCAACGACGACAGCTCCGTGCCCATCGTCGGCTGGTAACCCAAGCGTGAGGGCATTTGCCCCATCAGCCCCGACACCTCGGAGCCCGCCTGAATGAACCGGAAAATGTTGTCGATGAGCAGCAGCACGTCGCGGTGTTCATCATCCCTAAAGTATTCGGCCATGGTCAAGGCCGCGTGCCCCACGCGAAAGCGACTGCCGGGGGGCTCATTCATCTGGCCAAACACCATCACCATATTGGGCAGCACACCGGCGTCGGTCATCTCGCGGTACAGCTCTTCGCCCTCACGACAGCGCTCGCCGATACCGCAAAAAATACTCACGCCGTCTTGGTGGCCCACCATGTTGTGGATCATCTCGGTCAAGAGCACGGTCTTGCCCACGCCAGCCCCGCCAAACAGCCCGGCCTTGCCACCGCGCTCAAGCGGCATGAGCACATCAATCACCTTGATGCCGGTTTCAAAAATTTCGGACTGGGTAGAACGCCGCGCTAAAGGTGGCGGAGCGCGGTGCACGGAGCGCCACTGCACATCGGCCACAGCGCCCTGCCCGTCAATCGCGTTGCCAAACACGTCAAACATGCGCGAACGGATGCCCTTGCCCACCGGCGCCATCAACGGCCCGCCGGTGTCCTGCACCACCATACCACGCGCCAAGCCCTGGGTAGAGGTCAACGCAATGGTGCGCACATGGTGGGCGTCGCGCTGGGCCAGCACCTCGACGACAACGCGGCCTTCGTCGGCGTGCAGCACGGTATGGATGGGCGGCAAGCGCTGATCGAACCGCACATCAACCACACTGCCCCGCACGGCCACAATAGTGCCCAAATTAGGAGTCGTTGGTTGCGTAGTCATCGGTTGGCAGTAGGTATCGTAAGGCCAGCAAACCGGCCCCGTCTGTGCGCCATCGTACATCCAAAGAACCACCCTACCCCTTTACCGAACCGACATGTTTTATAAAAGAGCAGTGCTACCATAGAAGCACGCGACGGGGCTAAAACCCAAAGCAATCGTATTGAATAAGGAGAGAACCATGAACGCAACCATCCATATGGCCGAACAACACATCCTAGAGTCGCTGGCACGCCTCAAGCACGTTGATGAACTGATGGTAAAAGCCGAACAGTCGCGCGTCACCGTGCCACTGACACCTGAAGCGACAGCCAAACTGGCAACGCTGAAACAAAACCGCGACGGCCTAGCACTGCAACTGGCCACTTTGCAGAGCAAGCCGCTGGACAGCGACCCACAGCACGCCGCCGCCCACAGTGAAGGCATCAAAGGCGGCCTAGAGGTCGTCGGTGAGGAGCTGAAAAAAGTGCTGGGCAGCGTGTTCATCCCCTATTGAGACGTTTAGTGTGGGCGCCAACGCGGCGCCTGCACTCTGCTGGCGACCGCTGGCACCGGTTTACGCCCTGCTTGAGTTGATAGACTCGCCCGCATGAGCGAAGTCGACAAGCAACACACCCCCATGATGCAGCAGTACCTGGGTCTTAAAGCAGACCACCCAGGCACCCTGCTTTTCTACCGCATGGGGGATTTTTACGAGATGTTTTATGCCGACGCCGAAAAGGCTGCGGCGATTTTGGACATCACCCTCACCACGCGCGGCCAGTCGGCCGGCCAGCCTATTGCCATGGCCGGTGTGCCCTTTCACGCCATGGAAGGCTACTTGGCCAAGCTGATCCGCCACGGCGAATCGGTGGCCATTTGTGAGCAGGTCGGTGAAGTCACCGGCAAAGGCCCGGTGGAGCGCAAAGTGGTGCGCGTAGTCACCCCCGGCACCCTGACCGACAGCGAGCTGCTGAGCGAAAAATCCGAATCCCTGCTCATGGCCGTGCACCAAGGCCCGCGCAACCGCTGCGGCCTGGCTTGGCTCAGCGTAACCCAAGGCGTGGTGCATTTGGCCGAGTGCACGAGCGACGAGGTGCCCGATTGGGTGGCCCGCGTGGCCCCTAGCGAGCTGGCCTACAGCGCCACCGTGACCACCACCTTTGAAGACCGCCTCAAGCGCCTGCGCTCCAGCGCGGCCAGCAATAACGCCCTGTACACCACCGCCCGGCCCGAATGGCAGTTTGACAGCGCCTTGGGCCAACGCAAGTTGCTAGACGCCCTGCAGGCCGCCAGCCTCTCTAGCTGGAACGCGCAAGACCTGCCCCTGGCCCACGCGGCCAGCGCCGCGCTGTTGGAATACGCCGAACACACGCAGGGTCGGGCCCTGACGCACATCAGCAGTGTGCAGGTACAGCGCGACGACGAACTGATTAACCTGCCCCCCACCACCCGGCGCAATCTGGAGCTGGTGCAGACCTTGCGTGGTGAAGACGCCCCTACCCTGTTTAGCCTGCTGGACACCTGCATGACCGGCATGGGCAGCCGCATGCTCAAAAGCTGGCTGCTCAGCCCCCGGCGTGACCGGGCGCAAGCACAAGCCCGGTTGGACGCCATTCACACGTTAAAAGGCAACCTGTGGGACAGCCTGCGCAAACAACTCAAAGGCAGTGCCGATGTAGAACGTATTACTGCGCGCACGGCATTGCGCCAGGTGCGTCCGCGTGAACTGGTGGGGCTGGTGCAGACGCTACAAAAAACGGAGCTGCTTGCGCAATATCTGCGAGGGCTGGAAGGCTATGGGGCTGAGAATTTTGCTTCGTGTCCCCCGCCCGCTTTGCGGTCTCCTCCTTTACCTACGCAAAACTCCCAGCCCCATAGCCTTCCAGCGGGGCTGCTGGTAGACCTCGCTGTCGATCTGGTGTCACCGCCAGAATGCGCTCAATTGCTAATACACGCCATTGCCCCTGAGCCCGCTGCGCTGGTGCGCGACGGCGGTGTCATTGCTACGGGTTTTGATGCTGAGCTGGACGAACTGCGTGCCATTCAGACCAACTGCGACAGCTTTCTGGTGGATCTGGAGGGGCGCGAAAAAGCCCGCACCGGCATTGCCAATTTGCGGGTGCAGTTCAACCGGGTACACGGCTTCTACATTGAGGTAACGGCTGGCCAACTCGACAAGGTGCCCGACGACTATCGCCGCCGCCAGACGCTCAAAAACGCCGAGCGCTTCATTACGCCCGAGCTCAAGGCCTTTGAGGACAAAGCCCTCAGCGCGCAAGACCGCGCCCTGGCGCGCGAGAAGTGGCTGTTTGAACAGGTGCTAGACCGCTTGCAGCCTTTTGTGCCCATGCTGACCCGCACGGCACGCGCCCTGGCCACGTTGGACGCCCTGTGCGCGCTGACCGAACGCAGCCTCACCCTGGGCTGGTGCGCGCCGCAGCTTGTGGTGGAGCCGTGTATCGACATCACCCAGGGCCGCCACCCGGTGGTGCAGGCGCGCTTGGCGGAATTGAGTAGCGGTAACTTCATCGCCAACGACACCCGCATGGGCCCCAAGGCGCGCATGCAGATCATCACCGGCCCCAACATGGGCGGTAAATCCACCTACATGCGCCAAGTGGCGCTGATTGTGCTGCTGGCCAGCATCGGCAGCCATGTGCCAGCCACCGCCTGCCGCCTGGGGCCGATTGACGCCATCCACACCCGCATCGGCGCCGCTGACGACCTGGCCAACGCCCAGTCCACCTTCATGCTGGAGATGCTTGAAGCCGCGCAAATCTTGCACAGTGCCACCCCGCACAGCCTGGTGCTGATGGACGAGATTGGCCGTGGTACCAGCACCTTTGACGGCCTGGCCCTGGCCAGCGCGATTGCCACCCAATTGCACGACAAAACCCAGGCATTCACCCTGTTTGCCACGCACTACTTTGAGCTGACCGAGTTCCCGGCCACCCACCACGCGGCGCTCAACGTGCACGTCAGCGCCACTGAGTCTGGCCGCGACATTGTTTTTCTGCACGAAATCCAAAGTGGCCCGGCCAGCAAGAGCTACGGCGTGCAAGTGGCCCGCCTGGCTGGCATGCCCGCTCAAGTGCTCAACCAGGCCCGCCACACGCTACAGGCGCTAGAGCTACACGCCTCCGAATCCCAAGCCCAGGTGGACCTGTTTGCGCCGCCGCCCGCTACAGAAACCGTAGCTTCTTCCGCAGTCGATACCTGGGTTGCAGCCCTAAACCCCGATGCACTCAGCCCTAGAGAGGCGCTGGAGGCGCTGTACCAATTGAAAGCGTTGGCAGGCAAGACCTGACGAACTTTTCGAATTCCCGGGCGCGGATCGGCCCACGTCGGATGAAAGAAATTTGCAAAAAAAGACAGCAAGCGTAAGAAAGCGCCGCGCAGTGCGACCAATGGCAAATATTCTTTAAACCGAGAACCCAAAGGACTGCCATGACCCACCGCCACGCCTCCACACTTTTAGCCGTTTTGATCGCCTCGCTTGGCTTTGCCACGGGCGCCTCGGCTGCGAACGAAACGGTTCGGCCCGCAGGCTACACGCCCATCGCCGGGGATGCCAAGCTGGGAGAAAAGCTCTTCAATGACACCAATCTTTCGACCAACGGCATGTCCTGTGCCTCCTGCCATGCCAATCACGGCGCGTTCTCGGCCTCGTTTGCCAAGCCCTACCCCCACACCGTCGCCATGGCCAAAAACCAGTTGGGTCGCAAGACCGTTTACTTGGACGAAATGATCCAAGCCTGCATGCTCATGCCCATGGCGGCCAAGCCGCTGCCGTGGGATTCCAAGGAGTTGGCAGGCCTCACCGCCTATGTGCAGACGCTGCAAAAGTCGTTCAAACCTGCCCATTAACCCCCCGGAGACACCCCATGAAACTCGCAAAATCCATTCTCAGCATCGCGCTTTGCTCCTTGGCAACCCTGGCCATGGCCGGCGACATCAAGCCCTTTAACCAACAAGAATTCGACCAGCTCACCACGGCAGGCAAGCCGGTGGTGCTGGACATCAGCGCGCCATGGTGCCCCACTTGCAGAGCGCAAAAACCCATCATTGACGGTTTGATGAAGCAGCCCGCCTACAAGGATGTGACGCTGCTGACCATCGACTTCGACAGCGCCAAGCCCACGCTCAAAAAGTTCAAGGTCGCCATGCAAAGCACGCTGGTGGCCTTCAAGGGCGAGAAGGAAGTGGGCCGCTCGGTTGGCGACACCACGCCTGCAGGCCTTGAGGCGCTCATCAAAAAGACGGTGAACTAATGGAGTTCGGCCTGGGCTCTTACGGATTTGGCTTCCTGGCCGGGCTGCTGTCGACGCTGTCACCCTGCGTGCTGCCCATCATTCCGATTCTGCTGGGCTCGGCCACCAATGCCCATCCGAGGGCGCCGCTGGCACTTGCGGGCGGGCTGGCCCTGTCTTACGCCGTCATTGGAACCGCACTGGCATGGGCCGGCTCCGCGTTGGGGCTAGACACATCCATCTTTCGCGGCATCGGCGCCGCCATTTTGGGATTGCTGGGTTTGGTGCTGATGTCTGGCGCGCTCCAGCAGCGGTTTGCGGCGGCTACCTCCGGCATTGGCGATGCGGGCAACAACCTGATTGCACGCATGCGCCTAGACGGCCTGTGGGGCCAGTTCGCAATTGGCCTGGTGTTGGGTGTGGTGTGGAGCCCCTGCGTAGGGCCAACTTTGGGCGCAGCCGTGGTGCTGGCCAGCCAGGGTACGCAACTTCTGCAGGTCGCTTTGCTCATGGGCATTTTTGGCCTTGGGGCCGCTCTGCCCGTTGTCGCGTTGGCCTATGTCTCGCGCGGCGCCATGCTCAAGATGCGCGGCAATCTCATGCAGGCCGGCAAGACCGGCAAGATGATTCTGGGTGCCATCATGGTTGCGCTGTCGGTGCTCATCTTGACGGGCGCCGACAAGCCCATGGAAACGTGGCTGGTAGACCATTCGCCCGCTTGGCTAACCCAACTGACAACCCGGTTTTAGTGGGTAAAGTGACCCGAGGGCACCAACCCGGTCAGTGCAGATCAGTCACCTACCAGTTAAGCGAAGACTGAATAGGTGCAATGGCGGCAAAGTGTGGCGATTGACACCCGTTATTTCATGCCGCATGATGGCATGAAATGTTGAGGACCCCACCATGCTCAAAGAAGTCGGTGCCAGCGGCCAGATATCGCTGGGTAAAAAATACGCAGGGCAGTTGTTTGACTTGCAAACGGCCGATGACGGCAGCATCACCATGCGCCCGGTCAAGGTCGTACCGATGACGCCAACGCCCCAAGCGCAAGAAGAGCGCGCGGCTTACAGCGTGACCGCCGCACCAGCCTCCTCCGCCACATCCGCCACGGGCGATGGCTGGCTCACGCCAGAACGCCTGGCCCGGCGCGCCGCTGCTGCTGCACGCAGCCCGGCCGAGATGGAGGCCGCCCGCACGCAATGGGAAGAAGAAAACAAAGA
>JBBRSA010000040.1:0-34879 GCA_038245855.1 Burkholderiales bacterium
AGCCACCCCGCTTCAACCCAATCTGCCACCAATTCTTGCGCGCCCGCGCTGAGGCGCTTGGCGTCACTACCCGACAGGCAACGCGTATCGGCCAGCAGCCGCATGGCTTGCGCGTCGCGACCCGACGCTTTGAAACCTTCTCCATTGATGTACACATGGTATTCGTCGTACATCATCCGGGTGCGCCGGTCGAGCCGTAAGGGCGCACCGTGGGGTGCGGGATCGCCCCCCCCGTCAAAGCTGACATGGGGCTTGGGTTCGCTCAAATATTCGCCCAAGGCCCGCGCAATGACCATGGGGTCTTTTAAGGCGTCTGCCAGCGCATCACGGGCAAAGTCCACCATGGCCACCGGTATGGCGCCACTATTAGTGGTGGCCGTTTGCATAGGGTCACGGTAGAGGTCGGCACCGACCATGTCCAAGGCCTCGTCAGCCAGTCGCTGCAACAGCTCGCCAGCCAACTCGCCCCGGCTGGGCGCCCGAAAGCCAATCGAATAGGTCATGCACTCGCCCACGGCAACCCCGTCGTGGGCGTATTTGGGTGGCAGGTAGAGCATGTCACCGGCGTTGAGCTCAAACTCTTCTTCATGTTCAAACTGGGCTAGTATTTTGAGCGGCATGTCGGGCTGCAAACTGAGGTCTTTTTGGCGCCCAATACGCCAACGGCGCTGCCCATGGGCTTGGAGCAAAAACACGTCGTAACTGTCAAAGTGCGGCCCCACACCGCCGCCATCAGACGCGTAGCTAATCATCACGTCGTCCAGCCGGGCGTCGGGCACAAAGCGGAACTGGTTCATCAGGGCATGGATGCGCGCATCCAGCAGATCAACGCCTTGCACCAGCAGGGTCCAACCGGGCTTATTAAAAGCTGGCAAGGCCCGGCGGGTAAACGGGCCGTGGCGCAACGTCCAGGCCGGCCCGGTGCCACTGGTGCTTTGCACAATCAAGCGGGATTGCACGTCCTCCTGGGCGGCCAGCTCCAGCAAATCGGCCCGCGCCACAGGGGCCACAAACCCGGTAATAGCCTGCCGAATCACCAGCGGCTTCTTTTGCCAATGGCGCTGCATAAAGGTCTTGGGAGAAAGTCCACCCAGAAGTGCGAGGGGTTCATCGGTATTCATATGGGACAATTCTCCTATGGAAATCACACCACAATGCGTCGTTGCCCTCACTTGGACGCTGAAAGACACCTTGGGCGAAGAACTGGACGTGCTGGACGATCCGGTTGAGTTTTTGGTCGGCGGGCGCGACCTGCTGCCCGCCATCGAGGCGGCACTGCAAGGGTACAGCACTGGCGCCACCGTAAATTTGCAAATTGAACCCGAACAAGCCTTTGGCGACTTCAATGACCAGCTGTTGTACCTGGAGCCCCGCCACCTTTTCCCACAGGAATTGCAAGAGGGGCTGACGATTGAAGGCTCCGCCCTGCCCGCAGGCTGTAACCCGGATGCGCCCAAGGACAACCTCTACACGGTGACCGACATCTACCCGGACCATGTGGTGCTGGACGGCAACCACCCCTTGGCAGGCATCGCGATACGCATCACCATTCAGGTGCGATCGGTGCGCGAGGCCACTGACGAAGAGCTGGAACAAGGCAGCTGCGGAACCGGGTTTTTCAAGTTACATATCACCGACGATCCGGTACCGACTGAGCCCACCTTGCACTGATGGTTTAGGGGCTAAATCGGCCTCTAGCCCTCTAGAAATATGCGCAAGCAGCTATTGAATTAATAGCAAACCCGTCACCAATCAGTGCTTGCCGGTGGAGCCGTAGCCACCCTCGCCCCGCGCGGATGGGACAGCAAACTCGGTCACAACCATAAATTGGGCCTGCACCACCGGCACGATCACCAGTTGCGCAATGCGCTCCATGGGCGCAATGGTGAAGGCGACGTCACTGCGGTTCCAGGCGCTGACCATCAGTTGGCCTTGGTAATCGCTGTCAATCAAGCCCACCAAATTGCCCAGCACGATGCCGTGCTTGTGGCCCAGCCCCGAGCGCGGCAGGATCATGGCCGCAAAGCCGGGATCTTTGAGATAAATCGACAGGCCGGTGGGCACCAGCTGCCAGGCGTTGGGCGCCAGGGTCAAGGGCTCGTCCAGGCAGGCCCGCAGGTCAAGGCCGGCGCTGCCGGGGGTTGCATAACTGGGGAGCTGGTCCGCCATGCGGCTGTCGATGATTTTGACGTCAATATTCATGATTTGTGGGTCTGTGTGCGGCTAGGCGTGCCGCCGGTTTCAATGGATCAGATGGGCCAGCTACGGTTAGTGCGTAGCAACGCCCGGCAAGCGCTGCGCAATCTCGGCCACGAGCTGGCGCGCCAGTGCCAGCTTGGAGTTGCGAGGGATTTCCCGTGCGCCATCGGCATCCACCAGCAGCAATGCGTTGTCGTCCATGCCAAAGGTGACGGGGCCAATATTGCCCACCAGCAAAGGCACGCCTTTGCGCTGGCGCTTGGCCGTGGCGTGGGCCAACAGGTCGTGGCTTTCAGCCGCAAACCCGACGCAAAACAACGCCCCGCTTTTGGCGCGGGGCGACTGCGCCAGCGTGGCCAAAATGTCGGGGTTCTCGGCAAATTGCAGTTCGGGGGTGCGCCCGGAGCCGTCTTTCTTGATCTTTTGGTTCGACGCACTGACGGGGCGCCAATCGGCCACGGCAGCAGTCGCTATAAAAATAGTAGCTGCCGGCGCATGCTTTACGCAAGCTGCCAGCATGTCAGAGGCTGACTGCACATCAAAACGACGCACACCACGCGGCGTTGTCAGTGCCACGGGGCCGGCCACCAGGGTCACCTGGGCGCCTGCCTCCTGCGCGGCGCGGGCAATGGCAAAACCCATCTTGCCGCTAGAGCGGTTGGTAATGCCGCGCACCGGGTCAATCGCCTCAAACGTCGGGCCAGCACTGACCAGCACATGCTGACCCGCCAACACTTTGGGCTGAAAAAACGCAATGATGTCGGCTAGCAATTCGAGTGGCTCTAACATGCGGCCGTCGCCAGTCTCGCCGCAAGCTTGGTCACCGGTGCCCACATCCAGCACGGTGCAGCCGTCGGATTTGAGCTGGGCTAGGTTGCGCTGGGTGGCCGGATGGCCCCACATTTCGCGGTTCATGGCCGGGGCAATCAGCAAAGGCACGGTTTCGATAGGCCGCGCCAAACACATCAGGCTGAGCAAGTCGTCGGCCCGGCCGTGCAGCAACTTGGCCATAAAGTCGGCGCTGCAAGGTGCGATCACGATGGCATCGGCCTCGCGGCTGAGGTTGATGTGCGCCATGTTGTTGGGCTCGCGCGCGTCCCACTGCGAGGTGTAAACCGTGCGGTTGGACAGCGCCTGCATGGTCACGGGGGTCATGAATTGGGCCGCCGCCTCAGTCATCACCACCTGGACCGTGGCGCCCTCTTTGACCAGTGCGCGGCACAACTCGGCCGCCTTGTAGCAAGCAATGCCCCCGGTGAGGCCCAAAACAATGTGTTTTCCAGCTAAATCAGTCATGCGCTGCAATGTAGCAGGTGCGGTGGACTATGGGACTAATTCGCATCCACGGTCACCGCGTTGCGGGGTATGCGTTTTGCGCAAGTCAAGGAGGAGGCCAAGGGCCGGGGGACATGGAGCAAAACGCACACCCCGCAACAACCCACTCAAGCCAAAAACACCCAAAGCAGTCAATGGAGCCGAAATTTCGCAAACGTATAATCTCGCTTTACCAGCTCCCAGGGCATGCATGCTCTCCCCGACATGACCAAATTTGTCTTCGTCACCGGCGGTGTGGTGTCATCCCTTGGCAAAGGAATCGCATCAGCCTCTTTGGCTGCGATTCTAGAATCGCGGGGCCTGACGGTCACCCTTATCAAACTCGACCCGTACCTCAACGTTGACCCGGGCACCATGTCGCCCCTGCAGCACGGCGAGGTTTTCGTCACTGACGACGGCGCTGAGACCGACCTGGACCTGGGCCACTATGAGCGGTTCATCGAGTCGCGCATGCGCAAGGCCAATAACTTCACCACTGGCCAAATTTACCAAAGCGTGCTCGACAAAGAGCGCCGGGGTGATTACCTAGGTAAGACCGTGCAAGTGATTCCGCACGTCACCAACGAGATTCAGGAGTTCGTGCGCCGCGGTGCACGCGTGGGCGAGCCCGATGCGGTGGACGTGGCCATTGTCGAAATTGGCGGTACGGTGGGCGATATTGAGTCCCTGCCCTTCCTAGAAGCCGTGCGCCAGATGAGCCTCAAGCTCGGTCCCAACAACACCGCCTTTGTGCACCTGAGCTACGTGCCCTGGATTGCAGCAGCGGGCGAACTCAAAACCAAACCTACCCAGCACACTGCCAAGCAGTTGCGCGAAATCGGCATCCAGGCCGACGCACTCTTGTGCCGCGCTGACCGTCCTATTCCGCAAGAAGAACGTTCAAAAATTTCGCTGTTCTCCAATGTGCCCGAATGGGGTGTCATCAGCATGTGGGACGTGGACACCATCTACAAAGTGCCCCGCATGCTGCATGAGCAGGGGCTTGACGGCCTGATCTGCGACAAGCTGCGCCTGAACACGCCCCCCGCAAACCTCAAGCGCTGGGACGACCTGGTTTACGAGACCGAACACCCCCGCTCCGCAGTCAGCATCGCCATGGTAGGCAAGTACGTAGACCTGAGCGACAGCTACAAATCCCTCAACGAGGCGCTGCGCCACGCCGGCATGAAAAACCATGCTAAGGTCAAGATTGAGTACATTGACTCCGAATCGATCACCGCCGAGACCGTCTCGCGCCTGGCCCAATTCGACGCCGTGTTGGTGCCCGGTGGTTTTGGCAAGCGCGGCATTGAAGGCAAAATTTGTGCGGCGCAGTTTGCGCGCGAACACAAAGTGCCGTACCTGGGCATTTGCCTTGGCATGCAGGTGGCTACCATCGAATTTGCCCGCAACGTGGCGGGACTCAAAGACGCTAACAGCACCGAGTTTGAGCCCGACTGCACCTACCCGGTTATTGCCCTGATCACCGAGTGGAAAGATGCCGACGGCACCATCAAAACCCGCAACAAAAACTCAGACTTGGGCGGCACCATGCGCCTGGGCGCACAGACCTCGGACGTAGCCCCCGACACCTTGGCGCACACCATCTATGGCGACGTGGTGACCGAACGCCACCGCCACCGCTACGAAGCCAATGTCAATTACCTCGACACTCTGCGCAAAGCGGGGCTGCAAATTTCTGCATTGACACAGCGCGAGCAGTTGACCGAAATCGTGGAACTCCCCCAAACTATCCACCCCTGGTACATGGGCGTACAGTTCCACCCGGAGTTCAAATCCACCCCATGGAACGGGCACCCCCTGTTTAATGCCTTCGTCAAGGCCGCGCTGGACCACCAAGCCGCGGGCAAACAAACCCTGAAAGTGGCGGCCTGATATGAAACTGTGCGGATTCGATGTTGGTCTAGAACACCGCTTTTTCCTGATTGCTGGCCCCTGTGTCATCGAGTCCGAGCAGTTGCAAATGGACACGGCCGGGACACTGAAAGAAATTACCCAGGCGCTGGGTATTCCCTTCATTTTCAAGAGTAGTTTTGACAAAGCCAACCGCTCCAGCGGCAGCACCTTTCGCGGCCCTGGCATCGACAAAGGTCTAGAAATTTTGGCCAAGGTTAAACGTGAACTCGGCTTGCCAATTTTGACCGATGTACACGACGAAGCACAAATTGCGCAGGTGGCATCGGTGGTCGATGTGTTGCAGACCCCCGCCTTCTTGTGCCGCCAGACTGACTTCATCCGCGCAGTGGCCCAAAGCGGCAAGCCGGTGAACATCAAAAAAGGGCAGTTTTTGGCGCCCCATGACATGAAAAATGTCATCGACAAAGCCCGTGCCGCCGCCAAGGAAGCAGGCTTGCCAGAAGACAATTTCATGGCCTGCGAGCGCGGCGCCAGCTTTGGCTACAACAACTTGGTGAGCGACATGCGCAGCCTGGCCATCATGCGCGAGACTGCCGCCCCCGTGGTGTTTGATGCCACCCATTCGGTGCAGCTGCCCGGTGGCCAAGGCACCAGCAGTGGCGGCCAACGCGAAATGGTGCCCGTGTTGGCCCGCGCGGCGGTGGCCGTGGGCGTGGCCGGTTTGTTTATGGAAACCCACCCCAACCCCGCCAAAGCAATGAGTGATGGCCCCAACGCGGTCCCGCTCAAACACATGAAGGCGTTGTTGGAGACTCTGGTTGATTTAGACCGGGTCACCAAGAAAAATGGTTTCTTGGAAAACCATTTCAGTGTCTAAGCCACCAAACCAATCACTTTTGATTTTTATTTAAGGAAGAAACGCAATGAGCGCAATTGTTGACATCGTCGGCCGCGAAATCCTCGATTCCCGTGGTAACCCCACTGTTGAGTGCGACGTGTTGCTGGAATCGGGCACCATGGGCCGCGCTGCGGTACCCAGCGGTGCATCGACCGGATCGCGCGAAGCCATTGAGCTGCGCGATGGCGACAAGAAACGCTACGGCGGTAAAGGCGTGCTCAAAGCGGTTGAACACATCAACACCGAAATCGCCGAAGCCGTACTGGGTCTGGATGCGTCTGAGCAGGCTTTTCTGGACAAGACCCTAATTGACCTGGATGGCACAGAGAACAAGAGCCGCCTAGGCGCCAACGCCATACTGGCCGTCTCCATGGCCGTGGCCCGTGCCGCCGCCGAAGAGTCGGGTCTGCCACTGTACCGCTACTTTGGCGGCATGGGCCGCATGTCCATGCCCGTGCCCATGATGAACGTCATCAATGGCGGTGAGCACGCCAACAACAACCTGGACATCCAAGAGTTCATGATCATCCCCGTGGGCGCTCCCAGTTTCCGCGAAGCCCTGCGCTACGGTGCCGAAGTGTTCCACGCGCTAAAGAAAATCCTGCACGACAAGGGCATCAGCACCGCTGTAGGTGACGAAGGCGGGTTTGCCCCCAACGTGGCCAACCACGAAGCAGCCATCCAGATGATTCTGGAAGCCATCGACAAAGCCGGTTTCGTCGCAGGCGAGCAAATTGCCTTGGGCCTAGACTGCGCCGCCAGCGAGTTCTACAAAGACGGCAAGTACCACCTAGAGGGTGAAGGCCTGACGCTGGACGCCCAAGAGTGGACCAACATCTTGGCTACCTGGGTCGACAAGTACCCCATCATCAGCATCGAAGACGGCATGGCCGAGGGCGACTGGGACGGCTGGAAAATTCTGACGGATCGTTTGGGCAAAAAGGTTCAAATCGTGGGTGACGACATCTTTGTCACCAACACGAAGATTTTCAAGCAAGCGATCGACAAGGGCATTGCCAACTCGATCCTGATCAAGATCAACCAGATTGGCACGATGACTGAAACCTTTGAAGCCATTGAGATGGCCAAACGTGCGGGTTACACGGCCGTCATCAGCCACCGCTCGGGTGAGACCGAAGACTCCACCATTGCCGACATCGCGGTGGGCACCAATGCCCTGCAGATCAAGACCGGGTCCTTGAGCCGCTCGGACCGTATGGCCAAGTACAACCAGTTGCTGCGTATTGAAGAAGACTTGGGCGACGTGGCCACCTACCCCGGTCGCGCTGCGTTTTACAACCTAAAGTAAATATGGCCCCCACGCTCGCGCACTGCGTGTCGTTCGCTGCCCCCCAAGGGGGCCGCGTTTCGCCTTGGGGCGGCACTGCGGCGAAACAGGCCCGTTAGCGATATGGGCAAACACCTCGTCCCTGCCGCCCTGATTGCCCTGCTCGTCATCCTGCATGGCCAGTTGTGGTTTGGCAGGGGCAGTGTGCCCAATGTGTCCAAGCTGGTGGCGCAGCTCGCACAGCAACAGCGCCTGAACGTTCAGGCCGCACAGCTCAATGATCGGCTGGCCGCCGAAATCCATGACCTGCAAGAGGGCCTGGAAATCGTCGAAGAGAAAGCCCGCTCTGAGTTGGGCATGGTTAAGGCGAACGAAATCTACGTTCAGATCGCCAAATAGCGGTCACCCACAGCGTGGTGATGCGTATCGCAGTGCTCGGGGCCGAATGCACCGGAAAAACCCAATTGACCCAAGCCTTGGTGCAAGAATGGAAGCAGCGCGGCCAAGCGGCGGTGGCGGTGCCCGAGGTGCTGCGCAACTGGTGTGTACACGCAGGCCGTACACCCCAAGCCCATGAACAGGTGCAAATAGCGCACGCCCAAGCTGCAGCGCTAGAGCAAGGCGTTGCAACCCTCCCGCCCCACGAATCGGTCCAGCACGCACTGGTCGTCAGCGACACCAGCGCGCTCATGACGGCGGTCTACAGCGACGTGCTGTTTGGCGATGCGTCGTTGTACCCCTGGGCACTGGCGCAGCAATGCCTGTTTGACTGCACCCTGCTCATGGGACTGGACCTGCCCTGGGTAGCCGACTGCATTCAACGCGATGGCCCAGTTGTGCAGGCCCAAATTGACGCACGCCTGCGCGAGGTTTTAAACGGCAATGGGATTGCCTACACCATGGTGTACGGCGCAGGCCCAAACCGCCTAGCCTGCGCCCTGCAAGCCATTGGCCACCACCGCGACGTTGCTGACGCACCCATAACCCGCACAGCATCCAACTGGCAATGGAGTTGTGAAAAATGCTCGGACGCGGGCTGTGAACACCAGCTTTTTAGCGCCCTGCTGCGCGCCGACTCAGTGCGGCGCTGAGCTGCCTGGCGCCTGCTGCACTGCGGCGGTGAACAGTTGGGCAGCGTCTACCGGGTCAAATCGGTATTGCACGCCACAAAACTCGCAGGCCACTTCAATGTCTGCACGTTCGGTCAATATGGATTCGGCTTCTTCACGTCCCAAGCCCACAATCATCCTGCCTACGCGCTCGCGGCTGCAGCTGCAGGCAAAACGCGGTGCGCTGTCGCCAGTAAAAGGCTCAAAGCGGGTGATTTGCTCCTCCCAAAACAGGCGGTGCAATATGGCTTCTACGTCCAGGCTCAACAGCTCCTCACGTTTGAGGCTGCTGGCCAGAATGGCGATGCGGTTGTAGTGTTCGTTTAGGCCAATGGCGTCTTCGTTTTCTTGGCTGACCATGCTGCCGGCTAGGTTGCCCGAGCCCTCCATCGGCAGGCGCTGGATCAACAACCCGGCTGCCACCTCGCCATTGGCGGCCAGCACCAGCGTGGTGTCGAGCTGCTCACTTTGCAGCATGTAATGTTCTAACACCGCACTGATCTTTTCAATCTTGTTGCCACGGTCGTCAAACAGCGGCACCACACCTTGGTAGGGTTGCTGCCCCGGAAATTTGGTGGTCGGGTCTAGCGTGATGGCGCAGCGCCCTTCGTTGTGCACATTGACCAGCTGGCTCAGGCTCAGTGGCGCATCGGCCGCACCAACCACTGTGGCGGTAGCGCGCAAAGACAGGTCTGGCTGCACCTCAACCACGGCCAGCTTGACGGGGCCATCACCAAATATCTGCAGCACCAGCGCGCCGTCAAACTTGATGTTGGACTGCATCAGCGCTGCGGCTGCCACCATTTCACCCAATATGTCACTCACCGGGGTGGTGTATGCGCCAGTAGTACTGTTAGACGCACGGCGGCGCAACACCTCTTGCCAGCCGTCAGTGATGCGTACCACCATGCCGCGCACCGGCAGGCCGTCGAATATAAATTTATGGAGTTCAGACACGCATAATTCCTAAGACGGTAATTTCTTCAAACCAGCCTTGAAGCGGCGGGCGTTTTCAACGTAGTGCAGCGCACTCATCTTGAGGCCCTGCTGCTGCTCGGCCGTCAGTTCACGCACGGCCTTGGCCGGGCTGCCGATGATCATGGAGCCGTCGGGAAACTCTTTGCCCTCGGTCACCAAAGCACCCGCCCCCACCAAACAACCTTTGCCAATTTTGGCGCCGTTAAGCACCACCGCGCCAATACCAATGAGCGAGCCCTCGCCCACCGTGCAGCCATGCAGCATGGCCTTGTGGCCCACGGTCACATAGTCACCAATAGTTAGTGGCTTGCCATGGTCGGCATGCAACACACTGGCGTCCTGAATATTGGTGCCGCGCCCGATGCGAATGGTTTCGGTATCACCCCGAATCACCACACCGAACCACACGCTGCTATCTTCGGCCAGTTCTACTTTGCCAATCACCTGCGCGCTGTCGGCCACCCATACCGAGTCTGCAACACGGGGGGCGACGGCGTCGAGTTCATACAGTGCCATAGGTTTCCTAATGTGAGTGGGCTGTGGGATTGCCTAGAATTGTACGGATGGAACTTAGACAGCGTGCCCTTGCGGCCTTTTGCGAACCCGACTCGGCCATCAAAACCGCCAGCGTGCTGGCCCTGCAACACCCCAGCAACCTGGCGCTGGACTGCGCGGTGGAGTTCACCGCCCCAACCGAGCCGGGCCGCCCGGCGCGGCCTTTGCTCGTACACCCGCAAGAGGTGCCTCGGCGCTCACCATTCACACCAGAGGGGCATTGCGCCCTGGTGCACTCCATTGCCCACATTGAATTTAACGCTATCAACCTCGCACTGGACGCCATGTGGCGCTTTGCGGACATGCCGGCGCAGTATTACCAAGACTGGCTCAAGGTGGCGCGGGAAGAAGCCCAGCACTTCAACCTGCTGCGCAACCACTTGCGGGCGGAAGGGCACGACTACGGCGATTTTGTCGCCCACGATGGCCTGTGGACCATGTGCGAGAACACCCGCCACGACGTGACCGCACGCATGGCCTTGGTGCCCCGCACCCTGGAAGCACGCGGGCTGGATGCCACCCCCATCATTCAGGCCAAACTGCGCAAAGTGGGCACGCCGCGCGCCCTAGCGGCTGTCGCCATTTTGGACACCATTTTGGAAGAAGAAGTGGGCCATGTCGCCATTGGCAACCACTGGTACCACTGGCTGTGCCTGCGTGATGGGCACGACCCATTGGATTTTTACGCCCAGGTCGCGGTGCTGCACGGAGCGCCACGGCTCAAGCCCCCGTTTAACATTCTGGCCCGCAGGCGGGCGGGGTTCTCAGAGGCAGAGATTGCCGCACTACCGACAAACTAGCCCGAGTCAGTTGGGTCACACCCGGGTCGCGAGAAATTGGTTCAGCCCGTATGGACGGGTGCACGCAACGCTGCACTGAGCTGGTCCACCAGCTCCGCCCAATCAGCATCGGCGGCTAAATTTTCGCGTAAAAAGTTGGCTTGCGACGCATTCCAAAACGGCGCATTTTCCAGTTCGACTGCATCACCCAATGGCGTGTATTGGCTGATAAAGCGGCTGATCGATGGATTGTCCGATGGCAAACCCAGCTGGGCGAACAGGTCGGCAAAGCGGTGAAAAGAGTCGTCCATGAAAATCTCCTGCGCAAGTTGAACTACAGCCTCGTTTTACCACTGTGCGCAAAAACCATCACTACCGCTCAGATCAAGGCTACCTACACCATGAACCTCTATCGGCTAGTGCGGATGCTGATGGTGGATGTCGGGGAAATGGGGGTGCTTGTGGTGCAAAACGGCGTGTTCGTGCCAATGGGTATGTGGCTGATTGGCGTCCCATTCAAATGCATGGGGATGGTCGTGATGCGCGTCATGGGTATGCCGATGGGCGTGTGCGAGCGCCCCGTGGGTGTGATCGTGGTTGTGGTGCTCCGTCAAATGCAACCAAACACCTGCGCCCATCAAGCCCGCCGCCAGCCAAAACTGCGGCGTTGAAGTCTCGCCAAAAAAGACAAAGGCAATTGCCGCACCGATAAACGGCGCTGTCGAAAAATACGCGCCCGTCCGAGCTGCCCCCAACCCTCTCAGGGCCAGCACAAACAACACCAAACTAACCCCATAGCCGAGCAAGCCCACGAACATGGTTGCAATGAAGGCGCTGACGTTGCTGAAAACCGCGCCTAAGAACAATGCCAACGTCGTATTGACGATTCCCGCAATCAAGCCTTTACTGGCCGCGATGAACAAGGCGTCTGATGCAGACACCTTTCGGGTCAGGTTGTTATCAATGGCCCAGAAAATGCACGCAGCCACGATCGCAGCAGGTCCGACCCAGTCTGCAGGCCCCAGTTCTGCCGCTGCTTGCCAAGACAGTACTGCGCCGCCCAGGACAACCAATACCATTCCCAAAACAACCCGCCGATCCGCGTTTTCGCGGAAAACGGTCCATGCAATCAGTGCCGTTAACACGGCCTCCAAATTCAAAAGCAAGGACGCGGTTGACGCGCTGGTATGGGCCAAACCCAGTAGCAAGGCCACGGGTCCTAAGACACCACCGAAAAAAATGGCACCGATCAACCACCGCCACTGCCCCGCCTCTATGCCCGATGGGGCCCAAGCCCTGTCACGCACCAACCTGGCCAAGCCCAGCCCCAAGCCACTTCCGAGGTACATCACGCCGCCCACCAAAAGCGGTGAATTACCACCCATCACTGCTTTAGCAAATGGCGTGCTGGCGCCAAAAAGCAATGCAGCCAGCAAGGCATAAAGGACGTTGCGATTCAAATTCACCATGTGCTCTTAATCATTACGCAGCCGTAGCGCATTACCAATCACCGAGGCCGAGCTGAAACTCATGGCCAGCGCCGCAATCATGGGCGAGAGCAGCCATCCCGTAAACGGATAGAGCACACCCGCCGCAATCGGTATACCCAGCACGTTGTACAAAAACGCAAAGGCCAGGTTTTGTTTCATATTGGCCACCGTGGCTTGCGACATCAGGATCGCCGTCGAGATGCCACGCAAATCCCCCTTGATGAGGGTGACCTGGGCGCTGTTCATCGCCACATCGGTGCCAGTGCCCATAGCGATGCCCACATCGGCGCGGGCCAAGGCGGGCGCATCGTTGATACCATCCCCCGCCATAGCTACCACGCGGCCTTCTTTTTGCAAGCGCTCCACCAGCGCCAGCTTGTCTGCCGGCTTCACCTCCCCATGCACTTCGTCAATGCCCAGGCGGGAGCCTACGGCTTTGGCGGTCGTCAGCCCATCACCCGTAGCCATGATGATGCGAAGCCCTGCCTTCTTAAGCGCTGCCAACGCCTCTGGCGTGCTCTGCTTGACCGGGTCTGACACGGCAAGCAGACCTGCCAATTGGCCGTCCACCGCCAGGTACATCACGCTGGCACCTTCTGCACGCAATGCTTCGGCCTCACTCAGCAGTCCATCAACCACCACACTAGCCTGTTGCATCAAGGTAGTATTACCCAATGCAAGCTGCTTGCCCGCAACTTGCCCACGCACACCAATGCCGGAGCCCGACTCAAAGTTGTCAGGCTTGTCCAGCGCTAAGCCTCGTTCGCGTGCGGCGCGCACAATGGTTTCGGCCAAGGGGTGTTCACTTCCCTGGTCCAGGCTGGCCGCTAAGCGCAATACCTCGTCCGCATCAAAACCTTTGGTGGGAACAGCGCGGTCAAAAGCTGGTTTGCCTTCGGTCAGCGTGCCGGTCTTGTCCACGATCAACGTATCGACCTTGCGCAAGTTCTCAATGGCTGCAGCGTCGCGAAACAGCACGCCTTGGGTCGCACCCTTGCCGGTTGCCACCATGATGGACATGGGTGTTGCAAGCCCCAGCGCACACGGGCAGGCAATAATGAGCACCGCCACCGCATTGATGAGTCCATAGACCCAAGCTGGATCTGGCCCAAAAAAGCCCCAGGCAAAAAACGTGAGTACCGAGGCAGACACCACCGACATCACAAAGTAACCAGCCACCACGTCGGCCATGCGTTGCATGGGCGCGCGTGATCGTTGCGCCTGGGTGACCATTTGCACAATTTGTGCAAGCATCGAGGCAGAGCCAACCCGCTCACAGCGCATGACCAGTGCACCGCTGGTGTTCATCGTGGCACCGATGATCTTGTCCCCCACCCGCTTACTCACCGGCAATGGCTCACCGGTCAGCATGGATTCATCCACGGCACTGCTGCCCTCGATCACCACACCGTCCACAGGCACTTTTTCACCGGGACGCACACGCAGGCTGTCACCTACATGCACATCGGTCAGCGGCACATCTTCTTCGGTGCCGTCGGCGCGAATACGCCGGGCTGTTTTAGGCGCCAGGCCCAGCAAAGACTTGATCGCCGCCGAGGTTTGCGAACGCGCTTTCAGTTCCAGCATTTGACCAAAGAGCGTCAGTGAAATGATAACCGCCGCCGCCTCAAAATACACCGCCACACGCCCCATCGAGACGAACGACGCCGGAAACACTTGCGGTGCAATCGTGGCCACCACGCTGTAAACAAACGCCGCACCCGTACCCAAGCTAATCAAGGTCCACATATTGGGGCTGCGGTTCATTACCGATTGCCAGCCTCGCTTGAAAAACGGCCCACCCGCCCACAGGACGACGGGCGTCGTCAAAACCAGTTCGACCCAGCTTTGCACCGCCATGTCCATCCATTGCAAGCGGTGGCCGAACATGGCCAGCACGAACACTACGCCGCTCAGGGGCAGCGTCCACCAAAAGCGCCGTGTGAAATCGCGCAGCTCCGGGTTGTCATCGTCTTCCAGGGTGGGGATAACCGCTTCCAGCGTCATGCCGCATATGGGGCAATTGCCGGGGTGGTCTTGGCGGATCTCCGGGTGCATGGGACAGGTGTAGATCGTACCTGTGGCTTGCGCAGAGGCAGCAGACTGCAATACAGGCGCGGCAGTCGGCTTTCCGCCCAAATACTGTTGCGGGTCGGCGGCAAACTTGCCTTGGCATTTTCCGCTGCAAAAATAGTAGATCTGGCCCTGGTGATGCAAGTGGTGCTCGGATTTCGTAGTGACGGTCATACCGCACACCGGGTCCTTCAAGGGGCCAGCAGCCTCGTCGGTGGCAGTATGTTCTGCAGTGGAGTCATTGTGGTTTGTCATTTTTTTGCCTTTCAATGGTGTTTAGGAGGTTCAGTAGCGGGAGCCTGACAACCGTGGGCGCGTTTGCGGTGGCCTAAGATTCGGCCAGCACCCCGGTCTGGCGAGGATGGACTTGGTGACGGCACATCATTTCGGCAGGGACTTGAGAAAGGCGAACAGATCCGAAAGGTCTGCTTCGCGCATCTGCCACCGGGGCATAGCCACCGCGATCGCCTTGCCATCGGGATGGCGACCTTTGATCTCCGACATGGTGCGCAGTGCGGCATAGCGGATATCAGGTTCCTTCATGCGCCGCATATGTATGGTGTGGACACCGCTGCGTTCGCTCATCCCCGTGAAGTAAATACGAGCGCCATTTCTGGCTGGTGCGTCAAGCCCTTGCATCGTGGCGGGCAGCACGCCTGTTTGTTGCGCGGGTTGGCAAGCGGCGACAGCAGCCAACAGAAGCAAGCAGAGTGTGCCCAGCAAGGGGCGAGTGAAAGACCCGAAAGGGAAGGTTAAAAAAAACTCTTTCATGTCCATGACTCCTGTTGATCCAGACACTTCAACTTTAGCGCGGGAAGCAGCGCAGAAAGAAGTTGTAAATGGGGACGTAAACCAAACCGGCATAGGCGCCATACAAGAAGCTTTCCACAGCACCGATCAAAAATCCCGACCAAGTGAGCCACTTAAAGCCTGGCAATATCTGCTCAAGGAATACGTGCATGTGCAGAATCTGCGGCGTGGCAAGGCCGTAGCTAATGCATACCAGAAAAGAAATCAGCGCAGTCGTGGCGAGCGCCCAGGAGACGACTTTGATGTTGAGCATCGTGCCCGCCTATTGGTGATGCGAACCGCTGGCGCCCGAAGACACCGGCGGACGCCCTGCGTCACTCGGCGCTTGAGTGGCACCCTTATGGTGTCCATCATGTGACCCGTGGCCACCATGGCATCCATGCCCGGAAAAGTGCATGGCGATGAACGCCACACCAAAAAATAACCAAATCCAATTCTCTGCGAACCAACTCATGACATTTCTCCTAGTTTGCTGTGATGAATACCCACCCTGCGTGTCAGCCTATGCAATCGAATGGACGGGGCCAAGATATCACCTGCGTCACTGGATCACAGGCAATAGTCCATCCTTGTCGGCACGCCGACCTCCTGGCACCATGCCCGGCGGCATGGGGCAATCCAGAACACTGGCGAATGCTCGCAACAACTCCACTTCGGCCGGGGTCGCTCTCTGATCGTGCCAAATGCTGATGACACAGGCTGTCAACAAGTGCGATTTGGCTGTAGGCGTCAATAAATCCAGCTTGCCAAGGGCTTGATCCAGATCCGCCATCCTGATCTGGTCTTTCGCCAGTAACGTCAGCCCCGTTGAAGCCAACATAGGGGCGGACGCATCAAATGCGCGCTGGGCACTACTCTGGTCCGTCGCGCCCGCGTGCGCCATTACCGACAACACCAATCCAAGTTCCCGCGTGAGTTGTCCAGGGTCTTGATACCGGGCCGCAACCGGCAATGGTTTGTTAAAGTGCCCTTCCAGATGCTTTGACAAAATCTTCTGCAATGACCATTCGAACAGGTCAACCTTGGCGTCTATGTTGATCAGCGCCAGCAGATTTTCCCGGAACGGCGGGTATTGGTCGTGTGACAACTGCTTGAGTGCAGGAATCGCAATGTCGATGATCGGCAGCCGGAATTTCAAGTCCAGCGCATCCATCTGTGGCATCAAGCGGATGGTCAAGGCGTAGACATTCTTATCGGCGCGGTCTTGTAACAACGCGAGTTGTTGTTCGCGCAGCCCTACCCCCTTGTCAAGCAGCAGACAATACATCACGGCGCGGGCGCCATAGGGTTCACGCGCGGCTTCGCGAATCGCTGTGGGCATTTCAGACAACAACGTGCGAGCGAGCAGAACCGAGTCGTCGGTCGGCTGGCCCATGTAATCCATCACGGCGACTGCCTCGGCCGCTGCGGCCCCTGCCGCGACAGTCGCCATGTTTCGGACCGTGTCGGAGCCGCGTATGGTCGATGTGCCGTCGATTGGCGGTTGGCTTTCAACGGTTGGTGGCGACCCGGAAACATCGAACTTGCCATCCCACTGGGGATCAATCCGCAAGATGCGACTGGCCAGCGGTGGATGCGTGGACGACAGCCACTGGGTAAAGCCTGTGACGCCCTGGGCGAAAAACGCATGGCTAACTTCAGGTGCACCTGGGTTGTGCACGATGGAGCCAGCCTCCAGAGCGCCGATTCTCTTCAATGCACCCGCGATGCCATCCGGGTTGCGGGTGAACTGGACCGCCGACGCATCGGCCAGATATTCCCTCTGCCGACTGACTGCGGCCTTGATCAGGCCGCCGAAAAATGTACCGGCAAAGCCGATCACCATCAACCCGACGGCAAGCGCCAATATCGCTATACCACTGTTGTCGTTACCGCGCCGACGCCTCGAAAATGAGGTCGAATACATCAGGTAGTAGCCTAGAATTCCCAGGATCAGGATGCCGTTTAAAGCCCCCATCAAGCGGATATTGATCCGCATGTCACCATTGAATATGTGACTGAACTCATGGGCGATGACACCCTGAAGTTGATCGCGACTAAGCTGCTCAATCGCGCCCTGGGTAATTCCGAGTACTGCGTCACGCGGGGAGAATCCCGCTGCGAAGGCATTGATGCCAGGCTCGTCGGCCAGCAGATAGACCGGAGGCGCCGGGGTCCCCGACGCGATGGCCATTTCATCTACGATATTAAGCAGTTTGCGTTGGTTGGGCTCCTCCGTATTGCGGGGAATCAACTGTCCACCCAGCGACTCGGCAACCACCTTGCCACCGGCAGATAAGGCCATCATCTTGTACAGACTGCCAACCAGCACCACGACACTGACGCCTGCGCCCACGGTGGCGACCATCCTCCAGTCCATCTGCGCAACAAAAGACTGTCCGCCCCGCATTTGCTGGCTGTTGGCAATGCCAAACACCACCAGTATCAACACGTTGGCCATGACAATCAATGCGAGCACGGCAACACCGAACAAGACGATCAGCAGCGTCGTGTGCTTATGAGCCCGTTCCTGTGATTCAAAAAAATTCATTGCTCACCCGCCAAACTAAACACTTCTGTCAAAACGACACTTTCGGTGCCGCCTGAATCGCCGCGCTGTCTGCAAACTCCAGCAACGATGCATCCTGTACGTGCCCAAACATGGGCGCGAAAACTACCGGTGGGAATGACTGCTTGTAGGTGTTGTAGGCCATCACCTGGTCATTGAACGCTTGGCGTGAAAACGCCACCTTGTTCTCTGTCGACGTGAGTTCCTCGCTCAGTTGCATCATGTTCTGGTTAGCCTTAAGGTCCGGATAGGCCTCCATCACCATCTTCATGTTCATAAGGGCGCCAGACAGCCGACCTTCGGCGCCAACCAACCCCTTCATGGCGGCAGCATCACCGGGCGCCGCCGCAGCGCTGGACAACATGCCAGACGCCTCGTTGCGCGCATTGACGACCGCCTCTAAGGTTTCACGTTCATGTTTGATGTACCCCTTGGCGGTCTCGACCAGATTGGGGATCAGGTCATAGCGGCGTTTGAGCTGCACTTCAATTTGGGCAAAGGCGTTCTTGTAGCGATTCCTTAGCATGACCAGCTTGTTGAAAATCGCGACCAGTAGAAAGGCCGCCAGCGCGACGGCGACAAGTATGACTATCAGTAGGGTGCTCATGAGTTGCCTCTAAATTTGGTTGTTTAAAACTTTGGAAAATGCCACAAGTGGCGCATATTTGTGAGGCTGAAAGTGGTGTCATATTCTTCAGCGATAGCATCAGACTTCACATTTTGTGCGCTTGGTAGACGATGCCATTCGCCTGCTGCACTTCACGCACATACCGCACAATCAGTTGCACCTCTTCATCGGAAACCGCTGGCTGGGCCGGCATGTCACCGAAGCGCCAGTGGTGCTGGCGAACGCCGTTGCGCACAGCACGCAAGAAGGCTTCGTCGGAATGGTGCCCGGGGTTGTAAATGGGATTTAAGAACGGCGGCCCCTTGTCGGTGCCAAGGCCAAACGCCCCATGGCATTCCGCGCAAGTAGCATCGTAGGCGCGTTGGCCTGATAGTGCCATCGGCGACAACGCTGGCATCTTGACCTCACGGGAAGTAGGCGGCAAATCCCGGATGCGCTGAGACCATACGAAGCCAGCACTTGCGACCAATACAGTAGCCAACGTGGCCATTCCAATTTTTGTCAAAACTTTCATTCGAACCTCTTAGTATTGATGCCATGTCTGGCATGGGAAATTCATTCAGTACGGGAAGCATTGCGTACAAGCAGGTGTGGCAATCCCACCAAGTGACGTAGGGACATAGGTGCGTCGTGGCCGCGACCTTCGCCTCGCGGTCTTCGCGATGAACAAGGCAGCACAGCCAGCACTGAGTAGTTCGCTGCAAAGAACCATGGTGTACTCCGAGCGACGCCATCGAAGCCGCGCCAGGTGTGCTGTCCTACAAGGGCGCAAATAACCCCTTGGCGGTAGGACGTGCGCCGTGTGGCTTACCGGGGGTCGCGCTCGAATTCGTCGCATCGTGTCTGGCGTCGGCCCGTCTAACGCACTGTGCCGAACCACGCAGCGAGCGCCAATCCGGCCGCGAGAGCGGTGAACGAGAGAATCATCATTCCGAGAAGTGCGATCCGAGGCATGGGCCGAGCCGACATGTCGGCTGCGGCTGTATCCGTCGACGCCGCCGCCCTGGAATGCCCTAGGTGTACGCCTGTTGCGGCTGGTTTTGTCGATTCAGGAATCAGCGTTGCCCCCGGCGCGGGCCGCACAGTCGTCATTCCATGCTTCAGGTGACGTGCAACCAGCCACCAGTTCATTGGGAACGCGACAATGAATCCCGCGAGCAACGCCATCGACATGCGGAACCAAAATTCCGGATGCAAAGGGTCGCGAGAGGTGCCGACATAGCGCGCAAACAGGGCCGCCGCCGGGACCATGCCCGCCATCAAAATGTTCATCGAGAGAAATTCTGGGATGAACGCCGTCTTGAGTGATCTTCCGTACGAACCCGCCATGTCGCGCATGAACAGGGCTTGAAAGACGGTCCAACCGAACAAGAAGCCAAGCGTGTATTCAAGCGCGATTTCGGCGAACCGTTCAATATGGTAGTGGCGTGCGAGCACTGCACCGACCAAGATTCCCACGCCATCGCCGGCGACGCAATGCATCGTGGACCCGAGCACTTGGCGCCAACGAACGGCAACGTACCGCTCGTGCAGTCCCGACAGTGGCTCACGACAACCCAGCACGTATAGAAACGCGCCGATCGGGCCGGTGTACGCTGCGAGCAGCACAAAGCCCCACTTCATAACCGTCGACTCGGGCGTTGCGCGAATGTCGACGGCGACGAAGGCAAACGAAAGTGCAGCCAGAACGAACCACAACAACATCACGCCGTCAAGCACACGGCCTCCCTGATATCAGTGCGGCTGAGCGCACCACCAACAAACAGATAGACCCTGCCTCTTGTGAATGTCAAGGCCTGCGGCTGGCGTAAGCGCCAGTCATTGGGATCAGGGTTTGGTGCCATCTCGATCCAGCAACACCTTGCGCTTTTCGTACTCTTCGGAGGTGATCTCGCCGTCCGCCAAGCGTCGTTGCAGCACTTGCTGCGGCGTTTCCCGTGGGCGGCGTCGCTGTTCACCCGACCGCCCCCATCCATAGAAAATGAGCACACCGACCAGCACGACCCAGAAGATCCACCATAGGCCGTGCATGCCCCCCATATAGTAGCCACCGTCGTAGTACATATGCATTTTTAGCCTGCCTTGTTTGCGAGGGTTGTCGGCGCCATCAACAATACCTTTACGCGCTGCAGCCGGTCCTTGACCTCATGCGCCACCCAGGCCACTTCGGCGTTGCTGGTCATCTGCAAGACGGCCACCGGATCCATGAAACCGACAACAAGCCGACCGTCGAGCTCTTCGCGGACGACGACGTTGCAGGGCAGCAGTAGGCCAATGTCAGGTTCGGCCCCCAGCGCACGATGCGCGAGTGATGGGTTGCAGGCACCGAGGATGCGATAGGGCCGACCGTCAATGCCGAGTTTGGCCTTCATCGTGGCCTGTACGTCGATTTCGGTCAGTACACCAAAGCCCTCGGACTTCAGTGCTTCGGTGACCCGGGCGACGGCAGCGCCGAAGTCCTTGCCCTCGATCTCGCAGTGAAAGCCGTAGGCTGGTGCGTTCGATGCAGACGATGCACTGGAAGCGGAGTTCATGATGCGCCCCTTATTTGGTTGCCGACGTGGATGGCATGCGGTCCACCATCATCTGCATCATGGACCCCATCATCTCCATGCGTTTTTCCATCATTTGTTGACGCGTTGCCATATCAAGGGGCATCTGCCCCTGCATACCGCCACCCATGCCCATACCCATGCCACCTTTTCCACCCATGCCTCCCATCATTCCCATGGACCCCATCGTGGACATGGCGTCTTGCATGGTTTTCATGTGCTCGCCCATGAGCGCGCTGCGCTCTTCGGGCGTTTTGGCGGCCATCATTTTTTCATGCATCTCGTGCATGGCCTGAATCTTGGTGTCCATCATGGCCATGGCGGGCGCCGCTTTAGAAGTTGCAGTCTTCACTTTCGCTGCCGGGGCCTTCGTGGCAGAAGTCGTGCCTTCAGGGTGGTGCGCGTCATGGTCGGTGGTGTCTGCCGCATCGGCAGCGAAGGCAGTACCGGCCAGTGCTAAAGCCAGCGTTGCAATCATCGTGCTTGTCTTGTTCGTAGTCATGGTGTATTTCCTTTTACGTTGTGTTGCCGCCCCAGGGGCAACCCATAAGAATGGGGCAATGGTTCACATAGCGGGTCTGCGCCACAGCAACATGGCACCCAAACCCAAAAACAATACCGAGTCAAATAGTGACGAAACAATAGTCACAAACATCGTGTGTGTCGGTACGCTACCGAACCAAGACAAGACTACTGCACCATAATTTTGCCCACCATTCCGGCTTCCATATGGCCAGGAACCAAACAGGCAAAAACCACCTCACCCGCCTTGTCAAACTGCCATACGATGCCGCCTCGCTGCCCCGGATTGAGCGTTATCTGATTGGCTTCAACATGCTTCATGCCCGGCATCTTGCGCATCATCTCGGCATGTTCCTTGATTTCATCCATAGTGCCGATGACCATTTCATGGGCCACTTTGCCACTGTTCTTGATGAAGAACCTTATCGTTTCACCGGCCTTCACCGACACCTGGCTCGGCGTAAACCGCATGTTGTCATTCATCTCAATGGCGATGGTGCGATTGGCTTTGGCCGAATCGCCCGCTTTGCCGGCGTCCGATGACTCTTCGTGGTGAGCGCTGCCCATTTCGTTGTGCATATCGGCCATCCCTTGACCGTGGTCGCCAACGTGTTCACCGCCTGCCAAAGCCAATAACGGGAAAGCGCCCAATAGTAGAAAACTGAGTGTCTTGTTCACAAAATACCTCTTTCGTTAAAAATCATTTTTACTTCATCTAATTTTTGTAGCAATCAGTACAGCTGGTAAAACGTTTCAATACCAGAATCGAACGCCGGCCACCCAGCGCGTGTCACTGGTGTTGGCGCCGCTGTTACGAGCCAGATCGGCCGTCTTGCCAAATTTGCCGCTGCCCTCTACCCCTACATACGGGGCAAACTGCCGGTTGATCTCATAGCGCAGGCGCAAGCCTGCAGTGCCGTTGGCCAGCCCAGAACCGATTTCACGCGCGGTGTCGTCTTGGCTGTAGAAATTAACTTCAACGCGCGGTTGCAGTATCAATTTTTGGGTAAACAAGATTTCATATTCAGCGCCCAATCGCAGCGCCGTTCTACCGCTTTCACCGACGTAGGCTGCCGCATCCACTTCGAACCAATACGGAGAAATTCCTTGTACACCCAGAGTCAGCCACTTGCGCTCAGGCTCAATTCCGCCACTGTCGTAGCGCAGCCCCGCCTGAGCATCCCAGAAAGGCGCAACGGCGTGACCCCACAAGACCTCGGTCCGAGCCTCCTGCACCTTACCCCGGTCCATATCGCCTTCAGCCTTAATTACTAGACGGTCGTAGTCCCGGCCAAACCAGAGCTGTGTGTCATAAATGGTAGAGCTACTGTTGTTGCGCCCATACCCCCGTTCAAGACGATTGAACAAAATGGAACCGAAATTGTGTTCATCAGCCATTCGCAGTTGACGGGTTCCCGGCAAAGCGTAGGGCCCCGTTTCAAGCGTGTAGCCACCGGAATAGGCGTGCGGATCGCGCGCATCCACTGGTGCCGGTCCGCCCTGGCCTTGCATGCTGTCGTGGTTCATCATGCTGTGGTCCATGCTCGGCATAGCGTCGCTTTGGACCTGTGCCCACACCGATGTCGTTCCAAAACCCGCCAACACAAGCACCCAAGCGAGGCTATTTAATGTCATCTTCATCTTGGTTTTCCTATTGCTGTGATTCATGTCTTAAGCCACCACCACTTCGCGGAACATGCCTGCATCCATATGGAACAAAAGGTGGCAGTGCCAGGCCCAGCGGCCTAAGGCTTCGGCAGTCACCAGGAAACTGATGCGCTGTGCTGGTTGCACCGGAATGGTGTGACGACGCACCTGAAATTTTCCTTCTGCGGTTTCCAGTTCGCTCCACATGCCGTGCATGTGCATAGGGTGCGTCATCATCGTGTCGTTGTGAAGGATCACGCGAACCCGCTCGCCGTAGCGGAAGTTCACCGGCGTTGATTGGCCAAATTCAAGCCCGTCAAACGACCATGTGTAGCGTTCCATGTTGCCCGTGAGGTGAAACTCGACTTCACGCTCCGCACCGCGCGGATCCAGTGGCCCGCCGATGGTGTGCAGGTCAGCCAGGGTTAGAACCCGCCGCCCGTTGTCACGCAATCCAATACCAGGATCGTCCAGATTGGTGCGGGCCATGTCCACACGCGCATCCGTGCTGGGACCATATTCCGTACGCGCGTGGCGGACCTTGGTGCTGGGTACAGCAAGAGGGTTTGCGGGTGCCATGCCGCCATGGTCCATGCCTTGCATACCTTGCATACCTTGCATACCTTGCATACCACTATGATCCATTCCGGACATTTCACCGCCCATAGCACCCATGCCCATGGAGCCCATCATGTCCGTCATGGACAACCATTGCGGCTTGTCCAGCGCGGGCACAGGCGCCTGTAGCCCGACTTTGACAGCGAGCGTTCCGCGTGCATAACCCGTTCGGTCCATGGACTGCGCGAACACGGTGTACGCATCGTCTCGCGGCTCTACCAGCACGTCATAGGTTTCCCCGGCACCGAAGCGGAATTCATCTACAGTAACCGGTTCGACATTGACCCCATCGGACTGCACAACCTTGAGTTTGAGTCCGGGAATGCGAACGTCAAAGAAGGAGTTGCTGGAGCCGTTGATGAACCGCAACCGCACGCGCTCTCCCGGTCGGAAGGTGCCATTCCAGTTGCCCGATGGGGTGGTTCCGTTCATCAGGAAGGTCATGGTTGACGCCGACAAGTCCGCCAGATCAGTGGGGCCCATGCGCATTTCGTTCCACATCTTGCGCTTGTCAATCGCAGCCTTGAGTCCATCACGCGATGCATCACGGAAAAATTCAGTCGCAGTCGATTGGTTGTTGTTGTAGTAACTGCTGAGTGCCTTTAGCTTGGCGAACACACGCATAGGATCTTCATCGGTCCAGTCGGACAGCAAGATCACATGATCGCGATCAGCCTTGATGGCCTCCCCCTCTCTGGGAGTAATGACAATGGCGCCATACATGCCGGTCATTTCCTGCAGGCCGGAATGCGAGTGGTACCAAAACGTCCCGCTTTGTTCGACCTTGAATTGGTAGGTAAAGGTCTCGCCCGGTGGGATACCCGCATAGCTGATGCCAGGTACACCGTCCATTTGGTAAGGCAGGATGATGCCGTGCCAGTGGATAGACGTGGTTTCGCGCAGTTTGTTGGTCACGCGGATGGTAATCGTATCTCCTTCTCGCCAGTGCAGAGTGGGCGCAGGGATCGAACCGTTGATGCTGGTTGCAATGCGTGGGTTGCCGGTGAAATTGGCCGGCGTCTCGGCGACCACGAGGTCAAACTCAGTGCCCTTGAGTACGGGCGCGCTGAGACGGTCAGCTCCTGCGTCCTGCGCCAACGCTGCATGCGACCAGCCCGACATACCCAACAACACACCTCCGGCAGCCAGTCCTCGGACAAATTGCCGACGCGGCAGGCTAGGAAATGCGTAGGAGAGTGGCAATTGTCGTTTCATGAATGAATTTCCTATCGTTAAACAATCTGGCGTTTGATCGGCAACCCAAGGCCAGTGCCGGGGCTTCAACCCACTGTGCCCCCAAGTTCACGTCAATGTGTGTGGTTCGTATGCCCATCGACCTTGGCAGCCAGCGGTGTAAAACGCGCTTGCTCGGCAGCTTTTCCGGCCAAGGTAATGGAGACCACCGCTTTCAAGCCCGCTGCAGAGGCATATTTACCAACGCCCTTCATGCGGTTGTCGCCATCTGGAGCCAAAGTAACCACCGACTTATCCTTGCCCGCCAAAAGCGTAGCCGTACCCGTGGCTCCGGCGGTGACAACTTTGTTGCCAGCTCCGTCCGTCACGTACACCAAAACCGGGTTGTCGCGTGGCTCCGTGCTGTCTTTGCTGACCACTAGCTCAAAACGGTTGCCCCCCGCCACTTGCACCTGGCCGCCATTGGCGGCTTTGACTGCAGCAGTGTGATCTTCACCTTCATGGGCGTAGGCCAAACTACCCCCCATCAGCAAGCCCGCCACCACGACCGTCAGCAATCCATTCAACTTATTCATAACCAACTCCTTTTTAAAAAACGCTCAAAAACTCTCTGCCGAATGCTCGTCCGTCTTGGCTGCCAGAAGGCGTTCCAGTGGTGCCTGCCCCCAGCGCCAGAACATCAACGGCGTGAGCAAGGTATCTAACAGTGTGGAGCTGATCAGGCCACCAAAAATCACCACCGCCACTGGGTGCAACAGTTCTTTGCCCGGCGCATCGGCGGAGACCAACAATGGCACTAGGGCAAAAGCCGCCACCAGCGCGGTCATCAGGACTGGCGTCAAACGCTCCAGCGAACCACGCACGATCATGTGTTGGCTAAAGGTTTCCCCTTCAAAAGCACACAGATTGATGTAGTGGCTGATCTTGAGAATGCCGTTGCGGGTAGAAATGCCGGTCAAGGTGATAAAGCCCACCAGCGCCGCAACCGACAGCGGTTGGCCCGAGACCCACAGCGCAATCACGCTGCCCACCAGAGCCAGCGGGATATTGCCCATGATGATGAGCGTGAGCGCGGTGGACTTATAGCGGCTGTACAGCACCAGAAAAACCATGGTCAGTGACACCATTGCCAACAATGCAATCAGCTTGGCTGCCTGCTCTTGAGCCTGAAACTGGCCTTCAAGCGCCGTGAAGTAGCCTTCGGGCAAGGCCTTGGCGGCCAGCTCGGTGCGAATGTCGGCAATCACCCGCGACATGTCGCTGCCATCCGTGTTGGCAGAGATCACGATGCGTCGGCGCGCGTTCTCGCGGCTAATCTGGTTCGGGCCGTCGCCATCCTCGATGGTGGCAAGCTTGGACAGGGGTACGGCACCGGTGGGTGTTTCGATCAACAGGTTTTGCAGCTTCTGCAAGCTGCGATCGCCCTCGGACAAGCGCACCACCAGGTCGAAGCGGCGGTTGCCTTCCACAATCTGGGTGATACGCTCGCCCTCAATCATCTGCTGCAATGAACGCAGCAGCGCGCCCGGTGCCACACCGTAGCGCGCCACCTGCTCGTAGTTCACATGAATTTTGATCTGCGGTATCAACACCTGCTTTTCCACCGCAAGGTCGGTGATGCCGGGTATCTTGCTCAGGCGGGTGCGCAAGTCGGCTGCCAGGCCGCGTAGCGTATCCAGATCGTCACCATAGACCTTGAGCGCGATCTGGGCGCGCACGCCAGAGAGCAGGTGGTCCAGCCGGTGAGAGATGGGCTGGCCCACACTGCTTACCGCAGGCAGCACGGCTAGGCGGGTGCGAATGTCGTTGATGATGTCTTCGCGACTGCGGCTGGATGCTTTTAGGTCCACATCCATTTCGGTGTAGTGCACACCCTCGGCGTGTTCGTCCAATTCCGCACGGCCGGTTCGCCGCCCCACTTGGGTCACCTCTGGAACGCCGGCCACGATCTGCTCGGCCAGAGTGCCTATGCGGTTGGACTCGGCCAGCGAGGTGCCGGGGTTCAGTACCACGTTGACGGTAAGCGTGCCTTCGTTAAAGGGTGGCAAGAAGGCGCGGGGAAACAGTGGGATGGTGGCCGCTGCCAGCACCACCGCGAGCAAAGCTGCAATGAGCAAGGTTTGCGTGCGCGCAAACGACCAGTGCAGCAACTTCGCATCCCAACGCTTGAGCCGCACCACCAGCGGGCTGTCGCCATGGCCCATCTGCTTCATTTTTGGCAAGAGGTAATACGCCATCACCGGAGTAATGGTGACCGACACCAACATGCTGGCCAGGATGGAGACGATGTAGGCGATACCCAGCGGCGTGAACAGGCGCCCTTCAATTCCGGGCAGCACAAACAGCGGTACAAACACCAGCACGATGATGACCGTGGCATACACAATGGCCGAGCGCACTTCCAGCGTGGCACTGGCAATCACCTCCACCACAGGGCGAGGCACTTGCAAGGCACTATTGAGTTTGAGCCTGCGCAGCACGTTTTCCACACCGACCACGGCGTCGTCCACCAGCTCGCCAATGGCAATGGCAAGGCCGCCCAAAGTCATGGTGTTGATGGACAGGCCAAAGTAGTGAAACACCAGCGCGGTGACCAGCAGCGACACCGGAATAGCTGTTAAGGAGATCAGCGTGGTGCGCACGTTGAGCAAGAACATGAACAAAATCACCGCCACCAGAATGGCACCGTCGCGCAAGGCATCTTGCACGTTAGTGACCGAGTGCTCAATGAAGTCGGCCTGCTTGAAGAGGAACTGCGGTGCCTCCACACCCGGCGGCAAACTCTTGCTCAGCGCTGCAATGGCGCGCTCCACCTCGCGGGTCACCGTCACACTGTCGGCGCTAGGCTGCTTTTGCACCGACAAAATCACCGCCGGTTTGCCGTTGTAGCCAGCATCGCCGCGTTTCAGGGCCGGGGCGATCTTCACCTCGGCGAGCTGCTTGAGAAAAATAGGCTGGCCGTTTTTGACCGTCACCACCACGTTTTGCAGATCTTCAATGCGGCTGGTGCGACCCATCTGGCGAATCAAATATTCACGCCCTTGCGACTCTAAAAAGCCGCCACTGGTGTTGGCGCCAAAGTCGCGCAGTGCGGCCTCCAGTTTTTCGCGCTCCACGCCCAACGCCTGCAACTGCGCCGGGTTGATTTCTACCTGGTACTGGCGCACCTCGCCGCCAATGGGCGTGACCTGGGCCACACCGGGAATGGTCAAGAGGCGCGGACGCATAACCCAGTCGGCGTACTCGCGCACTTGCATGGGGCTGACTTTGGCCGGATCGGCGGGCAAGGCGATGAGCAATATCTCACCCATGATGGACGAGATTGGCCCGAGCTGCGGCACCACGCCCGGTGGCAACTGCTCGCGCACCAGGTTCAGCCGCTCGCTGATTTGCTGGCGGTTGCGGTAGATGTCAGAGCCCCACTCGAACTCGACATAGATGATGGACAAACCGATGCCCGAGACCGAACGCACCCGGGTTACCCCCGGCATGCCGTTCATGCTGGATTCCACCGGAAAGGTGACCAGTTGCTCTACCTCTTCGGGCGCCATGCCACCGGCTTCGATCATCAAAGTGACGGTGGGTTTATTCAGGTCTGGGAACACGTCCACCGGCATCTGCCGAACGGTGAAAATGCCGTAGATAACCAGCAAGAGCGAGACGCCCAGCACGATTAAGCGCTGGCGTAGGCTGGTATGGATGATGAAGTCAAACATATCAGCGAACTTGCGACAGCAAACCGGCGCCTTCGGTGACGACGCGCTCACCGCTTTCAATACCTGCGGTCAGCGCGACGTTGGTTGCGTCAATGGCTTGGGCTGTCACCTTACGCAAAACAAAATGTTCGGGCGCACCATGCACCCACACCGATGTTTCTCCCGCCCCACCCTTTACCAACGCAGTCTGGGGAATGATTGCACCCTGGGTGGTACGCGTGGTTTTGGCAATCACCTTGACCGGTTGGCCTACTGCCACTGCAACACTGCCCGTCTTGACCCTAAACAGCAAAGGAATGGCTTGTTCGCGCAGTTGCCGTGCCCCACCGACAAACTGCAAATCCAGCACACCGCCGGGGACTTGCGCGCTGGCCGAGGCCAGACCGTCCACCAAGGCTGCGTCATAGGCCAATGCTTCGACACTCAAACGTATGGGGTCTACAACCTCAAACAACATGTCTTTGGCATCTACCACCTGCCCCAAAACCGCACTGGCTAGGCTGATAACGCCAGTCACCGGAGACACCAGCGCTTGTGGCGTATTCAGGCCTGCGCCCACCGCAGCACGGCGTTTTTGCAAGGCGTCCCGCTCCAGGCGTGCAGCCTCTATGGCGGACTGCGGCACAGAGCCTTCCAATTGCTGGTAACGCTGCACCTTGCGCTGGGCAATGGCCAACTGCGACTCCAGTTCAGCCAATTGCGCCTGGCTGTTACCGCGTTCAATGCTGTTGGCACTGGGGCGCAAATAGGCCAATACCTGACCCTTGTCCACCTTCTGCCCAATGGTGGGCAATCCCTTGGGGCCTGCCTCAATACGTCCGGACTGGCTGGCCTGCACACGCCCGCCGGCATTGGCGTCGGGGATAACCCGGCCATTGAACTCCACCGTGGTGGCGACCTCCTGCACCTGGACTAACACCGTGCGCACACCGAGCTGGTGCTGCACCGCCTTGGGCATAAACAGACTGCCGTCAGGCAGGCGTTGCGCAGCCACGGCCTGTGGCTCATGGCCTTCAGCCGTAGCGGCAGTAGCAGCAGTAGCGGCTTTTGTCGTCGCAAGCGTGGCCTCTGGGCTGTGATCCTCATCCCCGTGGGCGGCAGCGGGGTCGCTCAGGGTGAACGCGGCCAGCGTTATCAAGCTGGCGATCAAGGTGGGTTTCAACATAGGGGTATCGCTTTTTTTGTCTGGAGGTGGTTGGCTTGGATCGGTCAGTTTCCATCGCGTCGGGCGCGTTTGCGCTGGCGCAGCACCACCAACACCATGCCAAAGACCAGTGCGGCGGCGGCCACGCCCCATGTGGCCCATTCCCCCCAGCCGCGCCCATGCACAGCAACTGCGCTGGGTGCTGCAATGTCCAGCGTGGCCGCCATCAAATCGGTGGTGTCACCTGCCTGCACCGAGAATGTTAGTGGGTAGCTGCCCGGTGTTGCAAGCAGCGGTGCTTGTAGTGCGTACACGCCCGGTGCAATGGGCTTGGCCATGGCTTTCAGGTTGGTGCCGCTTTCGACCTCAATCTGCGCATCCAACACCGGTGCGTTGGTAGCAAAACGGTCCAATGTCAGCGTCAGGGTGGTGCCTTGCATTTGGGCCACCAGCTCAAAGTCTTCGGTCTGCGCGGTAGCCCTTGGGGCCATAGTGGCACTGACCACGGCAGGCGCGGCCTCCCCATGGTCTTCGCCCCCGTGCGCCCATGCTCCCCATGAAAATGCGGCAAGTGTCAGGCTCAGGGTCGCGGCACGGGCAAAGGCTGCGGATTTTTTCGCCGTGGTACGCAAGGTGGTGGTCAAGGTAGAACTCCCATGGATTGTTTGACGCGGGATTGGGCTGCAGCCACCCCCACCTGGTATCGGTTGTGCAGCGCTTGGGCGTCCAATGCAGCTGCACGTGCCCGTAGCAACGTACTAAGGTCAGACTCACCCAACGAGAACGATTTCTCTGCGAGGGCCAGGTTGTCTGCTGTGAGCCGCACCCGTATCTGGACCAACGTCAGCTGGTTTTGGGCACTGACGAATGCGCGTTGGGCAGTGTCCATCACCTGTTGAACGCGGTGCCTAGCCTGAGCCATTTCCGCATCCGCTTGGACCCACTCAGCCTGGGCACTCGCCGCGTCCTGGCGCATGCGCGCACCGGATGAAAACGGCACCGTCAGCTTGATTCCCAGCGTGTCTGCATAACTGTCATTCACGTCCGCGCGGCTACGCAACATGCGCACTGCCAGTGTTGGTGCTTCACGCGTACTGTGCAGGGCCAGTTGGAGTCGGGAAAATGCTAACTGGGTAGCGGCATTGGCAGCCCTTAGGCTGGGATGGGTTTCGGGCTGCTGGCGCTGCCTAGGCACGTCTTCAGCGGGCAGTGTGGCTGGTGGGGCTACACCGGTCAGCGCCTGCAGGTTTTGCTCTGCCTGTGCCAGAGCAGTTTGTGCCTCAGACAATTCTGACTGGGCAACCAGCGTCTCATTTTGTGCCAGGTTGGCATCGACCCGCGCCAACTCCCCCACTTTGTAGCGGCGTTGCACGTCAGATTCCAAGGCAGTCGCTGTGTGCAGGCGGTCCAGAGCCGCGGCGTGTGTATTGCGTGCACTGGCCAGGGCCCACCAAGACTCACGCAGCTCTGCAGCCAGTTGCAGGCGCGCAACTTGTTGGCGTGCTGTCAAATCGCTCTGCGCTGCCGCTGCTTCATTCTGGCGGGCAGCTCTTTGGCCCGGCAACCACAGAGGCGTGGCAACTTCCAGCTCCCACTCCTGCTTGCCTCGGTTGGCGTTGAGTTGGTCGTTCACATTGGCCAGCGAAACGGACGCCGGTGCTGGCGTGAGGCGATTGGCATTGTCTATTCGTGCCCGCGCTTCGTCAGTACGGGCAGGGTCGGCCGCAGCCATCGGATGGCGACTCCAAGCCTGATCCATTGCGATGGACAGACTTTGCGCTTGGACGCTCATGTGTACAAAACCACCCACGGTGATTGCCATGATCAGGGCAATGGTGTTTTTCATTCAAGGGTTCCGGGCACGTTAAAGCTGACAGGCGGCAATGATGCAGTCAGCTAACCAACGGCTAGCTGACCGTCACATTACAGTTTTGTCAGCTTGTGTGGTGCGCCCATACGAAGGGCACAATGGCGATGCGCACAAGATGCGTTACCCCACATTTCCATGAAAATATTGATTATTGAAGACGAACCAAAAACCGGCGACTACCTCAAGCAGGGGCTGTCGGAGTCCGGCTTTGTCACCGAACTGGCCACCAACGGCGTAGACGGGTTGCACCTGGCCTTGACGGGCGACTTTGACCTGCTGGTGCTCGATGTGATGCTGCCCGGCCTGAACGGCTGGCAGATTCTGGAGCGTGTTCGCCAGGGCGGTAAAGAGATGCCGGTGCTGTTCTTGACGGCTCGCGACCAAGTAGAAGACCGTGTCCGGGGGTTGGAATTGGGCGCCGACGACTATCTGGTCAAGCCATTTGCGTTTTCCGAGCTGCTGGCCCGCGTGCGTACGCTCTTACGCCGGGGCAAAAGCGCGATGGAGCCCACCCTGCTACGCGCCGCCGATCTGGAGCTGGACATGGTGCGCAGGCGTGTCACCCGCAGTGGCAACCGCATCGAACTCACCGCCAAAGAATTTGCCTTGCTGGAGCTACTGCTGCGCCGCCAGGGCGAGGTGCTGCCGCGCTCCATGATTGCCTCGCAGGTGTGGGACATGAACTTTGACAGCGACACTAATGTCATCGAAGTAGCCATTCGCCGCCTGCGGGCCAAGGTGGATGAACCCTTTGACCCCAAGCTGATCCGCACCGCACGCGGCATGGGTTATGTGCTGGAAGTGCCCGACCCAGCATGAACGCCAAACTGTCGCTCACCGCGCGGTTGACGCTGCTGTTTGCGGCCGGCTCCTGCACCGTGCTCCTGGCGCTGGGCGGCTTGATTGGGGTGGCCATCGAGAAGCACTTTGAAGAACAGGACCGCGACGTGCTGGTCGGCAAGATGCAGCTGGCACAGCACGCCATCGAACGGGTGGCGTCGCCCCACGACTTTGCCCAGCTTGCGGCGGTGCTAGGCGACGCTTTGATCGGACACCACGATCTGGTCATACAAGTGTTGGGGCCCCATAACGACGTTCTATTGGCATCACCTATGGTCGACTTCACCGCCGCATGGCAGCCGACGCGTATTGCGCCAACGACCCCTGCATTCACAACCTGGACCCAGGGGGGCCGCACCTACCGCGGCATGACCCACGCTATATCTACCGCCATAGCAGCGATGCCGCCACTGCGGGTTACCGTAGCGGTAGACATTGAGCACCATACACAGTTCATGCGCCTCTTTATGCGCACCCTGTGGTTGTTTGTAGCGGGTGCGGCCGTCGCGATGGGGTTCTTAGGCTGGTTTGCCGCCAGTCGGGGCCTGGCGCCGCTGCGCGCCATGCGCGACCGGGCAGCGGGCGTTACCGCCCACAAGCTAGACCAGCGTTTGCCCGTAGATGCGGTGCCGCCCGAACTGGCCGACTTGGCGAAATCTTTGAATGCCATGCTGGCCCGGCTAGAAGATGCGTTTAGGCGCCTGTCCGATTTTTCTTCCGACATTGCGCATGAACTGCGCACCCCGGTGAGCAACTTGATGACACAAACCCAGGTGTCGCTGTCGCGCCCCCGTGATGCAGCAAGTTATAGGGAGGTTCTGGAATCCAACGCGGAAGAGTTTGAACGGCTCACCCGTATGATTTCCGACATGCTGTTTCTGGCCAAGACCGAATCCACACAAACCGACGTCCTCATGGCCGCCAAAAGCGAGGCCGTGGATTTGGCGCGTGAAGTGAACGAGTTATTTGATTTTTATGAAGCACTGGCCGAAGAAAAATTTGTGCGTTTGAAACTGTCAGGCCAATGCACCGTAGCGGGAGACCGCCTCATGCTGCGCCGCGCCATCAGCAACCTGCTGTCCAACGCGCTGCGTTACACCCCAAGCGGCGGCGCCGTGCTGGTGACGCTGACCGAGACACCAGAACACGCCCTGCTGACCGTGGACAACCCCGGCGAGACTATTCCTGCGCAGCACCTGCCGCGCCTGTTCGAGCGCTTTTACCGCGCCGACGCATCCCGCCAGCACGCCAGCGGCGAAGGAACTGGCCTGGGGCTGGCCATCACCCAAGCCATCGTACAGGCCCATCAGGGTGCCATTACTGTCGCGTCAAACGACGGGCACACATGCATTTCTATTCGGTTTCCACGCGTTGATTCGGCGTAAAAGCCCGAACTGCCGTTATACGCATCCTTACTATGCTTTTGATAGCTACTTACCTATATTCAACGAGGGCTATAGCAACTTTTCTCTCGTAATCTAACCTAAAAACATTATCCGTCCTTGGCCAACTGGTAAGCCGAAGTGCGCTGGTGGATACCCTATAGATAAAAGAAAACGCAAGAAAGCAAACACTGGAGCAACTCCACGAGAGACGCAAGCAAGTCGTTCGGCTACATAAGTAGGGCATCAAGATCATGCAAATCGTGGCGATGACGGGACTGAGCTATCCGCCCGTGCGTGCTGCCATCGATTTGTTTGAGGCAGGAGGCTGAGCTTGCTGAGCTTGACGCGCTTTTTGAGAGTGGCCTTGGCCTTCAACTCCTCCTTAAGGCGACTGAATTCGGCGTCTATACGAACTTCTTCGATGTTTTTGAGTTCTTTGGCGCGCTTCACATCAGAAGTACCAAGGCACACTACGATGTGTGTCTTCTTGCGGGGATAGGCCTCCAGCAGTGCCGTAGGAATGCGGCGGCGGGGATAAATGCGGCTGCTTTGGCCGCGTACAAACAGATTGGGTGCGATGGCTTTCATGTGGCCCTGTATCACAAAGTTGTGTAACAGGCTGTGTAACAACCAGACTTTATATCTGGCTTGAAACCCCCTATCTACAAGGGAATCAAGGACTTACCACATGAAAAACGCAAAATTGGGGTGGCTGATGGGGCTCGAACCCACGACAACAGGAATCACAATCCTGGACTCTACCAACTGAGCTACAGCCACCATTAGCTTTTGATTATAACGCGAGTTGGCGCGCTATTCTGTTGCTTGCTGCTTTTCCTGTGCA
>JBBRSA010000041.1:0-33604 GCA_038245855.1 Burkholderiales bacterium
AAGCCGTGCACGCGCGTTGATGCGGTGGTGGTGGCTGCAACTGGGGCAGACGTTTTGGTTTTGCTCCAGATCGGTCTTATAGAGCACCGTCTCGCAACTGGGGCATTTGATCCACAGCCCCTCGGGCATGGTGCGCCGGTCCGACGGATCGGTTTGCTGGATTTTGGGGGGAAGCAGTTTTTCGAGCCAGCTCATAAATACATATCTCCAGTGCGTCGCCCAGGCGGGCTTTCAACAGATGGGCTGATTATCCGATATTGGCGTTGGGGTAGCGTGGAAGCGCCCAAGGCTGCGCTCCGTGCCACCCAACGGCGCTGGTCGGTACTGGTGGCATCTTTTTTTTGATTGCATGTTCGGGTGGGTCACTTCTTCATTCTGCAGGTTCAATGAAAATGATTTCTCAAAGACATGTACCAACAGTACTGACGTTGTTCGCTTCGGAGAATCCTTCAACGGAGAAAGATATTTTGAGTACAACTGACCATTCGGCACACATGAACTTGTTGAGTCCCGTTTCAGGAACACGTTCTGCGAGCGCATATAGCTGCCGCTGAGGTTCCAGGTATTGAAAAGAAATACCCTTTCGTATGCCCCAGGCTTTTGCATTTTGTATTGACGTGCCAATCGGAACAGAACGATCAAGGTCCGTACGCCACTCAGCAACGCGGTTATGGAGTAATTCGTGATTGGAGCTGCACCCGGCTAACGCCAGTACGAGCGCAAGAATGAAGTAGCTAGGTTTCATGTTGGTCAGCGCAATTTACATACCAGCCGGTTGCGGAATACTCGGGCCAGATAGTTAACAAAAGCAGCCTCCAGCCCTTGTAAATGCTGCGCCGGCCACTCTCATAAAGATAGCAAAAGCCGGAAATTTGTTCACCCGATGTTGCAACCGCGATTCACCCATTTCCAACCCCTCCCGTTTGCCAACCCACTGCACCAGACCCTGTTCCCAACCAACCACCCCAGCCGACCCAGCGGCGCGGCGCGGGCGATCCCTTCTGCGTGGCCGAGGAGCGCAAGGCCTATCGGATCAGGGCTGGCGTTGTTTGAGCCCTCAGGGCGAGTTTAGCCAGACCCCGATTGGCCTGAGCACCACAGGGCAGCCCGCAGGGTCCACGCAATAGGGTCGCCCGTGCTGCGCCGCTGGGTCGGCAGCGCGCGTAGTTGCTCACCCAGCGTCCATAGCCCCCCGAATATCACTCAAAAACGCCTGCGCCACCGCCGCCAACCGGTCACGCGGTTGGTTTTCCAACAATTGAATAATTTTGCTGCCAATAACCACCGCGTCCGCCACGCGTGAAATGGTTTTGGCAGTAGCTGCATCGCGGATGCCAAAACCCACGCCCACCGGCGTGCTGATGTGCTGGCGAATCTTGGGCAGCATGGCTTCCACCGCACCCACATCCAGCGCACCAGAGCCGGTCACGCCTTTGAGCGACACGTAATATACATACCCGCTGGCCACCTGGGCTACCTGTGCCATGCGGGCGTCGGTACTGGTGGGGGCTAGCAAGAAGATCAAGTCCATGTTGTGGACCCGCAAGTCGGCTGCGAAGGCTTCGCACTCTTGGGGTGGGTAATCCACGATCAGGACACCGTCTACACCCGCGGCGGCGGCATCCCGCACAAATACGCTGCCTGCGGCGGCTGTTGTACCTGCAGGCGCGGCGTGAATCTGGTCATACCGTTCCACTGGGTTGGCATAACCCATCAACACCACCGGGGTGTGGGTGTTGGTTTGGCGGAAGATGCGCACCATGTCTAGTATCTGGACCAGCCCAATCCCGTAGGACAGGGCAAGATCGCCCGCCTTTTGGATCACCGGCCCGTCGGCACTGGGGTCTGAGAAAGGAATACCCAGCTCAATCACATCGGCACCCCCGGCGACAAAGGCGTGCATCAGCTCTGGGGTGATATCGGCAAACGGGTAGCCCGCCGTGACAAAGGGAATCAGAGCCTTGCGGTTTTGGGCTTTTAAGGCGTCAAAGGTGGTGCTGATACGGCTCATGCTGCACCTCCTGCGCTTTTAACGACTTGCACGGGTTGTGCGCTGCCTTTGACCGATTGCCCGGTGCAACTGGGTCGGCAGAAAAATTCACCGTTGCTCAGATCGGCTACCGTGCCGATGTCTTTATCTCCGCGGCCTGACAGGTTGACCAAAATGGACTGGTCGGGGCGCATGGTTTTGGCCAATTTCATGGCGTAGGCCACTGCATGGCTGGATTCCAGCGCCGGGATGATGCCTTCAGTACGACACAGGTAGTGGAAGGCGGCCAGTGCCTCTTGGTCGGTGATGCCCACGTATTCAGCGCGGCCTATGTCGTGCAGAAACGCGTGTTCTGGGCCCACGCCGGGGTAGTCTAGGCCAGCACTGATGCTGTGGGTCTCGGTCACTTGGCCGTTGTCGTCTTGCAGCACGTAGGTGCGGTTGCCGTGTAACACGCCAGGGCTGCCGCGCTGGATGCTGGCCGAGTGTTTGCCGCTGTCCATGCCTTCGCCCGCCGCTTCCACGCCGATCAAGCGGGTTTTCGCGTGTTCAATGTAGGGGTAGAAGATGCCCATGGCGTTAGATCCACCGCCCACGCAGGCCACCACCACGTCGGGCTGCTTCGTCTTGCAGCCGGTGGCCGCCAGCATTTCCGGCATTTGCACCAAGCACTCGTTGCCAATCACGCTTTGGAAATCGCGCACCATCATCGGGTAGGGGTGGGGCCCAGCTACCGTGCCGATGATGTAAAAAGTGTTGTCGACATTGGCAACCCAGTCGCGCATGGCCTCATTGAGGGCGTCTTTGAGGGTTTTGCTGCCGCTCTCGACCGGCACCACCGTAGCGCCCAACAACTTCATACGGTAAACGTTGGGGCTCTGGCGCTTGACATCTTCACTGCCCATGTAGACCACGCACTCCAATCCGTAGCGGGCGCAGATGGTGGCCGTAGCGACACCGTGCTGTCCGGCACCGGTTTCCGCAATCACGCGCGGCTTACCCATGCGTTTGGCCAGCATGGCCTGCCCAATGGTGTTGTTGATCTTGTGGGCGCCGGTGTGGTTCAGGTCTTCGCGTTTGAGGAAGATTTGTGCACCGCCCATTTCACGGCTCATGCGGGCCGCGTGGTAGATGGGGGAAGGGCGGCCGACAAAATGGGCTAGTTCATATGCAAACTCTGCCAAAAACTCGGGGTCATTCTGGTACTTGGCATAAGTGTCTGTCAGCTCGTTGATGGCGTGGGTCAGTGTCTCGGAGACAAAGCTGCCGCCGTATTTGCCGAAGTGGCCCGATGCATCGGGTTGGTCATAAGTTGTCACGATATATTCCTTGAAGGAGTAGTGCACATGCCTTAGGCTGACACACCACCGGTGAAATGGATCAATCAGATGCCGCCTGCTCGCACATGGCGCTGGCGGTGTTTGCGGTGAGCCGCTAGCCTAAGCGGAGTTGGTCGTCTGCTGCACGCACCGCACGGATAAAGTCAACCACCTTGTTGGCATCTTTAATGCCTCGCATGGGCTGCCCGTCAGGGTCAATAGCTTCTACGCCGGAGCTGACATCCACCGCAAGCGACAGGCAGCGCGGCCTAAGCTGCGCGATCCCATCGCCCACGTTTGCAGGTGTGAGTCCACCACTCAAGACGAGGTGAGCGTTGACGTTTGGAGGAAGCAGTGACCAATTGAATACCTTGCCGCCCCCACCATAGCCGTCGACATGGGCGTCGAGCAGTATGGCCTGGGCGTTTGAATAATCGTGGGCGTATTTTACGAGGTCAAACGCCTTGGCGCCATCGCCCAAGGGGATTCGGGCTGCGCGCAGGTACGGGCGCGCACCGTGACCGGTCGCTTGGGCACAGTCAATCGGGCTCTCATCACCATGAAATTGCACCGTAGCCCCTGCCACCATTGCGCAAGCAGCTCCTATTTCTGTAGCACTTGCGTTCACGAACAGCAGCACCGGTGTGACAAAGGCGGGTAGTCGGCGGGCCAGTTCTGCAGCACGAGCGGCTGGCACGTATCGTGCACTCTTGGCGTAGAGCACAAAACCAATGGCGTCAGCCCCGGCGGCGACGGCTGCATCAACATCCTGTTCGCGGGTTAGACCACAGATTTTGATGCGGGTGCGCAGTAGGCCGGTAGTGGGCGCGGTAGTCGTTTCAAAGGGGGCGTTCATGGCAAAGCATCATACCCAGCGGTGCGCTCCGGAATGCCCCATTCAGCGCCATAGCGTGGGCCCAGGAAATACAAACCGTCGGGAGAAAAGGTTGGGGCTGCCACACAGCGGTTGCGCGCCGCCAGCACCTCAGCCATCCAACTGGCTGGTTTCTTACCTTGTCCAATCGTAATCAGGCAACCCATGATGTTGCGAATCATGTGGTGCAAAAACGCGTTGGCCTCGAATTCAAACCGCCAGTACGCACCATTGCGGTGGATGTCGATGGCGTACATGGTCTTGATGGGGCTGAGTGCTTGGCACTGTGAGGCCCGAAACGAGCTGAAGTCGTGCTCGCCCATCAGCGCGACAGCGGCCAAACGCATCGCCGAGTCGTCAAGTGGTCGGAATGTCCATCCCACCCGGCCCCGTTCCAAGCTGGGCCGAATCGGGGAGTCCAGCACCACGTAGGCGTATCGGCGCGATGTGGCGCTGGCGCGGCAATGGAAGTTGTCGGGCACAGCCATGGCCCACTGCACCGCGATGTCGCGCGGCAGCAGGGCGTTGATACCCCGAACCCAAGCGTTGATTGGGCGCACACGGTCAGTGTCAAAGTGAACCACTTGCATCAGCGCATGCACACCGGCATCGGTACGGCCAGCGCATAAAGTAGAAACGCGTTGGGCCGTAAATTGGCCCAACGCGGCTTCGAGTTTGTCTTGCACCGTCAGCCTAGAGAGCTGGCTTTGCCAGCCCTGGTAGGCTTGTCCGTCGTAGCTAAGGCCTAGCGCTACCCTCACGGCCGAGAGACATCCACGTCAACCACGCGCCGATCGGTGCACCCCGTTTAGCTCAGGTTGGCCAGCGCCTTGCGGGCCTTGGCCAACACATCACCATGCGCCTCAGAGATCACCTCTTCGATGAGGGCGCGGGCGCCATCGTCGTCACCAATCGACACAAACTCGTCGGCCAGCGCGAGCTTAGTTTCCAGCGGGTCGGCGGTGTTGAGTTCGGGTACTTCGGTCGGGTGCTCCACAACCGGGGTTTCCAGGTCAAGTGAGAGAGATCCCATATCAAATTCGAGCATGCCCATGTCGCTTTGGGCGGCAGCGGATGGGGTGGCGTCGAGTGGCATGGTGTCGGTAGCAGCGTAGCTGGCAGCCGGGGCAGGTTCGTCCGCAGAAAGGTTCATGCCATCCATGGACATGGAGATCTCGGGCAACTCAGCTGAGTCGAATTCCGGTACTTGCGCAGGGGCTTCCTCTGACAGATCAAAGTCCATGTCGAGCACGTTGTCGCCACTGTCCGGTGCAGACATGGTGACCGTTTGCTCCATGGGCTCTGGCTGAATCTGTTCGCCCGTGACGTCGCTGATGGCGCTGGCCGGTTCGTCGTCGATGGAGAAGTCCAAATCCAGATCCAGATCGGAGCCCGCTGCGGGTTCGTCAATGTTCGCGTGGACTGACACGGGAATAGTGCTGCTACCGAATGAGGACGTTTGCGGGAATGCAGACGCTTGCGATTCGGTCCCTTGATCCTCCCCGTCTGTCGGCTCACCGCCAGGCTGGTACAGGGGATTGGTGGGATCCAGATCTAAACCGACTCCGCAAATTCGAATCCAGTCTGGATTATTGTTGCCGGTGAGTTTGAACGCCTGTGCGGCAGTGACTTCAAAGTTTTTGGTGTCACGCCGCTTTGCAAAAATTTCCAGTAGCTTGGTGTGAATCGCTAAGCGTCCGGGGTTGATGCGTGCTGCTTCCTTGAGAATTTCTTCTGCCTGGAGGTCCCGGCCATACGCTAAATACACATCGGCTTCGGCCACTGGGTCGACATCGTCGGCCGCATCGAGCTGGCTTGCAGAATAGACCATGGAAGACCCGGTTCCGCTCATCTCGCTGGTTGTGTCAATCCGTTGGCCACCACTGGCACCAAAGAATGAATCGGGTTGCAGGCGGCTTTCCAGGAAGGAGCTGTCCATTTGCGACGCGTTTTTCTTGCGTTGACGCATGCGCCAAAACGCAAAGCCACCCAGTAGCGCGAGTAAACCGCCGGCGGCAGCGGGTATCCAGGCGTTGTCTAGCAACTCGTCGACCAAGCTGGGTTCTTCGTAGGGGCTGTTGACAGGGGCTGTCATGGCTGCAGCAGGTGCTGCGGCGGTGCTTGCGGCTGCCGATACAACTTCAGCGGGCGCTGATGCCTGAGTCTGAGGGGCGGATGCAGCAACTGGTGGAGCTACTGCCTCAACGGGCGCTGTTACGGCCATTGGCGCAGGCGTTGCAACGGGTGCGATGGTGACGCCGGGCGCAGCTGCAGCCCTCTTGGTTGCAGTGACAGCGGCAGCGGCCGCTTTGGACGCTTCGGTCGCGGCAGCGGCAGCGCTGGCTTTGCGAATTTTTTCCAGATCAGCCGTGTTTTTCGCTATTTCTGCCGCCCGGTCGGCAGCGTCTTTTTTGGCCCGCTCTTTGGCAATCTTGTCTTCATTGGCCTTGCTTTGAACCGCGCCCTTGGATAGGGTTAACTTGTCGGGTGTGGTTGCAGCAGGCTTTTTGTCTTCTACCTTAGCTTCAATGGCGCCGCTGGCTTTGCGGGCGGCAGTGTCTACTTCGGCAGCGGGCGCATTGCTGGCGAGGCTACGACGGTATTCGTTAAAATCTTTGCTGTGGGCCACCACGGTTTGAGTGGCTTCGGATGCCGAGACCGACTGCGCCTGTTCTGCCGTCGGGATGGTCATTACCGCACCACTGCGAATGCGGTTGACGTTCTCACGAATGAATGCGTCCGGGTTGGCGCGCAGAAGGGCGACTAGCATCTGGTCAAGTGATATGCCAGCCGCTTTGGTGCGGTTGGCAATCCTGCTGGCGGTGTCGCCGCTTTTGATGGTGACTTGGGTTGCGCTATCCGCTGGTGCGGTTGCGGCTTCCACAGCCCGCGTTGCGGGTTGTGCGTCAGGCGTATGTTTGGCTGCTTTGACCGCTTTGACCGCTTTTTCTGCCTTGGCTGCTTTGGTGGGCGCTTTGGGTTCTGTTGCAGTTACTGCGGGGGCTGGTGCCTGAATGCTGGGTGTCACGGCAGCCGATGTTTTGGCCGACGCTGTATTTGCAGCAACAGGTGCCGCGTTGGTCTGCGCCAATGTGGGTGTAGACGCCGGTGCAGCTTTGCGCAAGGCTGGTGGGTCAAACAGCATGGTGTAGTCACGTACGAGTCGTCCGGACGACCAGCTGGTCTCCAGAATCATGTCGACAAATGGCTCGTTGATAGGGCGATCGCTGCTCAGGGCGATGAATGCGCGGCCATCAGCGCGCCGTTGTAGCGATGCTTGCACGCTAGACATGGCTGGATTGAAGTCCAGCCCCGCCGCAACAAATGCCTCTGGTGCCGCAATGCCAGCTTTGAGGGATGCGGCCTCCTCTGAGTTGATGTCCGGTACATCAATCTCCGCACGCAGGGGCTCCCCCAATGCTGACATGACCGTGATTTTACCTAGCGACAGCGCCATGGCCCCGGTGGTGGAAAGGCCGAATAACGCAATGGCTGCGGCCGCTATTGCGGTCTGTTGCCAACGATGTGACTTTGCAATCAATTTAGAGGCCTCCGGTGCTCATGTGAGCAGCAATTACTTATCTATTTGGCAGCCGAAAATGGCCCGCGCAAAAACCTGAAAAGTACCTTAACATCAATGTCTTAGCCTGACAAGCTAAGACAGCTTTTAAGATTCATTGGCCATCAAACGGTGGCCTTAGATCAGCTGGTTTTGTTGCCAATCGACAACGTAATCAGACGCTGCATTTCTTTGAAGGCCGTCCAGGGTGCTTGCCGTTTATGCGTCTAACAAAATGCGCAGCATACGGCGCAGGGGTTCTGCGGCCCCCCACAGCAACTGGTCGCCAATCGTGAAGGCACCCACATACTGCGGGCCCATTGCCAGTTTGCGCACGCGGCCCACGGGAATCGTCATGGTTCCGGTTACGGCCACAGGGGTCAAATCTTTGAGAGTGGCCTCGCGGGTGTTGGGGACCACTTTGACCCATTCGTTGTCGGCTGCCATCATGGCTTCCAGGTCGGCCACGGGCACGTCCTTATTCAGCTTGAACGTCAAGGCTTGGCTGTGGCAACGCATGGCGCCTACGCGTACACAAAATCCGTCCACGGGAATGGCTGCAGTGTTGAAGCCTTCATCTATACCCAAAATCTTGTTGGTTTCGGCCATGCCTTTCCACTCTTCTTTGGACTGACCGTTGCCCAAATCCTTGTCGATCCAGGGGATGAGCGAGCCACCCAGTGGGGCGCCAAAGTTGGCAGTCTCTGCAGGGGTCAGGGCGCGTTGCTTGGCGATGACTTTGCGATCGATCTCCAGGATCGCGCTCTTGGGGTCGTCCAGCAGGGCCTTCACTTCGGCATTTAAGGTTCCGTATTGGGTGAGCAATTCACGCATGTGCTGGGCACCGCCACCAGAGGCGGCTTGGTAGGTTTGGGTGCTCATCCACTCCACGAGCCCCGCCTTGTACAGCGCGCCCACACCCATCAGCATGCAGCTTACGGTGCAGTTGCCGCCCACCCAATTTTTGCCACCGTTTGCCATGGCGTTTTTGATGACGGGCATGTTGACGGGGTCGAGAATGATGACCGCGTCTTGCTCCATGCGCAGGGTGGATGCGGCATCAATCCAGTGGCCGTTCCACCCGGCAGCGCGCAGCTTGGGGAAGACTTCGGTGGTGTAGTCGCCGCCTTGGGCGGAAATGATGATCTCGCAGCGCTTGAGGGCGTCGATGTTGAACGCGTCTTGTAGCGTGGTTTCGTTCTTGGCCTGGGCTGGCGCTTTGCCGCCCGCATTGGAGGTGGAGAAGAACAGGGGTTCGATCAAATCGAAGTCTTTTTCCTGCACCATGCGGTCCATCAACACCGAGCCGACCATGCCGCGCCAGCCGACTAAACCTACCAACTTGCTCATATCAACGCCTTTTTATAAAAAAACAAACAGTGCCACGCGGGGCGGTTTGCCCGGCTCGTCTGGCCGGGAGGGCGCACGACGAACCGGGCTGAATTAGCCTTTAATCGTCGTGGTGGTGGTGATGCCTGCGTGCGCAGCCTTGCTTGCCAGAGCGGCATAAGCAATGTTCAAAGGGGCTGGGCGGGCTACAAACATGGGTATTATTGTAGCTGAAAATCATAATTTTTTGCCCCGCGCGGACTGAAATGATTTTTTAACCCAGTGCTTTCACCACCGCATCGCCCATCTCTTTGGTGCTAACGCGCTTGGTACCTTCGCTGTAAATGTCGGCGGTGCGCAGGCCTTGTTCCAGCACCTTCTTCACAGCGTTCTCAATGCGCATCGCTGCTGCTTCCTGGTTCAAGCTAAAGCGCAACATCATGGCCGCGCTCAGGATGGTGGCCAGTGGGTTGGCAATGCCTTTTCCGGCAATGTCGGGGGCGCTGCCGTGGCTGGGCTCGTATAGGCCCTGGTTGCTGCTGTTCAGGCTGGCCGAAGGCAGCATGCCGATAGAGCCAGTGAGCATGGAGGCTTCGTCAGACAAGATGTCACCAAACATATTGCCGGTGACCAGCACGTCAAACTTCTTGGGTGCTTTGACCAATTGCATGGCCGCGTTGTCCACCAACATGTGGTCCAGCGCCACGTCGGGGTACTGCTGGGCGACTTCGACCATCACGTCTTTCCACAGTTGCGAGGTTTCCAGCACGTTGTTCTTGTCCACACTGGTCACGCGCTTGCTGCGTTTTTGCGCGGCTTGGAACGCGACGTGGGCAATGCGCTCGATCTCGGGGCGGCTGTAGCGCATGGTGTCAAACGCTTCTTCGGCACCGGGGAAGTGACCGTCGGTGGCGATACGGCGGCCGCGGGGTTGGCCGAAGTAGATGTCTCCGGTTAGTTCGCGGATGATCAAGATGTCCAAGCCGGAGATGATTTCGGGCTTGAGGCTGGACGCGTCCACCAACTGCTCGTAGCATATGGCGGGGCGAAAGTTGGCGAACAGGCCCAGGTTCTTGCGCAGGCCCAGGATGGCTTGCTCGGGGCGGAACTGGCGTTCCAACTTGTCGTATTTCCAGTCACCTACGGCGCCGAACAGCACAGCGTCGGCTTCTTTGGCCAGCTTCAAGGTGGCTTCGGGCAGCGGGTGTCCATGCGCGTCAAACGCCACGCCGCCAACCAAGGCGGTTTCCATCTCCAGAGGGAGGGCCAGGGCGTTTAGGACCTTGACGGCCTCGGCCACGATTTCGGTACCAATGCCGTCACCGGGCAATACTGCGATTTTCATGATGTTCTTTAATTGCTATGAATTTGGGAGCCGCTTACGCAGTCATCGTGCGGGCTAGCCATGGTTTTTGTGCCAAACGTTGGGCTTCAAATGCTTTGATCTTGTCGGCGTGGCGCAGGGTCAGGCCGATGTCGTCAAAGCCATTGAGCAGGCAGTATTTGCGGAAGGCCTGCACCTCAAATGCAATCTCTTCGCCCTGGGGCTTGACGATGACCTGGCGCTCCAGATCGACCGTCAGTTGGTAGCCGGGGAAGGCCAGGGCCTCGATGAACAACTGGCCTACTTGCGCTTCGGTGAGCACAATGGGCAGCAGGCCGTTCTTGAAGCTGTTATTGAAGAAGATGTCGGCGTAGCTGGGCGCAATGATGGCGCGAAAGCCGTATTGGTCCAGTGCCCAGGGCGCGTGTTCGCGGCTGGAGCCGCAGCCAAAGTTTTTGCGTGCCAGCAGTACGGAGGCGCCTGCGTAGCGTGGCTGGTTCAACACAAAGTCGGGGTTGGGTTTGCGGCTGGTCGGGTCTTGGCCGGGAAAGCCCGCGTCCAGGTAGCGCCATTCGTCAAACAGGTTTTCGCCAAAGCCGGTCTTGCGGATGGATTTCAGAAATTGCTTGGGAATGATGGCGTCGGTATCGACGTTTTCCCGGTCCATGGGCGCAACCAGACCCTGGTGGATGGTGAAGGCTCTCATTTTCTGGAGACCCCTTCAATTTTTTCACCGGCTTTTTGAATGTCTTGGCCCATACCTTTAACGGTATTGCAGGCAGTCAGCATCAACAGGGCGGCGACGCAAATGGCAGTGATCACGATTTTCATGGTGGTGTCCTTTGTAGATGGCTCAGGAAAATTTGCGGATATCGACAAAGTGGCCATGGATTGCCGCAGCGGCGGCCATGGCCGGGCTGACCAGGTGGGTGCGCCCACCCGCGCCCTGGCGGCCTTCAAAGTTGCGGTTGCTGGTTGATGCACAGCGCTCGCCAGGTTCAAGACGATCCGCATTCATCGCCAGGCACATCGAGCAGCCTGGCTCACGCCACTCAAAGCCTGCGGCCTTGAAAATCTCGTGCAAACCTTCGCGCTCGGCCTGTTCTTTCACCAGACCTGAGCCCGGCACGACCATCGCCAGCTTGATGTTGCTTGCAACTTTCTGCCCTAACTTTTTGACGACAGCAGCTGCCTCTCGCATGTCTTCAATGCGGCTATTGGTGCAGGAGCCGATAAAGACCTTGTCGACAAACAAATCGTTTAAGGCCTTGCCGGGCTCCAAGCCCATGTACACCAATGCACGTTCAATCGCGGCGCGTTTGTTTGCGTCCTTTTCTTTGTCGGGGTCAGGGACGAGGGCATCGATACCCAGAACCATTTCTGGGGATGTTCCCCAGGTGACCTGGGGAACGATCTGTGCAGCGTCCAATTCGACAACCGTGTCGAAGCGGGCATTAGCGTCCGATTGCAGGGTTTTCCAATACCGAACGGCTTGATCCCATTCAACAGCGGCAGCTTTGTCGCTGGCTGCGTTGCTACCAGGAGCCATAGGGCGGCCACGCACATATTCGATGGTTTTGTCGTCGACGGCGACCAAGCCAGCACGAGCGCCGGCCTCAATGGCCATATTACAAACCGTCATGCGGCCTTCCATACTCAGGGCGCGGATCGCGGAACCACCAAACTCGATGGTGTAACCGGTTCCACCAGCGGTGCCGATTTTGCCGATGATGGCCAGAACAATATCTTTACCGGTCAGGCCCGGCGCCAAGGTGCCGTTAACTGAGACCAGCATGTTTTTGGCCTTCTTTGCAAGCAAGGTCTGCGTAGCCATGACGTGCTCGACCTCGCTGGTGCCGATGCCGTGGGCCAGCGCACCAAACGCGCCATGGGTGGAGGTGTGAGAGTCCCCGCAAACAACGGTCATGCCCGGCAGTGTTGCGCCGTTTTCAGGACCGATGACGTGCACAATGCCTTGGCGTTTGGACAAGAACGGAAAGTAAGCGGCCGAGCCAAATTCACGAATATTGCTGTCCAGCGTGGTGACCTGCTCCTTGCTGGTGGGGTCCGTGATGGCGTCCATGCCGCGTTCCCATCCGGTGGTGGGGGTGTTGTGGTCGGCCGTGGCAACGATAGAACTCACTCGCCAGACTTTGCGGTTGGCTTGGCGCAAACCTTCGAAGGCTTGGGGGCTGGTGACTTCGTGCACCAAATGGCGGTCAATATAGAGGATGGCTGTGCCATCGTCTTCGGTGTGGACAACGTGTTCGTCCCAGAGTTTGTCGTACAGCGTGCGACCGTGCAGTTGTGATTCCATGCTTCCCATTTGGTATTCCTTGCCGTGGCAATCCTTGATTTTATGCGCCTTGCGATTGCGCTGCTGTAAATGAAACGCCCGCCGACGTTGCCGTCAGGCGGGCGTTAGAGCTTAGGCTTGTTTAGCGTTGGCCGATGGGCTGCACGTCGCGGGCCACGGAGCCGGTGAACAACTGGCGTGGGCGGCCGATTTTGTACTCGGGGTCACCAATCATTTCGTTCAACTGGGCAATCCAACCCACGGTGCGTGCCAGAGCAAACACGGCGGTGAACAGACCCACGGGAATGCCAATGGCGCGCTGCACGATGCCGGAGTAGAAGTCGACGTTGGGGTAGAGCTTGCGTGACACAAAGTACTCGTCTTCCAGCGCAATTTTTTCCAGCGCCATGGCCAGCTTGAATAACGGGTCGTTTTCCAAGCCCAACGCCGCCAGCACTTCTTTGCAGGTTTCTTGCATGAGCTTGGCGCGGGGGTCGTAGTTTTTGTACACGCGGTGACCAAAACCCATCAACTTGACGTTGGAGTTTTTGTCTTTCACCTGGTTCATGAACTCACCCACCTTGTCGATGCCGCCCATGCGTTGGATGTCTTCGAGCATGTTCAGACAGGCTTCGTTGGCACCGCCGTGCGCGGGGCCCCATAAGCAGGCTACACCAGCGGCAATCGCCGCAAAGGGGTTGGTGCCGGACGATCCGCACAGGCGCACGGTGGAGGTGGATGCGTTTTGCTCGTGGTCGGCGTGCAAGATGAAAATGCGGTCCATTGCACGCTCGATGACCGGGTTCACCTTGTACTCTGCACAAGGCGTGGCGAACATCATGTGCATGAAGTTGCCGGCGTAGCTCAGGTCATTGCGGGGATACATGTAAGGCTGGCCCGCGCTGTACTTGTAGGCCATGGCAACCAAGGTCGGCATCTTCGCAATCAAACGAATGGCGGAGATTTCGCGGTGCTCAGGGTTGTTGATGTCGGTGCTGTCATGGTAGAAGGCCGATAGTGCACCCACCAAACCAGTCAATATTGCCATGGGGTGTGCATCGCGACGGAACCCACGCAGGAAATACTGCATTTGATCGTGAACCATGGTGTGGTTGGTCACACGTTTATTGAATTCTGCCTTGCCAGCGGCGTTGGGCAGGTTGCCGTACAGCAACAGGTGGCAGGTCTCCATAAAGTCGCAATTGGTTGCCAATTGCTCAATGGGGTAGCCACGGTACAAGAGTTCACCTTTGTCGCCATCAATGTAGGTGATGGCCGATTGGCATGACGCTGTCGACAAAAAGCCGGGGTCATAGGTAAACATACCAGTCTGTGCGTACAACTTGCGAATGTCGACGACGTCGGGCCCGACACTACCTTGGTAAACAGGTAAGTCGACGCTGGGGGCGCCGTTACTGAACGACAGGGTTGCTTTGTTATCGGCTAGTTTCATTTTCGACCTTTCAACGGGGGGTTCTCAACATACTTATTATCTCTGCAACATCATCGCGGACGAGATCCAGGTTCACTTGTGCCAGCGTTTTGCGTGCCAGATGGAGATCCAGTAAATCGTAATCACTCAGGTCCATCAGCAAGCCCAGCGCGCTGGCTTGGCGGATGGTCAGTGTATCGGTGTAGCGCTCGAAAAAACGTTCCACGTAAATGTCGTTTTCGAGTAACCCCCGGCGGCACCGCCATCTGAGCTTGCTTAAGCTTCGTTCATCGAGCAGCTGGTTTTCGTCTTGCATGGATGGCGCGGCTTAAATGGCTCGGTGAACCATCATTTCCTTGATCTTACCAATGGCTTTGGTGGGATTCAAACCCTTGGGGCAAACATCGACGCAGTTCATGATGCTGTGGCAACGGAACAGGCGGTACGGATCTTCGAGGTTGTCCAGACGCTCGCCCGTGGCTTCGTCGCGGCTGTCTGCCAGAAAGCGGTAGGCTTGCAGCAGACCGGCAGGGCCCACAAACTTGTCGGGGTTCCACCAGAAGCTGGGACAGGCGGTCGAGCAGCTGGCGCACAGAATGCACTCGTACAAACCGTTGAGCTCGTCACGCTCTTCGGGTGACTGTAGACGCTCCCTCTTGGGTGGCAGGCTGTCGTTGATCAGGTAGGGCTTGATTGAGTTGTACTGCTTGAAGAACTGGGTCATGTCCACGATCAGGTCGCGAATGACGGGCAGGCCAGGCAGAGGCTTGAGAACAATGGTGCCGGGCAGTGTGTTCATATTGGTCAGGCACGCCAGACCGTTTTTTCCATTGATGTTCATGGCGTCGGAGCCGCAAACACCTTCGCGGCAGGAGCGACGGTACGAAAGCGTGGGATCGTACTCTTTGAGCTTGATTAAGGCGTCCAGCAGCATGCGCTCATGACCGTCGAGTTCGACCTCGATGGTCTGCATGTAGGGCTTGGCGTCCTTGTCCGGATCGTAACGGTAGATTTGGAATGTGCGTTTTTGCATGTTTCTTCTCTCGTGGGGCTACGGTTTAGAACGTCCGGACCTTGGGGGGGACGCTGTCCACCGTCAGGGGCTTGAGGTTGACGGGCTTGTAATCTAGGCGGTTGCCTTCGCGATACCACAAGGTGTGTTTGAGCCATTCCTTGTCGTTACGACCCAGTGGGAATTCCGCGTGGTCTGCATCGTGTTCGTAGTCGTACACGGTGTGGGCACCACGACATTCCGTGCGGGCTGCAGCGGAGACCATCGTGGCCTGGGCGACTTCGATCAGATTGTCGACTTCTAGTGCTTCGATACGAGCCGTATTGAATACCTTGGACTTGTCCTTCAACGTCACACCGGCCACGCGCTCACGCAAGGCAGCAATTTTCTTCACGCCTTCGTCCATGCTCGCTTGGGTGCGGAACACGCCTGCGTGCTGTTGCATGGATGCACGGATGTCGCCAGCCAGGGTTTGCGAGTAGGTGCCGCCGGTGGACTGGTCGAGCTGGTTCAGGCGCTCCAACGTGCGATCTGCGGCGTCGGAGGGGAGTGGCTTGTGTGTCTTGTTCTGGTTGTTGAACTCGACAATGTGGCGACCAGCAGCCTTGCCGAACACCAGTAAGTCCAACAGCGAGTTGGTGCCAAGGCGGTTAGCGCCATGCACGCTCACGCAGGCGCATTCGCCTACGGCGTACAAGCCGTTAACCACCGCATTATTCACGCCGTTGGCCTGGGTCACGACCTGGGCGTGGATGTTGGTGGGCACGCCACCCATTTGGTAATGGATAGTTGGTACCACGGGAATGGGCTCCCGTGTAATGTCCACGTTTGCGAAGTTGATGCCGATTTCAAACACAGAGGGCAGGCGTTTGTGGATGGTTTCTGCGCCTAAGTGGTCGAGCTTGAGCAGCACGTAGTCTTTGTTGGGACCACAGCCACGGCCTTCCTTAATCTCCTGGTCCATAGAGCGGGACACGAAGTCGCGTGGAGCCAAGTCTTTTAGGGTGGGCGCATAACGCTCCATGAAGCGTTCGCCGTTGCTGTTGAGCAAAATGGCACCTTCACCGCGGCAGCCTTCGGTTAGCAGCACACCCGCACCGGCCACGCCGGTGGGATGGAACTGCCAGAACTCCATGTCTTGCAGCGGAATGCCTGCGCGCGCGGCCATACCCAAGCCGTCACCGGTGTTGATGTAGGCGTTGGTAGAGGCCGCGAAGATGCGACCTGCGCCGCCCGTAGCCAACAGCACGGTCTTGGCTTCGAGAATGTACAGGTCGCCGGTTTCCATTTCCAGCGCGGTCACGCCGACCACATCGCCTTCGGCATCGCGGATCAGGTCCAATGCCATCCACTCGACGAAGAAGTTGGTCTTGGCCTTGACGTTTTGCTGGTACAACGTGTGCAGCATGGCGTGGCCGGTGCGGTCGGCGGCGGCGCAGGCGCGTTGCACAGCTTTTTCACCGTAGTTGGCGGTGTGGCCGCCAAACGGCCGTTGGTAGATGGTGCCATCGGCGTTGCGGTCAAACGGCATGCCGAAGTGTTCGAGCTCGTACACCACGTTGGGAGCTTCGCGGCACATGAACTCAACCGCGTCTTGGTCGCTGAGCCAGTCGCCACCCTTGATGGTGTCGTAGAAGTGGTAATGCCAGTTGTCGTCTGACATGTTGCCCAGCGAAGCGCTGACGCCGCCCTGTGCTGCCACAGTGTGCGAGCGGGTGGGGAACACTTTGGACAACGAGGCCACATTCAGGCCGGCGTTGGAGAGTTCGAGTGCGGCGCGCATGCCGGAGCCGCCGGCGCCAACGATGACGACGTCGAACTTGCGCTTGGTGATATTGGCTTTGGTGTAGGTCATGGTGGTATTAGTCTTGTGTGTCGGGTAGCGTCGGGCTCAAAGGCGCCACAGGACTTGAATTGCCCAACCCGCGCAACCCACGAGCCAGACAATGGAAAAAACTTGCAATGCTAGGCGCACAGAAGTGGGCTTGGCGTAATCCATCAGGATTTCACGCATGCCCACCCAGGCGTGGTAGAGCATGGCGACGATAACTGCGAAGGTCAGCGTTTTCATCCACTGGGCAGCGAAGATCCCAGCCCACTTGTCGTAGCCGATGGCGCCTTGTGTGAAAAGCACCTGGACTAAAACGACCAAGGTAAAAAGGGCCATTTGGATGCCGGTGACGCGTTGCGCCAGCCAATCACGCAGACCGTAATGCGCGCCAACGACCACGCGCTTGGTGCCAAAGTTAACAGACATGGGTAGTTCCTGTGAAGATGAGAAAACGGAAGAAGCCGGGGCTTAGTACAAACCAAACAACTTGGCGCCCAGAATAAGGGTCAGGCTCAAGCTCAACACCAAAACGATTTGTGCGGTTGTTTTGCCTTGTACTTTGCTGACCGTGTGGAACATGTCCATGCGAATGTGGCGTAGACCTGCAAAGAAATGGTGTAGGTAAGCCCAGATCAAAACCAATGCCGCCAATTTGACAACGATGCCGGGCACAAATCCGATGCCAAGCGTGAAGGCCGAGGTAAAACGTGCGAATGAAATGTCAGAGGTGGTGGAGGTGTCAAACATCCAGATGATGAATGGCATGAGCAAGAAAATGATCAAACCACTGGCGCGGTGCATGCCAGACACAATGGCGGCCAATGGCCAGCGGTAGCTGGGCAGATCAGTCAATGCGTTGAGATTGCGAAATTCGGGACGTTTGGGGCGAGTGGAAGAACTGAGCTCGGTCATGGAGGAGGCTTTCTGATTTAACAATGGTGTAATTATCGACGCCGCAGGGCGAAATTCTATTGCACGGGTTCTAAACGGCATTGAACCTGTATCAACAACTCTCTCAATTTAACGAATTTCGATAATAGTGCGTGTCGGTGAGGTACAGACCTCTTCGCACTTCCATTGGTGCGTCGTTGTAAGTGTATGCGGTGCGTTCAACCCGCAACAGTGGTGTTTGTGCCCCAATTTTGAGCAAGGCGCATTGTTCTATATCCGGCAATACGGCGCGAATTTTCTCGTCGGCGCGCACCATGCAAACGCCAAATTCGGATTCAAAGAGCGCGTACATCGGGCCGTTGTAGGCAGTCAAGCGTTCCGCTGTCAGTCCTTTGAAAGGGCTGGCTGGCAACCAAACGTCCTCCAAAATGGTGGGAGTGTCGGCAAATGACAGGACACGCCTGACTTGGAGTACGGCGTCACCTGCGTGCAGCGCAAGGGCGCGGGCCACGTCAGCGGGGGCGCGAACACGTTTGCAGTCGATGATCTCGCGTTGCGCGGGCCCCTTGCTGCTGGGGTCTCCATTGTCCGGAAATAGCCTCAAAAATCGATACGGAACATGCTGCTCGGCGTGGGTGGCCACAAAAGTGCCTTTGCCTTGGCGACGAACCAGTAAGTTTTCCGCTGCCAGTTCATCAATGGCTTTTCGAACGGTGCCTTGGCTGACCTTAAATCGCACGGCGAGCTCCTGCTCGCTGGGGATGGCGGTGCTGGGTTTCCACTCGCCCGATTGAAGGCCTTTGAGTATCAGCACCTTGATCTGCTGGTAAAGCGGGCTGAAGGCCGGCGTTTGCTGGGGGGATACCGGGGCGCCCGCTTCTCCGCTGGCCGCAGCAAGCGGGTTGGTGCTGGAGAAAACGGAATGTGCGGTCATGAATTCGGTCGAAGAGGTCGGCGGCGAGTCAAGCAGGGAATCAGACCGAATCATATCTTATATAAGACATAAGACAAATTGACCGTGCGCCACAATCAAGGGTAAACTCTGCGGCATTCTGCGGGACTTGGCCTTTCGGCGGGGTTCCGGACAGTAACCGTTTTTACAACACTTCCTGGAGTTCTTACCATGAGCAAAAAACCCGTTCGCGTTGCCGTCACCGGCGCCGCAGGCCAAATTGGATACGCCATTCTGTTTCGCATTGCCTCCGGCGAAATGCTGGGCAAGGACCAGCCCGTGGTGTTGAGCCTGCTGGAAGTTCCAGTAGAAAAAGCCCAGCAAGCGCTGCAAGGCGTGATCATGGAGTTGCAAGACTGCGCCTTCCCATTGCTCGTTGGTATCGAAGCGCACAGCGACCCTATGACCGCATTCAAGGATGTGGACTACGCCTTGCTGATCGGTTCGCGTCCCCGTGGCCCTGGCATGGAGCGTGCCGAGTTGTTGGCCGTCAATGCAGAAATCTTCACCGCACAAGGCAAGGCACTCAACGCCGTGGCCAGCCGCGATGTACGCGTGTTAGTGGTGGGTAACCCCGCCAACACCAACGCCCACATTGCCATGAAGAGTGCGCCTGACCTGCCACGCAAGAACTTCACCGCCATGCTGCGTTTGGACCACAACCGTGCGCTCAGCCAGTTGGCCGCCAAGACCGGTAAAGCAGTTGCAGACATCGAAAAAATGGCCGTGTGGGGCAACCATTCGCCCACCATGTACGCCGACTACCGCTTTGCCACCATCAACGGCCAAAGCGTGAAAGACATGATCAACGACGCCGACTGGAACGCCAACACCTTCTTGCCGACAGTGGGCAAACGCGGCGCAGCCATCATCGCTGCCCGTGGTGTGTCGTCTGCCGCCTCTGCTGCCAACGCCGCCATCGACCACATGCACGACTGGGCCTTAGGCACCAACGGCAAGTGGGTCACGATGGGTATCCCTTCGGATGGCCAATACGGCATTCCTAAGGACATCGTGTTCGGCTTTGCCGTGACCTGCGAAGGTGGTGAGTACAAGCTGGTCGAGGGCCTGCCCGTTGACGCGTTCAGCCAAGAATGCATCAACAAGACCTTGAAAGAGCTGCAAGACGAGCAAGCGGGCGTCGCCCACTTGCTGTAAGCAGTGACCCATCCGCGCGTCGCACTGTTGGGGCCGCAGGGTGCAGCGGGCATGTCGCCCGTATGCGACCACTACAGCGGTGTGGAGGAGCGGATGGTCAAAAGCCTGCAACTGCAGGCAGACATGATGGAAGAGTTCGGGGTTTGCGTGTCCGACGCGACGCAGGATTGCGAACACGGCGTCCCGGTTGGGGGTGAAAAATATCAAGCAAATCGGGTCCTAGCCCTCGCCAATACTGCGTAAGCAGCTATTATTTTCGTAGCAAAAGGGCGGGTCCAGACGGGTAGGGGTGCGGGGGCATTCGATATCGCAGAACATCCACGTGTGCAATCTTTGAGTTTTTGGTTGATGGATATTACGGGTCATGCTGAGGGCAGTAATGCCGTCCCAGGAAGAGGTGGCCCTTGGGTCTGAGATCGTGGGACAAGCCCACTCTCGCGAATGGGCGCAGCGCTGGGGCCGGACGTGAAACTGTATTTTTCGTCTTCTGTTCATTAGCAGATGCAAAGTGGCGGCTTTGCATCTGCTATATTTTTTATAGCTTACTACGCCCAATTCATGAGGGCTAAGTGTCATTTTTGTTTCTAAAAGGAGTAAGTACCATGTTGCAAGCCTACCGTGTCCATGTGGCCGAACGCGCCGCGTTGGGTATCCCCCCGTTGCCCCTGACTGCCAAGCAGACTGGCGAATTAATTGAACTCTTGAAGAATCCACCCAAGGGCGAAGAAGCTGCGTTGGTAGATATGATCACCCACCGCGTGCCAGCGGGTGTGGACGATGCCGCCAAGGTCAAGGCCAGCTACCTGGCAGCCGTGGCCCATGGCACCGAAAAGTGCACCCTGATCACCTGTGAACGCGCCACCGAGTTGTTGGGCACCATGTTGGGTGGCTACAACCTCACGCCGTTGATCGACCTGCTCGACAACGCAGCCGTGGCCGCTGTCGCCGCAGAAGCGCTGAAAAAGACGCTGCTGATGTTCGACCAGTTCCACGACGTTAAGGAAAAAGCCGAGAAGGGCAACACCTTTGCCAAGGCCGTGGTGCAAAGTTGGGCTGACGGCGAGTGGTTCACCAGCCGCCCCGAGGTGCCTAAGAGCATCACGGTGAGTATTTTTAAGGTCGCCGGAGAGATCAATACCGACGACCTGTCTCCTGCGCCCGACGCCTGGAGCCGCCCCGACATTCCTTTGCACGCCTTGGCCATGCACAAGAATGCCCGCCCCGGAGTGACTCCGGAAGAAGACGGCAAACGCGGCCCGGTCAAGTTCCTAGAAGACCTGCGCGCCAAAGGCAATTTGGTGGCCTACGTCGGCGACGTGGTGGGTACGGGTTCAAGCCGCAAATCTGCCACCAACTCGGTGCTCTGGTTTACCGGCGAAGACATTCCTTTTGTGCCCAACAAGCGCTTCGGTGGTGTCTGTCTGGGCGGCAAAATCGCGCCGATTTTCTACAACACCATGGAAGACTCGGGCGCACTGCCGATTGAGTTGGATGTGAGTCAAATGGCCATGGGCGATGTGGTGGAACTGCGCCCCTACGACGGCAAGGCTTTCAAAGACGGCAAAGAAATCGCATCCTTCGAAGTTAAGAGCGAAGTGCTGTTCGACGAAGTGCGCGCCGGAGGCCGCATTCCTTTGATCATCGGCCGTGGCCTGACCGCCAAGGCACGCGAGGCCCTGGGTTTGGCCGCTTCCACGCTATTCCGCCTGCCGCTAGTGCCCAAGGGCCATGGCAAAGGCTTCACGCTGGCGCAGAAGATGGTTGGCCGCGCCTGCGGCCTGCCCGAAGGTCAGGGCGTATTGCCCGGTACCTATTGCGAACCAAAAATGACCTCAGTCGGTTCGCAAGACACCACCGGTCCGATGACGCGCGATGAGCTGAAAGACTTGGCCTGCTTGGGCTTCTCGGCCGACCTGGTGATGCAGTCCTTCTGCCACACAGCGGCTTACCCCAAGCCCGTGGACGTGAAGATGCACCACGAGCTGCCCGAGTTCATCAGCAACCGCGGTGGTATCTCGCTCAAGCCTGGCGACGGCATCATCCACAGCTGGCTCAACCGCATGTTGTTGCCCGACACCGTGGGCACTGGCGGCGACAGCCACACGCGCTTCCCCGTGGGCATCAGCTTCCCAGCAGGCTCGGGTTTGGTAGCCTTTGCTGCTGCCACCGGCGTGATGCCGCTCGACATGCCTGAGTCGGTTCTGGTGCGCTTCAAAGGCCAGATGCAACCCGGCGTTACGCTGCGCGATTTGGTGCACGCCATTCCGCTGTACGCCATCAAGGCTGGGCTGCTCACCGTGGCCAAGCAGGGCAAGATAAACATTTTTTCGGGCCGCATTCTGGAAATTGAAGGCCTACCCAACCTCAAGGCCGAGCAAGCGTTTGAACTGTCCGACGCGTCGGCTGAGCGCTCGGCTGCCGGTTGCACGGTGCGCTTGAACAAGGAGCCGATCATCGAGTACATCACCTCGAACATCGTGCTGCTTAAGAACATGATTGCGGAGGGCTATGAAGATGCGCGCACCATCCGCCGCCGTATCAAGGGCATGGAAGCCTGGCTGGCCAACCCGCAACTGCTGGCGCCCGATGCCGATGCCGAATATGCTGCTGTGATCGAGATCGACCTGGCTGGCATTTCTGAGCCCATCGTCTGCTGCCCGAACGACCCGGACGACGCCAAGACGCTGTCCGACGTGGCTGGCGCCAAAATCGACGAAGTGTTTATCGGCTCGTGCATGACCAACATCGGCCACTTCCGTGCGGCATCGAAACTGCTCGAAGGTAAGAAGGATATGCCCGTCAAACTGTGGATGGCACCACCCACCAAGATGGACGCCAAGCAACTCACCGAAGAAGGCCACTACGGTGTCTTCGGCGCTGCGGGTGCGCGTATGGAAATGCCTGGCTGTAGCTTGTGCATGGGTAACCAGGCACAGGTGAAAGAGGGCGCTACGGTCATGTCCACCAGCACCCGTAACTTCCCCAATCGCTTGGGTAAGAACACCAACGTTTACCTGGGTTCGGCCGAACTCTCTGCCATCAGCTCCAAGCTGGGCCGCATCCCTACCAAGCAGGAATACCTGGCTGACATGGGCGTTGTGACTGCAGTCAGCGATACGGTGTACCAGTACCTGAACTTTGACAAAATCAGCGACTACACCAAGGTTGCGAGTACCGTTTAATACCGAACTGCAGCACCAGCAGGCTGCACGCGGCTTCTAAACTACTGATTCGCCCCTGCGCACGCGTGCAGGGGCGAATTTATTGGCGCCGCCAGGCGCTGGGCTTACCTGTGCCTTGTTTTTGAATGCGAAGGCGAGTCTGTGTTAGATGTAATTGGCACGTTGCACTATTTTTCGCACGCTAGCATGAGGCCTTTTGGGCGGGTTACGCGCGGTTAAACTTTCCTATCTTGAAATCGTCAAGAGGTCGGTTCATAGATTGAGGAGAAGCGGAATGTTTTTTAAAAAACTTTTGCCCCGGGATGGCAGCTTTTTTGAAATGTTCAATCAGCATGCTGATCGCATCGTCGAGGCGGCGCACGCATTTTCCAAACTTGTTGCTAATTACAGCGATCTGGATTTGCGTGCCAAGTACAACCAGGAAGTTGATGATGCAGAGCGTGCGGCAGACCGCGTGACACACGAGTGCAATAAAGCCATTCACATGACTTTCATCACACCGATCGATCGTGAGCAAATTCATACGCTGATCAATACCATGGATGACGTTGCGGACCTGATTCAGGATTCGGCAGAGACCATGGCGTTGTATGACGTACGTCACATGACCGAAGAAATCACCCGTTTGACTGATTTGAGTGTGAAGTGCTGTGAACGGCTGCGCGATGCGGTCAAGCTGCTGAGCAGTATTGCGGAGCAGGGTTCTGCCGAGGCCGCGTTGAAGACATGTGAAGAAATTGATCGACTCGAATCCGATGCCGACCGTGTTATGCGCACTGCCATGAGTAAGTTGTTTCGCGAAGAGCCCGATGTGCGCGAGGTTCTCAAACTCAAGGCGATTTACGAGTTGCTGGAAACCATTACCGACAAGTGCGAAGACGTTGCCAATGTGATCGAGGGCATCATCCTCGAAAACTCCTGAGCTAGGAACGGCAACATGGATGTATCACAAGGATCTGCCGTTGGATTGTGGGTGGTAGTGATGCTGGTGCTGATTGCATTGGCGTTTGATTACATGAATGGTTTTCATGACGCAGCAAATTCCATTGCCACCATCGTTTCCACAGGAGTTTTGCGCCCTGGACAGGCGGTAATCTTTGCAAGTTTTTTTAATTTCCTTGCCTATTTTATTTTTGGATTGACCGTTGCCGCAACGATTGGCAAGGGCATCGTGCTTCCCAATGTGGTAGACGCCCATGTGGTGTTTGGGGCGTTGATAGGGGCTTTGGCTTGGAATATTGTTACCTGGTATTACGGCATTCCCAGCAGCAGTTCACATGCTCTGGTGGGGGGCATTGTCGGTGCCACCATCGTCAAAGCGGGTGCAGGTGTACTTATCGCAGCCGGCGTTTTTAAAATTGTGGCTTTTATATTTATTTCGCCACTGCTGGCTTTCATTCTGGGAAGCCTGACGCGCGTGGCGATATCCTGGGTATTTCGACGCGCTAGACCATCCAAGGTCGATCGCTGGTTTCGCCGGTTGCAGTTGCTTTCTGCTGCATCTTCCAGCTTGGGTCATGGGGGTAATGACGCGCAAAAAACGGTCGGTATAGTGTGGTTGCTGCTGATGGTTGCCACGTCATCCCACGTCAAGGGTTTGCCAAGTTGGATGATGGCAACAAAGGACCATTTGCCGCCTTGGGTGGTAGTGGCGTGTTATCTCACAATTGCCGTGGGGACGATGTCGGGTGGGTGGCGAATTGTCAAAACAATGGGGCAGCGTATTACCAAGTTGCGGCCCATGACCGGCTTTTGTGCAGAAGCTGGTAGTGCAGCAACCTTGTTTACTGCAACTGCATTGGGTATTCCGGTGTCCACGACCCACGCCATCACAGGGGCCATCGTGGGTGTGGGGTCTACGCAGCGCGCCAGTGCAGTTCGCTGGGGCGTCGCAGGCAATATTGTGTGGGCTTGGGTGCTCACCATTCCAGCCAGTGCCTTTGTGGCCGCTGTTGGGTATTGGGTCAGTCTGCAGTTGTTTTAGGCGTCTCGAACTGGGACATCAAATGCGCTTGTTCCGCTTGGTATTCAAAGTAACGCTGAAAGCTAAATGCCAAGCTGGCCATCAGGACGGTGGTGCCGATCAACAGCGAAGCGATGAGTGCTCCTACGGTTAGCCAATGGGTCGAACCACAATCTGCATCTGCAGCCAGCCCGGGATTGTGGCGATGGTTCCAATTTGTTATGTCAGTGAGCCCATACACAATGGCGCTGAGCGCGCACGCAGCGATGGTGAACCCGAGGAAGGGGATCAGCACCCAACTCCATTGGTCATCAAGTCCAAAATGGCTGGCGCGTACTACGCCATACAAACCGATCAGTGTGGGTAGCGGAATGGCCCACCCCAGTCGGTCCGACAACCCATACAGGTAGAAGCGGTGCAGACCCAACGGGCCGCCCAGAAGGGCAGTCCACGCCGCAATAGTTTTGTTTTTCATGGTGCCAATTGTGCCGGAGCAGCATGTGCGCCCACGCCAATAGCCTTGTCCATGAGAACAACATCGAGCCAGCGGTCAAATTTCCAACCGCATGCAGCCAAAATACCGGCGTTGTTAAATCCACAAGCACGGTGCAAGCCAATGGAACCGTGGTTAGCCGAATCGCCAATCATAGCGATTAACTTTCGTACGCCAGCGCGCTGCGCTTGCGTAGTGAGTTCTTCCAGCAGAAGCCTGCCGAGTCCGCGCCCTTGCGCCTTGGGGGCTAGGTAGATTGAGTCCTCTGCCGAGTAGCGAAATGCGGGGCGCGGTTTGAACCAGTTGCAGTAGGCAAAGCCCAGTACGGACGATGTGTCTTGCACAACCAAGTACGGCAAACCCTTTGACGCCACGTCGGCGCGGCGAGCCAACATTTCCGCATTAGATGGTGGAGTGGTCTCAAATGTGCCCGTTCCATGGAGGACGTGGTGCGCATAGATGGCGGTGATGGCTTCCATGTCGCTGTCGTTGGCTGGTCGAATTTGGATCATTGCTTGATAAACGTTATAATGGAAGGCTATTCAGAGTGTCACTGGCCGGGTGGTCAGTTGCGTGTCTCAACTTTGAATTCAATGGTTGAATGTAATTTCAATCACCCAAAGGATAAATCATGGTCGTCATTCGACTCGCCCGTGGCGGTGCTAAAGCTCGCCCGTTTTTCAATATCGTCATTGCTGACAAGCGTACACGCCGTGATGGCCGCTTCATTGAGCGCATTGGTTTTTACAATCCGATTGCGACTGCCAATGAAGAAAGTATTCGTATTGCCCAGGATCGTTTGACCTACTGGAAGGGTGTTGGCGCACAGGCCTCTCCAACCGTCGAGCGTCTCATTCAACAGGCCGCCAAAAAAGCAGCCTAATTGATTCCCTGCGAATGTGGCCTTGTCTCGGGGCGCGATTCGTAGGGGCGATTTCCCCGCGCCATGCCGTCCCAACTCGAAGCCGCTGCATTACCCGCCGATGCGGTTGAGGTGGGCCGTATTGCCGACGCGTGGGGTGTCAAAGGCTGGTTTAAGGTCTTGTCTCATAGCCCACAGCCGGACGCGCTTTTTGCGTCCAAAGTGTGGTACCTCTTACCCACTGAGCGTGGTGTGGCTACTTTTTCAGGATGCAGCCAGCTGCATATTCGGGAAGCCAAAATACACTCGGATTCCGTTGTCGCCAACGCACAAGGCGTTGACGACAGAACAGCGGCCGAAGCGCTGCGAGGCTCCCGTATTTTTGTTTCCCGCGCCAACTTCCCCCCTGCTGCCACCGACGAATTTTATTGGGTAGACCTGATTGGCTTGGATGTGCGCAATCGTGCAGGTGAATCCATGGGGGCCGTCAAAGAACTGCTGTCGACCGGGCCGCAAACGGTGCTGGTCTTGGCGTATTCCCAAGATGGCAAAGAAGCCGAGCGGATGATTCCCTTCGTGTCAGCCTTCATTGACGGCGTTGACTTGCCTGCGCGTTGTATTCGGGTCGATTGGCAAGCCGACTATTAAAGGAGCGGGCGCATGCGTTTTGACGTTGTTACGCTCTTCCCTGAATTATTTGTCCCCTTTTTGGCGGTTGGCGTGACCCGCCGGGCGTACGAATCGGGTCAGGTTGATGTGCAGTTTTCCAATCCCCGTGACCATGCCGTTGGCAACTACCGCCGGATAGACGATCGTCCTTTTGGTGGTGGCCCAGGCATGGTGATGATGGCTGAACCCTTGCAAAAGGCGTTGACGCACATTCGCAGTCAGCGCACAGACGATGCGCCCGTGGTCTTGTTTTCGCCGATTGGCCAGCGGCTGGACCATGCGTCGGTGCAGCGTTGGTCGGCCAGCAGCGGTGCCATCTTGGTCTGTGGCCGTTATGAAGGTATTGACCAACGTTTTATCGATGCCCATGTGGACGAGCAGGTGAGTCTGGGTGACTTTGTGCTGTCCGGCGGCGAGTTGGCTGCCATGGCATTGATGGATGCGGTGGCGCGGCTGCAGCCGGGTGTCCTGACGGACCCCCAAAGCCACGAATTTGACAGTTTTAACGTCGCACTCGACGGGCTGTTGGATTGCCCGCACTACACCCGCCCCGAGCAGTGGGATGGGCAGATCGTTCCGCCTGTTTTATTGTCCGGAAACCACGAGCATATTGAACGCTGGCGACGCGAGCAACGCCTGCGGCTGACTGCCACCCACCGCAGCGACCTTGTCGAGACAGCGCGTCAGTTGGGTCGGCTTAGCGCACGGGACGAGGCGGTTTTGCGCAACGAACGCTAATGCGGGCTATAATGGTCGGCTAACCGATCCTCTGCATGGCCAAATTCTAATATCCTAATATTGGCGATTTGCATCATGTCGATGCTGGCGCATGCAAGATCACGAAAGTAACTATGAACCTGATCCAAATTCTTGAGCAAGAAGAAATTGCTCGTCTCAACAAATCCATCCCTGAGTTTGCGCCTGGCGACACGGTTATCGTCAGCGTCAACGTGGTTGAAGGTACACGCAAACGTGTGCAGGCTTACGAAGGTGTAGTGATCGCCAAGCGCAACCGTGGTTTGAACAGCGGCTTTATCGTGCGCAAGATTTCCAGCGGCGAAGGTGTGGAGCGTACGTTTCAGACCTACAGCCCCCTGATCGCTGGTATTGAAGTCAAGCGCCGTGGTGATGTGCGCCGTGCCAAGTTGTACTACCTGCGTGACCGTAGTGGTAAGTCGGCACGTATTAAAGAAAAATTGCCAGCTAAGAAGGCAGCAAAGGTTTAAATCCTTTTTCTGTTTCTTCAAAAACCGCCCAGCGCAAGTTGTGGCGGTTTTTTTATATCGGTAATGATTCTCTATGACGGCACTTCCTGTATTTGACCCACGCCAGGTTCCGATTTTGGACACGGACCGCCATTTGCCAGCGGTGCGGTCCGAGGCAATGGTGCCAGAGGCCATTGCCCAACGTTTTGCGAATCGACGGGGCTGGGTCCCAGAGTTGCTGGGCGAGGCGCGTATGACCGACAAGCCGCCAGCGCATGCGGCGGTCCTCATACCCCTGATAGCGCGCGTTGGTGGTTTGACCGTGCTGCTAACCCAGCGCACCAGCCATTTGTCCAGCCATTCTGGCCAGATTGCATTTCCCGGCGGTAAGGTAGATCCACAGGATGCCAATGCCCAGGCAACTGCCTTACGCGAAGCCGAGGAAGAAATTGGCCTGTCGCCGCACTGTGTAGAGGTGTTGGGCACGTTCCCGGCCTACACCAGCGGCAGTGCTTACATCATCACACCTGTCGTTGGACTGCTGCGCGATGGTTTTGTGCTCACGGCCAATCCCGATGAAGTGGCCGACATATTTGAAGTGCCACTGACATTTCTGATGGACCCGGCCAACCACCGCCGGCATGCGGTCGATTGGGCAGGGCAGCGGCGAGAGTGGTTTTCGATGCCTTATACCGATCTAGGCTCTGAGCGTTTTATCTGGGGCGTCACTGCGGCCCTGCTACGCAATTTTTACCAATTTTTATCGGATTGAGTACGCCTTGAGCCGACTCCGCTAGCGCTGCAGTTTTGCGTTGACTGCACCGGTTGCGTATGGGGGTCGTTATGATGCGGCCATGAGTTTTATTTCGATTTTATTGGCGCTTTTGCTTGAGCAGGCTAGGCCACTGGGCCCTGTGAATGTGGTGCACAACAGCGTGCGACAGTGGCTGCGCTGGGTGGCGACGACCCTCGATACCGGCAAGCCGCACCATGCTTGGTTAGCTTGGTGGCTCGCGGTGGCGCTGCCCGCGGTGGTAGTACTAGCCATACATTGGCTGTTGGTGTGGTCGGTCGGGTGGATTGCTGCGGTTGTTTGGAGCGTGGTCGTCTTGTATGCGACCTTGGGTTTTCGCCAGTTCAGCCACCATTTCACCGAAATCCGGGATGCCTTGCTGGTCGGTGATGAAGACTTGGCACGCCGGGCTTTGGCCGAGTGGATGCGTATTGATGCCACCACCTTGCCCCGCAGCGAAATTGTGCGGCATGTGATCGTGCATTCGGTTTTAAGCGCTCACCGCCATGTGTTTGGCGTTTTTGCGTGGTACTCCTTGCTGGCGGCATTGGGTTTGGGCCCAGCAGGCGCTGTGTTCTACCGGGTGAGTGAACTGATGGTGCGGTATACCAACCGCACGGTTGATCCATCGGATACGCCGGTCAGTGAAGCCTTACTGGAAAGCGCCAATGCGGCATGGGCGCTGATGGATTGGGTGCCTGCACGTATTACGGCCCTGAGTTTTGCATTTGTGGGTAGCTTCGAGGAAGCGGTGGACAGTTGGCGCCAATATGCCGCGCAGTCACCCGGTGATAACGATGGCGTCATTCTCGCCGCGACATCAGGTGCGGTGAACGTGCGACTCGGCCCTCCGGAGCAAGGCAATGTCTTTCCTGCCCCGCAGCCTGTGCATTTACGCGCCGTGGTCGGCCTGGTGTGGCGCACGGTGGTGATGTGGATGGTCTTTCTTGCCTTGCTGTCCATGGCACGCCTGCTGGGCTGATGCTAGCGGCTAAATGCGCAGCGCGCTGAACAGTCAATACCGCTTTTGTCCCAATTCTGCAAAAAGATCACTATAAATTTTGTAGCGGTTAGCGCTTATTTGGTGAGGGCTAACGGCCGAAAATGCTTCAGAGCTGGGCTGCAACGCGGCAATCACGCCGCAACCTGGTTCGTGCAAATGGCTGCAGTTGTAAAACTTGCAATGCGACGCGTGGGCTTTGATGTCGGGCATCAGCGAGGCTAAATGCATCGGTTCAATGTGGTTGAGCCCAAACTCTTGAAAACCGGGGGAGTCGATGACTGCTGTGGTGCGCTCTTTGTCTACCCAATAGAGCGTGGTGCTGGTGGTCGTGTGTTTACCCGAATTCAGCGCGGTGGAAATCGCGTTGGTCAGCACCTGGGCATTGGGAATCAGACGATTGATCAAAGTGCTTTTGCCCGACCCTGAAGGGCCCAGCACCAACGTGGTCTTGCCAGCCAGTATGGCGTCCAGGTTGTGTCCGGGCGCAGCCTGGGCAGTGTCGTGGGGTTTGAGTGCCAAGGGTAGAACCGCGTAGCCCATGGTGCGGTAGACCGCCATTCGCTCCCACGCCTTATTGAACGGTATGGCCAAGTCGCTCTTGTTGAGCGCAATGATGGGCTGGATATGTTCGGCTTCTGCGGCGATCAAGGCACGGGTCAACTGGCTCTCTGAAAACTCCGGCTCGGCTGCAATCAGAATGAGCACCTGGTCCAGGTTGGCAGCAAACGATTTGGTGCGGATTTCGTCTTGGCGGTAAAACAGGTTGCGCCGAGGTTCCACCTTTTCGATGGTGCCTTCGTCTTGTGATGCCTGCCACAGCACCCGATCGCCCACCACGGTTTGGCTCTTTTTACCTCTGGGGTGACAGATCAACCGGCGCCCGTCCGGTGTTTCTACCCATACGTGGCGGCCGTGCCCAGCGATAACCAGTCCTTTTTCGAGCGGTGTGGTGGTAGCCAAGGGTGATCAATCGCTGTGGGTGAGTGCATCGACCCGGGCCGCACAGTCAAAGTCTGCCAGCGAAATGCCCTGCACGTCATGGGTGCGCCAGCGCACGCTGCAGCACTTGTATTGCACCAGCAACTCCGGGTGGTGGTTGCGACTCTCAGCCACAAACGCTACGGCATTGGCAAAAGCCATGGTTTGCAGGAAGCCTGCGAAGTGGAACGTTTTCTCAATCGCCACCTCCGCGCCGTCGCCATACAACTTCCAGCTGTCCAGTTGGGATAATTTTGCTATCACTTGTGTAGCTGATAGCGCTTTATTAACGAGGGCTGGCGTGGTATTTTGCTTCACAATAATAGGCACTTAATGGGTGGTGTGTGGGGTCGTCATGCGTCCCAGACGTTCACTCGCTGGGGGGTGAGAGTAGTAAAACTTCACATACAGTGGATCAGGCGTCAGGGTCGATGCGTTGTCTTGAAACAGCTTGAGCAAGGCACTGGCCAACGCCGTACCGCTGGTTTGCTGGCTTGCATAGGCGTCAGCCTCAAACTCGTGCTTGCGCGACACCTGGGCCATTAGCGGACCGACAAAGGTGCCCGCCAATGGCAGCACCAGCATAAACAGCAACAACGCCAGGGCATCATTGGCGCCATTGAGGTTGGGTGCGACGCCTAGGCCCGTGAAAAACCACGCCTGTTGGCTCACCCAGCCCAGTACCATCAGACTCAGCAGGCTCATGGCAAATAGAGTCGTAATACGTTTGAGGACATGGCGGTGTTTGAAATGCCCCAGCTCGTGGGCGAGTACCGCGTCCACTTCGTCAGGGTTCAACTGGGCCAATAGGGTGTCGTAGAACACCACCCGTTTGGACGCGCCAAAACCAGTGAAGTAGGCGTTGGCGTGGGCGCTGCGCTTGCTGCCATCCATCACATAGAAACCTTTGGAGGTAAACCCACAGCGGGCCATCAGTGCGGACACACGATCCTTCAGGGCCGGGTCTTCCAGCGGTTTGAACTGGTTAAAGAGTGGGGCAATCCAGGTGGGGTAGATCAGCAATGCCAATAGGTTAAAGGCCATCCAAACGCTCCAGACCCACAGCCACCACCACGAGCCGGTGGCACCCATCATCCACAGCACCAATGTGGCAAACGGTAGCCCAATCAGTGCGGACAGCACCGTGGACTTGGCAAAGTCTTGTAGCCACAAGGTAGGGCTTGTCTTGTTGAAGCCAAACTGCTGCTCCACCACAAAGGTTTGGTACAGGGTGAAGGGCAGATCCAGCAGCCCGTTGATGACGACAAAAACCACCAAAAGAGTTACTTGCTGGCCCAGTCCGTGGCCCATTACGCCAAGCAGTGTGTGATTGAGCCACGATAGACCACCCAATAATGTCCAACCCAAGGCGACAGCACCACCCCAGCCCAATTCGATCAAACCAAATCGGCCTTTGGCGATGGTGTAGTCCGCAGCGCGTTGGTGGTCTGCCATAGAAACCTGGTTGGCAAAGGGCGCCGGCACCGTATCGCGGTGGCGGGCCACATGGCTGATTTGGCGCGTGGCCAGCCAAAATTTCAGCAGTAAGCTGGCCGACAAACCCAATGCAAAAACCACCGAAGTGACCAAGGACGCATTGAATAGTGAGGAGGAGGTATGAAATTCGAGCATGGGCTGCGAGTTTAGGCGATCGGCGACAATTCGGACATGGCCGACAACAATCCCCCCCTACTTAAATCCGATCAAAACCTGGTCTGGCTGGACTGCGAAATGACGGGCCTGTATCCCGAGGTCGATCGCATCATCGAAATCGCGGTGGTTGTAACCAGCCCCTTACTGGACTGCCGGGTCGAAGGACCGGTGTTGGTGATTCACCAGTCGACTGCTCAGCTCGACCAGATGGATGCCTGGAACAAAGGCACCCATGGCAAAAGCGGTTTGATCGACAAGGTCAAAACTTCCACCCTGACAGAGGCGCAGGCGCAAGAGGAGTTGATTGCGTTCTTGAAACAATACGTGCCCGCTGGGATATCGCCCATGTGTGGCAACTCCATTGGGCAGGATCGTCGTTTTTTAGTGAAGTACATGCCCAAACTTGAGGTGTTTTTTCATTACCGCAATGTGGACGTGAGTACCCTCAAAGAATTGGCCAAACGCTGGCGTCCAGAGGTGGCTGCAGCCTTCAAAAAGCAGCAACGCCACACCGCATTGGCGGATGTGCACGAGTCTATTGATGAGATGGAGCACTACCGCGCCAACTTCCTTCGCTTGGAATAATGACCAAATGTGGCAAAGATTAGGTAGAAACCCGGATGTGTGTAATAATCGAAGGCTGCACTACAAACAGTAGCGCATTTTGCACATCTCCCTTCATTCATCGGGCCCTTCTAGTTGGCCCCAAGCGCTGATTGAATTCACCGCGGGTTCCGTTTGATGGTTGATGTTTTTTAACCATTGACGGAGCAGCTGCTTACCCTGCGGCGCTCGCGTGTGAGAAAAATCATGACTGACGCTTTGAATGCGACAGG
>JBBRSA010000042.1:0-32927 GCA_038245855.1 Burkholderiales bacterium
AGCAAAGAGATCATGGCGCTTGATACGGCTTGCGCAGTCTTGAACGGCACATGGGCAATCAATGAGTAGCGAGACGTGCGCTCGTTCATCGTTACCAGCGCCTGCTTCTGCCCAGCGCCAATAACCAGGTCAGCCTCCCAATCGCCAAAGCGCCCACGCTGGGCCACGATGTCGGGGCGCAAATCAATGGACACTTGATTGGGGATGGTGCCACGCCGCTCGCGGCCCCCGTAGCGCTTTTTGCGGGCCTTCTGGCAGCGCAGCGTTTGGTGCAGCGTGCCACCGGCTCGTTTGTCAGCGTAGATGCGCCGGTAGATGCTCTCGTGGCTGACGCCAGGCTGGTCATTGACTTTGAGGTAGCCGCTGATCTGCTCAGGGCTCCAAGCTTGGCCAAGTTTGGCATCCACTACGGTCCATGTGGACTGGGCAACCCTGGGGCCATTCTCGCAGGCCTGCATGCGTTCCTGCGAGAGTTGATGGGCCTGTTTGGGCCGGTAGCCGCGCAGGCCCCGGTTGCGCCGCAGTTCACGGCTGATGGTGGATTTGTCTCTGTTCATCAGCTTTGCAATTGCACTTTGGTCATGATCAGCTTTAACAAGGATGGCAATCTGGTAGCGTTCGTCTTGGGTGAGGTGTGTATAGGTCATTCAGGGCAACTTTGACTTGGCGGTCGAGGGGCAGGGATGCTCTCACATCTCGCCCACCCAACCGGTTAATTACAAAGTTGCACTTCAGATTTGAATCCGCGGAGGGTATTAACCGTTTTTTTAGAAAGATTTCCCCATGCCATACCTAAACGTAGATGAGTCAGATGTAGAAGGGTCAAAAGTAGACCTGTCAACTTTGAGGCCGCAGTCAGCCAATCGCGCTATGTTCCTCGATTTACAAGGATTTTTCCATACCAGCGCACAGGCCCTAGCATGGGCGACTTCTGGCCCTTCTCAGGTCGACTACGCCCGCTCGGCGCACATGTTCTGCTGCGTTGCCAACTTGGAACTGCTACTGAAAGGGCACGATGATGTAGTGCTGTTTATCTATTGCCGTTGGCCTATTCACTGCAAATTCTCGCAATTGCGCAGCCTAGTCGGTCCGCTGGGGCGCTGGCTTGTGGGGGCGACGCACGGTTCGATTGAACCCCATGAATCAATTCTCGATACCGCCATTCGCGGACAATTGGGCAACTACTTAATAGTCCTGCACGATAGCGTGGATCAGTTCCACGATGCCAATTGCCCACGGGTTTGCCCACATGTTCTCTGCAACCCCTTAAAGGCAATTGACCGCAGTGATGCGCAGGCACAGGTCAGCGCGTGGCTTGAAAGCACCCGTCCAACCTATTTAGACACTACTAAACCAACCAAGCTACTTACCTAACTAACTATTGAATCGAAATACCATGACTACATCTTCAAACATCCGTCCCCGCATTGCCTGCACCTTGGCGGCGTCCATCCTTGGCACCATTTTGACCGCTTGCGGCGGCGGAGGTGGCGGGGTAGGTCCATCAAATGTGCCTACTGCTCCGACTCCACCAGTGGTTACGGGTGGGACAACCACAACACCTGTGTTCATTGCGTCCACAATCGTGACCACCGCTTTTGCGGGGAGTTATGCAGAAGCCCAAGATCTGGCGGCTTTTGACCTTTTGAATGCGCAGAGGTCGATGTGTGGTTTTGGAACCCTTTCACAAAACACCGCTCTGGACACAACAGCACGCAATCATGCCAATTGGCAGTTGGTAAATGGCTACGGCGGCCACTATGAGGAAGCAATCAATTCAACCACCCATGTTGCAACCATTGGCTTTACAGGTGTCGATCCCGGTGATCGCGCGGTCACGGCTGGATATGCAGCATCGACTTGGCAGTTTTCAATAGCTGACGATTTTGCGACCCTCAGTGGTACGACCAATAAAAATTATGGTGGCGGCATTGGCGCCTTTCAAACGCGCGGTTTGCTTTCCGCGCCATACCACCAACGCAGTCTCCTGGATTCATTTCGAGAGGTAGGCATCTCCAATAGAACGTCCGCTGACGTGGGAGTCGCCACATATGGCGCACGCATAATTACGCAAATGGACTTGGCCAACTATGGCACTGCTGGACGGCAATTGCCATCAACATCGGATGTTTTGACTTACCCTTGCCAAGGCGTTACGGGCACGGCATGGAAAATGGACAATGAGGAGCCCGCAGTGATTGCGTCACGCAATTACTCGCTCTTCCCGACTGGGCAGCCCGTTGTCGTGAAGGTTCGTGACGGGCAAGTCCTCACCATCGCAACAGCGTCAATTACCGTAACGAGCACCGGTGCGGTCGTTCCACTGCAGCCCATCTTGACAAGCGCGAATGATGCCCATAACCTGGTACCGATTAATGAGGCGATCATCATTCCGGATGTAGCGTTGGTTTCAAACACGTCATATACAGTGGCAATTTCTGGAACCAATTCGGGTCAGGCCTTCATCCGTAACTTCACGTTCTCCACAGGACCATGAGGCTCCTATGCTGCTGTTCCTTGACTTTGATGGGGTAACCCACGTTGACGGCGCTTTGGACGTTGACCATTTCAAATGCAATAGCTTCATCGAGGGTGTGTTGCGCTTGCATCCAAAAGTCGACGTGGTTTTCTCAACCACTTGGCGCGATGACCACACCCTCGATGAATTGCGCTCGTTTTTTTCTGAGGACCTTCGCGCGCGGTTCATTGGTGTCACGCCATCCCTATTCAAGGGGCCCGCAAAACGCGACCGCGAACCAAAGTTTGAGCGCGAGTGGGAGATTTTGTCCTGGGTTAAAACGAATCGGCCGCTGGCATCGTTTTTAGCAATCGACGACAGACCGAAGTGGTTCAGTCCTGATTGCCCCTGGTTGATGCAGACCAATCCAAGGCTCGGATTCACGTGCGGCGATGCGCAAGAATTGGACCGCCGTCTGAAGGCAATGGCATCGTGATCAATGCACGCGTGAACGAATTCCATCAGACGCATCGCGTGGCATTGCAGCGTCTTTGGTTTATTGGCGATGTTCATAGTGATTTCGAGCCACTTGCCAAAGCGATGCTCGCCAACCCGACGCCGAGTTGGATCATCTTTCTTGGTGACCTCGATCTGTGCCGGCCATTTCGGGAAGTGCTTGCGCCATTGAGACGAAATTTCCCTTCTGTGAAAATTGCCTACATCCACGGTAACCACGATGGAGATTCATGGGACGCCTGGGAACATCTTGCAGACCATGACGATGATGTCGTAGCGCTTCACGGGAAAGTTTCTGTTCTTAATGGCATCCGGGTTGCAGGGCTTGGCGGCACTTTCCTGCGCCGTGTGTGGGCACCCGGCTCAGGCATCAATGCCGCGTTCCAAAATAAGGAAGCTGCAATGAATCGCGGCGCTTACCAGTTCAGAGATGGCCAGCGCCCCAATCCTAGCTACAACACGGCAATCTACCCTGACGTCGTCCAAAACATGGCAACGATGAGGGCCGATATTTTGGTGACCCATGAGGCCCCATCTTGCCACCCATATGGGTTTGAGCAGATCGACAAGTTGACCCGATCAATGCACTGCATTCGAAGCTACCACGGCCACCATCACGACGATCGCAGCGACGAGTACGCCCTGGTTCGAGAGCAGCTCGGTTTTGATGCGAAAGGGGTCAATTTCACGGCAATCACCAATGGCCTGGGCGAACGAATTCTGGGAGGCCTATAAGGACGATAAAAGGCGTTACGGTAACCGCCCGAATTGAAGTCAGTATGAGTCAGACGACATTTCTGCTCACAACTCTAGAAGTGCGCCGCAACCTAACGGGTCATATCGAAAACCCGACTTGATATTGCATTGCGGGCAATGGGCGCCGAATTTACCGGTCACTAGTGATAGCGCACGGGAAAAAATTGGCGCGGCAATGTTTGACGATTTGAAGGCCTGCTTTCTACTCGCTTCTACGACAGGTAAGTGCCCTTAGCTGGCCGCTTTCAGGTGCCGATGCACTGAGCGCCGCAAGTTGCGAGCAAGGCGAGTGGCGACGATCAGTGCAACGGGGCACGCGCGTTCAGCGCGTTAGCCCCTGAGGCCGCATGCCGCCCTAGCGGCATTGGCCAAAGGCTGGGGGGCGCCGAAGAGATGGACCGGCAGATCGCGCAGCGATCGTCGCCGAAGTCAAGCCAGCCCCAAGGCTGGCGGTCGCGCACGGGGGGCGAAGCCCACCCCGCCGAAGTCGCATAGCGGCGCTCGGCTCCCTGCCTCGAAGCGCTTACGGCAGGAAGCGGCGAAAGACAAGCCGCGCAGCGGCAACAGTCTTTCGAGGTCGGGCGTCCAGCCCGATGGATGCGGCAGCAGACACAAGCCAAGGGACGAAGTACATCGGCGAAGCCCTGCGAGGCGGGGAGCCGAGCGCCGGAAGGCGTGAGAGGCGGGGCGGAACCCTAAGCCCATTTCGCCCCTAGGCGAAAAACCAGCGAGCAGCAAAGCCTTTAGGCGTCTTGCGTCGGGAGCAGCGCAGCGGTGGTGGTGGGCTGGCGCACGATGATTGCCTTCGTGCGCCGCAGTCGTGCTTCGTGCTCGTGATGTCCTCGGTACGAGGATCTAAACAGAGCGCGAAGCATGAGAATCGCGGCTGACTTCGCAATCGAAGTGGCCAGCGATAGTGGCGATGCTGGGCTTGATAAAAAAGACACTCATGAGTGCGTACTGTGACAGTATGGGATGCTTGGCTGCAAGCCATGTGGTATCACACCAATTCACGTGATGTCATTGCCTCGTAGATTAGAAACAGATTGAGCAATGGCGGTACTTTTGACGGTATTTTTTTTAGAAAAGACTGAAGAACCTTGCATTCATGCGGGTTACAAACCAGTCTGTGATTCCGGCCCCGGCACCACAGACATAAGCCAGACAGTTGCAAAACGGTCTGGCTTTTTCTTTTTATCAACCCTTCTGGTTAAAACGGTGCTATCGTTTTAGGCATGCGACGATTCCTCCACCATTCTGCTTTACTCCTGTCGGTTGTGGCATTGGCGGCTTGCGCGTCCTTGCTGCCGAAATCTAAAACAGAATCGCCCACCTTTAAAACGTTTGACGATGCGCGCAAAGCCATTGAGTCGCTGGTGCCCATGCACAGCACTGTAACAACCCTTTCCGCACTGGGCATTGACCCCATCAAACAACCCAATACGGTGATCCTCACCTATTCCGACATCATCAAAAAGGTCGTCAATGGCAGCGTTTTGGGCAAGGAAGACCTGGACCCCGGCATTTTGCGATGCCTAGAGGCCCGCGACGGTTGCCGTGGCTGGGAGCTCAATGTGGCAAGCATTCTGAAAGAGCGTACCGGCAATTTTTGGGCCGACTTTTTTAATTTTTCACGGCGCACCGAAACCACCGGTTGGCGCTTCAATGCATTGATCCTGATCGTGGACGATGTCGTTGTGTACCGTACTTGGGGTGGGCAACCCGTCGTGAACGACCAGGAAGTGCATTCCAACCCGCTGGGGCCACTGCAGGACATCGGTCCGGCTCTGGTGCCCCCACCGCACTAAGTCGGCAGAACAGACTTTTCGGCTTTATCCGGTGTGGTGCGGGTTGACATGAGCCGCCTCACCAAGCCACTTCGATGATGTGATCTGTACAAATCACGGACAATGCAGGCCGCGCTCCATCTCTGCCCACAGCCCTCTGCCCCCCAACGCCATGCCAACCAACCCGATTGAATCGCCACAAGCGCCCACGTTTTTCTGGTGGATTGTTGGCTGCATGGTGGCCCTGGCTTTGTTGCCTACCCTGTGGACGGGGCTGGACCTCAGGGCGGCGGGATTTTTTATTGGTGACGCAGCACAGCTACATGCCGTGCGCTGGTGGTGGGTGGAGCTGATCAACGCCTATGTTCCCGCCACATTCAGAGTGGTCGTTCTAATCGCCGGGGTCGCGTGGATCGTGGTGACGTGGGGAAAACGGGCAGCCCAATGGCGACTTCCGCTGGCCTTTGTCGTGCTGGCGATCACGCTAGGCCCCGGCTTGGTGGTCAATGGCGGCTTCAAAGACCACTGGCATCGCGCCCGCCCCTACCAGGTCGAGCCGTTTGGTGGGACGCAGCAATTCACCCGTGCGATGGTCATCACTGACCAATGCAATAACAACTGCTCTTTTGTCAGCGGCCACGTTGCCTGTGGTTTCTTTCTGGCGTCGATGATGCTGGTAGACCGGCGCCGACAGATCCTGTGGGGCGTGGCGGGTCTCGCGTCCGGCTTCACCATTGGTTTTGCGCGCATGGCCGATGGTGCCCACTGGCTCAGCGACGTGTTGTGGGCCGCCCCCATTACGCTGGTGTGCAGTTGGGTGGTTTGGAAACTCTTGGTGCGCCTGTACACCCCAAAAGCCAACGCAAACGGCGGTTAATTCCAGCGCCTGATATATCGAAGCCTACCGCAAGCCGCTGTGGACGGTAGGGTGTAAAAGGTGCACACGCAACTCCCGCTTCATGCGCGTATTGCCTAGGCGACGCGACTCGCCCATGAAGCTCAGTTGCATAGGCGACAACACCGCAGCAGCCTGTTCCCGGGAGATGCGCGGTGGACGCTGCAAACCATACAAGTCGGCCGCCAGGTCAAAGTATTCACCCATCTTTAAATCGCTGTCGTCGCAGACGTTGTAGACCCGTTGGGGCGCCGAGCGCCAAAGGGCTACGTTACATGCACGGGCCAGATCATTGGCGTGGATATGGTTGGTGTACACATCGTCCTGCGGCCGCAGCACCGGAGCCCCCTTCTCCAGACGGGCGCGCGGCGTTCCCCCTTCTCTGTCGGGTGCGTAGATACCCGGAATACGCAGGATGCATGTACGCACCCGTGTGGAGCGCCCCAAATACCGCACCGCAGCCTCGGCATACACCCTGCGCTGCGCTCGTGCTGTGGCAGGTTGAACAAGCCGCGTCTCGGCAACCACGGCACCACCGCAGTTGCCGTATACGCCGCTGGTGGAGCCATACACCAGGCTCTTAGGCCCCGTGCGCAGACGCAGCGCGCGCACCAGCGCCTGGGTGCGCGCGTCTTCATGGCCTTGCGAGGCTGGCGGCGCCAAATGTAGCACCCGGGTCGCCAGGGCAGAGAGGCGCTGCAGCGTCTGCGGCGCATCCAAATTACCCAGCAGCGGCGTGATGCCCAGCGTGCGCAGCGCCTCCCGCCGCTCTGCGCTGGATGTCAGCGCCAACAAGCGAACCTTACCGTGCAATTGCCGCGCCACGCGCACGCCCACATCACCACACCCGACAATCAGAACACGCTCGCGCCGGAACCGGGCCGGCAGGGCCCCCAGAGGGGATTGATTTGAAGGCAAAATCGAAGCTTTGTTTAAATTGATGTTTCCCGAGGATACCCACAAGATGAGCGCCACAGCCGCTACCCCCCGCGTTTTTTCGGTCCTGGTACAGCCCAGCGGGCGCACCTTCACGACCGAACCGGATGAGGCCGTTTTGGCCGCCGGCATTCGCCAGGGCATTGGTTTGCCTTATGGCTGCAAAGACGGCGCGTGCGGGTCCTGCAAATGCAAAAAGATTTCAGGCACAGTCATTCACCGTGAGCACCAAAGCAAGGCACTCAGTGACGAGGAAGAATCACAAGGTTTTGTGCTGACCTGCTGCGCGGTTGCCCACTCAGACTTGGTGCTGGAAGCACGCCAAGTCACCGAGTTGGGCTCCTTACCGATCAAGAAGATGCCGACCCGGGTCAACACGCTGGAGCGCCTTTCGGCTGATGTGATCGTCATGCGCCTGCAGCTACCGGCCAATGACAGCTTCACCTTTCGAGCCGGTCAGTATGTAGAGTTCATCTTGCGCGACGGTGCGCGGCGCAGTTACTCCATGGCCAATGCTCCGCACGGCGGGGTCGGTATTGAGCTGCACGTTCGGCACATGCCGGGCGGCAAGTTCACCGACCACGTATTTGGTGCCTTGAAAGAAAAAGAAATTCTGCGCATCGAAGGGCCTTTTGGCAGCTTCTTTTTGCGGGAAGACTCCGACAAGCCCATGGTGCTTTTGGCATCAGGCACCGGCTTTGCACCTGTCAAGGCCTTGATCGAGCAACTGCAGCACCTAGGCAGCACCCGCCCCGTCACCCTGTACTGGGGTGGACGGCGCCCCGCAGATTTGTATATGGACACCTGGGTGCAGCAACAGCTGCAAACCATGCCCAACTTGCGCTATGTTCCGGTCGTGTCGGATGCGCAACCCGACGATGCCTGGACTGGGCGCACCGGTTTCGTGCACCGCGCCGTACTGCAAGATTTTGCAGATCTGAGTGCCTACCAGGTGTACGCGTGCGGCGCTCCTATCGTGGTGGAGTCTGCACGCAAGGAATTTTGTGCGCAGGGTCAATTACCAGCGGAAGAATTTTTCGCCGATGCATTTACCTCAGAAGCCGACAAGCACGGCGGCTAAATAACCCACTACTCGCCAAGGTAGGCTGCCCGCACGCGGGGGTCTACCAGCAACTGGGCTGCGTCGCCAGACATGGTCACAATGCCCGACTCCATCACATAACCCCGATTGGCAATGGCCAAAGCGCGGCTAGCGTTTTGCTCCACCAGCAGCACAGTCACCCCTTGGGCGTAGACGTCGCGCACCACCTCAAAAATCTTATCCACCAAGATGGGAGACAGGCCCATGGAGGGCTCGTCGAGCAAAAGCACCTTGGGGCGACTCATCAGTGCGCGGCCCATGGCCAGCATTTGCTGCTCACCACCCGACATGGTGCCGGCCAACTGGTCTTTGCGCTCGCGCAGACGTGGGAAAATGGCGAACATCTTCTCCATATCGGCTGCAATACCGGCCTTGTCGTTGCGAATGTAGGCGCCCATTTGCAGGTTTTCGACAATGGTCATGCGGGCAAACACGCCGCGGCCTTCTGGCACCATGGCCAAGCCTTGCTTGACCAAGTCCCAGGGCCCCTGCCCTTTGATGCTTTTGCCCAGGAATTCAATGTCGCCCGCGTTGATAGGCAGTGTGCCGGTGATGGCTTTCATGGTGGTAGTTTTGCCCGCACCGTTGGAGCCGATCAACGACACCAACTCGCCCTCGTGCACCTCAAAATCCACACCTTTGACCGCTTGAATGCCGCCGTACGACACCTTCAGGCCCGTAACCTTAAGCAAAGTTTTTATTGTCATGTTGTTCCTTGCTGTTTAGTGACCATTGGTGCCCAGGTACGCTTCAATCACTTTTTCATTCTTCTGCACCTCCGCCGGTGTGCCTTCGGCAATTTGCTTGCCGTAGTCCAGCACCGTCACGCGGTCGCACAAGCCCATCACCAGCTTGACGTCGTGCTCGATGAGCAAAATCGTGCGGTTGTCGTTACGAATGCGGTCTATCAGCTCACGCAGCATCACCTTTTCAGTGGCGTTCATGCCCGCCGCAGGTTCGTCCAGTGCGATCAGCTGCGGGTCAGTTGCCAGTGCACGCGCAATCTCCAGACGACGTTGGTCTCCGTAGCTCAGTGTGCGGGCCTTGTAATCAGCAAACTTGGTGATGCCAACGTACTCCAGCAACTCGTAGGCGCGCCGCGCGATCGCAGCCTCTTCGGCCTTGAAGCCGACCGTGCGAAACACCGCCCCCAGCAGGCCCGAATGGGTACGAACATGGCGTCCCACCATGACGTTTTCCAAGGCCGTCATATCGGAGAACAGGCGGATATTCTGAAACGTGCGGGCAATACCGGCTTTGGCTACCGTATGCACGGCCGTGGGCTCGTAGGTTTTACTAGCCAGCTCGAACGTGCCGCTATCGGGTGTATACAGACCCGTGAGCACATTGAAAAAGGTGGTCTTTCCCGCTCCGTTGGGTCCAATCAGGCCATACACCTGACCGCGCTGAATATGGATGCCAACATCGCTGAGGGCCTGCAGTCCGCCGAACCGCTTGGAGACGCCGGCAACTTTGAGTACTGTGTCGTTCATGTCGGCTCCGTTCAATTCTTGGCGTCTTGGAGCGATTTACCGTGTTCGGGCGAAGGCCATATGCCCCGTGGCCGAAGCAGCATCACACTAATCATGGCTAGGGCAATGAGCAACTGGCGCAGGATAGAGGCATCCAGCCGCCCACCGGTCATGGACTGCAAGGGGCCGGCCACATAGCGCAAAGCCTCGGGCAAGACCGACAACAACACGGCGCCCAAGATGACGCCGGGTAAATGCCCCACGCCACCGAGCACTACCATGGCCACGATCATGATCGACTCCATCAGACTGAAGGACTCAGGCGAAATAAAGCCCTGAAACGCAGCAAACATGGCACCCGACACACCGCCAAAAGTAGCCCCCATGCCGAAGGCCAGCAACTTGAGGTTACGGGTGTTGATACCCATGGCTTTGGCGGCGACTTCGTCTTCACGGATGGCCATCCAAGCCCTGCCCACCCGGGAAAACTCCAGGCGGTGGCAGATCACGATACTGACCAGCACCAGTGCCAAAAACAAGTAGTAGTACATGGACACCGATACGATCTCATAGCCGCCAACTACCATGGACTTGCCCAAATCTATGCCAAAAACATGCAGGGAATCAATCTGACTGATGCCTTTTGGCCCGTTAGTGATATTGATCGGGTAATCCAAGTTATTCAAGAACACCCGGATGATTTCACCAAAACCCAAAGTCACAATGGCTAGGTAGTCGCCGCGCAGCCGCAGCGTGGGCGCTCCGAGCAAGATGCCAAAAAGGCCGGCCACACCTGCCGCCATCGGAATGGCCACCCACAGCGGCATATGCATGCCGTTGGGAAACATCGACGCAATGATCGGGAACGCATCGGTCAAATGCGGCGAGGCCAACAAGCCGTACATGTAGGCACCAATGGCAAAAAATGCCACGTAACCCAAGTCCAGCAGACCGGCGTAGCCCACCACAATGTTCAAACCCAGAGCCAATAACACGTAGAGCAAGGCCATGTCGGCAATACGCACCCAGGCGTTGCCAACACTTTGCAGCACCAAGGGCAAGGCAAGGAGCAAGACCCCCGTAATGCAGAACGCAATGATTTTGCTGGTTTGTTTCATATGCAATGCCTCCTTATGCACGGTCAGCCACGCGCTCACCCATCAAGCCCGAGGGCCGCAGGGTCAGGACAATGATCAGCACAATAAAGGCAAAAATGTCCGAGTAATTGCTACCCAACACACCGCCGGTTAAGGCGCCGATATAGCCAGCACCGATGGATTCAATCAAACCCAGCAAAATACCCCCCACCACCGCACCAGCGAGGTTACCAATGCCACCAAACACCGCTGCGGTAAACGCCTTAAGACCTGGCAAGAAGCCCATGGCGTGCTGCGCAGTGCCGTAGTTGGACGCGTACATCACACCCGCAATGGCCGCCAACACCGCACCGATGATGAAGGTGGCGGAAATAACCATGTCCGGCTTGACGCCCATCAGGGCCGCCACGCTGGGGTTCTCGGCCGTGGCCCGCATGGCGCGCCCTAACTTGGTGAAGTTCACCAGCCACATCAAAATAGCCAGCGAGACCGCCGTAAAGCCCAAAATCATGATTTGCGTGGGGGTGATCACTGCCCCCGCTATGTCGATGGGCGTGCTGGGCAAGAGGGTCGGATACGGCTTGTAATTGGGTTTCCAGATGATCATAGCCAGCGTTTGCAGCAGCAGCGACATGCCGATGGCCGTAATCAGGGGCGCCAGCTTAGGACTGTTGCGCAAGGGGCGATAAGCCACTTTTTCGATTACAAAATTAAGCGCGGCCGCCACAATGCAGGCAATCACGAGCGCGATGATCAACACGATGTAGCCCGGTGCACCCGGCATGTTGTCTTGCATCAGCCCAATGATGGTCCAACTGGTCAGCGCCCCCACCATCATGACCTCACCGTGGGCGAAGTTGATCAGGTTAATGATGCCGTACACCATGGTGTAGCCCAAAGCGATCAGGGCGTACATGCTGCCCATGACCAGGCCGTTGATCACCTGTTGCAACAAAATTTCCATGAGACTTCTCCGTTCTTTTTGTAGTGAACCGGTGCGACTTCAGACGTTGGTAGCGCCCTATAGTGCAATATGAACCCGCTGCCGTTGCATGGCACCCTGCGGGGGGCCCAGCCGGCATGGCTGAGGTGATTCTAGCCACACCAAATGCTGCAATTACGAGGTACGGGGCGGGTTTACCCTCAAAAACACACCCACTCCATAAGGCGGGTGTGGAGCCCAGTTAGGGCTTGTGTTGTTGGTTGCGCTCAGCCAGTTCGCGCATTTTTTGCGCAATGCGAATCTCTAGCCCCCGCTCTACCGGACGGTAGAAATTTTGCTCAAGCATGCCGTCCGGCAAATAGCGCTCACCGGCTGCAAAGCCGTCGGCCTCGTCATGCGCATACCGGTAACCCTTGCCATAGTCCAATTGCTTCATCAAGCGGGTAGGCGCGTTGCGCAAATGCAAGGGCACTGGCCGTGTTCCGTCTTGTTTGACGAAGGCCCGAGCCGCCTTGTAGGCTGTGTACACCGCATTGGATTTAGGCGCCACGGCCAGATAAACCACGCACTCGGCCAAGGCCAATTCGCCCTCGGGGCTGCCCAGACGTTCATAGACCTCGGCGCAGTCCAGCGCCAGCCGTAGCGCACGGGGATCGGCCAAGCCAATGTCCTCGCTGGCCATACGGATGAGGCGCCGGGCCATATAACGGGGGTCGGCGCCACCATCGAGCATGCGCACCAACCAATAGAGAGCCGCCTGGGGGTCAGAACCCCGCACCGACTTGTGTAGGGCGCTAATGGAATCAAAAAACTGGTCGCCGCCCTTGTCGTAGCGGCGCATGCGCTCGCCCAACACCTTGAGCAGCCAGTCGTCGGTGACCTGCGCAACCTGCTCTTGCTGCGCCGCAACGGCCAGGGTTTCCAGCGTGTTGAGCAATCGCCGGGCATCGCCATCGGCATACGCTACCAAGCGATCAATTGCTATTGTTTCGATAGCTGGTAGCGCAGTATTGGCGAGGGCTCGTGCCACTATTTGCTTTAAATCGTCTTCCGAAAGCGGCTGCAAAACATACACCGCTGCGCGCGACAACAAGGCCGAATTGACTTCAAAAGACGGGTTTTCGGTGGTGGCGCCAATAAAGGTGAACAAGCCGCTTTCGACATGCGACAAGAACGCATCTTGCTGACTTTTGTTGAAACGGTGCACCTCGTCCACAAACAAAATGGTGCGCCGCCCTTGGCCCAACGCCACCTGGGCTTGCTCGACCGCATCCCGAATGTCTTTTACCCCCCCCAGCACAGCGGAGATGGTGAGGAACTGCGCATCAAATGCGTCGGCCATCAAGCGGGCAATGGTGGTTTTGCCCACGCCCGGTGGCCCCCACAAAATGCAGCTGTGGGGCTGCCCCGATTCAAACGCCAGCCGAAGCGCCATGCCCTCGCCCAGAAGGTGCTGCTGGCCAATGACCTCACTCAAATGTTGAGGGCGCAGGCTTTCCGCCAATGGCTGATGGGAAGGGGTAGAAGTCGAAGTCACAGGGTGGCAAGGGTAGTGGTTGGGGCAGTGTACGACGCCCCGCAGCATGCAATCAATCTGTACACCCAAACCAAAAAACTTGACGTAGAGCAAGACCGAGCCATTCTCCACTCGTTAGAGTGGCAGGCGCAAACGCACCCATAAAACTAGTAGACAACACTTCAGGAGACAACATGACTACCCCCATGACGATTGATTCCATCGACGCCGCTGTCGACCATGTGCTGGACACCATCCCCGGCGACATCGTGCTCGGCATTCCTCTGGGTGTTGGCAAACCCAATACCTTTGTGAACGCGCTGTACCACCGCATCAAGAACAACCCCCAACGGCATCTGAAAATCATCACCGCCCTGTCGCTGGAAAAGCCCGCCGGCAAGTCGGAGCTAGAAAAACACTTCCTGGGGCCATTGGTTGAGCGCGTGTTTGGCGACTACCCCGATCTGGAATACGTCAAAGCCCTGCGCGGCGACGGTTTGCCACCCAATATTGATGTGTGCGAAGTGTTCATGAAGACCGGCGACTACCTGAACAACGAGGTGGCGCAGCAAAACTACACCTCGACCAACTACACCCACATTGCCCGCGACATGGCCCTGCAGGGCATGAACGTCATGGCCCAGGCCGTTGCCGCCCGCGAGAGTACCACCGGCCTGCAGCTAAGCCTGTCCAGCAACCCCGATGTGGTGTTGGAAGTCATGGAGAAGTGGCGTGCTGCTGGCCACAAGATTATGGCCATTGGCGTGATTAACCACAAAATGCCGTTCATGCCCAACACAGCCCAAGTTGAGCCCAGCTTTTTTGACATGGTGGTCACCGACCCGGCAGGCACCCACACCGTGTTTGCGCCCCCCAATAACAAAGTCAGCAAGGCCGACTACGCTATTGGGCTGCACGCCTCCAGTTTCGTCGCTGACGGCGGCACCCTGCAAATTGGCATTGGCTCACTCGGTGACGCCATCGGCCAGGCCCTGATCGTGCGCGACCGCCACAGCACCGAGTACCAACGCATTCTGGAATCGCTGTGCCCCGACGGACTCACAGGGCGCGAACTCGGCCGGTTTGATCAAGGGCTTTACGGCTGCTCGGAAATGTTTGTCAACGGCTTTTTGAAGTTGATTGATGCGGGCATCATCCGCCGCGAAGTCTTTAACGACACCGTTCTGCAGCAGTTGCTCAACAGCGGTGCCATTTCCGACGAGACCGTCACACCCCAAACCCTGCGCGCCCTGCTCGACGCCGGACGCGTGCGCTCGCCCCTGGCGCAAGAAGACCTGTCGTTCTTGCAACGTTTTGGTGTGCTGCGTGCGGAGGTGGTGCTGGACGGCGAAGCCTTGGTGTTGGGCGACCACCGTTGCAGCAACAACCTGCTGGAAGACGATGCGTTTGCGTGCGTGACCAAAGGCATGCTGGGCCCGCGCCTGTTGGGCGGCATCATCATGACCGGTGGCTTCTTCTTGGGTCCGCGCGACTTTTACGAACGCCTGCGCAGCATGCCTGCCCAAGAGCTGGCCAAGATCGACATGACGCGCATTGACTTTATCAACCAGCTCTATGGCCAAGAAGACCTCAAGCGTGCGCAACGTCACAAAGCACGGTTTATGAACACCACCATGGTGGTCACCTTACTGGGCTCCGCCGCCAGCGACTCGCTCGAATCGGGCCAAGTGGTCAGTGGCGTGGGGGGCCAGTACAACTTTGTCGCCATGGCCCATGCCCTGCCCGATGCGCGCCTGATCATGATGCTGCGCGCCACACACGACAACAAGGCCGGCCTCAAAAGCAGCATTGTCTGGAGCTACGGCAACATCACCATTCCACGCCACCTGCGCGACATCATCATCACCGAATACGGCGTGGCCGACTTGCGGGGCCAAGCCGACAGCGAAGTCATCAAACGCCTGATCTGCGTGGCCGACTCCCGCTTTCAGGACGAGTTGGTGAAACAAGCCAAGGCCCACGGCAAGTTGGAAGCCAGCTACCAGGTCCCGCAGCAACACCGCAACAACCTACCCGGCGTATTGGCTGAGAAATTGGCCCCCTGGGCCAAGGCCGGCTTGTTGCCCGACTTCCCTTTTGGCACCGACTTCACCGATGAAGAATTGCACATTGTGCGGGCGCTCAAAAAACTCAAACAAGCCAGCAACCACCCTACCGAACTCATTTCACTGGCCTTCAAGAGCTTTTGGGCCGGCAAAGAAATGCCACTGCCCTACCAAGAGCGGCTCGGCTTGGCCGAAGTCCATAGCTTTAAAGACACGGTGGTACGACGTTTGTTGGCGGGCAACCTGTAAACCGCAGCGTTGATCTGTTAAAAGGACGGGGACCTTTCTCTTAAGTCCCCGTCCCATGCCAACCCCCCTACCTCCTCCTGCCTTTGGCAGCCCTGCCCTTCCCGTCGACGGCTTTTCCCCAGGCGCGGCCCTGCATTGGCGCGACGGCGATCACGACTGCGCAGCCCTGTGGCGCTCTGAGCGGGGCGCACCACCGCCCAAACGGGTGATCTTGGCCAACGACACGATCAGCGCCGATGCCGCCTACCAACTGGCCTGCGAAGGTACCGCCATGTTATGGCAGGGCGACTTTCACAACGCGCGGCAACTGCTCCAGGCCCTCGCCCGGCGTGTGGACCAGCCCGCCAAACGCACCCAACGCAAACAGGTTGGTAAAAAGCGCGCCGTCGCGCAGCCCGCCCTTACTGGCAGTGCAGCAACACTTGCAGCACCCGTTCTTGGCCAGGCCTTTCACCTGCACCGCCAAGCCCAGGCTCAGCGCGCCCGCGTGCTCAGCATGGTTCTATTGCCCTTTAATGCCGACTACGGCGTGGCCCTGCGCCGCGCGCCCGATACACGCCAGGCCTGCACCCAGGCCTGGGGGCCCAGCGACGACACCACCCCACAATCAGTCGCCTCGCTGCGCGAACTATTGGGCCTGATCAGCGCGTACGAGTGGCGCAAAAATGGCGTGGCCTTTGCCGCACTGGGCGAAGCACCCAACAACCGCATTCACCCGCACTACGGCGTGTTCTCGCCGGTTCGGGGCGAGTATGTTGATTTGGTGGCGCAGGCACCGCTACCGCACAGCGATAGACCCTTGGTGGCATTTGACATTGGCACCGGCACCGGCGTGCTGGCAGCAGTGCTGGTGCGCTGTGGTGTGGCTCAGGTGGTAGCCACCGACCAAGACCCCCGTGCGCTGGCTTGCGCCCGCGAGAACATGCGACAACTGGATGTGGAGCCCAAAGTGCAAGTGCTGCAGGCCGACCTGTACCCACCAGGCCAGGCCAATCTGGTGGTGTGCAACCCACCATGGCTGCCGGCACGCCCTGGCGCACCGATTGAACACGCGGTGTACGACGAAGGCAGCCGTATGCTGCGCGGTTTTCTAGATGGCTTGACGGCGCACTTGGCACCGGGTGGCGAAGGCTGGCTGATTTTGTCGGACTTGGCCGAACACCTGGGCTTGCGCACCCGCGCGCAGTTATTAGAGCTGTTTGCCCATGCAGGCCTAGCTGTGCTGGGGCGGCTAGACGCGAAGCCGCTGCACCCCAAGGCCAGCGATGTGTCTAACGCCTTGCACGCAGCACGTGCGGCGGAAGTGACATCGTTGTGGCGCTTGGCACCCGCGCCGTCCGCACCACCAGTGCAGGGCTAGGGTGCCCGTCAAGCGCGCAAGGACTTGGCTTGGTTTGACTTAACGCTGCAGCAGGCCCCCGAGCATACCCATCAAATCGCCGCTGTTACCCAACCCTTGCTGCGGGGCCTGACCGTCAGGGGCGAGCTGGTTGATGATCTGCGGCAAAAGCTGCGCCAATTGACCCGCCGCGTCGTCGGGCTGCACACCGATCTTGCGGGCGATATCCGAGACGACGCCGGAGCCTAACGCGCTGGTGATTTGTGCCCCCGAAACCGCTTGGTTAGGTCCGCCACCAATCCAGGAGCGCACCGCGTCGCCCAAGCCTGCCTCTTCAAACTTACCAATCAGGCCGCCAAGTCCACCCAGAGCGCCCTCGTTGCCCAGCATCTCGGTGACCGCCTTGATCAATTGCGGATTGCTCGCCAGCATGCCCAAAATACCAGCCAACCCGTCCTGTGCACCCGCCTGCGGCGCTTGGCCGTTTTGCACGACCGCACCCAGCACTGAATCAAACAATCCCATATCTATCTCCTGTAATAAAACCCTGTCACTATTGATCTGAATCATCATAAGCGACGGGGTTTGAGCGGGTAGACACAAGGTTTTACATCTATAACCGCGAAAGATAGATGACTGACAGCGAGAGGCGATCTACACTGTTTTCTAGAAGTCAACGCCGCCCACCGGCACCCGTAGCGGGGTGGTGTGCCCACACGGACTGAAGGGGGAAATATATGAAACACGCTACATGGATAGCCGCCGCGCTGTCTGCCCCCCTGGCCTTCGGGCAGGCGATGACACTGGGTGGTCTGGGTCTGGAAACCGGGTTTGGTGGCGTTGGACTTGGGGCCAACCACACGCCAATAAACCTGCAGCCTCCGTTTGCGTTGACGCTTACCCCCGAATGGCGTCTGGGCGTTGGCTTGAACGTGACCCAATCCCCGGCGGCCCCAGCGATGGGTTTGGAAGCTACCGCCAGCCACCGCACCGCCATTGACATAATGCCCAGCTACACGCTGTCAAACGCGCTAACGGTGTATGGCAAGTTGTCTACCGCACCCGCCACGGCCGTGTCACTCACCACAGTGGCGGGCCTGGAAAACAGCCTGAACCTCAATGGCTTGGGCTACGGCGTGGGTATCCATGCCCAGCTCGATAAAAACCTGTTTTTGCAAGGCGCGCTAGACCTGAACCAAACCAGCGATTTCAACACCCCCAAGGCCGGTGCATCCGTCTTTTCACTGGGCGTGGGATACCGTTTCTAAGCCAGCAGGCCCTTAGCCGTGGTGGTTGGTGAAAAGACCGCTGACCTGGTCAGGTCTAGCGTGTAAAGCCCATGCGGCGCAGCGTGTTGTCCTTGACCACGTAACGGTGAAACAGGGCTGCCAACGCATGGCCACCAATCAAAAAATAACCCAGGTTGCCGCCGAATTCGTGGATCTCCTTGATCGTGTGTCCCAGTGACTTGTCCGGCGCCATCAGAGCCGGCAGATCCAAGCCGAAGAATGGAATCGGCTTGCCGCGTGCGCTGAGCATCGCCCAGCCCAGCAACGGCAAAACCACCATCAGGGCGTACAGCGCCAAATGGCCCAGTTTGGCCAGTTTCTCCACCCATGCCGAGGGCGATGGCTGAATCGGTGGCCTGGTGCCCAACACGCGCAGCACGATGCGCAGCCACACCAAAGCAAAAATCAGCAACCCAGCGGTGGCGTGCCAATCGCGCGCGGTTTGGCGCAGGACACTGCCCTTCTCAAAGCCATCGGCCAGGTTGATCAGCACGTAGACCGCGATAAACAGCAACACCATGGCCCAGTGCATGGCAATGCTGGCGGTGCTGTAGCGCGCGTTATTGGATGGCGTTGACATAAGGTTCCTTCGCGTAAATCAAAGCAATGCGTGGACTCTAGTGCCGTCACCTGAAGGGCAGCTTAAGCACGGGTCAGCGCACGTTAAAGCGTCAAAAAGGCACGCGCCTGCAGTGGTTGTTCTTTATCGCTAGGATCAACGGCTGCGCTCTTGCATGCTTTACCCGAGACGACCCCCATGAAACTCTATTACTCTCCCGGCGCCTGCTCCCTTTCCCCCCACATTGCCCTGTGTGAGGCTGGCCTGACGTTTGAAGCCATTGCTGCCCCCACCAAGACGCACCAACTGCCCGACGGCACTGACTACTACACCATCAACCCCTTGGGTTACGTGCCTTTTTTGACGCTGGACGACGGCCGCAGCCTGCACGAAGGCCCCGCTATCGTGCAGTACATCGCCGACCAGGCTCCGGCCAAGCATCTGGCTCCCGCCAACGGCACCTACGAGCGTTACAAACTGCAGGAATGGCTGAACTTCATCGGCACCGAGCTGCATAAGACTTTTTCCCCGTTGTTTGCGCCCACTACACCGGCCGAGACCAAAGCCGCCAGCCTGCAGCGCCTGCAGTCGCGCCTGAAGTGGGTGGACGGTGAACTGGCCGGCAAGCAATATCTGATGGGCGACCAGTTCAACGTGGCCGACGGCTACCTGTTTGTAGTGACCAACTGGGCTCAGTACGTCAATCTGGACCTGGCGCCCTATGCCAACCTTGTTGCTTACCGCGCCCGTGTGGCGGCACGCCCAGCGGTGGTGGCAGCAATGAAGGCTGAAGGGTTGATCAAATAAGTCGTCCAGTAGTTTGGTTGCGCTGTAGTAACGTGAGTGGCCTGCAGTTTTAGGCTGCAGCTGCCATCAATCAGTCGGACACATTACACCGGGATGCGGGTATTTTTCGGTGGCGCCTACGCTGCAACGGGAATCCCGCTTCTGGAGCGTGCCACCGCCTCTGCCAAAAAAGTCTCGGCCATTCAGGCATGCTGCTGAACCGTTCACAGTTATTGGAGAGGATTCCCTAAGTCCTGTGTTTGACGGGGATTTGCGCCATCTAGGACGATTAGGCTCAATCTTTGCGGCAGAATGGCCCTCTTTTCAGAGATTGCGTTGATTCAGCGCAACCTTCTGACGATGGCGTGCGTCTTGTTGCCGCAATCCAATACCGTGCTATTTTTGTGATTTTTACCTGAGGCCTTAGATGAACACCACACTGAACCTTGACGAAGTGCAGTCCTATTACAAGGCGCTGTCAGACTCCAATAGCGATTTCAAGACACACTACCCGGCGGACTCATCGGATCGGCAGCCGGTTCATACGGTGTATGGCGGTGCCAATCTGTTTAAAGCGGGTTTTACCACCAAACTCGGTGGCATAGCGCTCAATATGGTGGAAACGTACGCGCCAAACTTTGGCGTGTTTGCCCGTGCGCTGGACTTGCCTGGAGCCAGCACCCTGCCCGCCAACTCGATCGAGCTGGCTGGACTCAGTGCCGCTCTTAAGGCGAACCCGGAGCAAGTGCGCGAGTCCAACCCTGCGGCTTGGCTGGCCTATACCGTCTTTAATCGTGTCATTAACAAGCTTCAAAATGAGCCCATTGAAGATAACCGCATCGACTTTGAAGACGGCTACGGAAACCGACCCGATACGGAGGAAGATGGACACGCAGTGGCCGCGGCCGACGAAGTAGCTAAGGGCATGACCGAGGGGACGCTGCCGCCTTTTATCGGTATTCGCATCAAGACCTTCTCCGACGAATGCAAGGCGCGCTCCATTCGAACACTGGATATCTTCCTGACCCGACTGGCCGAAAAGACCGGGGCCAAGCTGCCAGACAACTTTATCGTGACCTTACCCAAGGTTACGACAACAGCCCAAGTGTCTACATGTGTGGATATTCTGGAGGCGCTTGAAGCGAAGCTGGGTTTCGCTAAAGACAGTTTGCGTATGGAAATCATGATCGAGACGACCCAGTCGATCATCAATTACAAAGGCGAAAATACCGTGCCGCTGCTGGTGGCTGCAGGCAGGGGGCGTTGCCGCTCTGCCGTGTTTGGTACTTACGATTACACAGCGTCTTGCAACATCACTGCTGCGCACCAAAGCCATACCCATCCCGCTTGCGATTTTGCCCGCCATGTCATGCAAATCAGCATGGCGGGAACGGGTGTCACGATCAGCGATGGCGCCACCACCAGCATGCCCATCGGCCCCCACAAAGCACCCAAAGACGGTGTACTGACCGCAATGCAGATGGATGAAAACCGCGTGGTAGTACATGGGGCATGGAAACTGCACTTTGACAACATCATGCATTCATTGCGCCACGCTTATTACCAGGGGTGGGATCTGAACCCTGGCCAATTGCCGATACGTTATGCCGCCATCTACACGTTCTTCCTCAGCGGTTTGCAAGACGCATCAGCCCGCCTAAACGCATTTTTGAACAAGGCGGCGCAGGCAACCCTGGTCGGAAACACCTTCGACGATGCCGCTACCGGGCAGGGTCTTTTGAACTTCTTTCTGCGTGGAATGGCATGTGGTGCCATTACCGAAGACGAGGTCCTCGCCACCGGCATCACGCTGGATGAGTTGCGTTCTCGCTCGTTCGTGCAAATCGTCAATAACCGTGCAAAAAAATAAGTAAAGGCTGCGCCATGGGTGAATACCACAATCAAATCAACGAAGCTGCGCAGCATCTGGGCGTGGCCGACGCGCTGGTGAAAAAGTCCCTGCTTTGGATACGTACGCAGTCTATGGGTGCGAAGGGGCTTGCCAACGACAGGCTTGACGCGCATCAGCAGGCTATTTTTGAGCTGTCCTGGTGTGCTGCCGAGGTGGCCGCCGGGCGGTGCATGTTTGAGTACGTGGCGCGTGCCAACGAGGCCTGCAGCGATGCAAGCCTGGAGAGCCGCATTGCGCTGGCCTTTTGTGCTGAGGCGCTCAACAATATCCGCGCACGCCTGTCCGCGCGCCCCCAAAATTTTGGTCTGGATGATGCGGACATTGATTGTCTTGGTACTACGGCAATACGCCACTTTTGCCAGACCCAGCTAGACGTAAAGCTGCAAAGTGCTTTGGGTACAAAAATCATCGGCATGCATGGTCAAAGTGGCGCGTATTTGCTGGGCGACGACGCCATGATGATGCAGGATTCCTTTCGCAAGTTGGCCACCAATGTGGTCATGCCTCTGGCCGAGTCCATTCACCGTGAAGACCGCATCATTCCGCAAGAAATTTTGACGCCACTTGCTGAGATGGGTTGTTTTGGCTTGTCGATACCCGAGCGTTTTGGCGGCATTCAGAGTAACGAGCACGAAGACAACATGGGCATGATCGTCGTGACTGAAGAGCTGTCACGCGGCTCCTTGGGCGGCGCTGGCAGTTTGATTACGCGGCCCGAAATTGTGGCGCGGTCGCTGCTCAAAGGTGGAACCGAGGCGCAGCGCGCGTACTGGTTGCCCAAGATTGCCGTGGCCGAGCCGTTGTGCGCGGTAGCGGTAACGGAGCCTGATGCCGGATCAGACGTGGCGGCAATGCGACTCAAGGCCACCAAGGTGGAAGGTGGATGGGTGCTCAACGGTGCCAAGACTTGGTGCACCATGGCCGGCAAAGCGGGCTTGCTGCTGGTACTGACCCGTACCAACCCTGACCTGACGCTAGGGCACAAGGGCCTAAGCATGTTTTTGCTGGAAAAGGACTCTTACGAGGGCCATGATTTTGCCTACCAGCAGGCCAAGACGGGAGGACATGGTGGCTTGCTGACCGGGCGTGCTATCTCCACCATTGGGTATCGGGGCATGCATTCCTATGAGTTGTTTTTTGACAATGTCTATGTTCCTGATAGTAACTTGGTGGGTGGGCCGGAGGGCGAAGGCAAGGGCTTTTACTTCACGATGGCCGGGTTTGCTGGTGGCCGCATACAAACGGCAGCACGCGCCACTGGCGTCATGCAAGCCGCATTCGAGCGCGCGGTGTCGTATGCGCAAGAGCGCAAGGCCTTTGGCAAGCCCATTGGCGACTACCAATTAACCCTGGTCAAGTTGGCGCGCATGGCTATGTTGTTGACCGTGTCACGACAGTTCACCTACGCGGTCGGGCGCCTGATGGATCAAGGTTTGGGCCAGATGGAGGCCAGCATGGTGAAGTTATTTACATGCCGCACCGCTGAATGGCTTACACGAGAGGCCATGCAGATTCACGGCGGAATGGGTTACGCCGAGGAAACCGCCGTCAGCCGCTACTTTCTGGATGCGCGCGTGCTCTCCATTTTTGAGGGAGCCGAAGAAACGCTGGCACTGAAGGTGATCGGTCGCTCATTGATCGATTCGGTCGCATAAGCGGTCCGAGCTGCTTATTCTCACAAAAGGTTTACACATGACGCAGGCTTCCCGATTTACACCGCAGTTGGAACTGGCCCAAAAGGTTCCGGTCGATGTTCGCAAGGCTCGGTATCCCCACTACGGGCGCTATCTGGAAGAGTTTGTGCCCGGGCAAGTCTTTGTGCATCCACGGGGTTTTACTTTTCAGGCATCGCAGATTGAGTCGTTCTCGCGCACCTACATGCAGTGCAACCCCCTGTATCTGAATTGCGAATTCGCGAAGGCCAACGGTTTCGCAGATGTGGTCGCGTCACCGCAGATGGTTTTTAACGTTGTGTTGTCGCTGGGCGTACAAAATGACTCTGAAAAGGCCATGGCGAATTTGGGCTATTACGATGCCCAGTTTCTGCGCCCAGTACATGCTGGCGATACCTTGCGTGCTTTGACCAAGGTCATCGATCGCAAGGACCGTGGCACTGGCAAACCCGGCATTGTGACCATTCGCACGCTGGGCTTGAACCAGCGTGGCGACGTGGTATTGCAGTACCAGCGCAAGATCATGGTGGGTGGACAGGGCGAGCGGCCCAATACAACGCCACTGCCCGCATTGGTAGATGGCAAGACACCTGATTTTCCCTGGGTTGAGGATGCCCAGGCGGTTTTGCCTAGCTTTCCCACCCGCTTCCCCTCCGACCTGACCGGCCCGCAATCTTGGTTTGAAAATTTTGCGGTGGGCGACATCATCGTTCACGCCAACGGGCGCACGATCACCAGCGAACATCTGTTGCAAACTTACGCGGTGGGCAACACCCACCCGCTGCATTTCGACAAGGTTTTCAGCAGTGGGCTGTCCGGGAAAATGAGCGGAGAACCCATCGTATACGGCGGTCTCGTGTTTGCGTGGCTAGAGGGACTGGCCAGCCGCGATGTGAGCGAAAACAGTGTGTGGGAACTTGGTTTTACCGAGGGTTACCACACCCAGCCAGCGGTAGAAGGCGATACGGTTGCCGCGTTGTCAAGGGTATTGGCCGTGGAAGACGCGCCAGGTGCCCTCGCAACCACCCTGGGCGTGGTCACGTTTCAGCTGATCGGCGTCAAAAACATGAGCGCTGCCAACGCGATTGCCACCTATGGGGAAGGCCTCTTCATTAAGGAAAACGACAAAAAAGAACTTGGCAAAGAAAAACTGGATAACAAGATTTTTGAAATCGAACGTCGTCTCATCATCAAGAAGCGGGGCTAAGCATGGCAAATACTGATAAACGTGACAAGCCCTGGCTGATGCGCACCTACAGCGGGCATAGCTCAGCACGGGCCTCTAACGCGCTGTATCGTACTAATCTGGCCAAGGGGCAAACGGGTCTTTCCGTGGCATTTGATTTGCCTACGCAAACTGGCTACGACGCCGACAGCCCGCTGGCGCGCGGTGAGGTTGGCAAGGTGGGAGTGCCAATTTCCCACATTGAGGACATGGATCAGTTGTTCGATCAGATTCCGCTGGACCAGATGAACACGTCCATGACCATCAACGCCACAGCCCCCTGGCTGCTGGCCTTGTACATTGGCCTAGCACAGCGACGTGGCATTGACCCCACGCAGCTTAACGGCACCACGCAGAACGACATCATCAAGGAATATCTCTCGCGCGGCACCTACATATACCCGCCTGGCCCGTCGATGCGCTTGATCGCTGACACGATCAATTACACCGTCAAAAACGTACCTAAGTGGAATCCAACCAACATTTGCAGCTACCACTTGCAAGAGGCTGGTGCCACCCCTGTGCAGGAGTTGGCATACGCATTGAGTACCGCTACTGCGGTATTGGACCGGGTGATGGCTGCAGGAGAGATTCCGCAAGAGCAGTTTTCGCAGGTTGTAGAACGTATTTCTTTCTTTGTGAACGCCGGCATCCGCTTTGTGGAAGAGACCTGCAAGATGCGGGCATTCAACGAAATGTGGGATGAAATTACGCGTAATCGGTACCACGTTGCCGACGCGAAAGCCCGTCGTTTTCGGTACGGCGTACAGGTCAATTCCTTGGGACTTACCGAGTCGCAGCCGGAGAACAATGTGCAGCGCATTGTGCTGGAAATGCTGGCCGTGGTGCTATCCAAGGGCGCGCGCGCGCGCGCGGTGCAACTACCGGCATGGAATGAGGCGATGGGCTTGCCAAGACCATGGGACCAGCAGTGGGCATTGCGTATTCAGCAGGTCATGGCTTTTGAGACTGATTTGCTGGAGTACGGAGATATTTTGGATGGCTCGCCAGTCATCGCAACCAAAGTCGCAGAGCTCATTGAAGGTGCCAAAGCAGAGATGAAAGCCATTGAGGCGCAAGGCGGCATGATTGCGGCCATTGAGTCGGGCTACGTTAAGCGCGAACTGGTGCGTAGCCATATGAACCGTCTACGGGCGATCGAGTCGGGGGATCTCAAAATCATTGGTGTCAATTGCTTCAAGGAAACGGCGGAGTCGCCTTTGACGCAAGGTGTGGATGGCGGCATCATGAAGGTGGACCCCGCCGCAGAACAGGAGCAAATTGAGCGCCTGCGTGCACATCGGGCCCAGCGCAACAATGCTGAAGTGCAAACCGCGCTGGACGCACTAACGGCGGCGGCCAAGAGCGGGGAAAACATCATGCCCAGCTCCATTCAGTGTGCGCTGGCAGGTGTCACAACCGGCGAGTGGGGTGACACCCTGCGCACGGTGTTTGGTGAGTTCCGGCCACCCACCGGCATTGATATTTCAATGACCGACGCCACCCAGGGCAACAAGGAAATGGTCACCCGCATTCGTGACCAAGTTAGAAGCACCGGCGCGGCCATTGGCCGACCATTGAAGCTGTTGGTCGGAAAACCGGGCCTGGATGGCCACTCGAACGGCGCTGAGCAAATTGCTGTCAAGGCACGGGATGTCGGTTTTGAGGTGGTGTATGACGGCATTCGACTAACGCCGCAGCAGTTGGCGCAGGCCGCACAAGAAGAAGGCGTTCACATGGTGGGCCTGTCCATTCTGTCGGGTAGCCACATGGAGTTGGTTGCTTCGGTCATGGAAGAGCTGCGTGCACGCGGTCTAGGCGATTTACCCGTGATTGCCGGAGGCATCATTCCGCAGGAAGATGCCGAAAAGCTCACCTTGCTGGGCATTAGGGCGGTGTACACCCCTAAAGACTTTGACTTCAATGCCATCATGGCTGACATGGTGGATATTGTTCGGCAGAGCCATGGTCTAGAGCCATTGGGCTCTGCGGCCTGATTCGCCACCGTTCCAGTACTGGGCCGCCATGCCACAGGAGCAGTTTCCTGATCCGGACGTACTCGCAAAAGGAATTTTGCGGGGCGAACGTGCGTCCGTTGCCAGCGGGTTGAATTTGCTGGACAACGCGTTGCCGCGCGCCCGCGAGCGTGCCACCCGATTGCTCACTTTGCTAGCGGGCGAGCGGTGGCTAAGCGCCGGGCATGTGCTCGGCATTACTGGGCCACCAGGCGTGGGTAAATCGTCGCTACTTGCGGCGCTGATTCGCGAGTGGCGTAGCGCTGGGCGCACGGTTGCTGTGCTGGCGGTGGACCCATCGAGCCGGCCTGAGGCGGGCGGCGGCGCCCTGCTGGGTGACCGTTTGCGTATCAAAAGTGTGGCACATGACGATGGCCTTTTCATTCGTTCGTTGGCCAGCCGCAACCAGCTCGGCGGTGTAGCAAACGAAGTCTGGCCCATGACCTGGTTGCTACTGACTTGTTTTGACCTGGTGGTGATTGAAACAGTAGGTGTCGGACAGACCGAGATTGATGTAGCCGAGATCAGCGACACGGTATGTTATGTCGCACAACCTGCGTCGGGCGACACCATTCAATACCTCAAGTCAGGCATTATGGAAATCCCCGATATATTTGCAGTCAACAAGGCAGACATGGGTGCGCAGGCCACCAAAACCGCATCCGAAATTGGACGCATCGGTGCCAGACCCGAGCGGCAGCAGGGGTGGCAGTATCCTGTGTGCAAGGTCAGTGCGACCAGCCATACGGGAATTGATCTGCTGGTGCAGCACATCGACCAACACCGCGAATTTCTGGCAAACAATGCCATGTTGGCACCTTTGCGGGCACGCCATCAGCGAGGCTGGATCTTGCGCTTACTCAAGGATGAATTCGGCACCTTCGGCATGGATCTAGCCGGTGGTAGCGCGGCTATAGCTGCCCGCATGGGGCAAAGCCAACTAAACCAGTTTTCTGAGTACGCCAGTGCCCGTGCGCACATCCTTGGCCGATTTTCCGGTTCACTTTAACTTTTTTTACCTCCCTTTAACCCTTTAAGGACCATGCAAATGAACAAGCAGCTTTACGACATTGGTGAACAGCCCCCGCTGGGTGTTGTGCCCGAAAAAATGCATGCCTGGGTGGTGCGGGAGGAACGCTTTGGCGAACCTATGAAGGCATTTCAGAAAGAGGTGATTGACGTTCCCACTATCGGCGATGACGAAGTTCTTGTATATGTCATGGCAGCCGGCATCAACTACAACAACGTATGGGCTGGTTTGGGCGTGCCGGTCAACGTGATCAAGGCGCGCAACAAGCAAGGTGAGCCGGAAGATTTTCACGTTGGTGGCAGTGATGCATCGGGCGTCATCTACCAGATGGGCAAGAATGTACATGGGTGGAAGATCGGAGACGAGGTGGTGATGCACTGCGGTATGTGCGACCTCACATGCCCGACCATCGTAGCCGGCGGGGACCAAATGTATTCGCCCAGTTTCCGCATTTGGGGCTACGAGTCCAACTACGGCAGTTTCGCCCAGTTCACACGCGTACAGGCGCATCAGATGGTCAAACGGCCCCAACACCTTAGTTGGGAAGAGTCCGCTTCCTACATGCTGGTGGGAGCTACAGCCTACCGAATGTTGACCGGGTGGAGCGAGCACCAGATTCAGAAAAATGACGTGGCGCTGATTTGGGGTGGCGCTGGCGGCTTGGGCTCCATGGCAATCCAGATCGCGCGCGCCAAGGGTGCGATTCCGGTGGCAGTGGTATCCAGCGACGACAAGATTGAGTATTGCAAGCAATTGGGGGCCAAGGGTGCCATCAATCGCAGCCAGTTCAATCACTGGGGGATGCTGCCCCATTGGAAAGACACTGCCGGGTACAACGAATGGCTCAAGGGTGTGCGTGACTTTGGCAAGGCAATCTGGGATGTGCTGGGTGAAAAGCGCAGTCCGCGTATCGTGTTCGAGCACCCCGGTGAAACGACTATTCCGTCGTCCATTTTTGTTTGCGACACCGGCGGCATGGTGGTGATCTGCGCGGGCACTACGGGCTTTAATGCCACGGTCGATCTGCGTTACTTGTGGATGCGTCAAAAGCGTTTGCAGGGGTCGCACTTTGCCAACGATGCCCAGGCCCAGGGCTTTAACGAACTGGTGCTTTCGGGTGATATCGATCCATGCCTGTCCAAGGCCGTGGATTACGAAGGGCTGCCCCAGGTACACCAACTCATGCACGACAACAAGCATCCACATGGCAATATGGCAGTGTTGATTGGTGCACCAGGTTTTGGCAAGGGCATCAATAACCCCGCGCTGCGCAAGCGCACCAGCACCAATCCTGGTCACGACGATTGGGATGGCACACGCGGTATTCCCGACGTGCTGCAGGATCAGCCGGACAACAATCCGGTCATGGGCACGGTTTCTATGCATCTCAACGTGGGACAAGTCATGCACAAAGGCTTGATTTCCTGCACCCGCGGATCATCCATTGGCGATGTCTCCAAAACCATGCTCGACAAGCAAATTCATGCAGTGGTCGTAGTGGATGAAGAAGACAAACCGATTGGAGTCGTCTCTCAGTCGGATGTCGTCATGGCCAGTCAGACCAAAACCCGCGCGGAATTGCGTGCGCTCACCGCGCGCGACGTTATGACCCATGGGTGTATTACCTGCGACGTATCGGCTTCATTGTCAGACGCAATCGCGACGATGATTCGGCACCGGATTCACCGACTCGTTGTGTTGGACCAGCATCACCCATCGCAAAAGGGCGTTGGCTTGATTTCCATGACCGATGTACTGAACCACTACGTGGTAGGTTGAATTCGGATGTCCTCTTGCCCGGAATGTTTCTAAAAATCAGGGTACTTGCCAGCCATTTTCATGGCTTCGGCAAGTGCCCCTATTTTTACCACCATGCTGGGCAACGTGGATCACATACGCGCCTCAATGAAAATCCCGGCTGCGGGTAGGTAATTCACCCAGAAGGTGCGTCATATCGACCAGGTGCTTGGCGATGAGGTGGCGCACATGGCCGCCACTACCGCTGCTGCCGTCATCGCGCTGCCACACGCCGTAGACCGCCAGCAGGCGCGCGCGCTGCACCGGCTGGCGAAAACGCTCTTTGACGGCGGACCACACGATCACATTCACACTGCCGGTTTCGTCTTCCAACGTGACAAAAACCACGCCTTTGGCGGTCTGGGGTTGCTGGCGGGCAGTGACTAGGCCGCAGGCGCGCACCAGGCGCCCGCTGCGCATGGGGACCATTTGTGCGGCGGTGAGCAGCTTCATTTTTGATAGCTGTTCACGCAGCAGCAGCAAGGGGTGGGAGCGCAAAGTCAGGCCTAAAGCGGCGTAGTCAAAGACGACCTCTTCGCCCTCAGGTGCGCCGGGCAGGATCAAACACTCTTCCAATATCGGCACACCTTGGAGCAGCCTCGGCGCGGGCCGGAGTGCGGCGGCGTCCCACACCTGCTGACGACGGTGGCCGCTGAGGGACTTGAGCGCGTCGGCGCTGGCCAGAGCCTTGAGGTCACCCGCATCCAGATTGCAGCGCAGGGCCAGGTCTTGGGTGCTGGAAAATGGGGATTCTTGGCGCTGATCGCTGATGCGCTGGGCTGTCGACAAGTACAGGCCGCTGACCATACGCAGTCCCAAACGGACAGCGGGTTGGTCTGCCTCCACTGCATCTACGGCCTCCAGCGTGCAATCCCAATCACTGTGCGCCACATCCACCGCGCGCACCTCCACCCCGTGGGCTTTGGCGTCCTGCACCAGTTGCGAGGGGCCGTAAAACCCCAGCGGCTGGCTGTTGAGCAAGGCGGCCAGGAAGCAGGCAGGTTCGTGGCACTTGAGCCAGCTGCTCACATACACCAAGAGGGCAAAGCTGGCGGCGTGGCTCTCGGGAAAACCGTATTCGCCAAAGCCTTCGATCTGCTTGAAGATGGTGTCGGCAAACTCCTGCGTGTAGCCATTTTGGAGCATGCCGCTGACCATACGGTCGTAAAACACATGCACGCCGCCTTTGCGCTTCCAGGCGGCCATAGAGCGGCGCAGTTGGTCGGCCTCACCGGCCGAGAAGCTGGCCGCAGCCATAGCGACCTGCATCACCTGTTCCTGAAAAATCGGCACACCCAGGGTTCGCTTCAAAGCTTCTTTAACGGCCGGGCTGGCGTACACCACCGCCTGGGGGTTAGCGCGGGCTTGTAAATACGGGTGCACCATGCCGCCCTGAATCGGGCCGGGCCGCACGATGGCCACCTGCACCACCAGGTCATAAAAGCAGCGCGGTTTGAGGCGTGGCAGCATGCTCATCTGCGCGCGGCTCTCGATCTGGAACACGCCCACGGTATCGGCGCGGCACACCATGTCGTAGGTGGCCTTGTCTTCGGCGGGAATGTCTTGCAGTCGCACCGGTTTTCCACGCCGCTGCCCCATCAAATCCAAACAGCGGCGAATGGCGCTGAGCATGCCCAGGGCCAGCACATCCACCTTCAATAAGCCCACGGCATCCAAATCGTCCTTGTCCCACTGGATGATGCTGCGGTCCACCATGGCGGCGTTTTCTACCGGCACCAAACGGGTCAGCGGCCCTTGGGTTAGCACAAAGCCGCCCACATGCTGGCTCAGGTGGCGGGGAAAACCTTGCAACTGGCGGCTCAGGTCTAGCCATAGCTGCAGGCGGCGCGGGGATGGCATTGGCGGGTCGATCTGCTCACCAGAAGCGTTCGTGGCAGCTCGGGCAGTGGGCTGTGCTCCGTGTCCCCCGCCCGCTGCGCGGGCTCCTCCTTTACCTGCGCACAGCCCACTGCCCGACCTGCCACTCGGGTCTTCGCCACTCGCAGAGTCTTTTAGTCCTCTAGCCCCCGTATTACCTGCGCAAGCAGCTACTGTTTTTATAGCATTTTGCAATCGGTCAGCCAGCACCTCGCGGCTGTACATGCCGGGATGTTCTTTGGACAAGGCCGCAATCAGCACCTCGGGAATCTCCAGCGCGCGACCCACGTCGCGCAGCGCGCTGCGGGGGCGGTAGCTGGTGACCACGGCGGTCAGCGCCGCGCGATCGCGGCCGTATTTGGTGTAGATGTATTGGATGACTTCTTCGCGCCGCTGGTGCTCAAAGTCAACATCAATGTCGGGCGGCTCGTCACGCTCTCTAGAGATAAAACGCTCAAACAGCACACTAGAGCGCGCCGGGTCTACCTCAGTCACGCCCAGGCAGTAACACACCGCCGAATTGGCGGCCGAGCCACGGCCCTGGCACAAGATGCCTTGGCTGCGGGCAAAACGCACGATGTCAAACACGGTCAAAAAATACATCTCGTAGTGCAGCTCGGCAATCAAAGCCAGCTCGTGCTCCAGCTGCTGCTGCACGGCCGGTGGTGTGCCGCCGGGAAAACGCGCCAGCGGGTAACGCCGGGCAGCGCCTTCTTGGGTGTATTGGCGCAGGGTCTGCGCCGGGGTATGGCCGGGCAACACGGCCTCTAGCGGGTAGTGGTAACGCAGTTCGTCCAGGCTGAAGTGGCAACGCTCGGCAATGACCAAGGTATTGGCCAGCAGCGCAGCCGGGTACAGCGCAGCCAGCCGCTGGCGCGAACGCAGGTGCGACTCGGCGTTGGGCTGCAGGGCAAAGCCGCACTGCGCCACCGGCAGGCCCTGGTGCACGGCGGTCAGCACATCGTGCAGGGGCTTGCGTGAGCGCACATGCATACGTACATCGCCCGCCGCCACCAGCGGCACGCCGGTCAGCGTGGAAAGCTGCTGCAGGCGCTGGCGCTGCAGCGCATCATCCGGGCCCATGCGCAGCGGCACCGCCAGCCATAAATTAATGCCAAATAGGCCTCTAGCCCTCGTCGATATTGCGCAAGCCGCTTCTATATTGATAGCATTTGAGAAGCCCAGCAACACCTCGCACCCTTGCAGCGTAGACCACAGCGCCTGCGCAGCAGCGCCGTCCCAGCCCAGTTGGTACGCGCCCTTGGGCGCCGCCCGGCGTGCTGCTGTGATGAACTGGCACAGATTGCCCCAGCCCTGCAGATGGTGCGCCAGCACCACGGCCGTAAAGCCCCCTGCCCCGCTGGCGCCGGTCCGCTGCACCGCAAACTCAGCCCCCAGAAGCAATTTAAGACGATGCTTCTTGGCCTCTCCGTGCGCCCGCACCACACCGGCCACCGAGCACTCATCCGTGATCGCCAATGCGCTGTAGCCCAGCGAGCTAGCCCGCGCCACCAGCTCTTCAGGCTGCGAGGCGCCGCGCTGGAAACTGAAGCTACTCAGGCAGTGCAGCTCGGCGTAGGCGGGGGATGGCGAGGGGGTGACGGCAGGCATGCAAATACTGTACAAAACAA
>JBBRSA010000043.1:0-32584 GCA_038245855.1 Burkholderiales bacterium
CGGTATTGAACGCATCAACCTCGCGCTGAGCCTGACCAACCAGCTGGCCCTGTGCGACGCGCTGGCCGAGTTTTTCCAGGCGGGCAACTTGTCCCTGGGCAAGTCCGACGATGCCAACGAGATCCCATCCCCCGAACTTCTTGGCGACCGGGTCACCCAGGCACTGATGTTGGTGAGCGAGGTGCGGGCCCAATGGCAAGGCTGGCTGGACAACGTAGAAAGCCTGTTTTCCGACCTGCAGGACCACACCCTGCGGGCAAGCTGGAAGACGCAGCTGTGTGTCCCCTTACAAGGCATTTTTACCGGGCGCGCCTATGAGGGTATCGTCGCCCAAGTCATTGCCGTCCACCAGCGGGTGCTCAAGGGCCGCGTTTGGGCGGCGTTGCACATGCATGCGGGTGACGGCAATGTCCACACCAACCTGCCCGTCAACAGCGACGACTACGAAATGCTGCAGGCCGCCCACGGCGCGGTCAAACGCATCATGGCCTTAGCACGTTCCCTGGACGGCGTAATCTCAGGCGAGCACGGCATTGGCATCACCAAGCTGGAGTTTTTGAGCGACGCCGAACTGCAGCCGTTTACCGATTACAAGGCCCGAGTGGACCCTGAGGGGCGTTTCAATAAAGGCAAGTTGCTACGTGCGCCGGTGGCCGGGGTTGGGAACGAATCGCCGCCGGGCCGCCCCAAGGCGAATCAGCCCCCTTGGGGGGCAGCGACCCGCGAAGCGGCGGAGCGTGGGGGGGCTATCCATGCGGATCTCACTAATGCCTATACGCCGTCCTTCGGCCTGATGGGGCATGAGTCGCTGATCATGCAGCAAAGCGACATTGGCGCCATTGCCGACAGTGTCAAAGACTGCCTGCGCTGCGGCAAGTGCAAGCCGGTGTGCGCCACCCATGTGCCGCGCGCCAACCTGCTGTACAGCCCGCGCAATAAGATTTTGGCGACCTCGCTCTTGGTGGAAGCGTTCTTGTACGAAGAGCAGACCCGCCGCGGTATCTCTATCAAGCATTGGGAAGAGTTTGAAGACGTGGCTGACCACTGCACCGTGTGCCACAAGTGCCTGAGCCCCTGCCCGGTGAATATTGACTTTGGCGATGTGAGCATGAACATGCGCAACCTGTTGCGCAAAATGGGCAAGAAGAGTTGGCGTCCCTTAGCGGCCTTCCAAGCGTGGTTCATTGGCACCCAGAGCATTGGAGGCATCCAGTTGGCCCATGCCCTTACTAACCTTAGCTTCAAAGGCCAGCGCTTGGGCAACCGCGTGCTGTCGCTGATGGCGCGCAAGCAAACCGGTGCGCCGCCAGCCACGGTGGGCACTGCGCCGGTCAAAGAGCAGGTGATCCACTTCATCAACAAGAAGATGCCCGGTGGCCTGCCCAAGAAGACCTCCCGCGCTCTGATGGACATTGAAGACCCGGATTACGTGCCCATCATCCGCAACCCCAAGACCACCACGGACGATACCGAGGCGGTGTTTTACTTCCCCGGTTGCGGCTCTGAGCGCCTGTTCAGCCAGGTCGGTCTGGCCACCCAGGCCATGCTGTGGCACGCGGGCGTGCAGACCGTGCTGCCGCCGGGTTACCTGTGCTGCGGCTACCCGCAACGCGGCAACGGCCAGTTCGACAAAGCCGAGAAGATGATCACCGACAACCGCGTGTTGTTCCACCGCGTGGCCAATACGCTCAACTACCTGGACATCAAAACGGTGGTGGTGAGCTGTGGCACTTGTTACGACCAACTGCAGGGTTACCAGTTTGACAAAATTTTCCCGGGCAGCCGCATCATCGACATCCACGAATACCTGCTGGAAAAAAACATTACGCTGCCGGCCAATCAGCCGGGCTACCTGTACCACGAGCCCTGCCACAACCCCATGCAACAGGGCGACTCTATGGCGACCGTGCGGGCGTTGGTGGGCGATAAAGTGATCAAGAGTGACCGCTGCTGTGGCGAGAGCGGCAGTCTGGCCGTGTCGCGCCCCGATATCTCCACCCAAGTGCGCTTTCGCAAGGAAGAGGAAATCCGCAAGGGCGAGGCCCAGTTGCGCGCGGCCGGTTCGGTGGATGCCACCCAGAATGTGAAGATTTTGACCTCGTGCCCTAGCTGCCTCATGGGTTTAAACCGTTACCAAGACGACCTCAAGACGGGTCTATTGGAAGCCGACTACATCGTGGTCGAGATGGCCAACCAAATTCTGGGTAAAAACTGGATGCCCGAATACGTGGAGACCGTCAACGCCGGGGGCATTGAGCGGGTGCTGGTATAGGCCCCATTTTGGGCAGTTCACACCCCGGTGGTTGGGTCAATCCAATCGGGGACTAAGTAGGGTGCAATGCAATGGCGGGATTAAAGGCAGGGGCGCCAACGCCCCAAGACATCACGGTGCACAGCCAGTCGCAAGTGCTGGAAGTGTCGTTTACCGACGGCGCGGTATTTCGTATCCCTTTTGAGTTGTTGCGGGTGTATTCCCCGTCGGCCGAGGTGCGAGGCCATGGCGCGGGCCAGGAGACACTGCAAACCGGTAAACGTGACGTTGGCTTGGAGGCCTTGGACCCTGTTGGAAACTACGCCGTGCAACCCCGATTTTCCGACGGGCACGACACCGGCATCTTTTCTTGGGATTACTTGTATTTTCTGGGATCGCAGCAGGACCAGTTGTGGCAGGATTACATGCAGCGCCTGCAAGCGGCGGGTGTGGACCGCGACGTGCCCATGCCCGCCAAAGGTGGTCACGGGTGCGCAAGCCATTGACGATGCTATTAATTTAATAGCTGCTTGCGCAAGTTTGACGAGGGCTAGAGGCCGTTTTGAGTATTAATTAACTATGACAAAAACCCACTTCGGTTTCCAATCGGTTGACGAGTCTGACAAAGCCCGCCGCGTGCGCGGCGTGTTTGATTCGGTGGCGTCCAAATACGACCTCATGAACGACCTGATGTCGGCGGGCCTGCACCGTGCCTGGAAGGCCTACACCGTCATGGTAGCCAACCTGCAAGAGGGCGACAGGGCGCTGGACATTGCCGGCGGCACCGGCGACCTGGCGATGGCGTTCTCCAAAAAAGTGGGCAAGACGGGGCTGGTGGTGCACACCGACATCAACGAGGCCATGCTCAGCACCGGGCGCGACCGGCTGCTTGATGCCGGTGTGGTGTTGCCCACGGTAGTCTGTGATGCCGAAAAGTTGCCTTTTCCCGACAACTACTTCAACCTGGTTAGCGTGGCTTTTGGCCTGCGCAATATGACCCACAAAGACGTCGCGCTGGCCGAGATGAACCGCGTGCTCAAGCCAGGTGGCAAGCTCTTGGTGCTGGAGTTCTCCAAAGTGGCTCCACCATTGGAGAAAGTCTACGACTGGTATTCATTCAAGGTGCTGCCCCAGTTGGGTAAGTTGGTGGCGGGTGATTCGGAGAGTTACCGCTACCTGGCCGAGTCCATTCGCATGCACCCCAGCCAGGAAGAACTCAAAACCCTGATGGGCAAAGGTGGTTTCGGGCATGTGGACTACCACAATATGACTGGCGGCATGGTGGCATTGCATGTTGGAATCAAGTGCTGACGGTTGAATCGGTGCATCTTGTCCGGTTACCGTATTCCTTGGAGACACCATGAAATTTTGGACCTTGTTGTTCGCTGTATTTTTGGGCCTGTCCAGCCTTAACGCGGAAGCGGCCCGTCGCTTTGGGGGGGGTGGCTCGTTTGGAAAACAGTCGTCCAATGTCACCCAACGCCAGGCGCCCGCGCCTGCACAGGGGGCCAACAACGCCGCCGTCAAACCGGGGTCGGCTGCTGCACCTGGGCAAGCTCCCAAGCGGCCTTGGGGTGCCATGTTGGGCGGCTTGGCTGCGGGCCTAGGGCTGGCCTGGCTGGCTAATTCACTGGGCCTGGGGGAGGGGATGGGGCAGATTTTGATGTTCGCTTTGCTGGCTATGGGCGCCATGATGCTGGTGGGTTGGTTCGTGCGGCGCCGGGTGTCGCCAACACCGGCCTCAAGCCCATTTGCGTTTCAAGGCGTGGGTGGTGTGCCTTTAGCCCCCAATAAACCCTACAGTCCGGACAATGTTGGCAACGACGCATCGGCCCGCCCGTGGGAGCGGAGCAGCATGGCCTTTGATGCTTCCCAAGTGGTGTCGGGTTCGGCGATTGGATCGGCCTTGACCGGCTCCCAGAGCTGGGGCATACCGGCTGGGTTTGATACCCAGGGATTTCTCGCGGCGGCCAAGACCAATTTTGTCACTTTGCAGGCTGCGTGGGACCGCTCCGACATTGCTGCCTTACGCGCCATGATGACGGACGATATGCTGGTCGAAATCCGGGCCCAGCTGGCAGAGCGTGAATCCCATTCGGCGGGCAGTCCCAATCAGACCGAAGTCGTGATGATTGAGGCGCGGCTTTTGGGTATCGAAGACCAGGGCGATGTGTACATGGCCAGCGTGGAGTTCTCCGGCATGATTCGTGAAGAATTTGCAGCGGGTCCTAGCCCGTTTCGTGAAGTCTGGAATATGACCAAGGCCAAATCGGGCGCGAGCGGCTGGCTGGTGGCCGGTGTGCAGGCGCTGCAATAAGCCGACGTGTTGCGGCTGTGGCGGGTCGTATTCGGGGAATAATGGGGACTATGGCAACACAGTCCCCATTTTCATTGCTGGAGGGTTTCCTCCAAAGTTTTAACCTGCCGCTGTCGCCCCCGGCGTGGGCTGTCGACGAAATGCACCGACGCATCGTCTTGCTGCTCAACCACGTTTTGATGCAAGAGCCCCAAGCTATGGAGCGTATGGCGCGCCAAAAGGGACGGGTGGTACTCGTCCAGTGGCGCCAATTCACCTTTCGCCTGCTTGTCACGCCAGCGGGCTTGTGGGACCTAGCCGCCCCGCCGCAGGCTGCGGACCTGACTCTGGTGGTCACCGACGAAAATCCCTTGGCTATTGCCCAGGCCCTGATGCAGGGTGAAAAACCAGCTGTGCGCATCGAAGGTGATGTGCAGTTGGCAGCAGAGATCAATTGGCTGGCCGACCATGTGCGCTGGGACCTAGAAGAAGACTTGGCCCGCGTGATGGGTGATGCACCCGCCCACGGCGTAGCGCAGGCTGCAAAAACCATGACGCAAGCGCTGCGGCAGTTTGTGGGTGGTGCGGGCAGTGCAGGCGGTGCCAAAGGGCCCGCCGCATGAGTCGCCTCGCGCGTGGGGTCTTTATCGCCTGGGTGGTGTTTCGCTACGGGCTCGATGAACTCGTCCTGAGCAACTTCAAGAGCCCCGGCATGCGCCTGCTGGCGCGCGTCGTTACATTTGGCCGCACCTTCCATGTGCCGCGTGGACAGCGTCTGCGCGAAGCGCTGGAGCGTCTGGGCCCCATCTTTGTCAAATTTGGCCAGGTTCTTTCCACCCGGCGTGACCTGTTGCCGCTGGATATTGCTGACGAATTGGCGCGCTTGCAAGACCGGGTGCCACCGTTTCCGTCTAAGGTGGCGGTGGCCACCATCGAGCGCGCGCTGGGCAAGCCCTTGGCCGAGATATTTGTTTCGTTTGAGCACCAGCCGGTTGCCAGCGCGTCCATTGCGCAGGTCCATTTTGCAGTGCTGCGTGACCGCAAGGGGCACCAGCGTGATGTGGCCGTCAAGGTACTGCGTCCTGGCATGTTGGCCGCCATCGAACAAGACCTGCGCTTGATGCACATGATGGCCGGTTGGGTGGACCGCCTCTCCGCTGACGGTCGGCGCTTGCGTCCCTTGGAGGTGGTTGCCGAGTTTGACAAATACCTGCACGACGAACTGGATTTGATTCGCGAAGCCTCCAGCGCTGCCCAATTGCGCCGCAACATGGAAGGTTTGCAGTTGGTGATGGTGCCCGAAATGCTGTGGGACTACTGCACCACCGACGTGTTGGTGATGGAGCGCATGCACGGCGTACCCATCAGCCAGGTGGACCGTCTGCGGGCTGCCGGTGTTGACTTGCCCAAGCTCGCACGCGACGGTGTGACGATCTTTTTTACCCAGGTGTTTCGCGACGGATTTTTTCATGCGGACATGCATCCCGGAAACATCCAAGTGAGCCTGGCGCCGGAAACCTTTGGGCGTTATATCTCGCTGGATTTCGGCATTGTGGGTAGTCTCACCGAGAGCGATAAGGAATACCTAGCGCAGAATTTTGCAGCATTTTTTCGGCGCGATTACAAGCGGGTTTCTGAGTTGCATATCGAGTCCGGCTGGGTACCCCCTAATACGCGGGTTGACGAGCTGGAGGCGGCAATTCGGGCCGTGTGCGAGCCTTATTTCGACCGCCCCCTAAAGGAGATTTCATTAGGCATGGTGCTGATGCGGCTGTTTCAGGCTTCGCGCCGATTCCAGGTCGAGATCCAGCCGCAGTTGGTGTTGTTGCAAAAGACGTTGCTCAACATCGAAGGACTGGGGCGCGAGTTGGACCCAGATTTAGACCTATGGGCCACCGCCAAGCCTTTCCTAGAGCAGTGGATGCTGGGCCAGGTGGGGCCCCAAAAACTACTGGAACAATTCAAAGCACAAGCACCTTTGTACGCCAAACTGATTCCCGAGTTGCCCATGCTACTGCGTTCGTACCTGCAGCGCGGGGGGGGCGATTCGCGCCAGGATCTGACCGCGTTGCTCGTTGAGCAAAAGCGCACCAACCGCCTGTTGCAGGCGCTTGTTGCTACCCTGCTGGGCTTCGCGCTGGGAATGGTGGTCATGCAGATCGTTGTGCGGGTTCGGCTTTTTTAGTCGGCGCCCTATAATCGAAGGCTTTGCAACCTGAAGCCAGAGCGACTGATCTATGCCCATTTACGCCTACAAATGCGAGTCCTGCGGATTTGCCAAGGACGTGCTGCAGAAAATGTCTGACGCGCCGCTGGTGGTGTGTCCATCGTGCGCCCAACCAGCGTTTAAAAAGCAACTCACCGCTGCCGGATTTCAGCTAAAGGGCTCCGGCTGGTACGTAACGGACTTCAAAGGCGGCGCCACCACTGGTGCCCCGGCTGCTGCGGCTGCAAGCGAACCGTCAGCGGGCACACCTTCAGTAGCGCCGACTGCGGCCCCAGCAACTCCAGCGGCCGCATCAACCGCATCGCCCACGCCCGCTAGCCCGCCGTCGACTGCCTCAGGCAGCTAACGGGCTGTGTTTTGATTTCAGGATCTTTCGTGCATTTCAGAAAATACCTGCTTACTGGACTGATGGTCTGGTTGCCGTTGGCTATTACCATTGGCGTGCTGATGTGGTTGGTTGGCGTGCTCAATGGGGTTTTTGGTGGTTTTCTGTCCGGTTTGGCGGCCGTAACGCCCGATAGCCTGGGGCCATTCTTGGAGCGCTTGCGCCATATCCCAGGTTTGGGCGTGTTTTTGGTGGTGTCGGTGCTGTTTTTTACCGGTGCGCTGGTTTCCAATGTGGCGGGCCGCTGGGTGGTCAACCAGTGGGACCGATTTTTTGCCAACGTGCCTATCGTCAAGTCCATTTACAACAGTGTGAAAAAGGTTTCTGACACGCTGTTCTCCAGCAACGGCAACGCTTTTCGCACGGCGATGCTGGTGCAGTATCCGCGCCCCGGCGCGTGGACCATTGCGTTTCAAACGGGGGTTCCGACCGGTGAGGTTGCATCCCACCTGGGGGTCGATATGGTGAGTGTGTATGTGCCCACCACGCCCAACCCGACCAGTGGATTTTTTCTCATGCTTCCCAGGGCCGATGTCATTGAGCTGGACATGAGTGTGGACCAAGCCCTGACCTACGTGATCTCCATGGGTTCGGTTGCGCCGTCGTCACTCCCCCGTAAGTCGGCCCTGCCCAAATAATTTTCCTTGTTAAACCCGCTGCCGATTTGAGCAGCGCCTTGAAAGCACCTTATGGCTATGCGCTCCCACTATTGCGGTCTGGTGACCGAAGCCCAATTGGGCGAAACTGTTTCACTGTGTGGATGGGTCAACCGTCGGCGTGACCATGGTGGCGTAATTTTTGTGGATCTGCGCGACCGTGAAGGTTACGTGCAGGTCGTGTGCGACCCGGACCGTGCCGAAATGTTCAGTGTGGCCGAAGACGTACGTAATGAGTTTTGCGTGCAGATCAAAGGCTTGGTTCGTGCCCGCCCGGCAGGCACGGTGAATGACAACCTCAAGAGCGGGAAGATAGAGGTCTTGTGCCACGAACTGATTGTGCTAAACCCGTCGGTGACACCGCCGTTTCAGCTCGACGACGAAAACCTGTCCGAGACCACCCGCTTGACGCACCGCGTGTTGGACCTGCGCCGCCCCTACATGCAAAACAACCTCATGTTGCGCTACCGGGTGTCGATGGAAGTGCGAAAATTTCTCGATGCCAATGGTTTTGTCGACATCGAAACCCCCATGTTGACTAAGTCAACCCCGGAGGGGGCGCGGGATTACTTGGTTCCCAGTCGCGTGCATGAAGGCCACTTTTTTGCGCTGCCGCAAAGCCCGCAGTTGTTTAAACAATTGCTCATGGTGGCCGGTTTTGACCGCTACTACCAAATCACCAAATGCTTCCGTGACGAAGACCTGCGCGCTGACCGCCAGCCCGAGTTCACCCAGATCGATATTGAGACGTCCTTTCTGGGCGAAGAAGAAATTCGCGCCATGTTCCAGGGCATGATCACCACGGTGTTCAAGAACACCATTGACGTTGACCTGGGCGAGTTTCCTGTCATGACCTACGAGCAGGCCATGCACCTGTATGGGTCGGACAAACCTGACCTGCGCGTCAAGATGGCGTTCACCGAAGTGACCGACCTCATGGCCGATGTGGACTTCAAAGTGTTCTCCGGCGCAGCGACCATGAAGAACGGCCGCGTAGTTGCTTTGCGGGTGCCTGGCGGTGCGCGCGAGGTCGGCGGCCTGAGCCGTAGCGAGATCGATGGCTACACCGAATTCGTTAAGATTTATGGCGCCAAGGGCCTGGCCTACATCAAGGTCAATGAGCTGGCAAAAGGGCGCGACGGACTGCAAAGCCCGATTGTGAAAAACATCCACGACAAGGCTGTGGCAGAGATTCTGGCGCGCACCGGTGCGCAAGACGGTGATTTGATCTTCTTTGGCGCCGACAAAGCCAAAATTGTGAATGACGCCATTGGTGCCTTGCGCGTCAAAATTGGCCATAGCGAGTTTGGCAAAAAGAACGGTTTGTTCGAGAGCGCTTGGCGCCCAATGTGGGTGGTGGACTTCCCCATGTTCGAGTTCGACGAAGAAGCGCAGCGTTACACCGCCACGCACCACCCATTTACCGCGCCCAAAGATGGCCACGAAGACTGGATGGTGACGGCCCCCGAGAAGTGTATTTCCAAGGGCTACGACATGGTGCTCAACGGCTGGGAAATGGGTGGGGGGTCGGTGCGTATCCACCGTGCCGATGTGCAGCAAAAGGTGTTTGATGCGCTCAAGATCACGCCTGAAGAAGCCCAATTGAAATTTGGTTTCTTGCTCGATGCCTTGCAATATGGCGCTCCACCGCACGGCGGTTTGGCCTTTGGCCTAGATCGCATTGTGACCATGATGACCGGTGCCGAATCGATCCGTGACGTGATCGCCTTCCCCAAGACCCAGCGGGCGCAGTGTTTGCTGACCCAGGCGCCCAGCCCGGTGGACGAGAAACAACTGCGCGAACTGCATATTCGTCTGCGCACGCCAGACGTTGCCAAAACCCACTGAGTTGCGCGCAGCTGGTGCACAATGAAAGGGCGCTTAAATGCGCCCTTTTTTATGGTGCGCCCGGCAGGGCGCACTTACTTGGAGGTGAAAGTCCTCTACTCGCCCGGCATGGGGAAGAGTTAGCCAGAGGCAAGGGTTTCGTGGGTGACCGCGAGTCTAAAGGAAGCCCGATGGCAAAGCGCTGGCCTGACGAATAGGAAGCGGATAAGAGGCGACGTACTGGGGTGAGATGGCCATATTCATCAAAGCCCAAAACTTGCACGGAACGGTACGGCGTAGATCCGACAGGCATAAGCGTGAAAGTGGGTGCGCAATACCCGGGGAGATCTGACTGTGGTGCCCGAGAGGGCTACCGGAGCCCAGAGGTGACGGGATGCCTGGTCAGAAGTCAGCAGAGGGCATAGTAGGCGGGGGTCAAGGCGATAAGCCAACAAGAATCTCTGCCCAAGGCCAGAACAAGTGGAAACGAAAGTAGGACCGAAGTCACTCGATGTCAGTCAACGAAGCAGAAGCCCTCGCAGGAGGGGCCAGCGGCGAGAGAACCGGACGGAATCCGGGGATGGCGTGCGTGGGTGCTGAGACCGACGCGGCGTACGGCGAACACCCGAAATCGGAGAAGGACCGGCTCATGAGACGGGTGGTGGAGCGTGGCAATATGCAGCTCGCCTACAGCCGTGTGATGAAGAACCGTGGTGCTCCTGGCGTTGACGGGATGCGCTGCGAAGATCTCAAAGCGTGGCTACTGGTGAACTGGGCGCAGGTCAGATGCACATTACTGAACGGCAATTACCGGCCCCAGCCGGTACGCCGGGTGGACATACCCAAGCCGCAAGGCGGGGTAAGAATGCTGGGCGTGCCAACAGTCGTAGACCGTCTGATCCAGCAAGCACTCCATCAGGCAATGCAACCCCTGTTTGAACCCACCTTCTCGGATGCGAGCTACGGCTTTCGCCCGGGTAGGAGTGCGCAGCAGGCGGTACGTAAAGCGGCAGAGCACATCCGTGCAGGTAAGCGCTGGGTGGTGGACATGGACTTAGAAAAATTCTTTGACCGTGTAAACCACGACGTGCTGATGGCGCGGGTGGCGCGTCAGGTGTCGGACACGCGAGTACTGCGCCTAATACGGTGGTTTTTGCAGACCGGGATGATGGCCGACGGTGTGGTCGCAGTGCGGCAGCAGGGAACACCGCAAGGCGGCCCCTTGTCGCCGCTACTGTCCAACATCTTGTTGACCGATCTTGACCGGGAACTGGAAAAGCGCGAGCTGTCGTTTTGCAGGTATGCGGATGACTGCAACATCTATGTGAGCAGTGAGCGGGCGGGGCAACGCATCATGGCTAGCGTGAAAGGGGTTCTTGCAAACCGACTCAAGCTAACTGTGAACGATGCCAAGAGTGCGGTGGCACGTCCTTGGGTGCGCAAGTTCCTCGGGTACAGCGTTACCGCACAGCACGCCAGCAAAATCCGCATTGCCACACCGAGCATCCAACGCCTGATGGACGCGGTACGCACCTTGTGCCGAAAGGGTAGGGGGAAATCTCTGACGGACACCATCGGCGCGCTGAACCCAGTGCTGCGGGGGTGGATGAATTACTTCCATCTCTGTGAGGGCCGACGGCGTATCGAAGAACTTGACGCATGGGTGCGCCGGAGAATGCGCAGCTTGGTGTGGCGACAGTGGAAACGTCCCAAGACACGGGAATCACGTATGCGTTCGCTGGGGCTAGACGCACAGCGGGCATGGAAATCCAGTGTCAATGGGCGGGGGCCTTGGTGGAATGCCGGGGTCAAGCATATGATTGCAGCCATGCCGCCGCGCGCCTTCACTCAACTTGGTCTGGTCTCGCTGTTGGCTATCCACCAGCATCTCCAGTGTTCTACTTGAACCGCCGTATGCGGAGCCGCATGTACGGTGGTGTGAGAGGGCTGAGGGGGCAACCCCTCACCCTACTCGATTTGATCGATTGTTCATTTCCTGACCTGACCGCATTGCTTTTAAGAGCAGGGAGCCTGCCATGACCATTGTGCGCGTTGCAACCTACAACATCCATAAAGGGGTCCAGGGCATTGGTCCTCGGCGTCGGCTGGAAATCCACAACCTCGGCCATGCCGTGGAGCAACTCGATGCCGACATTGTGTGCTTGCAAGAGGTACGCAAAATGCACCGCGGGGAGGCCAAGTACTTTTCCCACTGGCCAGAACTCCCGCAAGCCGACTTTTTGGCACCCGAAGGCTACACCGCGGTCTATCGTACCAACGCCCATACAAAACATGGGGAGCACGGTAACGCCCTGCTGACCCGCTGGCCGGTGGTCTCCCACCAACATGAAGACATGTCAGACCACCGTTTTGAACAACGGGGCTTGTTGCATTCGGTCCTTAGTGTGCACGATTGCGCAGTGCATGTTGTGGTTGTTCATTTGGGTTTAATTAAGATGAGCCGTGTGCGGCAGTTGGCACAACTCCAGGAATTCATCGCGCGTGAGGTTCCGCATAACGCCCCAATGCTGGTCGCAGGCGACTTCAATGACTGGGGAACCTTGGTGCCCAGCGTGATGGCAGACATGGGTCTGCAGGCCTTTGGGGGGCGGCGAGTACCCACCTTCCCCTCCCGGCTGCCACTGGTGCAACTTGATTACGTCTTTGGGCGTGGGTTGCAGCCCCTGGGTGTTCAGGTGCCCAGCGGGAAAATATGGGGCCAGATGTCAGACCATTTGCCTTTGATTGCAGAGTTTGATTTGCCTGTGGATGCTGCGTGATCGCGCCGCAGTTTAGTCCCGGTCATGAACTCCGGTTGTTGCAGGGTGGTGGGGATTTCTTTGCCGCTCTGGTGGAAGCAATCGACGCCAGTCAGTATGAAGTGCGTCTGGAAACCTACATTTTTAATTTTGACGTTTCTGGTGAAAACGTAGCAGCCGCTTTGGTACGCGCCGCCCAGCGCGGCGTAGCGGTTTATCTGGTGATGGATGGCATCGGAACGCCGCGACTTGCTCCACAATGGGTAGACCGATTTGCAGTTGCCCGCGTGCAGTGGCATCGCTTTTCTCCGCTGGGGCTGTGGGGGCTACTGGCGCCCGGGCGCTGGCGCCGGATGCACCGCAAATTGTGTGTGGTGGACGCCCAGACTGCGTTTTGTGGCGGCATTAATATTCTGGATGACCTGTGCGATCCAGAGCGGGGCACACTCGATTCTCCCCGGTTCGATTTCTCGGTGCGGGTGCGAGGGCCGTTGGTGGTTAATGCACACCGCGCTATGGTCAAATTTTGGGACCGTTTGCAGTTGACCCGGCAACTCGAACACCTGCAATTTGAGCGTGCGCGTCAAATATGGCGCCAACCTGTTCGGGTCCCGCCGATGGACCGCGGCGACGGTGCTCGCAGTGATGGTCTCCAGGCGGGCGCTGAAGCAGCGCTGGTGCTGCGCGACAACGTGCAGAACCGTACCCGTATCGAGCGCACATACCGCAAGGCGATCGCGGACGCGCGCAATGAAGTATTGATTGCCAATGCGTATTTTTTGCCGGGTGGAAAGTTGCGACGTGCGCTCATACACGCCGCCAAAAGGGGGGTGCGTGTGACCTTGTTGCTGCAAGGTCGTTATGACAACTTCATGCAGTTCCACGCTTCCCGGCCTGTTTATGGCGCATTGTTGGCGGCAGGCGTCGAAATTTGCGAATATTCAAGCGGATTTTTACATGCCAAGGTTGCGGTCGTGGACGGCCGGTGGGCAACCGTGGGTTCCTCCAATCTGGATCCTTTGAGCCTACTCTTGGCGCGTGAGGCCAACGTGGTGGTGCAAGACGCGCCGTTTGCCCAGGAACTGCACCAGTGCCTTACCAGAGCCATGGATACCCATGGTATTGGTTTGGCTGCGCACACCTTCGCCAATCGCCCGTGGCGACAGCGATTTCTAGATTGGGTGGCGTATGGCTTTATGCGGGGTATGCTGTTTCTCACCGGAACACGCTATTGACGCCATCGACTTTTCTATTCAGCGCAACCGCGGCACCAAAAACCCTGATGGCCAAAGACTGGTAGTATTCTTTGATGTTAATGAAGACGCAAAGCGATATGAAACCAACCGATACCGATGAAGGAACTCCGGTTTCTGTGAAGATTCGCGAACGCCTGCTGGCGGCACGCAAGAAGTTCCATGCCAATGACAATATTGCGGACTTCATCACTCCGGGCGAGTTGGACAAATTGCTCGATGAGGTCGAAGTCAAAATGAAGGGTGTGCTCGACAGCCTGATCATTGACACCGAGAATGACCACAACACCGACAACACTGCGCGCCGCGTCGCCAAAATGTATGTCAATGAGGTGTTTCGGGGGCGCTATGTGTCAGAACCCACGATCACCGAGTTCCCCAATGTGGGTCACCTCAATGAGTTGATGATTGTGGGCCCAATCACGGTGCGCAGTGCCTGCAGCCACCACTTTTGCCCTGTCATTGGAAAAATTTGGATTGGTGTCATGCCCAACGAACACACCAATGTGATTGGTCTGTCCAAGTACGCGCGGCTTGCCGAGTGGATCATGGGGCGGCCACAAATCCAAGAAGAAGCGGTTGTTCAACTGGCTGACTTGATTCAAGAAAAAACCCAACCCGACGGTTTGGCAATCGTGATGGAAGCAAGCCACTATTGCATGGCCTGGCGCGGCGTCAAAGACATGGACAGCAAGATGATCAATTCGGTCATGCGCGGGGTGTTCTTGAAAGATTCGAACTTGCGCCGCGAATTCTTGTCATTGATTCCTAGGAGAGGATGACCCCATGTTGGTACGTTTGTTGTATGCCAGTCGGGCGGTGGACCCAAGTTCAGACGCGATAGAGGCCATCCTGACGCACTCTCGTCAGTACAACCCCACCTGTGGCATTACCGGAATTCTGTGTTACGGCGGCGGCATTTTTCTACAGGCCATCGAGGGCGGCCGCATGCCAGTGAGCGAGTTGTACGGCCATATCCAAAGGGACGTTCGCCACAAGGACGTGGTACTGCTGCATTACGAAGAAATTGCCGAACGCCGCTTCGGCGGATGGACGATGGGACAGGTCAATATGTCCAAGATAAACCATAGTATTCTTCTCAAATACGCAGAAAAGCCCGAGTTGGATCCTTATTCGGTGTCGGGCAGGGTGTCTTTGTCCTTGCTCGAAGAATTGATGGCCACAGCCTCCATCATTGGGCGGGTATAAAGTCAGGGCTTTCCGGGGCGGGGCAGCTACCGAATTTTGGTTAAAACGCTTCCACGCTCAGCGCGGAATGACGGCTTCTTGAATCTTCATGGCTAACTGTGATATGGCCATGGCCGCAGGGCAACCTGGGGTGGTTTGAAGCAGCAACTGGCGGCGCATGATGGCTTGTCGAACCGACAAATCGGCAGGAATATCACCCATATGAATGAGCTTGAGGGGGCGTCCGGGCTCTCCCGTTACAAACCGATCCAACACCTGTTGCAACTGCACCGTAATTGCCCGCCCGTCTCCCAGGCGCGCGGTCTGGTTGATCACCATGCGGATGGTTTGGCGCTTTTGCTGAGCGGCTAATACTTTGATGGTGGCATAGGCATCGGTGAGGGATGTAGGTTCGGGTGTCGCAACCACAATTACCTCCGAGGCCAAGGAGACCGCAAACAAAACAACGTCGGAAATACCGGCGCCAGTGTCCAAGATGATCACGTCATAGTGCGGCATTAAACCATTCATGATGCGCAGAAAATCGTTGCGCACTTCTGGCGAGAGACGGGAGTATTCCACCATGCCAGAGCCCGCCAGCAGTACTGAAAAGCCGCCTGGCGCGCGAACAATCGCTTCTTCCAGTTTAGCCTTGCCGGTAAACACATCGTGCAAGGTGATTTTGGGATACAGGTTCAGGACAACGTCCAGGTTGGCTAGGCCCAAATCGGCATCGAGTACCAACACGCGGTGCCCCAGCTTTGCCAACGCGGCGGCAAGATTGGCTGACACAAACGTCTTGCCAACACCGCCTTTGCCACTGGTGACAGCGATGACTTTTCCTAGTGGCTTGATAGGCACAATGGGTTCGGGTTGCCGGGGTGCGGATGGAGAGACTACGTCAGACATCAAATGGTCCTTTGAACGCCAGTGGCATTGCCTGCCAAGTCGTTGGAAATACTCTCGATCCACGCCGGTTCACCCAATGCAAGGTGGCCAAACAGCAGATTTTTTTCTTCGGCACTGACATGAATTTCCTGTTGTTTATCCATTGACACACAATTGCGGCCTTCCTCTTTAGACCGGTACAGCTGTGCATCTGCGCGTTCGGTCCACAGGGCCGTGGTGGAACGAACCCATTCGGGCGCATAGGCGCCACCAATGCTGATTGTCACGTTCAGGGCCACACTGGGCGATATCTGAATGACCAATGATTCCACCGTTTGTCGAATTCGTTCGGCAACAGCCGCCCCGAATGAAGGCTGGCAATTAGGCAGAATAACGGAAAATTCTTCCCCGCCGTAGCGGGCAACGGTGTCCATCGGGCGCACACACTGTGATAAACACTGTGCAACTGTTTGTATTACCTTGTCGCCCGCTTGGTGTCCATGGGTGTCATTGACCTTTTTGAAATGGTCAATGTCCAGCATGAGTAACAGCGCAGGTTCGCCAGACCGGGCCACCACGTCGAGCGCGCGTTCTTGGACGCCTCGGAAATTGCGGCGATTTGCGAGTCCAGTGAGAGGGTCCTTCAAAGACAGTTCGCACAGCCCGTCAATGATGCTTTGCAGCTGTGCTGTGGCGGATTCATCACCCGCCGGTGGTGCTATGTCCAAGTCACGCTCAAGTAATGCACGCGCATCACCCAAACGCAATTGGTGCAGTTCTATGACGGCGCTGGAAGATTTGGATGCCACAGTGAGATTCAAAGTGAAGGCCAATAAAGTCTAACAGGATCAGTCTGGATCATGGTATTAAATAGCACGGTTTAGGACCGGATTTGGTCGGTTACAGACATTCATCTTTTGTGTTAACTCGGTCATACATCGCACAGGCTGGCACAAATACGGCAGTCGGGCGCGCGTGGTAGGCGAATGTCCGTCCAGCGCATGTCTCGGCCATCGAGCATTAGCAATCGGCCTACTGCGGGTGTACCAGAACCCGAGATCAACTTCAGCGCTTCGGCCGCCTGCATACTTCCAATAATGCCCACCAGGGGCGCAAATACGCCCATGGTGGCGCATCGGGTTTCCTCGAAGTCACTATTAGGGGGGAATACACAGGCATAGCAGGGCGAGTCGACCAGGCGCGGGTCGTACACGGCCAGTTGGCCATCAAAACGAATGGCGGCCCCAGACACCAGTGGCACGCCATTGTGTACGCAGGCGGCGTTGAGGGCTTGTCGGGTTTGGAAGTTGTCACTGCAGTCCAAGACAACATCCACATCGGCCACCAGCGTTTGCAGGCGAACCGCGTCGGCCCGTTCGTGCAGCGTAATAATGTTTAACCCGGGGTTGATGGCCAGCAAGGCCTGCCGGGCCGATTCCACTTTGGGTTGCCCCAGTCGCGCCTCGGTGTGCACAATTTGCCGCTGCAAGTTGGTCAGGTCTACAGTGTCATGGTCCACCAAGGTCAGTTGGCCTACGCCCGCGGTTGCCAAGTAAAGGCTGGCCGCAGACCCCAGACCACCCAAGCCGACTACGAGCACGGACGCATCCAAAATGCGCTGCTGCCCCTCTACGCCGATTTCTTCGAGCAGAATATGACGCGAGTAGCGCAGCAGCTGCGAGTCGTCCATGGCCCGCCTCAATTGCTCTTGGTGCTGACCTTACGCTCGACCTGGGTTTTGCTCGCCAAAACGGGCTTGCCTTTGAGTTGATTCAATGCCTGAATCAATTGGAAATCTTTCGGTGATCCAAACTCTGGCGGACGGGTTTCCGATATCGGCTTGCGGGAGGCCTCTTCCAGGCGTTTGAGCGCCTCGTCGCGCGCCTTTTCACGCGCAACGTCTTTGACTTCGGCACCTTGTCCACTGCCCAGATGGTTGCCCAAGTCGGCCTCGCGTGTGCGCAGCGCCGCGTATGGGCTTCCTTCTTCTGTCTCATCGACCATCACGTCCGGTACGATACCCGTGGCCTGGATCGACTTGCCACTGGGCGTGTAGTAGCGCGATGTGGTGATTTTCAGGCCGGTATCGGGCCCCAGCGCGCGGAAGGTTTGTACAGAGCCTTTGCCAAAGGTTTGGCTGCCCATGATGGTGCCACGATGGTCGTCTTGCAAGGCGCCCGACACAATCTCACTGGCCGAGGCAGAGCCCTCGTTGACCAACACTACCAATGGAACCTTTTTCAGGGCTGCTGGCAAGCCTTTGAGTGGGTCGTTTCCGCTGCGACCCAAATAGTCCCGCGGTGTGGCCTTGAGAATTTGCTTGCTTTCGGCGGTCTGCCCGTTGGTAGAAACCACGGTTGTATTTTCGGGTAAGAAGGTGGATGCAACCGCCACGCCGGCCGTGAGTAACCCACCCGGGTCATTGCGCAAATCCAAAACCAGCCCCTTCATATGGGGTTCTTCTTTGTAGAGCTCAGTGAGTTTGCGGGCGAAATCTTCTGCGGTGCTTTCTTGAAACTGGCTTACGCGAATCCAGCCATAGCCAGGTTCAACAATCTTGCCGCGCACCGATTGTTGCTTGATCTCTTCGCGCGTGATGGTGACGGTGAATGTGCGGTTTTCGTCTTTGCGAAACATGGTCAATACGACCTTGGTGCCGGGTTCTCCACGCATGCGCTTGACGGACTCATTGAGCGTCATGCCTTTGACAGGCACATCGTCGATGCGGGTAATCAGGTCGTTGGTCTTGAGGCCAGCGCGGAACGCGGGAGAACCTTCAATGGGGGAGACGATCTTGACCAAGCCGTCTTCTTGGGTGATTTCAATGCCGACACCCACGAATCGACCGGACGTGCTTTCCTTAAATTCTTGGAAGGATTTTTTGTCAAAATACTGAGAGTGTGGGTCCAAACTCGCAACCATTCCAGAAATTGCATCGGTAATGAGTTTTTTCTCATCAACCGGATCCACATAATCGCTCTTGACCATGCCGAATACCGCCGCCAATTGCTGAAGCTCTTCCAGTGGCAAAGGCGCCAAAGTGCCCCGTGCGACCGTTTGCAGCGATACGGTCGTTAATGCACCGGCCAAGACCCCTATGCCAACCCAACTAGCAATTTTTAATTTGTGACCCATACGTATCCTTTTGACGATTCAATACTGTACACCTTGGAGGTGCAAGTGCGCGGTGAGTTCCGCAAACGGGGAAAAATTCAAGCCTTGCCTTGTGAGGCCACCGCAGCGGCAGCAGCAGCGGCCGCTTGGGCGTCGCCAAGGTAGTAGTGCCGCAGGGGTTTGAGCTGGTCGTCCAGTTCATACACCAGGGGAATACCGTTGGGGATGTTGATGCCCACAATGGCATCGTCAGAAATGCCATCCAGGTACTTCACCAGCGCCCGGATGGAGTTGCCGTGTGCCGCCACCAGCACACGTTTGCCGCTCAGGATGGCTGGTGCGATGGATTCATTCCAGTAGGGCATGACACGGGCGACCGTGTCTTTGAGGCATTCCGTTAGCGGAATTTGCTCAGGGTTCAATGTGGCGTAGCGGATGTCTGAGCGTTCGCTGCGTGAATCGGTGGCTTCCAGTGCAGGCGGCGGTGTGTCATAGCTGCGTCGCCACTGCAAGACCTGTGCGTCGCCATACTGTTTGGCCATGTCACTCTTGTTTAGCCCCTGCAGGGCGCCGTAGTGGCGCTCGTTAAGCCGCCAGGAATGGACTACGGGCAGCCATGTGCGGTCCATTTCGTCTAGGCAGTGCCACAGGGTGCGGGTGGCGCGCTTGAGTACGCTGGTGTAAGCCAGGTCAAACTCATAACCTTCGGTTTTGAGTAGCCGCCCGGCCGTTTTGGCTTGTTCCAGACCAGTGGGTGTCAGGTCAACGTCGGTCCAACCGGTGAATCGGTTTTCGAGGTTCCAGGTAGATTCGCCGTGGCGAACGAGGACAAGTTTGTGCATGGTCAATGGGAAAAAAAGCAGAAATCGCGACCGGGTATCCAGACGCAAGCCAAGCACCATTCTAAAATGGCAAGCGGATCGGTTGGTATTGAATAAGGAATAAAGTGAAATTCATTTTGGATAACTGGTATTTGTTTGCCCTTGCGCTCATCTCGGGTTCATTGCTGTTGTGGCCTATTTTGCAAGGGGCTACTGTGGTGGGCCTGACGCCGGATGCGGCCGTTCAATTGATCAATCGGGCCAAAGCCGTGGTCATTGACGTGTGCGAATCGGATGAGTTTGCCACGGGCCATGTCGTTGGTGCCAAGAATGTTCCGTTCAATGAAATGGAGAAAAGGCTCACTGCGGCGGTGAAGAACAAGGGCGTTCCGTTGATCTTGGTGTGTCAGTCGGGCGCGCGGTCCAGTCGCGCGGTGGCGCTTGCCAAGACGCTGGGCTATGAGCAAGCGCAGTCGCTGGCGGGTGGTCTGGCGGCCTGGAAGGCTGCAAATCTTCCCATTGAACGGGGGTAAATCGATGCAACACGTCACGATGTACACCACGGCCGTTTGTTCGTATTGCATACAGGCCAAACGGATACTCAAATCCAAGGGCGTCGACGCGATCGAAGAAATCCGGGTTGATGCCTTGCCGCAGGAACGCATGAAGATGGTGGAGCTAACGGGCCGCCGAACCGTGCCGCAAATCTTTATCGGCTCCACCCATGTGGGCGGCTGCGATGACCTCATGGCCTTGGACGCGCAAGGCGGCTTGGTGTCGCTGCTCAATGGCGCCTGAGCAGGAAAAGGGCCCTTATGGCCCTGAGATAATTCGCACTTGTATGATTAGTTAAACCGTTCGGCCACCGTTTTCGGAGCCGGTTTTGTTTTATTTTGAAAGAGTACCCCATGTCAGACCAACAGCCGATGTTCCAAATTCAACGTGTTTACCTGAAAGAGGCATCGTTGGAGCAGCCCAATTCCCCCGCAATCTTGTTGGAACAAGAGCAGCCGACCGTCGATATCCAGTTGGGTATGGCGTCGCAACCGGTGTCCGAGGGTATGTATGAGGTGTGTGTCACCGCCACCGTGCAGACCAAAATCAAGGACAAGACCGTGTTCTTGGTGGAGGCCAAACAGGCAGGAATTTTTGAAATTCGTAACTTGGGACCAGAGCAAATGGGTCAAATTTTGGGTATTGCCTGCCCGCAAATTGTGTACCCCTATTTGCGCGGTAATGTGGCCGACTTGATCCAGCGCGGCGGCTTCCCGCCAGTGCACCTGTCCGAGGTGAGCTTCCAAGCCATGTACGAGCAGCAGCAAGCTGCGACTGCAGGTGCGGCTCCAGGTAGCTTGCCACAGTAATTAGTAGTCTTTTAGGCCTCTAGCCCTCGTCCCTATTGCGCAAGCAGCTATGAAAATTATAGTGCTGGGTGCGGGTGCCTGGGGCACGGCGGTGGCCATTAGTGCAGCGCGTAATGCCGGCGCTGGACACTGCGTCACGTTGTGGGCGCGTGATCCTGAGCAAGCGCGCGCCATACATGAACGACGTGAAAACCGGCGCTATTTGCCCGGTGTCGTTTTTCCGGCGGGATTGGAAATCAGCGCACAGGGGTTTGCTGATGTGCTGGCGACGGTTGCGTTGTTTGATCTGGTGATCGTTGCGTCCCCCATGGCCGGACTGCGCGACCTGCTCCATCAACTCAAGGATTGCACCGCGCCCGTGGCCTGGTTGTGCAAGGGTTTTGAGGCCAGTCAGGATGCAACGCCGGGATTGCTGGGCCACGAGGTGCAGGCCCAGGTTGCACCGGGTCTGCGGGGGGGCGTTCTCAGCGGCCCCAGTTTTGCACAGGAAGTTGCTTTGGGCCAACCCACGGCTTTGGTGGCGGCCAGTGCCCATGCGGACGTGCGTGGTGCTATGGTCGCTGCCTTTCACAGTTCGACCTTGCGGGTTTATGCCAATGAAGATGTGGTGGGTGCCGAGGTCGGTGGTGCGGTCAAAAACGTCATGGCCATCGCCACGGGTCTGTGTGATGGCTTGCAGCTAGGCCTTAATGCCCGTGCGGCATTGATTACGCGCGGTTTGGCGGAAACGACCCGTCTGGGCCTGGCCCTGGGCGCCAAAGCTGAGACGTTCATGGGTTTGAGCGGCGTGGGTGATCTGGTTCTCACTGCCACCGGGGATTTGTCTCGCAACCGGCGCGTGGGGCTGGCATTGGCGCAAGGCCAAACGCTGGCGCAGGCGGTTCAGTCGCTAGGCCATGTGGCTGAGGGTGTGTACTGCGCCCGCACGGTGGCGCAGCGGGCGCAGAGCTTGGGCGTCGATATGCCCATTGCGCGTTGCGTTGTGCAACTCTTGGATGGTGATATCCGCCCCGCACAAGCCATCGCAACCCTCATGGGGCGCGGTGCAGCCAGTGAGGGCGCCTGATCACTGATCAGCCCTTTTGCACGCGTGCGCTGATGTGGGCCAGCGCTTCTTCGACCTGATCAACCAGTATCAGGCACAGCTCTCCTGGGGCGAGTCGGTCCATGGCAGTATCGATGGCCAGGAATTCACCTTTGATCTCGGTCGTATTTTGCGTGCGGCGCGCATTGGCTAGACCTTGGCGTAGCAAGGCCACGACTTCACCGTCTGCCCGCCCGCGTTGGCATTGGTCTTCGTAGAGGATGACCTCTTCAAACGCATCCCCCAAAATCTCGGTTTGCTGGCGGATATCTTGGTCCCGGCGATCGCCCGCTCCACTGATGACCACCATACGCCGGGTTGCCGGCATGGCCTGCACCGCCTGCACCAGGGCCACCATGGCGTCTGGGTTGTGGCCATAGTCGGCGATCACCGTTGCACCACGGTAGGTAAATAAGTTAAACCGACCTTGGGCATTGTTGGTGTCGTTAGAGAAGCTTGCGAGCCCTTTGCGAATCACGTCCCAGTCCACACCCAAAGCCCATGCTGCCGCAATCGATGCCATGGTGTTTTCCACCTGAAACCCGATCGCACCACCCAGTGTGAGCGGGATGTCTGACAAAGCAATGCGCTGCACCCGCTCGCCTTTGGCGGCCACAATATGGCCGTCTTCGACGTACACCACCGATTGGCCCTGCATGCGGTGTGTCGCCATGATCGGGTGGTTCTTGTCGAGCGCAAAGAACGTGACCGAGCCCCGGCATTTGCCAGCCATGACCGCCACAATAGGGTCGACGGCGTTGAGGACTGCCGTGCCCGTGGACGCCACATTTTGCACAATAACCCGCTTGAGAACGGCCAGGTCTTGCACGGTGGTGATGTAGTTCAAACCGAGGTGGTCACCCGCGCCGACGTTGGTGACTACCGCGACGTCGCAGCGGTCAAAAGCCAAACCTTCGCGCAGGATGCCACCACGGGCGGTTTCCAAAACAGCTGCGTCCACATCGGGATGCAGCAGCACATTGCGGGCGCTCTTGGGGCCGCTGCAGTCACCCGTGTCGATGCAGTGTTCACCCACATAAACGCCATCGGTGTTGGTCATGCCAACACACAGCCCATTTTGGGTGAGTAGGTGAGAAATCAGCCGCACGGTGGTGGTTTTGCCGTTGGTGCCGGTCACGGCCACAATCGGAATACGCCCATCTTCGCCGCTTTTGAACAAGGCCGAAATAATGGCTTTGCCAACGTCGCGGCCTTTGCCAAAGGAGGGGCTCAAGTGCATACGTAGTCCCGGCGCAGCGTTCACTTCGACTATGCCACCGCCTTGCTCTTCAATGGGACGCAAGATGCTGTCGCACACTACGTCCACACCGCAAATGTCGAGTCCGACCATCTGTGCTGCCGCAATGGCCCGCGCCGCAACGTCGGGGTGCACGTCATCGGTGACGTCGGTGGCAGACCCGCCGGTGGACAGGTTGGCGTTGTTGCGCAGGTTGACCCGCTTGCCGCGCGCAGGAATGGTGTCGGCGGTGAAACCCTGCGTCGCCAGGCAGGCATAGGCAATGTCGTCAAACCGAATTTTGGTGAGCGAGGTGGAATGCCCGCTGCCCCTGCGTGGGTCTTGGTTAATTTGTTCAACCAGTTCTGCAACGGTGAGAACGCCATCGCCGACAACGCTGGGCGGGTCTCTGCGTGCGGCGGCAACCAGCTTGTCACCCACCACTAGCAGCCGAAAATCGTTACCCGGCATGTAGCGCTCCACCAGCACATCGTCTCTAAATTCTTTGGCGGCGGCGTAGGCTTGGCGCAGGTGTTCTTCGGTGGTGATGTTGACGGTGACGCCTTTACCTTGGTTGCCATCATTGGGTTTTACGACCACCGGCAGGCCAATTTCGCACGCTGCCGCCCAGGCGTCGTCGGCGTCACGCACGGCACGTCCGCTAGGCACCGGCACACCTGCGGCGGCCAATAGCTTTTTGGTGAGGTCTTTGTCTTGGGCAATGGCCTCCGCAATGGCACTGGTCACGTCCAGCTCGGCGGCCTGAATGCGGCGTTTTTTGCTCCCCCATCCAAAACGCACCATGCTGCCCTCGGTCATGCGGCTATAGGGAATGTTGCGCGCGATCGCGGCCTCGACAATACATCCTGTGCTTGGGCCCAAACGCACGTCCTCGTCGAGTTCTTTGAGTTGGGCCAATGCACCCCCCAGGTCAAACGGCGTGTCGTCCAGCGCCGCTTGGCACAGTGTTATAGCCAGGTCCAGCGCCATGCGCCCCACCGACTCTTCGCTGTATTCGACCACCACCTGGTAGATGCAGGCATCTACCGTTGGCGTGGTGCAGCTGAAGGTCACCGGGCAGCCGGCCTGGGCTTGTAGACCTAGGGTCGCCAGTTCCAAGACCTGGGCCAAGGGCACCGAGTCGTCATGGCCTTTGGGTTGGAACGGACTGATTTCGGGGAACCGTGCGCGCAGCCGTGCTTCAAATCCGGGTAGATTGGTAATGGCACATTCTTCTGCGCTGCAGGAGACCACCGACTGGATGGCCGTGTGGTGGCTCCAGAGGTTGGGGCCGCGCAGGGCGCGGATACGGTTGACTTCCATGGTGTGATTCCCGATCGGTGGGCGACCGGCCCGTGGCCGGTCCCGCAAGGTTATTAGTAAGGGGTTTTCTTGGGGCTGGACTCAAAGGTGCGCAGACCTGCGTCAATCAATTCCGGTGCAATATTCAAGGCCCATGCAGCCGCTACGGCCGCCATGACCATCTCCGGTTGCGAGGCCTTGGCCGGCTTGAGGGATGACAGTGCCAGCGATGCAACCGTTTTCTTGCCGGCTTCCAAAACAATGTGGCTATCCCGCAGAAAGACAGATCTTTCGCCTGCGTTACGGTGTTTTTCCATGGCGGGAAGGCCTGCGTCGAGCGCGTAAAAAATAACCTTGCCATCACACAGCTCCGCCAATTCGACCACCTGTGGATCGGACGCGTTGAGCACTGCTGTGCCGGTGGGCAATATGACATCGACCTGTGTACGAACGACCTTGTAAGCTTGTTCCGCATCGAGGATGTCATAGGTTGCCAGTGACTCTGGGCAACTTACGTCGGTTACAACACCCACCGCACATTTGTCGTAGGCCAAACCTTCTGACAGGATGGACGCGCTGCTGTTTTCGAATACTGCAGCCTGGACCGAACGATTGATCAGCAAACGCTGCCCGGCCTCCCAGTTGGCGCAATCTTTGGCGACCACTTTGCGGCCGTCTAGATACAGGCCTTCGCTGCAGGCCAGTCCTACATGTTTGCCGCTGATATGCACCAGCCAGGCAATCAGGCGCGCAATGCGCCCCGCTCTCAGGGTTCCGGTCACGCCAATAATCGGAATGCGGCCATCTTGGTTGGTGCCGAAGAGGTGCTCAATCACTGCCTTGCCTACCGGGCGGCCAACGCCGTCCGCAGGTTTAATGTGGGCCAGTAGCCCGGGGCTTGCATTGACCTCAATGACCGCACCCCGTTGTTGGGTCATGGGCCGCGTAATGTCCTCCAGAACCATGTCGACGCCGGCAATATCTAAGCCCACGACACGCGCGGCCAAGGCCGCAGTGACGGCAATACTGGGGTGCATGATGTCGGTCACGTCTGAGGCGACGTTGCCGTTGCGCTGGATCAGAACGGTCTGGCCTTTTGGGGGGATCGATTGCGGCGTGAGTCCAGCCCGCTCCAACTCCAGAATCACTTCCGCACTGTTGCTTGGCACGCAGACGTTCAAGGGTGCTTCTTCATTGGTGCCGCGTCGGGGGTCAGTATTGATTTGGGCGTCGGCCAGCATGTCAATGTTGGAGACGCCATCGCCGATCACCGACAGGCTTTGCCCCCGCGCAGCGGCGACGACACGCCTTCCAACAACCAGCAGCCGGTGTTCGTTGCCGGGAATGAATTTTTCCACGATGACATTGTCGCCACCGCCTTTGCGTTGCGCCAAGGCGTAGGCCGCCTCAATATCGCTCTGCGTGCTCAGGTTCAAGGACACGCCTCGGCCATGGTTGCCATCGTAGGGTTTGACAACGACCGGCACGCCAATGTCCTGCGCTGCTTCCCAGGCTTGGGCTGCACTGCGCACCAATTGGCCCTCTGGCACCGGAACGCCGCAGGATCGCAGCATTGATTTGGTGTGGTCTTTGTCGCTGGCAATTTCTTCCGCGATGGCACTGGTTTGGTCGGTTTCTGCGGTCCAAATGCGGCGCTGGTTCACACCGTAGCCCAGCTGAACCAAGTTGCCTTCGGTCAGGCGAATGGACGGAATGTGGCGCTCGGTCGCGGCATCCACGATGTGGGCGGTGCTTGGACCTAAACACAAGGAGTCGACCTGGTCGCGCATGGCCGCTACAGTGGCCGCCACGTCGTAGGGGGTGTTGTTGATGGCGGCAAGCACCAGTTCACGTGCAGCGGCCAGCGCCTGGCGGCCAACTTGTTCTTGGCGGGTACGAAACGCAATTTTGTAAACACCCCGTTTGGAGGTTTGCCTGGCCTTGCCAAATCCGGTGTGCATACCGGCCAGGTTTTGAAGCTCGAGGCTGGTGTGTTCCAGAATGTGGGCGGCGTAAGTGCCTTCGCGCAGACGTTGCAGGAAGCCACCGCGCACCCCGGGGCTGCAGTGGTGCTCAACCAGGGTTGGCAACATGGCTGTCAGCCGCTCATAAAAGCCGTCGATGGTGTTGGAGGGGAAGTCTTCAAGGTCTCCAATATCCACCCAGGCTTCAATGACGGGTCGATAGGTCCAAATGTTGGGGCCGCGAAGGTACACAACGCGAAGAATGTCTATATTTTTAGGGTCCATCATGGCTTTTTAGGCTTGGGCAGTCCACCATTGTGGTGCTGGCCCCGTTGTGTATTCTCGCTTACCGTTAGCGCGGCGCCGCGTTTGTTATCCTATTCGAATATCGTAAAGTATGGCGTCTGCGCCCTGTGGATAGGGTGTATCCCCATCCCCACTGATAAGAAAAAATCGTCGTACCCATGAATCCTGACTCTCCTAGCCCAATTCTGCCGACCAGCGCGCTGTCGGCCCGATGGAGAGACGCGGTGCAAGCCCAACTGCATGCTGATGAAAACGTTGTGGCGGTGCTGCAGGTTGACCTGGATACGCGCCTTTCATTTGTGCCCGGCTTGGTGGTGTTGACCCAACAGCGTCTGCTCAGCCGCTCGGGCAATGACGGGCCCTGGCAGCAGTGGCCATTTGCGGCTGGCATGGTTCTGGAGCACCACGACCATGCAGGCATAGGTCACCTGAATTTGCTGGATGCCCATGGCTTATTGGGTACTTGGCGTTTCACCCTGGGGCAGAACCTGCACGCTGTGCGTTTGGTGGACCAATTCCAAGTCCATTTCCAAAGCCATGTCAGTGGTTGCCCACCCGTCCTTGCCCCTCTCAATGTGTGCCCCAGTTGCAAGGCGCCACTGGAGCCGGACCAGGAAGAGTGTGCAGTGTGTGCCAAGGTGGTTCATACACCACCGTCCACCTGGACCCTGCTGCGTCTGTGGCGGTTTGCCAAGCCCTACCGCGGTCAACTGTCGCTGGGTTTTGTGTTAATGCTGCTGGGCACTGCGGCATCCCAGGTGCCACCTTACCTGACGATCCCGCTGGTGGACAAGGTCTTAATTCCATTTCAGAACGGGCAACACATTGAACCCACCACCATCGCGTGGTACCTGTCCGGCCTGTTGGCCGCTGGCATTTTGGCTTGGGGCTTGAGTTGGGCCAAGACCTACGTGCTGGCATTGGTGTCCGAACGTATTGCTGCGGATTTGCGCACCACAACCTACGAGCATCTGTTGGGCCTCTCTCTGGAGTATTTTGGCGGCAAACGCACGGGTGATTTGTTGTCCAGGGTGGGTAGCGAAAGCGACCGCATTGCGGTTTATCTGTCGCTGCACTTGACCGATTTTGCCAGTGATGTGGTCATGATTGTCATGACTGCGGCGGTGCTGTTTTCGATGGACCCCTGGCTGGCGCTGATCACCTTGGTGCCGCTGCCATTTATTGGCTGGATGATCCATTTCGTGCGCTACCGCCTGCGTACAGGTTTTGAAAAAATCGACCGTGTCTGGGCTGAAGTGACCAATGTCTTGGCGGACACGATTCCCGGCATCCGGGTTGTCAAAGCATTTGCGCAGGAGCAGCGCGAAGCCAAGCGGTTTCGCGATGCAAATAGGCACAATTTGGTGGTCAACGACCGCCTCAACAAAATTTGGTCCCTGTTTTCACCCAGCGTTTCTTTGTTAACCGAGATGGGCCTGCTGGTTGTGTGGGGTTTTGGTATTTGGCAGGTATCCAAAGGGCACATTACGGTGGGTATGCTGCTGGCGGCTATTGCGTACATCAGCCGCTTTTATGGCCGACTGGACTCCATGAGCCGTATTGTCTCGGTGACCCAGAAGTCGGCGTCGGCGGCCAAGCGAATTTTTGACATTCTGGACCATGTGTCCAGTGTTCCAGAGCCCGCGCAACCAGTGCCCATGGGCAAAGTTCAGGGGCGCATCGAGGTGCGCGATGTGGGTTTCCGTTATGGAAATCGCCAGGTCAACCGGGGTATCAACCTGAACATCGCGCCGGGCGAAATGATTGGCTTGGTCGGCCACAGCGGCTCGGGCAAGAGTACCTTGGTCAATCTCATATGCCGCTTCTACGATGTGTCAGAAGGCTCCATTAAGGTCGACGGTGTAGACATCCGTTCCTACGCCGTGAGTGACTACCGCCAGAACATTGGTTTGGTGTTGCAAGAGCCGTTCCTGTTCTTTGGAACCATCGCAGACAACATTGCCTATGGCAAACCCCACGCAACGCGCGCTGAGATCATCGCAGCGGCCCGTGCGGCACATGCCCACGAATTTATTTTGCGCTTGGCTCAAGGGTACGACTCCATGGTGGGCGAGCGCGGGCAGGGACTGTCCGGGGGCGAGCGCCAGCGTATCTCGATCGCCCGGGCGTTGTTGATTGACCCCCGAATTTTGATCTTGGACGAAGCCACCTCGTCGGTGGATTCTGAGACCGAGAAAGAGATTCAAAAGGCCCTTGAAAATTTGGTCAAAGGTCGCACCACCATCGCCATCGCCCACCGTCTGTCGACCTTGCACCGGGCGGACCGGTTGGTGGTGCTCGACCGTGGCCGCGTGGTGGAAGAAGGCTCGCACGATGTCTTGATGGCCAAGGAGGGGGCTTATTTCAACCTCTACCAGGCCCAGGCCCGCAATATGGATGTTGACATGGACGACGCGCGATGAACCCCCTCGACCCATTTACAAGCGCTGGTGCCGTTCTGTCGCGCGACCCGTTTGGCAAGCTGGTGCTGACCACCCGAACCGGAGAACGCTTTGAGGGCGTGGTTCCGGTTCGGGCGTTTCCGGTGCAGTCACCCGACGATGGTATCGCCATCGTGGATGGTGATGGCCACGAAGTGATTTGGATCGACGCCTTGGCTGCCGTTAGTGAACCTGCGCGCACCTTGATCGCCGACGAACTGGCCACCCGAGAATTCATGCCAGAGATTCGGCGCATTGTGTCGGTAACCAGTTTTTCCACCCCATGCACCTGGTCGGTAGAGACCGACCGCGGCGCCACCGAGTTTGTGCTGCGTGGTGACGAAGATATTCGCCGTGTTGGCACTGCCGACAGCCTGTTGGTGGCGGATTCACATGGCATTCAGTATCTGGTGCGCAACCATCTGGCGCTGGATGCGCATAGCAAGAAGATTCTGGATCGGTTTCTGTAAGCCCTTGAACGGTATAAGCCCATGACGCTCTTACTCGAAATGCCCAGCCCCAGTGGCGAAACACGCAATAAAGTGGGCAACGAAGGTGCGCGCCACAGCGCAGGCGTTGATGCGGTTTTAACCGCACCGCTGCCTGGAAATGGGGGGTATTTGAAACCGTGAGCGCTTGCGCTCACACTTCAAGGTTGTCGATCAAGCGTGTGGCGCCCAAACGTGCAGCAGCCAGTACGACCAGGGGATTGCCGGGTTGCGGTGCTTGCAAATCGATTTGGCGGCGCACCGCCACATAGTCGGGCTTCCAGCCGGCACTGCTTAGGGTTTGCATGGCTTGGGACTCCAGGCGCGCAAAGTCAGCCGCCGTAGGCTCGGGGTTGGCACGCAAAACTTGGCCCACGGTCTTCAGTGTGGCCGATAGCTGCACCGCCTGCTGGCGCTCGGACGCGCTCAGGTATCCGTTGCGCGACGACAGCGCCAAGCCATCCTCTGCGCGTTGCGTTTCACCGCCCACAATGTCAACTGGCATGGCGAACTGTTTAACCATATTGCGTATCACCATCAGCTGCTGGTAGTCCTTCTTGCCAAACAGGGCGGTGCGGGCTTGCGTGCAGGACAGCAGCTTCATCACCACGGTGCACACGCCAATGAAAAACCCGGGCCGAAAATGCCCTTCCAAAATGTCGGCCAACTCCGAGGGCGGTTGCACCTTGAAGGTTTGGGGCTGCGGGTACATCTCCGCTTCTTTGGGCGCAAACACCAGGTCACACCCTGCGTCTTCTAGCTGCGCGCAGTCGGCGTCCAGCGTGCGGGGGTAGGTGTCAAAGTCTTCGTTCGGTGCAAACTGCAGCCGGTTCACAAAAATGGTAGACACCGTAATGTCCCCCAAAGGTTTTGCCTGGCGCACCAGTGCCAAGTGGCCCGCATGCAAATTGCCCATGGTAGGCACCACTGCAGGGTGGCGAAACGCTTTAAGGTGGCTGCGCAGGTCAGCCAGGGTGTGAACGATGTGCATTGTTTTGGGCAATGGATAGTTGAAGCAAGAAGGTGCGCCACCTGTTAGCGGTGGCGGTGTACGTGAGTTAGCTACCTACCAGGCGTGTAGGGCATCTACCGGAAAACTGCCGTCTTTCACAGCGGCCACATAGGTCTCCATGGCGCCGCGAATGCTGTCAGACCCGGTCATGAAGTTGCGCACAAATTTGGGGTTCTTGCCCAGGTTCACACCCAGCATGTCGTGCAGCACCAGCACCTGGCCGGCGGTTCCTTGGCCAGCACCAATGCCGATGGTGGCGCAGTGGGTCAATTCGGTTGTAAGCTCACGTGCCAAAGGCGCTGGCACCATTTCCAGCACCAGCATGGAAGCACCCGCGTCTTGCAATTCATGGGCTTGGCGCTTGAGTGTTTCGGCACTCTGCTGCGTCTTGCCTTGCACGCGGTAACCGCCCAGAGCATGCACGGTTTGGGGGGTTAGCCCCAAATGGGCGCACACGGGGATGCCACGCTCCACCAAAAAACGCACCACTTCGGTGGTCCAGCCACCGCCTTCTAGCTTGACCATGTGGGCACCTGCGGCCATCAATACCGAGGCACTGCGAAACGCCTGTTCTTTCGACTCGTGGTAACTGCCAAATGGCAGGTCGCCAATCAACCAAACCGTGGCCTGCGCCCGGTGCAGGCCACGCGCCACACACTCGGTGTGGTAACGCATGGCTTCCAGCGTCACGCCCACCGTGCTGTGCAAGCCTTGGCACACCATGCCCAGCGAATCGCCCACCAAAATGCACTCAATACCTGCCGCGTCAGCCACGGCGGCAAAGGTAGCGTCATAGGCGGTAACCATGGTAATTTTTTCTTGCCGGGCGTGCATCTCCAAGAGGCGCGGCAAGCTGATCGGCTTGCGACTGGCCATGGGCGACGCCGGTGGCAGCGTACCGTAGGGCGACGCGGCAGAAGGGGCAGCACTGGCAGCAGTTTTTGGGACCATGGTGGCGGACTCCGTTGACGGGTTTGGGGGCTGAACCGGGCGAATACTAACCGTACCACATGCGAAATGCAGTGGTTTTAGGTCGGTGAATAGGCCAGACGCACGTAGATGGGTGCGAATGCTTCGGCCTGGGTAATCTCGATCAGGGTTTCTTTGCCCAATTCCAGCAGGGCAATGAATGTCACCACCAACACAGGCGCGCCGTTGGCGGGGTCAAACAGGTCTTCAAAGGCGACAAACCGACGGCCCTGCAGCTTTTTGAGTACCATGCCCATGTGCTCGCGCACCGACAATTCTTCGCGGGTTATGGTGTGGTGTTGGACCAGTTTGGCGCGTTTGAGAATGTCGCGCCAGGCGTCTTGAAGGTCGACGACGCTCACGTCCGGAAAGCGCGGTTGCAGCGACTGCTCAATATAGACCTCGGCCTTTAGAAAGTCGCGACCAAACTGGGGCAGGGCGTTGATGCGCGCGGCGGCCAGCTTCATTTGCTCGTATTCAATCAGGCGGCGCACCAGTTCAGCCCGGGGGTCTTCGGCCTCTTGGCCCTCGGCCACCTTTTTGGGCGGCAGCAGCATGCGTGATTTGATTTCGATCAGCATGGCCGCCATCAACAGGTATTCCGCGGCCAGCTCCAGGTTGTGCTTGCGGATCTGGTCCACGTAGACCATGTACTGCCGGGTCACGCTGAGCATGGGGATGTCCAGAATATTGAAATTCTGCTTGCGGATCAGGTACAGCAGCAAGTCCAGCGGGCCTTCAAAGGCCTCCAA
>JBBRSA010000044.1:0-31821 GCA_038245855.1 Burkholderiales bacterium
GACATGAGTATCAGCCCCCCGGTGGGTGCGCTCAACCGCTATTTGGCCAAGTTGATGAGCGGTCAGTTTTACGCCACCGCCAAGAATGCCGGCAAGACCGTGCTCAAAGGTGCACCGCCCCTGTTTGAGCTGGCCAAGCGGGTTGAAGAACATGCCAAAGGCATGGTGGTGCCAGCCACCCTGTTTGAGAAGTTTGGTTTTAACTACATCGGCCCTATCGACGGGCATGACCTAGAGTCTTTGATCCCGACGCTGGAAAATTTGAAGCAACTTAAAGGGCCCCAGTTTTTACATGTGGTGACCAAAAAAGGGCAGGGCTACAAGCTGGCCGAGGCTGACCCGGTCGCCTACCACGGACCGGGCAAATTTGACCCGGCCGTTGGGCTGCAAAAGCCGACGGTGTCACCCAAGACTACGTTCACCCAGGTGTTTGGCCAGTGGCTGTGCGACATGGCGGCCCAGGACAAGCGACTGGTCGGCATCACCCCGGCCATGCGTGAGGGTTCGGGCATGGTGGAGTTTGAGCAGCGGTTCCCGGAGCGCTACTTTGACGTGGGTATTGCCGAGCAGCACGCAGTGACCTTTGCCGCCGGTCTGGCCAGCGAAGGCTTGAAGCCCGTGGTGGCGATTTACTCTACCTTTTTGCAGCGTGCCTATGACCAATTGATCCACGACGTGGCGATCCAGAACCTACCGGTCGTGTTTGCTTTGGACCGTGCGGGTCTGGTAGGCGCCGATGGTGCAACCCATGCTGGCGCGTATGACATTGCCTTCTTGCGCTGCATTCCCAATATCAGCGTGGCCTGCCCGTCAGATGAAAACGAATGCCGCCAATTGCTGAGTACCGCGTTCGCCCAAGACCATGCAGTGGCCGTGCGTTATCCGCGCGGTGCAGGGGTTGGCGTGGCTGTGGAGCCCGGTTTGGCGACGCTGCCTTTTGGCAAGGGAGAGATCCGCCGCCAAGGCAAAGAGATTGCCATTCTGGTGTTTGGCACGCTTTTGCATCCCGCGCTGGAAGCGGCGCACGCCTTGGGCGCCACCGTGGTCAATATGCGCTGGGCCAAACCCTTGGACACGGCCCTGCTCATTCAGGTAGCGCGCACCCACCCCTTTTTGGTGACGCTGGAAGACGGCTGCATCATGGGTGGTGCGGGCAGCGCGGTGGCAGAAGCCCTGCTGGGTGCCGGGCTGGAGCGGCCCCTGCTGCAGTTGGGCTTGCCGGACCACTTTGTTGAGCACGGCGACCCAGTGCGGCTGATGGCCTTGCAGGGGCTGGACGCAGTGGGTATTCAGGCCTCAATACGCCAGCGGTATACCGCTTTGAATAAGCCCATGGCCTACGCCGCCTGAGGTGCTCTAGCGCATGACCAGTACCGACGCGGTGCTGAGCCGCAATAGGGTGCTGGTGGTGCTGCCCACAATCAACTGGCGAATACGCGAGTGGCCATAGGCCCCGATCACCAGCAGCGTTGATGTACAGCTTTTCACGTAGGCGGCGATGGCGTCTTCGGGCTCCCCCGTGAGGGTTTCCACGGTAGTGGCAAAGCCGGCTGCAGTGAGCACGTGTTGTGCCTGGGAACGCTGGACTTGGCTGCTGCTGGATACAGCGCCTGCCGTCACCAACACCATGGGCAAATCTTGGAATAGAGGGCTTGCAGCAACCGCGTCCACCATCTTGCAGGCGGTGGGGCTGCCGTCGAAGGCAATAACGACCTGTCGTGGCGCTTCAAAGGGCGCGCGGGTCGCCACCAGCACCGGACGGTGGGTTGCGCGGATGACCCGCTCCACATGGTGGTCTAGGTGGACCTTGCCCGTGGGGTGGGCGTGCCCATGTTGGCCCAAAACCAGCAAACGGGTTTGCGACTCAAGTTCGAGTACGTTGTCCACCAGTTCGCCATGCCGCAGGCGGGTGTCGAGCTGCGTGACACCGGCGGCAGCCGCACGCGCGCGGGCGGCTGCCAGCAGGCGCCGCCCGGATTCTTGGAGCAAAGCGCCCCGGCGTTCGTCGAGCCCACTCAATTCGTGGAGCAGGGATTCATGGGCACCAAGGCCGATGGTGCCGCTGTAGTCGGCCAATGGTGTGTGCTGTGCCGGACGCTCTAATACGTGCAGCAGTTCCAACGGGGCTTGCAGCCGCAACGCCGACCAGGCGGCCCAGTCAATGGCGGCGTTGCAGGTGCTTAAACCATCGATGCAGACGTAAACCGTGTTCATGGTGGTGTTCCTTGTGTGTTCAGTGCGTGAGTTGTTCAACGGCACCAGGTTTATCGTGAACCGCAAACCGGTCCACCAGCGTGGCGCTGGCAGCGTTGAGCCCGATCACTTCAACCGGTGTGCCTTCGCGCTTGAATTTCAAAACGACTTTGTCCAGCGCACTGATTGCGGTAACGTCCCAGAAGTGCGCGTTTCCGACGTTGATGCAGATGCGTTCAACCACTTCTTTGTAGTCAAAAGACGCCATGAAGGTTTCGGCTGATGCAAAAAACACCTGCCCCACCACGGTGTAGGTGCGCACCCGCCCCTCGGCGTCGCTGCTGCGGTCCACACGCAGCACCTGGCCGATCTTGTTGGCAAAAAACAGTGCAGAAAGCAGCACGCCGACCAAAACGCCTTTGGCCAAATCGTGGGTGAACACCGTGACCACCACCGTGGTTAGCATCACCACCGACGAGCTTGGCGGGTACTCGTGCAGCTTGCGGACAGAGTCCCAGCTAAAGGTGCCAATACTCACCATGATCATCACAGCCACCAGCGCCGCCATCGGAATTTGCTTGACCCAGGGGCCCAAGAAGACCACCAGAATCAGCAAAAACAAGCCCGCAACCAAGGTCGATAAGCGGCCCCGTCCACCGGACTTGACGTTAATCATGGACTGACCAATCATGGCGCAGCCCGCCATGCCACCGATGCAGCCGGTGGCGACATTGGCGATGCCTTGGCCGACGCACTCACGGCTCTTGTTGCTAGAGGTGTCCGTCAGTTCGTCAACGATAGAGGCCGTCATCATTGACTCCAGCAAGCCGACCACCGCGAGCGTGGCGGCGTAGGGGAAGATGATTGCCAGGGTTTCAAAGTTCAGGGGTACGTCGGGCAGCAAAAAGACGGGCAGGCTATCAGGCAGTTGCCCCATGTTGCCGACGGTGTGGATGTCTAGGCGCAATGCCATGGCCACGCCGGTGAGCACCACGATACATACCAGCGGTGAGGGTACGGCTTTGGTGAGGTAGGGTAAGCCGTAAATAATGCATAAGCCACCCGCAGTCATGGCGTACACCACCCAACTCACGTTGGTGAGTTCGGGCAACTGCGCCATAAAAATCAAAATAGCCAGCGCATTGACAAAGCCGGTGACTACCGAGCGCGAAACAAAACGCATCAACCGCCCGAGTTTGAGAAACCCCACGCCCATTTGCAGCACACCCGTCAACAGGGTGGCGGCCAGCAAATACTGCAGGCCGTGGTCTTTGACCAGGGTTACCATGACTAAAGCCATGGCGCCGGTGGCGGCAGAGATCATGCCGGGACGCCCACCAGCAAAAGCGATGACCACTGCCATGCTGAACGACGCGTACAAGCCCACCTTGGGGTCGACCCCTGCGATGATCGAGAATGCGATGGCCTCGGGTATCAGGGCCAATGCCACCACCAGGCCAGCGAGGACGTCGCCGCGGATGTTGGAAAGCCAATCTTGGCGAATCGTGGAAAGGTTCATCGTTAAAAATAGGCGACACGCATACCAGATGCGGTGTCTATGAGTTAAAAGGAGGCAGACAGCGGCTGCAGCTGCACACGCTGGATGACGGAAGCGCGCGTAGCGGCGGCGAGCCCGAAATGAGCCTTTGGAATGCACTGCAGGTTATGGGGCACCACCGACAGAGGCATGCCCTGCGTGTTTACGTGGTGCATCGATTTTATTCCCAGCCTTGATGTACGTCAGTTATCAACGGCTTGTGCCGTAGAAGACTGCGCTACATTGGCCTGAATGCGTTAGGGTTTTGGCGTGGACTGGCATACCGTTGTGTGGCAACAATAGCGCGGATCCGAAGTGCCATATCGCTGCGCCTAAGCAGTCCCTATAAAGGTTGAGACATGAACAGTTTGGCGATGGTTTGGACGCAGTTTTTTGTGTGTGCGGTGCTGATTGGCGCGGCGGGCTTTCAGCTGTCCCGCTACGGCGACATCATTGCGCAGCGCACTGGCCTGTCGGGCAATTGGGTCGGCTTGGCCTTGCTGGCGACGGTGACCTCGTTGCCCGAGTTGGTCACCGGCATTACCAGCGTGACCATTGCCGATGCCCCTAACCTCGCCGTGGGTGACGCGCTGGGCAGCTGCGTGGTGAATTTGGTGTTTTTGGTGGTGATTGATTTCTTGTTTCGCAAAGAACCCATTTGGCACCGCGCCGGTCAGGGTCATGTGCTGGCTGCTGCGTTTGGTGTGGTGATGCTGGGATTTGTTTTGATGAGTATGTTGATGACCCAACTGGCCGCTCCTGGCAGTGGTGGTGTGGTACTTCCGTTTGCCCGGCTGGGTTTTAGCACAGCGACGCCACTTATTTTGATGCTGTATCTCGTGGCCATGCGCACAGTTTTTGCCTATGAAAAGGTCAAAGCTGCGTCGCCTGCGGCGGTGGATGCATTGGGCCAGGAACTGCCCACGCTGCATTTTGCGATGGTTCGTTTTGGCCTCGCGGCCTTGGTGGTGGGTTTGGCGGGCTTGTGGCTGCCATTTGTAGCAGTGCAATTGGCTGAAAGCATGGGCTGGAGCCGCAGTTTTGTGGGTACCTTGTTTGTATCGTTGGCGACGTCCTTGCCGGAGTTGGCTGTCACCTTGTCGGCTTTGCGCATCGGTGCGCTGGATATGGCGATTGGCAACCTGTTAGGAAGCAACCTGTTCAATGTGGCGATCATTGCGGTGGATGACCTGTTTTACCGCAAAGGCTCCTTGCTAGTGGATGTGTCGTTGGTGCATGCCATTACCGCAAGTTCAGCGATCATCATGACCGGCTTGGCCGTGGTGGGCTTGTTTTTGCGGCCCCGTTCGCGTGTATTGCGGGCGGTGGGTTGGGTCAGTGTGGGCCTTGCGGTCGTGTATGTGTTTAACACCTATTTTTTGTACTTGCATGGTGTTTGATCCTTTGAAAATAAATACCACCGCCTCGGTCGACTGGCACCTGCGCGAAGCCCGCGACGCTACCCGCACCCATGCAGTGGACCCGGCCAATGGGCTGATGCCCGACCAGGTGCGCCAGCGCCAACTGGAGCACGGCCCCAATGCCTTGCCCGATGCGGGGCAGCGCAGCTTTTGGGCCCTGCTGCTAGAGCAGTTCAGCGACTTCATGATCTTGGTTCTGATCGCGGCGGCGGTGGTGTCGGGGGTCATCGGTGACCTGGTCGATACGCTGGTGATTTTGGTCATTGTGGTTCTCAACGCCGTCATTGGACTGGTGCAGTCTTGGCGGGCGGACCAGGCGCTGGCCGCGTTGCAGCGCCTGTCGGCGGCGCAAGCGACCGTATTGCGTGGCAGTTCCGTGCAACAGGTGCCGACCCGCGCGCTGGTGCCGGGCGACATTGTGTTGCTGGAAGCGGGCAACCAGGTGCCCGCTGATTTGCGGTTGTTGCACAGCGCGCAGCTCAAGGTGGACGAGTCGGCGCTCACCGGTGAGTCGGTCACGGTCGATAAGCACGCGGATGTGCTGGTGGGTGCGGCGCTGTCGTTGGGCGACCGGCTCAACATGGCCTTCAAAGGCACCACAGCCACGCATGGCCGGGGCCGGGGCGTGGTGGTGGCCACCGGCATGGCCACCGAGTTGGGCAAAGTTGCCAACTTGTTGGACCAGGATGCAGGGCGCAGCACGCCACTGCAGTTGCGCCTGGCCGCTTTTGGCAAGCGGGTGGCACTGGCGGTATTGGGCATTTGTGCCGTGATTTTTGTCGTGGGGGTGATGCGTGGTGAGCCACCTTTGCAGATGGTACTGCTGGCGATCAGCCTTGCGGTGGCGGCGATTCCGGAGGCCTTGCCTGCGGTGGTGACCGTGCTCTTGGCGCTGGGTGCGCGCAAGATGGTCAGCTTCAATGCGCTGGTGCGGCGTCTGCCGTCGGTTGAGACCCTGGGGTCGGTTACCTATATTTGCTCTGACAAGACCGGCACCTTGACGCAAAACCGGATGCAGGCTGAGCAACTGTTCGCCGGGCGGGCAGATGTGGACCAAGCCTGGGTTCCCGGCCATGGTGTGCCTGACGCAGCCACCGTTGAGCTGCTGCGGGCCGGGGCCCTGTGCAATGATGCCTGTCGCAGTGCAGCCGGTGGTTGGCAGGGCGACCCCACCGAAACGGCTTTAACCGAAGTGGCGGCCCGTGCGGGCTTGGAGAAGGCCGCTTTGGATGCAGAACTGCCCCGGGCCCATGAGGAACCCTTTGACTCGGTGCGCAAGCGAATGACTACCTTCCACCGCACGCCGGATGGCATTGTGGCTTACACCAAGGGTGCGCCCGAATCGGTCATTCCTTTGTGTACCAGTGTGTGGCAGGGGCACGTGCCACAGGCGGATTTTGATGTCGGTGTAGCGGGGCGCAATGCGGTAGACCACAGTGCATGGATCGCCTTGGCTAACACCTTGGCTGCGCAGGGTCTGCGCGTGTTGGCTGTGGCGCGTCGCAGCTATGCGCGCCTGCCGGAGGCCGGTGGCGAGATTGAAGCGCTGGAGAGTGGCCTGTGCCTGATTGGTCTGATCGGGCTGATGGACCCAGCGCGACCGGAGGCCACGCAAGCGGTGCGCGAATGTAGGGGCGCCGGCATTACCCCGGTGATGATTACCGGCGACCACCCCGCCACTGCACGCGCCATTGCTCTGCGGCTGGGCATTGTGCAAGACCCGCTGGCCCCCGTCTTGACGGGGGCCGACTTGGCTGTGCTGGACGAAGACGCGTTGATGGCGCAGGTGCGCAAAGTGCGTGTTTACGCGCGGGTGGACCCGGCCCAGAAAATCCGCATCGTGCAGGCTCTACAAGCGCACGGCGAGTTTGTGGCCATGACAGGTGATGGCGTGAACGACGCGCCGGCCCTGAAGCGGGCTGACATTGGCATTGCCATGGGCTTGGGCGGCACCGATGTGGCGCGTGAGGCGTCCAGCCTGGTGCTGCTGGACGACAACTTTGCCACTATCGTCAAGGCGGTGCGGGAGGGGCGGCGCATTTACGACAACATCCGCAAATTTGTGCGCTACGCCATGACGGGCAACTCGGGTGAGGTGTGGACTATTTTTCTGGCGCCGATGTTGATGCTGCCTATCCCGTTGCTACCCATTCACATTTTGTGGGTGAATCTGGTGACCGACGGCCTGCCGGGCTTGGCCCTGGCGGCCGAGCCAGCGGAGCGCGGCATCATGCAGCGCCCACCGCGTGCGCCCACCGAGAGCCTGTTTGCCAATGGCATGTGGCAACACATTCTGGGCGTGGGGCTGCTGATTGGCGGGCTGTGCTTGGGGGTGCAGGCATGGGCCATCCATACCGGTCACGCCCATTGGCAAACCATGGTTTTTACCGTGCTGACGCTGTCCCAGATGGCCCATGTGCTGGCCATTCGCTCTGAGAGCGCGCCGCTGTGGCAACTGGGGCTGGGAAGCAACCGGCCCCTGCTGGGTGCGGTTCTGCTGACCTTTGCACTTCAAATGGCCACCATCTACGTGCCCATACTCAACCCAATTTTCAAAACTGAGCCGCTGTCTTTGCCCGAGTTGGCGGTGTGCCTGGGGGCGGCGGTTTTGGTCTGGGCGGTGGTTGAGGTCGAAAAAGCCTGGCGCCGCAGCCGCTAGGTCCACACTGTGTCGTGGCGGTGTTAAGGGATTGGTGGCGTCGGCAGCACCAAGGCGATGCGCCTTTTTAAGCGTGCTACCTCGTCGGCATCCCCACCCTGCTCGGCCGCTTGAATGCGCACCTGCAGCCAGGCCAGCAAGGGGCGACTCCACCCTTGGGCTGAAGCAGTGTCGCTGGCTAAAACCATGGTGGTCGTATCAGCGCGACCGGTTTTAAAGAGCACACCGGCAGCTACCAAGCGCGACAGTGGTTCGGCAATTGCCGCAAGGGAAGCATTGCCGCCTTGGCGCACCGCACGGTGCTGGGGTGGCAAGAGTGCGCTTTCAGCATCTGTCACTCGCCCCGCCAGATAGTTTGCATAGGCGCGCTCGGCAGGTGTTGCATCTTGCGCGATGGCATCAAACGCGGTGCAGTCCTCTTGCACCAGACTGGCAACCCGTGTGGCGCAGCGCAGCAGCGCAATACGTGCAATGGTGGCAGGATTGCCGGTGCGGGCCACTTCGGCCTGCGCCTTGTTGAACTCCAGTGTTTCGACACGGGAGTGTCCGGTGAGGTAGGCGTCGACCGCGCGATCAGAGGCGTCATGGGCGTTTATTTGCCAGTCAGGGGGCGGCGGGGCGCTGGCACAACCCGCCAGTGCGGCCACCAGTAGGGCTAGGGGGTGCAAACGGAAAGGGTTCATGGCAACTTCACCTCAGTGTCGCGTCGCAAGGGCCATTTGCGGTTGATGTCATTGAGCAGGTGTTCTACCTTGCGCAGGCTGCTTTCCAATTCAGCACGAACCGAGACCAGATCATTGGTCGCTTCCCGCGTATTGGCGCCTATGGCCTGGGCCTCTTGCAATACGAGATCGAACTTTTTGAGGCTGTTGCGCGCGTCGGCCAGCAAGCCGTTGAGTTGCACCACAGTGGCCTTTGTCTGCGCCGTCACGCCGCTAGGCCCGAATACCTGTTGGTTGGCGTTGGCTGCCAAATTGTCAAGACGGCTCAACAGCGCATTGGCGTGTGCCAGTGTGGCAACCACTTCGTGGGCATCTTTGTCGTTGCCCATCAATAGTCCCAAAGCGCCCTGGCGGCCATTGAGCTTCTCGGTTAGGTTTTGCATATTGCGCAGGCCTACGCTGAGCGCCGCATCGGAATCGGTTAAAGCCCGCAAATTGCTAACCAATTCGCGCACGCTGGCCACCATCAGTGGAATCTCGGCCTTGGCATCCCCTCGCAATACCCGGCGCTCAGAGCCATCGGGCATGGGCGGGTCGGAGAGGATTCCACTGAAGGCCCGTAGCCGGGTGCCGCCAATTAGCCCGCTTTCCATGGTGAATACGCTGGAGGTGCGCAGCCATTGCGCGTCTTTGAGTGGCACATCGACCAAAATGCGGGCATTGCCGTCTGGTGACAACTCAATGCGACCTACCCGACCGATGGGAAAGCCCGAAAACGTCAGGTCCATCCCCACGGCGATGCCCTCCGAGTCGTCAGCGATCAGCACCAGCTGCTGCGTGCGCTCAAAAAAGCCTCGGGCAACTAGGACGTAGGCGGCCGATCCCAGCAACAGCACCAGCAAAAGCAGCAAGAGCAATTGCGCCTTTAGTTCAAGGTTGGCGACGGGGGGGGGTGTAGGGTGGCTGGAATCCATTGGAAGAATAGGTTTGAATCCGTCAATAGTAATTGCCCAGCAAGGACAGGGCTTCAATCATCAGCAACACAGAGAATAAGCGCGCCAAGACTTTAACTTCGGCGTTGGCACCCTGTGCATCACCGGCTTCGGTTAGCGGCGTAAAGACAATCGGAATAATCGATACGGCCAGGCTAAATAGCGCGGTCTTTATGCAAAAAATCAGCGTCACAACCGGGCTAAACACCTGTCCCACCGATCGGGTGTAGCCCGGCAAACCCCAGCTTCTAAAACCGTAGACATTGATGTAGGTCAGGATCAAGGCGATCACGCAGCTCACGGCAGCCAGCAGCACCACGGCAAATACACCAGCACCGACGCGGGGCAGCAGGGCATCGCGCTTGGGGTCACCGCCTGCGCGCCACAGCGCGTCAAGCGCGCCACTTTGGCGCATATCGCGCACCAGCTGACCTTGTGGCATGGTGAAGCGCACCGCCACAAACAGTGCGACGGACAGAGGCAGTAGCTCTAGCACCAAAGTGCGCACTAACAATTCGAGCGCGTACTGCGACAAACCATAACTGAGCGTGGTGGCGACCACGATGCGGATGAGGATCAGGCTGATCAGCGCCGAGAGCGCGGTAAAACCCGGCAGCTGGGTTGCGGTGGCTGCATACAGGTACTTGGCCATGACCCGCCGTTGGGCCAAGTGATAGCTTGACGGCGAGACTGCCAGAACCAAAATTTGCGCACCGACAAAGACAATTTGCCACCAACCGTGTACCCACGTTGTCCACTCTCGCGCCCAGCGGGCGGTGTGGGCGGGAAAAAGTGCTTTGGGGTTCATCGTGTGCCTATTGCCAACCCATGGCAATCCATGTGTGGCAGTACCGGCGGGTTAGGGGCAATTGCGTTTTCATGTACATTGGTACATCATACTTTTTAGTAACCATTCAGTGCGCAGACGGCACAAGGATGCGGCGTGTTGCCCTGTGTGGGTGAACTGTTCGGTGCCTGTTAGCGTCTAGCCCATGAAAACTCTCAGACTACAACTACGGTTTTTAGTACCCCTTATTTTGACCTTGGTGGCGGCGGCATACTTGGCCTTGCCGCTGATGGACAGCCTGACGTTGCGCTGGTTTTCGCGCGACCTGAATTTGCGCGGTAGTCTGGTTACCAATGCCTTGTCCGACTCCATCGCGGAGGCGATGCAATCGGGCAGCGTGGCGCGACTTCAGCCGTTGTTTAACCGCGCCGTGCAAGACGAGCGTTTGGTGGCTGTCGCTCTGTGTTCAACCAGCGGAGACCTGTTACTAAGAACGGCTGGTTACCCAGATAACCTGACGTGTGGCCAAGCTAAACACCTGGCGCAGGGTTCCGATGCTGTCTACGTGCTTGACAGTGGTTCGGTGCAGGTGGGTGTGCATGCCGTCAACGGTGAGGCCGGACCGCTGGCAGACCTGGTGGTGTTACATGACCTCAGCTTTGTGGAGCGTCGCAGCCAAGATACGCGCAAATACCTTGTCATGCTGATTGCAGCCCTGGGTATCACCATCGCCTTCATCACCATGGTGGTGGCGCAGCTGAGTTGGCGCGGCTGGGTGTCGGGTGCGCGCGCGCTGTTGCGCGGCGAAGGGCTCTTTTATCCCATGGCGGGTACCGCGCCGGAGTTGGCGTCTTTTGCGGCAGATTTGCGCCTGCGTTTGCGTGACCTGGACGACGATTACCGGCGTTCACAAAAACCGCACGCCGAGTGGAGCCCAGATCGCCTGCGGACCTTGTTGCGCACGCAGTTGCGCGGTGACGAGTTGATCGTTGTCTCCAATCGCGAGCCCTATATCCATGAACAGCAAGCCGACGGTGTAGTGGTCAAGCGACCTGCCAGCGGCCTGGTTACGGCGGTCGAACCGGTCATGCGTGCCTGTTCCGGTACCTGGATCGCACACGGCAGTGGCAGTGCTGACCGGTCTGCCGTCGATCGGCATGACCGGGTGCGTGTGCCCCCGGGCGGCGATGAATACACCCTGCGCCGCATTTGGCTGAGCGAAGAAGAAGAGCAGGGCTATTACTTCGGTTTCGCCAATGAAGGCCTGTGGCCGCTGTGCCATGTGGCGCATGTACGCCCGGTGTTTCGTGAGTCGGACTGGCACTATTACCGTGCGGTTAATCAGCGTTTTGCCGACGCAGTGGTAGCCGAAGCCCGCACCGAAGACCCCGTCATTTTGGTGCAGGACTACCACTTTGCCTTGTTGCCGGCGATGGTGCGCGCCAAGTTGCCAAACGCGACCATCATCACGTTTTGGCACATACCGTGGCCCAATCCCGAATCGTTTGGAATTTGCCCGTGGCGCAAAGAGATTGTCGAAGGGCTGCTGGGCAGCACCATCTTGGGTTTTCATACGCCCTACCACTGCAAGAACTTTATCGAAACAGTGGAACGTAACCTCGAAGCCCTGATTGCCCACGAGCACTCCACCATCACCTACCGAGGTGACGTGACTCTGGTAGAGAGTTACCCCATCTCTATTGCCTGGCCCACGCCGGAGGCAATGGCCCAATGGCCCACGGTTGCGGCTTGTCGTGACGAAGTTTTTGCGGCCCATGGACTGGCAGAAGACCATCGCTTGGCGGTGGGTGTTGATCGGTTTGACTACACCAAAGGCATTATTGAGCGACTCAATGCGGTGGAGCGCCTGCTAGAGAAATACCCGCAGTGGGTTGGGCGTTTCACCTTCATCCAGGTGGCTGCGCCTTCGCGCAGTGCGCTCGACGAGTACCGGTTTTTCCAGGAGCGGGTGCAGTTGCTCACCGAGCGTATCAACACCCGTTTCGGATCGGCGCACTACAAGCCCGCGCATCTGCTAGCAAGCCACCATGAGTCGGATGCGCTTTTACGCCTGTACCGGGCCGCCGATGTGTGTTTGGTAACCAGCCTGCACGATGGCATGAACTTGGTTTGTAAGGAGTTTGTGGCCGCGCGTGATGATGAGCAGGGGGTACTGGTACTGAGCCGCTTTGCCGGTGCGGCACGAGAGCTGCATGAGGCTTTGATTGTTAATCCGTACCATGTCGAAGAAACAGCCGATGCGATTTTTCAAGCCATCACCATGCCCAAGGCCGAACAACGCGAACGGATGGGCAGTCTGCGCATGACCGTGCGTGAGTTCAATGTTTACCGCTGGGCGGGGCGCATGCTAACGGACGCCGCTCGCTGGCGGCTGCGTAAGCGGATTGAGGCCCGCGTTTTGAGTCACCAGGAATTGGAATGAAGCATTTTTTTTCGCCCGAAGGTCAGCGCGCGCTGCAGGCCTTGATGGCCGGTCAGCCTTTGCTGGCCTTTGATTTTGATGGCACTTTGGCGCCGATTGTGAGCAGCCCAGGCGATGCGTGTGTGCCTGCGGGTGTTGTGCAGCGCCTCATTCGGCTGGCGGCGTGGCGCCCGGTGGCCGTAGTGACCGGGCGCGCCGTGGCGGATGTGCGCACGCGGTTAGGCTTTGAGCCGGCCTATGTGGTTGGCAACCATGGTGCTGAAGACCCGCGCATGGCGGCGTCACAGACATCGCAAGCGGCGCTGCAAAAGGCCCGTGAACGCCTGGCCGCCCATGCTCAGGGTTTGATGGACGTGGGTGTGGCCGTGGAAGACAAGGGTGGATCCATGGCGCTGCATTACCGCTTGGCACCGGACCAAAAAAAGGCAATCGCAGCAATTGATCAAGTTGTTGATGGGCTGGATGGCGCACTGGAGACCTTTGGTGGTAAATGTGTCGTTAATCTGGTTGCCGCTGGGGCCCCTGATAAGGGGGATGCGGTGCTCCGTTTGGTGCAAGAGTCTGGCTCTGATGCCGCCTTTTTTGCCGGTGATGATGTCAATGATGAGGCGGTTTTTGAGCTGGCGCCGGCCCATTGGCTCACCGTGCGGGTTGGTCACGATGCGCGCGTCTCAAAGGCACAGTATTTCCTGGAGTCGCAAGACGAGATGGCGCAAATGCTGCAGCGGATGCTAGATTTGCAAAAATAGGCCTGTGCCGCTGCATGGCGGTTGCACCGCATGGTGGTGCGTTATCTCTCTTTTTTGGGTGGTTTAGCACGCGTCGTTGACGCAGCATTGAGCCCAAGGATTGGTTAGCACTTATGGATCATTCGGTTGCATTGCCATTTCTACGAGAGACTTTGTTGTTTCTTGTGCTGGCAGGCGTCTTGATTCCGCTGCTTCAGCGCTTTCGCGTCAACCAGGTTATCGGCTTTTTGGCGGTGGGGATGCTGATGGGGCCTTATGGTCTTGTGCTGTGGGCCGATCAGTTTCCGTGGGTGAAGCATTTTTCTTTTCCACGTGGCCCAGGCGTGCAATCTTTGGGGGAAATCGGGGTCATCTTCCTGATGTTTTTGATTGGCCTGCAGCTATCGGTCAAACGCATGTGGGCGATGCGCCGCTGGGTGTTTTTGGGTGGAAGTGCGCAGGTTGTGCTGAGTGCGATCGCCATTGGTGTAGTTGCATATGGTTTTGGCAATACCCTGAATATCGCGGTTGTTTTGGGGCTGGTTCTCTCGCTGTCATCCACTGCGGTGGTCATGCAACTCATGACCCAACAGCGGGCGCTTGCGCAGCCTCTGGGGCAAGCCGCTTTTGCCATCTTGATGATGCAAGACTTGGTGGTGGTCCCGCTATTGGTGTTGATCGACATTTTTGCTAAGGACACCGGCGCGGGCTTGGCAGAATTGATGTCACTGGCCGCCCTGAAATCCATAGCCGTGGTGGTGCTGATCTTTTTGGTTGGGCGCAAAGTGATTCGTCCGCTGTTTCGCATGTTTGCGCAGCAGCATCAACCTGAGGTTTTTATGGCCTTGACTCTGCTGGTGGCTTTTGGCACAGCAGGCGCCACTGCGGCGGCTGGGCTGTCGCTGGCCTTGGGTGCCTTAATCGCCGGTTTACTGATGGCCGAAACCGAATACCGCAACGAAGTTGAGGTCACGATAGAGCCCTTTAAGGGCCTACTGATGGGGCTCTTTTTTATGTCGGTGGGCATGGGTATCGACGTGCGGGAGGTCGCCAACCTGCACTACTGGGTGATTGCGTCGGTTCTGGGTTTGATGGGGATCAAGGCCATGATCGCCGCCGGTCTGTTCAGGCTGGGCGGTCTGCCCTGGGGCAAATCGATTGAGGGGGGCATGCTCTTGGCCCAGGGAGGGGAATTTGCGTTCGTGGTGCTGGGTGCAGCAGCCAGTCTTGGACTGCTCCCACCGGATGTAGCGCAGTTCATGCTGCTGGTGGTGAGCTTGAGCCTGATGGTGACACCGATAGTGGCCTATTGGGGCGCACGCATTGGCCGTTGGTGCGACCGCTCTGGCGCCGCCGCGCCGCGCCAGATGGAGGTCATTCATGCCCACTCGCAGGGTGGCCACATTGTGATTGCGGGTCAGGGGCGGGTGGGGCAGTTGCTGGCAGACGTGTTTGCAAAGCAGGGCGTACCGTATGTGGCCATTGAACATGACGCGCCGTTGGTCGCGCGTCTGGTCAAACAGGGCCGCCCGGTCATTTATGGCAATGCCGCACGCCCGGACTTGCTACGCAAGGTGCACACGCAAGCCGCAAAAGCCCTGGTGGTCACTATGGATCAGCCGGTGGCAGCGATGCACACCGTGCGTGCCGCACGGATTTCTTACCCAAGTCTGCCAATCTTCGCCCGCTCGCGTGATGAGTTGCATGCCCAAGAGTTGCGAGCGGCCGGTGCCACCGCCGTCGTGCCAGAGACTTTGGAAGCGGGTTTGCAGCTATCGGGGTTTGCGCTGCATTCCCTGGGTTTGCCAGAATCCTTGATCAGCGCAGCCCTGCAAGGTGAGCGCGAAGCCCGCGTGACCGACGCGTGACTACTTCATGGCGCTGCGCACAACCTGACCAATGGTCAGGCCCTGCACCAAAATGGAAAACACCACCACACAGTAGGTCAGCGCCAGCACGGTATCGCGGTCTGGGCCTGGTGGCAGGGCCAGCGCCAAGGCCACCGATATACCCCCGCGCAGTCCGCCCCAGGTGAGCACCCGCCATGACCCGTTGGGTAAACCAAAGCGCTTCCCCAGCAGGCGCACCGGCCAACCCACGGTGAGTAGGCGGGCCAGCAGCGTGACGCCAATAGCGACTGCGCCTGCCAATAGGGTCGAGACGGAAAACGCAATCAGCAGCACCTCCATGCCGATCAATACAAACAACACTGCGTTGAGAATTTCGTCGATCAACTCCCAAAACATGTCCACATAGCGCCGCGTGGTGTCCGACATGGCCAATGCTCGCCCATTGTTGCCAATGACCAAGCCCATCACCACCGTGGCCAATGGGCCAGAAATGTGCAAGTGGCTGGCCAGCGCGTAGCCACCGGTCACGGCTGCCAGCGTGAGAAGTACCTCAACGTGGTAGTCATCCACACTTTTGAGCAGGTAGTAGGTGATCCAGCCCAGGGTCAGGCCAAAGAGGATGCCACCACCGGCCTCGTGCGCCAGCAAGGCGAGTCCTGCGCCCACGGTGGGTGTAGTTCCGCTTTGCAGCATTTCCAGCAAAAGCGCAAAAATAACGACACCCACACCGTCGTTGAACAGGGACTCGCCTGCAATCACCAGTTCCAGCTCTTTGGGCGCGCCGGCCGACTTCAAAATGCCCGCCACCGCAATAGGATCGGTGGGCGAAATCAGGGCGCCAAACAACAGGCAATACAACAACGGCAGGCTCAAACCCACCCAGGGCAGAGCCGCCCATATTCCAAAGCCAACGACTAACGTGGACAACAGCGTACCCACAAGTGCCAGCGCAGCCACTGGCCATCGCAAAGCCCGCAGTTCGCTCAGATCGACGTGTAGTGCGCCCGCAAACAGCAGCAGCGACAGCATGCCTTGCATCAGCACGTCGGAGAAGTCGATTGAGCGCAGAAACGATTCTTCGTAGCGGCGCAGCGAGGGCGCCAGACCCATGGCGTCTAGCCCCACAATAGCCAGTGACAAGCCCAGCGCAATCACCATGACGCCGATCGTCGCGGGTAGGCCGATAAAGCGGCGGTTCACGTAAGCCAGTAGGGCGGTTACAACAAGGCAGATTGCGGCAATGTCAAGCATGGGCAGTAGGGTCTTGGGTTGGGGCGTGCAGGGCCGCATTTACGTGGGGCCAGCGGCGGGTGATACTGGCAATGAACCGTGCATCGGCTGGCCAGAAGACAAATAATTTAATTAAAAACAGTGGTTGGCCCTCGTTAAATATAGGGTTACCGCTATGTAAATGATAGCATCAATAGCTAAGATGTCCTGGGTGAATCTCTTGCAGGATGGTGGTGGCAATCTCTTCGATGGATTTGGTAGTTGTTGACAGCCAGCGAATGCCGGTGCGGCGCATCATTGCCTCAGCTTCTTGCACCTCCATACGGCAGTTCTCCAGCGACGCATAGCGCGAGTTGGGGCGCCGCTCATTGCGGATCTCACTCAAGCGCTCGGGCAGGATCGTCAAACCAAATATCTTGGCCTTGTGCGGTACCAGGGCAGGGGGGAGTTGGCGGCGCTCAAAGTCCTCTGGAATCAGTGGGTAGTTGGAGGCCTTGAGGCCGTACTGCATGGCCAAGTAAAGCGAAGTGGGTGTTTTGCCGCTGCGGCTTACCCCCACCAAAATCACATCCGAGTGCTCAAGGTCGCGGTTGCTCTGCCCGTCGTCGTGTGCCAGCGAGAAATTAATGGCTTCTATTCGGTCTTGGTATTCCTTGCTCTTACTGGCATCGCTAAAGCGGCCGATGCGGTGATGAGACTTGATCTTGAGCTCTTCCTCCAGCGGGTGCACAAAGGTTCCAAACATGTCCAGCAGCATGCCCTCGCAGCCATCTTGAATGACTTTGAGCACTTCCATGTTGACCAAGGTGGTAAACACAATGGGACGTGCCCCATTGACGACGCCGGCGTGGTTGATCTGGCGCACGGCTTGGTGGGCGCGATCCACCGTGTCGATAAATGGAAGGCGCACATGGCGTGCACGGGTTTCGAACTGCGCCAGAATGGCGTTGCCAAACGTTTCGGCGGTAATGCCCGTGCCATCGGATATAAAAAATACGGTGCGGTGGTGCATGGAAATAGGCCCCTACAATGGCTGCAATAGAGTGCCATTCTCGCGTATTGCGCGCTCTACCAGAACAACGCGGCAATCTGCGAACGACAGCAAAGGCCAAGATGTCGGGCTGCTTTCGCTATAACCGCGCACGGGTTTTAACTTGAGGAGCATATAGATGTCGACACTTTTCAACCCTAACGACCTCGTCGTCCCCTTCGAAAAATTGCGCATGACCGACGTGGAGTCGGTCGGCGGTAAAAATGCAAGCCTGGGCGAGATGATTTCGCACCTGCCAGACGGCGTCAAAGTCCCCACTGGTTTTGCAACCACCGCGCATGCATTTCGTGAGTTTCTAAAGCACGGCGACTTGGGCGATACCATCAATGCCCGTTTGCAGACGCTGGATGCCGAAGACGTGCGTGCCTTGGCCCAAACTGGGGCGGAAATCCGAACCTTGGTTGAGGCCCAGCCCTTTCCACCCGCCTTAGAGCAAGCTATTCGCGGTGCCTTTGCTGTGCTGAGCGCGGACAATTCGGAGGCCACCTTTGCGGTGCGTTCATCGGCTACGGCCGAAGACCTGCCAGATGCTTCGTTTGCGGGTCAACAAGAAACCTACTTGAATGTGCACGGCATCGACGACATTCTGCACAAGATTCGCGAAGTGTTTGCCTCTCTGTACAACGACCGCGCCATCAGCTACCGGGTGCATAAGGGCTTTGCGCACGAGCACGTGGCGTTGAGTGCCGGTATTCAGCGCATGGTGCGTTCCGACTTGGGCGCGGCGGGGGTCATGTTCACCATTGACACCGAGTCCGGTTTTTCGGACGTGGTGTTTATTACCTCCAGCTATGGCTTGGGAGAGACCGTCGTTCAAGGCGCGGTGAACCCAGACGAGTTCTATGTGCACAAGCCCATGCTGCGCGCTGGCAAGCGCGCGATTATTCGTCGCAGCCTAGGCTCCAAATTGATTCAGATGCAGTTCACCACCGCCGAAGAAAAAGCGGCTGGCAAGAAGCTGGTGAAAACCACCGATGTCCCGGCCGAGTTGCGTAACCGCTACTCGCTCACCGATGCCGATGTGGAGCAACTGGCGCGCTACGCGCTCGTGATTGAAGAGCACTACGGTCGCCCCATGGATATCGAATGGGGCAAAGACGGACTCGATGGCCAGTTGTACATCTTGCAGGCACGCCCCGAAACGGTGAAAAGCCAAGCCGGCAACCAAGCAGAGTACCGCTACAAACTCAAGGGTTCCAGTGCGGTCTTGATCGAGGGCCGTGCGATTGGTCAAAAGATTGGTACCGGCCCAGTGCGCATCGTGCACAACATCAGCGAGATGGACAAGGTACAGGCCGGCGATATTTTGGTAACAGATATGACCGACCCCAACTGGGAGCCGGTGATGAAGCGCGCTGCAGCCATTGTGACCAACCGCGGCGGGCGGACCTGCCATGCGGCCATCATTGCCCGCGAGTTGGGCATTCCTGCGGTGGTGGGTTGTGGCCACGCGACCGAGGCACTTAAGGATGGCATGCTGGTGACTGTCAGTTGCTCGGAAGGGGACACTGGATTTGTCTACGACGGCATGTTAGAGACCGAGGTTACCGAGGTCCAGCGCGGCACCATGCCCAAGAGCCCGGTCAAAATCATGATGAACGTGGGTAACCCCCAACTTGCGTTTGACTTCTGCCAGTTGCCCAATGAAGGCGTGGGTTTGGCGCGGCTGGAGTTCATCATCAACAACAACATTGGCGTACACCCCAAAGCTATTCTGGACTATCCCAACGTTGATGCGGACTTGAAAAAAGCGGTTGAGTCGGTCGCGCGTGGCCATGCGTCACCCCGCGCTTTTTATGTCGACCGGGTGGCCGAAGGTGTGGCTAGTATCGCTGCCGCCTTTTGGCCCAAGCCCGTCATCGTGCGTATGTCGGACTTCAAGAGTAACGAATACCGCAAGCTCATTGGTGGTAGCCGTTACGAGCCCGAGGAAGAGAACCCGATGCTGGGCTTTCGCGGCGCTGCGCGCTACGTCAGCGAGGAGTTTGGTGAGGCTTTCGCCATGGAGTGTGAGGCACTCAAACGGGTGCGCACCGATATGGGCCTGACCAATGTACAGGTGATGGTGCCGTTTGTGCGCACCGTCGGCCAAGCCAAACGGGTCACCGAGTTGCTGGCGCGCCATGGACTGCGACGTGGCGATGCCGACTTGAAGCTGATCATGATGTGTGAGATCCCCAGCAATGCGATCCTTGCGGATGAATTTTTGCAATATTTCGATGGTTTCTCGATTGGCTCCAACGATCTGACGCAGCTCACCCTGGGCTTGGACCGCGATTCGGGCCTGGAATTGCTGGCGGTCGATTTTGACGAGCGCGATCCAGCCGTCAAGGCATTGATCAAACTGGCTATTGCCGCTTGCAAGCGCCAAGGAAAATACATCGGGATCTGCGGCCAAGGCCCCAGCGACCACCCCGACTTTGCCCAGTGGCTGGTTGACGAAGGGATTTCTTCTATCTCTTTGAATCCGGACTCGGTGATTTCTACCTGGCAAAAAATAGCGGCCCAATGACGCCTGCCGCGACCGCGCGCCGTTGGCCCGTGCATGCGGGCTTGTTGGTGCTGTGGTTTGTGGCTTCGTTTGGGTGGGTCTTTTTTGCCCGCGATCTGCAGTGGGTCGTGGGCGGCTGGCCCGTAGGTTATTGGATTTCCTCCCAGGGTTTGGTGCTGGTTTTTGTTGCCATTGTGGCGGTGTTTGCGTGGGTGGCGAATCGGCGCGAGCCGCCCGACGGCGGTGTAGATGCAGTGGCCTATGCTGCCTATCGACGGGGTTTGCACCGTTGGTTCGCGCGCTATGTCGTTGGCCTTTTGCTGTTTTTGTTGGCATTGTCTCTGGCCGAATATTGGGGGTTGCCGCAGGCGTGGGTGGCGGGGATTTTTCTCGCGGCTACCTTGGTCTTGTATGCCGCAATTGGCGTGGTTAACCGCACTTCGAACGCGGCAGAGTATTACGTCGCGGGGCGGCGCATCCCGGCGGTCTACAACGGCATGGCCACTGCCGCCGACTGGATGAGTGCCGCGTCCTTCATCAGCTTGGCCGGAGGCCTGTATTTACAAGGATTCTTGGGCAAGGGCGCGCAGGCGGGCGGCTTGGCGTATGTGCTGGGATGGACGGGTGGCTTTTGCTTGGTTGCGCTGTTGGTGGCACCGTATTTGCGGCGTATGCAGCTCTACACGGTCCCTGACTATTTTTCGGTCCGCTTCGGTGGACGCTGGCCACGCATCATCGCGGCACTGGCCACCGTGCTGTGTTCCTTTACCTATGTGGTAGCGCAGATAGTTGGCGTGGGGCTGATCGTTTCGCGCCTGACCGGGCTGCAGTTTGATATTGGCATTTTCGTGGGCCTGGGAGGTGTGCTGGTGTGCTCGTTCTTGGGGGGCATGCGGGCAGTCACCTGGACGCAAGTCACCCAGTACGTGCTCATTATTTTGGCGTTCTTGATACCAGTGTCGTGGTTGGCCTACAAACAGGTGGGTAATCCTTTGGCGCCACTCAGTTATGCGCAGCAACTGCACAGCATTAGTACCTTGGAAAAGCGTCTGTTGGACTCACCCGCCGAGCGGGAGGTGCAGCAGGTGTTCGCCCATCGAGCCGATGTTTACGCCGCCAAAATGCAGGACGTTGATGCGGCGTTGCGGCAAGACCGTGAAGCCCTGCGCGCCGAGTTGCGGACATTGGGTGCAAACGCGGCTGACGACGGACGGGTTGTGCGCCTTCGACGTGAGTTGGCCGCACTGCCAAAGGACGTGACGGTCGCGCGCCAGCAGTGGAGCCAGGCCCTTCTTGAGAACCGCGAGCGGGCAAAACCCATGGGGGGAATGCCTGCCCACGCAATACCTTTCGACGGCGACCCAGCCGGCAGCGCGCAAGAGCAGCAGGCGTTTAATACTTCGCGCGTGAATTTTTTGGCCTTGGTGTTTTGTTTGATGGTGGGAACGGCAGGTTTGCCACACTTACTGACGCGTTTTTACACCACACCCTCGGTGGCGGAGGCTCGCACGTCCGTGGCATGGTCGCTATTTTTTATTGCACTGTTGTATATGTCGGCCCCCGCCTTGGCGGTATTGGTCAAGTACGAGGTAATGGCCCATTTAGTGGGTTTGCCGTTTGACCAGCTGCCGGCGTGGGTTGCCCAATGGGCGCGAGATCCCTCGCTGTTGGCGATTGCCGACGTCAATGCAGACCACATTTTGCAGTTCTCCGAGATCAAGATGGGCGCCGATGTGGTGATGTTGGCGACGCCTGAAATCGGCGGTTTGCCTTATGTGGTGACGGTCTTGGTGGCAGTCGGCGGCCTCGCAGCAGCCTTGTCTACCGCCGATGGTTTATTGCTGACGATTGGCAATGCACTGGCCCATGATGTGCTTCGCGACAATGACGCCAGCAAGGCCCGAGCCATGCACCGGGTGATGTGGTCTAAGTTCGCGCTTTTGGTGGTTGCTCTGGTGGCCGCTTATGTGGCGGCGCTGCGGCCTGCTGGTATTTTGTACCTGGTATCGGCTTCGTTTTCATTAGCGGGCGCAGCCTTTGTGCCGGCCATGGTGTTAGGTATTTTTTGGCCCGGAACCACCCGAAGTGGCGCAGTTGCCGGAATGTTGGCTGGGCTGGGTGTGACGCTGTATTACATGTTGACCAACCTGCCGGTGGTGCGGGCAGCGCTCCAGCTCGGTGGTGATGGGCTGTGGTGGGGCGTGCAGCCGATTTCGGCGGGCGTGTTTGGTGTCGCAGCCGGGCTGTTTGTGACACTGACTGTGAGCTTGGTAACAGGCAATAGCGTGCTTGGTCTTGGTAGTTCTTCGCCCCAAAGTGCGGAAATTTCATAGTTAAGCTATAATCGTAGGCTTCGCCTTGCTGTACCTCACACGACGCTGAGGGCAGCTTTTTCTACCCACTTAAAACGGGTTATCCATAAGGAGTTTTAATGCGTCATTATGAAATCATTCTCATGATCCACCCGGATCAGAGCGAGCAAGTTCCAGCCATGCTGGAGCGTTACAAAGGCATGATCGTTGCCGGTGGTGGCAAGGTTCACCGCGTGGAAGACTGGGGCCGTCGCCAATTGGTCTATATGATCAGCAAACTGGCCAAAGCCCATTATCTGTGTGTCAACATTGAAGCCGACCAGGCTGTTATGTCCGAGTTGGAGCATGCCTTCAAGTTCAACGACGCCGTGTTGCGCCACCTGACTGTTTTGAAGAAAAAGGCTGATACAGGCCCTTCTTCGATGATGAAAACGGTTGAGCGTGAAGATGCACGCAAGACCCAGCAGGCTGAGTACCAAGGTTAAGACGGCTTTTTGCCCAGGAAGCGTGCGTGCCAATACGCTTGTTCTAGGGGCTTGTATTGCAGAGGCTGAGGCCATGCGCTACACCCCAGCTGGTCTGCCAGCCCTAAATCTCAAGCTCGAACACGAGTCAGACGTTCAGGAAGCAGGTCAGATGCGACAAGTAAAGGCAGCCTTAAAAGCGGTGGCGTTTGGATCGGTAGCTGAGCGGCTTGTAAAACAAGCTATCGGCAGCATCTGGCGGTTTACTGGTTTTCTGGCAACGCCCAAAAATGGCAAAAATGTGGTTTTTCACATTCAAGATTTTTCACAAGATTAATTGTTTCAGGAGCCTTTCATGGCAACGTTCAAAAAGTTCAACAAAGACAAGCGCCCCAAGCGCCCCGCACAAAATCTGCTGTTCAAGCGCAAGCGCTTTTGCCGCTTCACGGTGACTGGCGTCGAAGAGATCGACTACAAAGACATCGACACATTGCGTGATTTCATTGCTGAAAATGGCAAGATCATTCCCGCACGCCTGACCGGCACCCGCGCGATTTTCCAGCGTCAGCTCAACACCGCTATTAAGCGCGCTCGCTTCCTGGCGATGCTGCCTTACAGCGACCAGCACAAAATCTAAGGAGCACTACTATGCAAATTATTCTGCTCGACAAGATCGTGAACCTTGGCAACCTGGGCGACATCGTCAAGGTCAAAGATGGCTACGCACGCAATTTCTTGATCCCCACCGGCCGTGCACGCCGCGCTACTGAGGCAGCCAAGGTTGCATTTGAAGTCAAGCGTGCTGAGCTCGAAAAAGCCGCTGCAGTCAAGTTGGCCGAGTGCCAGGCTGTAGGTACCAAGCTCGCTGGTTCCACCATCAAATTGACCCAAAAGGCCGGTGTTGATGGCCGTTTGTTCGGTTCTGTCACCAATGCGGACATTGCTGAAGAACTGGGCAAGAACGGCTTCAAAGTTGCCAAGTCGCAGATTCGCCTGTCTAACGGTCTGATCAAGACCATTGGCGACAACACTGTGTCCGCTGTCTTGCACACGGATGTGGTCGTCGAATTCACCGTATCGGTGTACGGCGAAACCGCTTAAGTTGCTACTACGCTCCCGGGTCCTTTGGCCTTGGAGTAAAGTACCAAAGGCCGCTAGGATAACTCCTTGCGGCCTTTGTATTTTTAGGCACAAATCGCGTAAGTCCACAACTTGTACACAGTTTGTGCCCTGCAAATCCCCAGGCTTTCGCTCGACACTCCCCACAGGGTCGCGTAGCATCGCCATTACGGTGTTTGCCGAGCGCAAATCACCACGCTTTCCTCTTGTCATACCACGCCACTAAGCCTTCCATGCCCCCCGCCAGCACCGTTTTAGACGACTACAGCCAAGACCGCCAGATTGCCCAGTTGAGGGTACCACCGCACTCGATTGAAGGGGAATCCAGTGTGCTCGGAGGTCTGTTGCTGGACAACAATGCCTGGGACCGGGTGGGTGACATCCTGCAAGATGACGATTTCTACCGCTACGAGCACCGCCTGATTTATGCGGCCATTGGCGTCTTGGTCAACGCGACAAAACCCGCCGATGTGATTACCGTCTTTGAGCACATGCAAAGCCAAGGGCGGGCTGAAGAGATTGGCGGATTGGCGTATTTGAATTCCCTAGCGCAATACGTTCCCAGCGCGAGCAATATCCGCCGCTATGCCGAGATCGTGCGCGACCGATCTATTCTGCGCAAACTGGTCAGCGCCAGCGATGAGATCGCGACCAATGCGTTTAATCCCAAGGGGCGCATGGTGTCCGAGATTGTGGACGAGTCGGAACAAAAGATTTTTAAGATTGGTGAGCAAGGTAAACGCAATAAACAGGGCTTTCAGGCGATGGATACCCTGGTTGTATCCCTGCTGGACCGCGTCCAGGAAATGGCAGACAACCCCAACGACGTCACCGGTGTGCCAACCGGATTTTACGATTTGGATCGCATGACGGCTGGGTTGCAGGCAGGTGATCTGATTGTGCTGGCGGCGCGGCCCTCTATGGGCAAGACCGCATTGGCAATCAATATTGCCGAGCATGTGGCACTCAACGAAGGCTTGCCAGTTGCCGTCTTTTCGATGGAGATGGGTGCGGCGCAGTTGGCGGTGCGTATCGTCGGCTCGATCGGTCGGATTGACCAAGGGCATTTGCGTACCGGCAAACTCACCGACGACGAGTGGCCACGCTTGTCCGAGGCCATCGAGAAGCTGCGCACCATTTCGTTGCACATTGATGAGAGTGCCGGCTTGAACTCCAGTGAATTACGCGCCAATGCACGGCGCCTTTCACGCCAGTGTGGGCAACTGGGCTTGATTGTGGTGGACTACCTGCAGTTGATGAGCGGCAGCGGCAGCGATGGCGAAAACCGGGCAACCGAGTTGGGTGAAATCTCGCGGGGACTGAAAATGCTGGCCCGTGAACTCAAGTGCCCGGTGATTGCCTTATCGCAGCTCAACCGCAGCGTGGAGCAACGCCCAGACAAGCGACCGATGATGAGCGACCTGCGCGAATCGGGCGCTATTGAGCAGGACGCCGACATCATTATGTTTATTTACCGGGACGAGTACTACACCAAAGACGCCTGCAAAGAGCCCGGCGTTGCCGAGGTGATTATTGCCAAGCAGCGTAACGGCCCGACCGGGGTGGTCAAACTCGCCTTCCTGCGCCAAATCACCAAGTTTGAAAGCTTGGCGAGTGGCGCGGGCAACGGTGACTACTGAGTCGTCCTTGAAGCAAGGGTTCTTGCCTTGCAGCCCGTTACAACACTTCGCTGGCGAAGTCGGCTAAGCGTGATCGCTCACCGCGTGCCAGGGTGATGTGCCCACCGTGCGGCCAACCTTTGAATTTGTCGACCGCAAAGGTTAGACCAGACGATCCTTCCGTGAGGTAGGGTGTATCGATTTGGGCAAGATTACCCATGCAGATAATCTTGGTACCAGGTCCGGCGCGGGTGATGAGCGTCTTCATTTGCTTGGGCGTCAAATTCTGAGCCTCGTCGATGATGACGTATTTGTTCAAAAACGTGCGTCCGCGCATAAAGTTGAGGCTCTTGATCTTGATGCGGCTGCGAATTAGCTCGTTGGTCGCGGCGCGCCCCCATTCTCCAGCACCATTTTCGGTTTTACCTAGCACTTCCAGGTTGTCATCCAGGGCGCCCATCCAGGGGCCCATCTTTTCTTCTTCATTGCCAGGCAAAAAGCCGATGTCTTCACCCACGCTCACGGTGGCGCGGGTCACGATAATTTCCGTATAGCGGCGATCGTCCAGTACCTGGGTTATGCCGGCGGCCAGGGCCATCAGCGTTTTGCCGGTGCCGGCCGTTCCGGTGAGGGTGACGAAGTCAACTTCTGGGTCCATGAGCAGGTTCATGGCGAAGTTTTGCTCGCGGTTGCGGGTGGTTACGCCCCACACCGAATTTTTGAGATGGTTGAAGTCACGCAGGGTTTTGAGCACTGCCGTGCTGCCGCGGATTTCGGTCACGCGGGCGTACAGGCTGGGCTCGCCGGGCGACTCAAAATACACAAACTGGTTGATGAGCATGGACGGCACCGTCGGCCCATCGACCTTGTAAAAGGTGTGCTGGCCTTGCTGCCAACTCTCGACAGCTTGGCCGTGCGTGGCCCAAAAGTCGGAAGGTAGCGCCAATGCACCGGAGTACAGCAGGTCGCCGTCGTCCAATGTCTTGTCGTTTTGGTAATCGTCGGTCGCCAAACCCAGCGCCCGCGCCTTGACCCGCATATTGATATCTTTGGAGACCAGCACTACTTCGCGCGGTGCATGGACTTTACGCAAAGCCTCCACAACACCCAGAATTTGGTTATCTGCTTTGCCTTGCGGCAGGCTGGTGGGCAGGGAGTAGTCCAGTGGCTGTGTTTGAAACAGCAGCTTTCCCAGTGCCTCGCGGTGTCCGGTGCTGGCCAATTGAAAACCTGCGGTGATATCGGCACCCGGTGTGCCCGCCAAGGCGTCCAGAATCCGGCTGGTTTGTCGCGCGTTGCGGGCGACTTCGGTCATGCCTTTTTTGTGGCCGTCGAGCTCTTCGAGCACGATCATGGGCAGGTAAATGTCATGTTCCTCGAAGCGAAACAGGCACATCGGATCGTGCAGCAATACATTGGTGTCGAGCACAAACACCTTGGTTGCGCCGGTTCGGGTAGCCTTTTTGGTGTTGGGTGCGCGATCTACCGCTTTGGCAACGGGTGCCGAAGGCTTTGTGGCTGTGACGGTGGCGGCAATAGGTGTTACTGCAGGTTTTGGTGCCTGTGCCCCGCTTTTTCCGTGCCGATTGGTTGGCGCGGATATGAGCACTTCCTTGCTTACGGCCTGCTCGATTGCGGCCACCTTTGCGGGTCGACGCGCGGCGCGTTGGGTGGCCTCAAATGCTTTGGGCATTAGTCGATCAGCGGGTTTGGTGGGGGCAGGTGGCAGAGGCATGAGTGAAGGCTCGGTCAAGAGCAAAAAAAGTGGAAGAAGGTGAAACCAAAAGCAAAAAAGCCGCCTTGAGCCAAGGCGGCTTTTTGAGAGAGAGCGGTTGCGATGTTCACCGGCATTGGGCCATTATGCATGAGCCCGTTGGCGGTGGTGTTGCAATTAAGCTGTCTTTTTCAAGGCCTTCACAGCCTTCAAAACGTCATCGACATGGCCGGGAACTTTGAGACCGCGCCATTCTTCTTTGAGAAGACCGTCAGCGCCCACCAAGAAGGTGCTGCGCTCAATACCTTTGACCTTTTTGCCGTACATGATCTTGTTTTTGACCACGCCGAACATATGGCACATTTTTTCTTCGGTGTCGGCGACCAGTTCAAATGGCAGCTCTAGCTTGCTTTTGAACTCATCGTGCGACTTCATGTTGTCGCGTGAAACACCAAAAACGGTGGCGCCGGCTTTGACAAAGTCTTTGTACCTGTCGCGAAACTGCATCGCTTCAGTGGTACAGCCGGGCGTATTATCTTTCGGGTAGAAAAATAACACCATCGTGTTCCCAATATGGGTAGTATTGCTTACTCTAATGCCGCCAGTAGCGTTGGATTCAAATTCAGGGAGGGGTTTGTTGACAACGATCGCCATAGGTAGTTTTAATCTCGCGTTCTGGGTGTGTCAGTCTAAGTAGAGGGTCGTAACGTGACAGCGTTACTTTGCCTTCGACTGCAACCTGCAATTTTACCCTCAAATGGGCTTAAGTGGTACCCAAATCGTCCCGTATCAGGGTAAGTACGGGCTATAGCAGCAGCGCCGCCACGACTTTTCGCCCCTCAGCGGCCAAGAAATTAAAGGTCCGGCAAGCCGCCTGGGTGTCCATGGTTTCCACACCGATCCGACGGGCATAAAGGGCCTGCAACCAGTGGGGTTGTGGAAATCGGATGCGCTCGCCGCTGCCAAATAGGATCAGTTCCGCATCCAGCTCCGCCAGCTGCGCAAAGTGCGCGGCTTGCAGGGCGTCGAAATGGGCGCAGTCCCAGCTGAAATGGCGTCCAAACGAACTCACCACCACACTGGAGTGAATCTGTTCACCATTGACGGCCACCCAGCCTGGGCCGTAGCCGGTGATGGACGGGCCGGTCACGGCGTCTGGCAGAAATTTCATATTGAACCTGGGTGAAGTTGGATGCGGCCCCGCACGGGGTGAACGTGGAACTGTGGTCAAATTATAGTTTTTCGCCCTGTGCAGCCACCTCCCGGAGGGACTTTGAGAACCATCACCAAATCGGCCAAGCTGGCCAACGTGCTCTATGACATTCGCGGGCCGATCATGGACGCGGCGCGTCAAATGGAGGACGAGGGCCAAAAGATCATCAAGCTCAACATTGGTAATTTGGCAGTTTTTGGTTTTGACGCGCCCGAGGAAATCCAGCAAGACATGATCCGCAACCTGCCCAACTCGGCCGGTTACTCGGACAGCAAAGGCATTTTTGCGGCGCGTAAGGCCGTGATGCACGAGACCCAAAAGCAGGGTATCGTCGGCGTCACGCTAGACGATATTTACCTGGGCAACGGCGCCAGTGAACTGATAACCATGGCCACCAACACGCTGCTGGACAATGGCGACGAGTTGCTCTTGCCTATGCCTGACTACCCGCTGTGGACAGCGGCTACCAGCCTCTCCGGCGGCACCCCGGTGCACTACCTGTGCGACGAATCCAAAGGCTGGATGCCTGATTTGGACGACATTCGCGCCAAGATCACGCCGCGCACCAAGGGCATTGTGGTCATCAACCCGAATAACCCCACCGGTGTTTTGTATTCAGACGATTTGCTCAAGGGTATTGTTGAGATCGCGCGGGAGCACGGTCTGGTCATCATGGCCGACGAGGTGTACGACAAGGTGCTGTACGACGGCAATAAACACACCGCTTTGGCCAGCTTGTCCACGGACGTGTTCACACTCACCTTCAATTCCCTGAGCAAGAGCTACCGGTCCTGCGGCTACCGCGCCGGCTGGATGGTGGTTTCAGGCGACAAGCGCGCTGCCACCGACTACATCGAGGGCTTAAACATGCTCTCGAACATGAAGCTGTGTTCCAACGTGCCGGGCCAGTGGGCGATCCAGACCGCGCTGGGCGGCTACCAAAGCATCAACGATCTGGTCGGCGAAGGTGGGCGCCTGCGCCGCCAGCGCGATCTGGCGTATGAACTGATTTCTGCCATCCCGGGCGTGAGCTGTGTCAAGCCCCAAGCCGCCTTGTACATGTTCCCCCGGCTCGACCCGGCCGTGTACCCGATTGCGGATGACCGCCAGTTCTTCTTAGAAGTGCTGCGCGAAACCCGCGTCATGCTGGTGCAGGGCACCGGCTTCAATTGGAAGAAGCCAGACCATTTCCGCATTGTGTTTTTGCCGCATGAAGACGACTTGCGCGAAGCCATTGGCCGTATTGCCCGCTTTCTGGAGCACTACCGCAAGCGGGTGGGGACCTGATTCACTATTGATTTGATAGCTGCTCGCGCATATTCTGCGAGGGCTAGAGCCTGATTTAACTGGAAAAAAATGAAGATGAAACCGATACAAGTAGGCCTGATGGGCATTGGCGTCGTAGGTGCCGGCACGTTCAACGTGTTGCAACGCAACCAAGAAGAGATTCAACGCCGTGCGGGCCGCGGCATTGCGATCACCATGGTGGCTGATCTGGACGTGGCACGGGCCCAAAGCCTGGTGGGCGAGGGTGTCAAAGTCGTCAACGACGCCCGCGCCATCATCGCCAACCCCGATATCGACATCGTGATCGAACTCATTGGCGGTTACGGCATCGCCCGCACCCTGGTCATGGAGGCGATTGCTGCTGGCAAGCATGTAGTTACCGCCAACAAGGCGCTGTTGGCGGTGCATGGCACCGAGATATTTGCTGCGGCATCCGCCAAGGGTGTGATGGTGGCTTTTGAAGCCGCCGTAGCAGGTGGGATCCCCATCATCAAGGCCCTGCGCGAGGGATTGACCGCCAACCGCATCGATTGGATCGCCGGCATCATCAACGGCACCACCAACTTCATCCTGTCTGAGATGCGCGACAAGGGCCTGGACTTTGCCACCGTGCTCAGAGAAGCGCAGCGCTTGGGTTACGCCGAAGCGGACCCCACTTTTGACATTGAAGGGGTAGACGCAGCCCACAAGGCCACGCTCATGAGCGCGATCGCGTTTGGCATACCGGTTCAGTTTGACAAGGCCTATGTGGAAGGTATTACCAAGCTGGGTGCGGCGGATATCAAATACGCCGAACAGTTGGGCTACCGCATCAAGCTGCTGGGTATTACCAAGCGCCGCCCAGAAGGGTTTGAACTGCGGGTGCACCCCACTCTGGTGCCCGCCAAACGCCTGATTGCCAACGTCGAAGGCGCGATGAACGCGGTTTTGGTGCAAGCCGATGCCGTCGGTACAACGCTGTATTACGGCAAAGGCGCCGGCGCTGAGCCGACTGCCAGCGCGGTGATTGCCGACCTGGTAGACATCACCCGCTTGCACACGGCGGACTCGGCCCAGCGGGTGCCGCATTTGGCGTTCCAGCCCAGCTCTTTGCGCGACACCCCGGTCTTGCCCATGGGCGACGTGGTGACCAGCTACTACCTGCGCCTGCGCGTGGCCGACCAGGCTGGCGTGCTGGCCAAGGTGACGGGCATACTGGCCAGCGCAAGCATCAACATCGACGCCGTGCTGCAACGTGAGGCCGATGAGGTGGCAGGCGAGGGCAGCGTGCCGCAGACCGACCTGATCATCCTCACGCACGACTGTGTTGAGGCGCATATGAACACGGCCATGGCGCTGATGCAATCCCTTCCCACGGTGCTGGCCCCCATTACCCGTATCCGCAAGGAAGAGTTGGCATGAAGTACATCAGCACCAGGGGCAATCCGGAGCGCAAGCGCTTTTGTGAAATCTTGCTCGAAGGCTTGGCGCCCGACGGCGGCCTGTACCTGCCCGAGTCTTACCCGCAAGTCAGCGACGCCACCCTGACCCAGTGGCGCGCGGTCTACCACGAACAAGGTTACGCGGCCTTGGCGTTTGAGGTGCTGTCGCTCTACATTGACGACATTCCGCCAGACGACTTGCGCGCCCTGTGCGTCAAGACCTATACCGCCGAGGTGTACGGCACCGGCGAGATCGTGCCCCTGCGCCACCTGGAAGACGGCCTGTACCTAGAGGCCCTGTCCAACGGCCCCACGTTGGCGTTCAAAGACATGGCCATGCAGCTGCTGGGTAACCTGTTTGAATACGAACTGTCACGCCGGGGCGAAGAGCTCAATATCTTGGGTGCTACCAGTGGCGACACCGGCAGCGCGGCCGAATACGCCATGCGCGGCAAAAAAGGCGTGCGCGTCTTCATGACCAGCCCCCACGGCCGCATGAGTGCCTTTCAGCAGGCACAGATGTTCAGCCTGATGGATGCCAACATCTACAACATCGCCGTCAAGGGCGTGTTTGATGACTGCCAAGACATGGTTAAGGCGGTGTCTAACGATCTGGCGTTCAAGCGCC
>JBBRSA010000045.1:0-29949 GCA_038245855.1 Burkholderiales bacterium
CCATAATTTCCGTTACCAACGAAGGTGCTGGCTTGCGCCACGTACTTAGTTTTGTGAGCTCCAGCGTCATAGGGGTCGCCGCCGCCGCAGGCAGTGAGAAGCGCAGCAAAGCAAAAACCAAGTAGAGATAAATTAAATTTCATAGCGCACTTCTTCCCGTAACCGAGTTGGAAGGAGTGTAAAAGCGATCACTCCGGAGTAACCGCCTTACTAGATGTTTGGCGCGCGAGGACCAACGAATGGCGCGCAAAGGGCCTACCGCGTGCCTACCGTGTCGAACAGCGGAGTGGGTCGACGTAGGATGCTTGAAATGCCGCAACCGTGGCAGCCAAGGGCAGCTTGGTCTCCCTTATTTGTAAAAGGCTTCCACCGCTCCCTTGAGTTTGATCAGCAAGGGTTGACCCTTGCGGTCAAGCGCCTTGCCTGCGGGCACTTTGACCCAGCGTTCGCTGATGCAATATTCTTCAACGTTGGTCAGGTCCTTGCCGTTCAAGCGGATGCCGACGTCATGTTCAAACGCGGCCGCAAGGTGGTGGGGGCTGCGCGGATCCACGGATAGGCGATCAGGCAGAGCAGGTGGGGCGTTGGGGGGCGTCGGTTCCGTCATGGCAAAGATTGGGGTTTTGGTGGGGTGAATTTACAGCAATTTCTGGCGCCCATTGGCGCCGCTGCCGTGAAAGTTATTAATCTTATTTTTAAAAAGCAAGCGCTTGCTAAAAATACAAGATTTTGTTATCGTCACCAGATGATGACTGATACCGCGAAGCCCACCGCCGAAATTGCCGCCAAGCGGCCCCGGGGGCGCCCGCGCAAAACCGCCTTAGAGCGCGACGATGGTAACCGCCGCAAGACCTTGATTACTGTAGCGGCCCAATTGTTTCGTCGCAAAGGTTTTGACGCCACCACCACGCGCGACATTGCGGCGGCGGCGGACATGCACAGCGGCTCACCTTTTTACCATTTCAAGAGCAAAGACGCGCTGTTGTACGCCGTGATGGAAGAGGGCATGCACACCGCGCTCGCCCGCCAGCGTGCAGCGCTACAAGCGCCTGAAGGCGAGGCATTACCTCCACAAGCGCAATTGCGCAGCTTGGTGCAAGTGCATTTGGATGTGCTTTTGGGTGCAGGCAACGACTTTGTACCGGTCATGTTGTACGAGGCTCGATCATTGCAATTGCGCCAGCGCAAGCAGCTATCGCAGCTAACGACGGAGTACGAAGACCTGTGGGTTCCCGCGTTGACGGCATTACACGCCAATGGGCAATTACGCGCGCCCGTCGCCTTGGCGCGTTTACTGATTTTGGGTGCGCTGAACTGGTCGGTGCAGTGGTTTGATGCCAAAAAGAGTGCATCGGTGCAAGACCTGTCGGATGCCGCCATGGCTTTATTTTTAAAGGAGTAGCAATGCAATACGGATCTATTTTTGCCCCCCACCTGTTTGACGGAAAAGTGGCCGTCGTCACTGGGGGCGGCTCGGGTATTGGGCGCTGCGTGGCGCACGAGTTGGCCGCCTTGGGAGCACAGGTCGCATTGGTGGGTCGCAAAATAGAAAAGCTGCAAAAGGTGGCGGACGAGATCACCCAAGACGGCGGCAAGGTGAGCTTTCGAGTGTGCGATATCCGCCAAGAAGAGGCGGTCAAGCAAACCGTCGCAGCCATTGTTGCGCAGCATGGGTGCATCGATTACTTGGTCAACAACGCAGGTGGTCAGTTCATGACGCCGCTGGAGGCCATCAGTGCCAAGGGCTGGGAGGCGGTGGTCAACACCAACCTCACGGGCGGCTTCTTGATGGCGCGTGAGTGTTACTTGCAGGGCATGAACAAAAACGGCGGCGCCATTGTCAACATTGTGGCTGACATGTGGGGCTCCATGCCCGGCATGGGCCACAGCGGCGCCGCCCGCGCGGGTATGGTTAGCCTGACGGAAACTGCGGCGCTGGAGTGGGCCGCGCGGGGCGTGCGGGTAAACGCGGTGGCACCTGGTTACATCGCGTCCAGCGGCATGGACAACTATCCGGCTGAAGCCGGCCCCATGCTGCGTGAGATGGCCAAGACCATTCCGGCTGGACGTTTTGGTACCGAGGCCGAAACGGCAGCAGGCATTGTTTTCTTGCTCAGCCCCGCAGCATCTTTTATCAGCGGGACCACCTTGCGCATTGATGGCGCGCGTCCCCAGGCGCGTATGGGTTACCCGATGCGGATACCAGACGCTGCGGTGCAAGCGCGCGACGCAGTCAAACCCTTCAACGGTTTTCACCGGGCCACCGTCCCCAAAGTTTTTCAAGTTGAATAAGCAGGAGGCAGACCATGGTTGATTTTGAATTAAGCCCCGAAGACATTGCACTGGTGGAAGACGCCGCCAAGCGTTTCGTATTGGCCGAAGTAAAACCGTACCTTGATACATGGGAAGAAGCGGGCGAATTCCCGCGCGCGCTCTACCAACGTGCAGCCGATCTTGGCTGGCTGGCCATGGGCTACCCCGAGCAATTCGGTGGCACACACGCGCCGTGGCGCCTGCGCAATGCGATGACCATTGCCCTGGCGCGCACGGGGGGCAGCGGGGGACTCATGGCCAGTTTGTTTAGCCACAACATCGGCCTGCCTCCGGTGGTGCGCCATGGTAGTGCGGCCTTGCAGGCGGCGGTGATCCCTGACGTGCTGGCCGGGCGCAAGATTGCTGCGCTGGCCATTACCGAGCCCGGTGGTGGAACCGATGTGTCGGCGCTCAAAACTACCGCGCGGCGCGAGGGCGATGAATACGTCATCAACGGTGAGAAAGTATTTATTACCTCCGGCATGCGTGCCGATTGGTTGACGGTTGCAGTACGCACCGATGTGAACGCTGCCGGCAAATCGCAAGGCGCTGGGGGCATCTCCATGGTGATGGTGCCGGGTGATGCCGTGGGCCTGTCGCGCAGCCCCTTGAAGAAGATGGGGTGGCTGTGCTCAGACACGGCGCAGCTGCGCTTTGACGATGTACGGGTGCCCGTGGGCAATCTGGTGGGCGAGGAGGGCTCGGGCTTCAAGATGATCTTGACCAATTTCAACGGCGAACGTTTGTCGATGGCGGCCATGGCATTGGGGTTTTCTGAGTGTTGTTACGACGAGGCGCTGGCGTGGGCCCAACAGCGCAAAACCTTTGGTTCTGCTTTGGTGGACCACCAGGTGATTCGCCATAAGTTCATGGACATGAAAATGCGTATTGAGTCCACCCGTGCGTGGTTGCATGCTGTATCCGAACGGGCGGACGCCGCCGACCGGGGTGACAAAAGTGCAAAAGGCGCGGAGTGGGTGGCGCAGGTGTGCTTGCTCAAAAACCACGCCACCCAAACCATGCAGTTTTGCGCCGACCAAGGCGTGCAGATTCTGGGCGGCATGGGCTACATGCGCGGCACTGCCTGCGAGCGGATCTACCGTGAGGTCAAGGTCATGATGATTGGCGGCGGCGCCGAAGAGATCATGAAAGAGCTGGCGTCCCGCCAACTGGGGCTTTAGCATCAAAGCGGCGTCGTGTCGGCATAGGCATAGACCGGGGTTGGTTGCTGCCATCTGCTAGGCGTTCCCGCAGCATGGCGCTAGTGCCTTCCTGGGTGATGCTGCCTTGGGCCAGTACATAGCCGTAATCGGCAATCGCCAGTGCGGTGTTCCCCGCCACTTCTGCTATTAATACCGCGATGCCGCGTTCGCGGTTGATGCGCATAACCCGTTTCATCATGTCGCGCGCCTGTGCGTTTGGCAATTCGGCGCAGGGCTCATCGAGCAAGATCAAATCGGGGCCCGCCATCAGGGCGCAGGCCAGCGCCAGCATCAGTTGCTGTTGGGGCAACAGGTCAACCGCCGACTGGTGAGACAGTGCCCGCAACTCTGGGAAATAGTGGTACACCGCCGCCATGTCCTGGGCGATGCCGACGGGGTCGGAGCGCGTGTAGGCACCCATGCGCAGGTTGTCCAGCGTGCTCAGGTGCGAGAACAGTGCGCCGGTTTGGGAGATCAGGCTTAGGCCCTGGCCCACGACCAGACTGGCGTCACTGTGCGTGATGTCTTCACCCTTAAAAACGATGGCACCGCTGTGGGCGCTGTGCATGCCCGCAATGGTGCGTAAGAGCGTTGTTTTGCCGGTGCTGCAGTCGCCCAGCAGCGCTGCAATTTCGCCCCGGCGCACCTGCAGGGTCACACCATGCAGGACGGGTTTGGGCCCATAGCCCTGGGCCACGTCCACCAATTTCAAAACCGGTTGGTCGCTAATGGGAGGGGGTGATTGGCTCATGTATACGACTCCGTTGAACAACCCATATGACCAGTGCGATGGCATACACCGTGCTGTGCTGCCAGGCGATGGGCAGCACCGTGTTGGCGGCCGCCTCACATAGCCCGAGGAAAAGTCCGCCCAGCATCGCGCCACGTAGCCCCATAAAGCCTGCCAGTAGGGCCGCAGGCAAAGCCTTGAAACCGGTCAGCGCCATGTCGGTGTCCACGGGTGTCCAGCTTGCTAAGAGCAGGCCAGCAACCCCGGCCAAGACGGCTGCCAAGACCCAGGCCATACTTTCCAGCTGGCGAACCGGCAGACCCATGTGGTGTGCCGCCATGCGATTGCGCAGGGCCGCCTGCAGGCCAAAACCAAACTTGCTGAACCGAAACAGGCCATACAAAGCGCCGCATATCAGGGCGGTTGCGGCAATGGCTGCGATATGGGCTGTGCGCACGGCCTGTCCCGCCAGCACCCACACCGCATCGGTGTACGGTGACTCTAGAACTGTGCTGGGTAGTTGGTCGCTGGTCAACCCAGTGGCAATCTGGCGCACGCTAACGGCGATCCCCAGGGTGGCCACAGTAATTACCCAGCCCGGGAACGTTGCCAGGGGGCGCACCACCAAGCGCTCCATCAACCAGCCCAATGCGGCCACCACCAGCACGCCCGTGCACGCGGCCACACCCAAGGACATTCCTAGCAGGGTGGTTCCCACCAGTGCCACCCAGGGCCCCAGCAGCATGAATTCGCCTTGGGCAAGGCTGACGGTTTGGCGCGCTTGGTAAATGAGCACGATGCCCATGGCAACCAGCCCATAAATGCAGCCCTGTGCAACGCCGCCGACCAGCGGTTGAATCAACAACAATTTCACTCCCCTTGTTTATGCGCTCAGTTATAGCGGGGGGATCGTCAGGGCGTCATAGGGTTCTCACGGATACCCGGCGGGATTTGTCGTCAAAAGGGCCATTCCTAGTACAAACCACTAGGTCAAAAATGGCCGTAAACCGTCAGGGCTTAGGGATTTCCCGTGGCAGGCCTTGGTCGTCTAGCGCCACATAGGTCAGCAGTGCTTCGGTGACCTTGATGTACTCGCCCTGGGCGTGAATACGTTCGGCATACACCTCGACCTTGACTGTGACCGATGTGCGGCCAATGCGGACTACCTTGGAGTACAGGCTCAAGATATCGCCCACCCGCACCGGTTGTTTGAATACAAACTCGTTCACCGCCACGGTCGCAATACGCCCCTTGGAATAGCGTGCGGGCAGCACCGAGCCTGCCAAATCCACTTGGGCCATGACCCAACCACCAAAAATGTCGCCGTTGGCATTGCAGTCGCCCGGCATGGGGATGACCTTGAGCACCAGTTCCCCATCCACGGGGAGCGTGGTCTTAGTCCGAGGTGTCCGGTTGCTGATGCGCCGTGCTTGGAATGCTGGGTTGTTTTTGGGGGGTACTGGAGCGGCTTGGGGGCTTGAAGCGGTAGACATGGGCACAATCCTAGGGGTGACGCGACGCGGCTTGGGCCCTGGCGTGTTTACGCCCGATTCCACCGCCACAAAGCTACGATTGTCGTCCATGCGTACCCACGGTTACTCTGCTCCCCCTGCTGCTACAGCCCCCCGCGACCCTGCATTGCCACCCAAGTCGGACTGGGCCACGCTGCGCCGCCTGTTCCCTTACCTGTGGACCTACAAGTGGCGGGTGATGGCCGCACTGGGTTTCATGATTGGGGCCAAGCTGGCCAACGTGGGGGTGCCGTTGCTACTCAAAAATCTGGTCGATGCCATGGCCATCAAGCCGGGTGATGGACGTGCACTGCTGGTGGTGCCTGCTGCGTTACTGATTGGTTATGGCGCACTGCGCCTGTCTACATCGATGTTTACCGAGTTGCGCGAACTGGTGTTTGCCAAGGCCACTGAGGGCGCCTCACGCAGCATCTCGCTGCAGGTGTTCCGCCATTTACATGCCATGAGCCTGCGTTTTCACCTGGAACGCCAGACCGGCGGCATGACCCGCGACATCGAGCGCGGCACGCGCGGGGTGCATTCGCTCATCAGCTACTCGCTCTACAGCATCATCCCCACGCTGATCGAGGTCACCTTGGTGCTCTCGCTCTTGGCGGTCAAGTTCGACATGTGGTTTGCTTGGATCACCCTCGTGGCCTTGGTGCTCTACATTGCTTTCACCATTTCAGTGACCGAATGGCGCACGCAGTTTCGCAAAACCATGAACGAGTTGGACTCTTCCGCCCACAGCCGGGCGATTGACTCCTTGCTGAACTACGAGACTGTGAAGTACTTCAACAACGAAGAGTTCGAGGCCCAGCGCTACGACGACAACCTGGTGCGTTACCGCCAAGCTGCGGTCAAAAGCCAACGCTCGCTCTCCCTGCTTAACACGGGCCAGCAGTTCATCATTGCCATCGCGTTGGTCACTATGCTGTGGCGTGCCACCCAGGGCGTGGTTGATGGCCGTATGACGCTGGGTGACCTGGTGATGGTCAACGCCTTCATGATCCAGCTCTATATCCCGCTGAACTTTTTGGGCGTGATCTACCGCGAGATCAAGCAAAGCCTGACCGACCTGGAAAAAATGTTCACTCTGATGGAGCGCGAGCGTGAAATTGCCGATGTGCCGGACGCTCAAGCCCTGCGCCTAGCCGCTGGCGGCACGGATGCGTTGGTTCGCTTTGAAAACGTCACCTTCTCATACGACCCCTCCGGCAGCATGACCGCGCCTGAAGACCAGCAGTCACGCACAATTTTGCACAACATCAGTTTTGAGGTGCCGCCGGGCAAGACGGTTGCGGTTGTTGGTGCCTCGGGCGCGGGCAAGTCCACACTGGCGCGGTTGTTGTTTCGCTTTTATGACGTGCAGCAAGGCCGCATTCTGATCGCGGGGCAAGACATCAAGCAGGTTACCCAGGCCAGTGTGCGCCAAGCCATTGGTATCGTGCCGCAGGACACCGTGCTGTTTAACGACACAGTCGAATACAACATTGCCTATGGCCAGCCGGGCGCCACGCACGCGCAGGTGGAGGCTGCCGCCAAGGCGGCGCACATCCACCGCTTTATCAGCGCCACCCCGGCGGGCTACTCCACCATGGTAGGTGAGCGTGGGCTCAAGTTGTCTGGGGGCGAGAAACAGCGCGTGGCTATTGCCCGCACGCTGCTCAAGAACCCACCCATCCTGATTTTTGACGAAGCCACCTCGGCCTTAGATTCAGCCAATGAGCGCGCTATCCAGGCCGAGCTGCAGGGCGTGTCGCGCAACAAAACGACGCTGGTCATTGCCCACCGCCTGTCCACCGTGGTGGATGCCCACGAGATTTTGGTCATGGACGCCGGCCGCATCATCGAGCGCGGCAACCACGCGACACTGCTGGCTGCACGCGGACGCTATGCCCAGATGTGGGCGCTGCAGCAGCAGTCGGGCGAATAATTTTATGGGTCAAATCGGCTTCTGGCCCTCGTGGAGTATGCGCAATCCGCTATCAAATTGGGAGTATTGGTGTTGTCACTTGTTTCAAACGGGACAATGCAACCCATTCGATTCATGGTTTATTGCGGTTGTCAATGAGGGTTATTGCGGGGGGGGGTGAAGAGATGGTTGCACGAGGATGTAGCTCTCGGGCATCCACATCCAATGAACTAGCTCATGCGCACTAATTTACCTGTTACCCAAAACGAATATACATTTCCGGGTTCGGAAACGCTCTTGTCGACAACCGACACCAAAGGCCGTATTACCTACGCCAATGCATCTTTTATCCGCACCAGCGGTTTTGAGATGGAAGAGTTGAAGGGTAAAGCCCACAACATCGTGCGCCACCCCGATATGCCGGAAGAGGCGTACTCAGACATGTGGCGCAGCCTCAAAGAGGGGCAATCCTGGACCGCAGCGGTCAAGAACCGGCGCAAGAACGGGGACTATTATTGGGTGATGGCCAACGTTGCGCCCATGCGCCGTAATGGTCGACTTGTGGGTTACATTTCGGTTCGCACCAAACCTACGCGTGCCCAGGTTGATGGTGCTGGCGCCTTGTACGGCGAGTTCAAGGAAGGGCGCGTGCGCGGACTAGCCTTTCATCGCGGGTTGGTCGTGCGCACTGGGCCCATGCGCTGGATGAGTGCATTGCAATTGCTCCCTACCGCCTGGCGGGTACGGCTGCCCATGATGGCGCTTGCGGTGACAACGATGGTGTCGCTGGGCCTGTCCGGTCTGTCCGGTTCTGCCTTGGCTGCCACGGGCGCGGTCATCACCGCGAGTGTGCTGGCGGCGTGGATGTTTATCGAGGCGCAAGTCACTTCGCCCTTGGGAAAAATTCTGAAGGTCGCCGAGCAGGTGGCCAGCGGAGAGGCGGCAGAAGACCTTGGCTTTAACCGCATTGATGCCATTGGCTTGATTGCCCGCGCCCTCAACCAATCGGGGCTGAACTTGCAGGCCTTTATGGCAGATGTGCAGGAGCAGGTCTCGGGTGTGCAAGTTGCCAGTCAGGAGATCGCAGCGGCCACCAATGACCTCGCTAGTCGCACAGAGCAAACAGCGTCCAGTCTGGAGGAAACGGCGGCCGCCATGGAGCAGCAAACCGCATCAGTGCGCCAGAATGCAGAAACCGCACAGCAGGCCAGCCAACTGGCCAGCACGACCACCCAGGTCGCGGAGCGTGGGGGGGCTGCGGTGGGCAATGTCGTCTCAACCATGTCCAAGATTTCGGACTCCAGCCGCAAGATTGCCGACATCATCAGCGTGATTGACGGCATTGCCTTTCAAACCAATATTCTGGCCCTCAATGCCGCAGTCGAGGCGGCGCGTGCGGGCGAGCAGGGGCGCGGGTTTGCGGTGGTCGCCACCGAGGTGCGCGCTTTGGCGGGCAGGTCCGCCCAAGCGGCCAAGGAAATCAAGTCTCTCATTGATGACTCGGTCAATACAGTGGAGGGCGGCGCCCAACTCGTGACCGACGCAGGTAAAACCATGACCGAGGTAGTCGACCAAGTGAAGCGGGTCAGTGACCTGATTGCCGAAATTACCTTGGCTTCCAAAGAGCAATCGCTCGGTATCGCACAGGTGGGACAGGCGGTTGGCTTGCTCGATGAAATGACCCAGCAAAACGCAGCCATGGTGGAGCAAAGCAGTGCCGCTGCAACCAGTCTGAGCGATCAGGCACTGCGGCTGCGTGAGGCGGTCGATGTGTTTGCGAATTAGGGTGATGCGCGCAGGTATCGGCGCGTAATACGCGGTGTTTCGCGCTGATACCTGAACGCCGCCTGATAATTGAGCCATGGAAACCAAATGGCTTGAAGACTTTGTCTCGCTGGCGGAAACACGCAGTTTCAGCCGCTCGGCCCAGCTGCGCCACGTCACCCAGCCCGCGTTCTCACGCCGCATCCAGTCGCTCGAAGCCTGGGCGGGCACTGAGTTGGTCGACCGCAGCAGCTACCCCACGCGCCTGACTGCCGCCGGTGAGACGCTGTACGAGCAGTCGCTGGAGGTCTTGCAAGCCCTGCAAAGCACCCGTGCCATGCTGCGCGGGCACCACGCCAGCGCGCTTGATGTGATTGCGTTCGCGGTGCCCCACACGCTGGCGTTCACCTTCTTTCCGGCCTGGGTGTCGGCCCTGCGCGATAGCTTTGGCCCCATCAAGAGCCGCCTGATGGCATTCAATATGCACGATGCGGTTTTGCATTTGGTGGAGGGCAGTTGTGACCTGCTCATCGCCTACCACCATGCGTCCCAGCCCATTGGCTTGGATGCCGACCGTTACGAAATGCTCAGCCTGGGCGAGGAAACCTTGGCGCCCTACGTGCAGCCAGATGCCCACGGCGCGCCCCGCTATGTGCTGCCGGGCCGGGCCGGGCAGCCGCTGCCCTACCTGGGTTATGCGCCGGGGGCGTATTTGGGGCAAATGGTGGACCTGATTCTCAAGGGCACCCAAACGGCCATTCACCTGGACCGTGTGTACGAGACCGACATGGCCGAAGGCCTCAAAGCCATGGCACTGGAAGGCCATGGCATCGCTTTTTTGCCTTACAGCGCGGTCAAAAATGACCTGCAGGCCAAGCGGCTGGTCAGTGCCTTGCCGCCCGACACAGTGGGCCTGCAGATCACCATGGATGTGCGGGTGTACCGTGAGCGGCCGCTCAACCGCGAACCCCAGCGCACGGTGGCCTTGCAGGCCCTGCGCGGCGCACCCATGGCGCCACGCACAGCCGCGCTACGCGGCGCCAAAACCAGCGCCCAGGCGCTGTGGGATTTTTTGCAGGCGCCGGCCGCCGCCGCGCCCGCTATGGCCCCGGCTTGACCGCCGCCTTTCTTCACTACCTATTTACGAACTTTTTGCCACACTATGACCGCCCCATCCACCCTCACAATCACCCGCCCCGACGACTGGCACCTGCATGTGCGCGACGGTGACGCGCTCAAAACCGTAGTGCCCCACACGGCAGCCCAGTTTGGCCGCGCCATCATCATGCCCAATCTGCGCCCCCCGGTAACCACGGCGGCGCAGGCGCTGGCCTACAAGGCGCGCATCCAAGCCGCTGTGCCAAAACGTGAAGAGGGTGGCGTGCAGTTTGAGCCTTTGATGACGCTCTACCTCACCGACAACTTGCCGGCAGACGAGATCGCTCGCGCCAAAGACGCGGGGGTGGTCGCGCTCAAGCTCTACCCGGCCGGCGCCACGACCAACAGCGACGCCGGTGTCACCGATCTGCGCAAAACCTACAAAGCGCTGGAAGCTATGCAAAAGGCGGGCGTGCTGCTTCTGGTCCATGGCGAAGTCACCTCGCCAGAGATTGACCTGTTCGACCGTGAAGCTGTGTTTATTGACACCCAACTCATTCCGCTGCGCAAAGACTTCCCCGAGTTGAAAATCGTCTTTGAGCACATCACCACGCGCGAGGCCGCGCAGTACGTGGCAGAAGCCGACCGCTTTACTGCCGCCACCATCACCGCTCACCACCTGCTCTTTAACCGCAATGCGATATTTACGGGTGGTATTCGCCCGCACTACTACTGCCTGCCGGTGCTTAAACGCGAAGCCCACCGCCAAGCCTTGGTCCAGGCCGCTACCAGTGGCAGTGACCGTTTCTTCCTGGGCACCGACAGTGCCCCCCACGCTGCCCACCTCAAAGAGAACGCCAGCGGCTGTGCCGGTTGCTACACCGCTGCCACCGCCATGGAGCTGTACGCCCAGGTGTTCGACGCTGCTGGCGCAATAGACCGCTTGGAAGGTTTTGCATCCTTCTACGGCGCCGACTTTTACGGCCTGCCGCGCAATGCCGGCACCATCACCCTGCACCGCGAGCCTATGTTGGTGCCTGAGAGTTTTGCCTTTGGCGACGCCCAACTCAAACCCCTGTGCGCTGGTGAGACGCTGCCGTGGCGCATGGCTTAGAGGCCATTGACTGGTCGGCACCGTGGTTGGCGCCGCTGCGCCAGCGCGGGCAGGCCCTGGCCGCCATAGCAATAACCAAGGCCGATGGTGGCGGGGAGGGTGTGTGTGCTCAGGCCTTAAACAGCGCCGCGCCTGCTGCGCCGGTGGTGTTTGTGCCCCAAAGCGCCTTGCCGCTCGGCGAGGCCTACGAGGCGTTTATTAACCGCACCGGCCAAGTGCCCACCCGCGACGGGCTGCACGACTTTTTCAACGGTTTGTGCTGGCTGCACTTTCCGCTGACCAAACGCAAACTCAACCAGCTGCAAGCCGCCCAGATCGCCCACAGCGGCATCCAGCCGGTGCGCGGCCCGGCGCGTGATGCGCTGACCTTGGTAGACGAGAACGCCGCCTTCTTGCAGTGCCCCGACGCCCTGTGGGACGCACTGGTTGCTAAAGACTGGCAGCGCCTATTTGTCACGTTGCGCCCGCTGTGGGCTCAGGCCACCCTGGTGCTGTTTGGCCACGCCTTGTTGGAGAAGCTGGTTTACCCACGAAAACCCATCACGGCCCACGTCTACCGTGCGCAAGCAGCTAGTAATTTAATAGCAGATGTGGATGCGTGGATGGCCCAGGACCTGAGCGCTGAGAAGCTGGCCACCAAGCCCTTTGCCCATTTGCCCGTGCTGGGGGCGCCTGGTTGGTGCGGCGCCAATGAAGACGCGGCGTATTACGCCGACAGCACTGTGTTTCGGCCGGCACGCACTTCGCCTGTGGTGAAAACCCGCGTCTGAAATACCAAAGCCCCAGCTGGTTTGAGCCTATTGCGCGCAGGGGCGCTTGAAATTGGCCCAATCGACCTTACCATTCACCCCGTTCGCCCCCGTGAAGTGGGGCTGGAATTCAAGGAAAACCACCAATGAAACGTATTCTTTTGTTTGTACTCACCAACGTGTTGGTTGTCGCCGTGCTCGGTATTGTGGCCAGCCTGCTCGGGGTCAACCGCTACATCACTGCGCAGGGACTCAACCTCAGTGCCTTGCTCGGTTTTGCCCTGATCATCGGTTTTGGTGGCGCCATCATCTCCTTGCTCATCAGCAAGCCCATGGCCAAGTGGACATCCGGCGTGCGGGTGATCGAGCAGCCGCAAAACGTCGACGAAGCCTGGATTGTGGAAACCGTGCGCAAGTTTGCCGACAAGGCCGGTATCGGCATGCCCGAAGTGGGCATTTTTGAAGGCGACCCCAATGCCTTTGCCACCGGCGCGTTCAAAAACTCTGCCCTGGTGGCGGTGTCCACCGGCCTGCTGCAGGGCATGACCCGCGAAGAGGTGGAGGCCGTCATTGGCCACGAAATCGCCCACGTTGCCAACGGTGACATGGTCACCATGACCTTAATTCAAGGCGTGATGAACACCTTTGTGGTGTTCTTGAGCCGCGTCATCGGCTACGCGGTCGACAGCTTTTTGAACAAGGGCGACGAGCGCCGCTCAGGCCCCGGCATTGGCTACATGATCACGACCATTGTGCTCGACATCGTGTTGGGTTTTGCCGCCGCCATCGTAGTGGCTTGGTTTTCGCGCCAGCGTGAATTTCGTGCCGACGCGGGCGCCGCCCAACTCATGGGGCGCAAGCAGCCCATGATGAATGCCTTGGCCCGCCTGGGCGGCATGGTGCCCGGCCAATTACCCAAGAGTGTGGCCGCCTTTGGTATTACCGGTGGCATAGGGCAACTTTTTTCCAGCCACCCGCCCATTGAAGAACGTATTGCCGCGTTGCAAAACAGCGTCTAAAGTGCGCCGTTCTCTGTGGCAGCAGGGTCACTGCTGCGCAGGGTTAGCTCGGTGAGCTGTTCGCTGGAGGTATCGAGCCGCGCCGACAGAATGCGGGCAATGTTGCGGTAGATGATGTGGGCACTGTCGGGGTAGGAGTCAACCCGCTCGCGGTCAAATCGTATGGTGACCGAGTCGCGCAAGGCTCGCACCGACGCGCTGCGCAAGGGGCTGCCCACCAGTGCCATTTCACCAAAGCATTCGCCTGCACTGAGCTGCGCCAAGGGCACCACTTGGCCATTGCGGATTTTTTCTACGATCACTTCACCCGCAATCACCACGTGAAACGAGCTGCCGATATCGCCTTCGTTGAAGACCACCTCTCCCGATTTGACCGGCATGTGCTCGCCCATAGCCAGGGTGCTTATCAGGCAATCGGGTGTCATGCCTCGAAAGACACTGACCTTGGCGGCAATCTTTTGAACGATCGCTGCATCAAGGTTCAGGCCGACGGGACGCACGATGATGTCGGCGCGCACGTTTTCGGCGAAGATGCGAACGACAGCGGGATCGACTTTCATGGTGAGGGTAATAGTACACCGGTACCTGCAATACGGGGGTAAATGTGAGGTCCGTAGCCGGGAAGGCGGGGTTGTGGCGCACATGTTAAAACCCTCGGCATGGAATTTTCAACTTGGCTTGCTTTTTTTGCTGCATCTTGGGCCATCAGCATTTCGCCGGGGCCCGGTGCGGTTGCCGCCATGAGTGCCGGTTTGAACCACGGTTTTCGCCGGGGCTACTGCACCACCTTTGGCTTGGTGATGGGTATTTGGATACAGGTGCTCATCGTGGGTCTGGGGCTGGGGGCGCTGATTGCCGCGTCAGCCACTGCGTTTTGGGTGGTCAAGTGGCTGGGTGTGGCTTACTTGGTATGGCTGGGCATCAAACAGTGGCGGGCACCGGCAACGCCGATGGTGGCCGAGTCTGGTGGTGGGCCACGCGTGACGCGCCGCTCTATGGTTCTGCACGGCATCCTGGTCAACATTGTCAACCCCAAAGGCACGGTGTTTTTGCTGGCCGTGGTGCCGCAATTTATCCACCTCAACCAAGCGTTGGCGCCCCAGTATTTGGCCATTGGCGCCACCATTGGTTTTACCGATCTGGTGGTGATGGCGGTCTACACCGCCATGGCGTCGCGGGTGATGGCTACGCTAAAAGAACCGACGCACATGCGCGCTATGAACCGGGTCATGGGCACCCTGTTTGTGGCGGCGGGTGCGCTTTTGGCATTCTTCAAGCGCGCCGCGTAGTCAGTGTTTGGTCCGCCCTTATCCAGTCCTTTTTCAGCCCTTGTTTAGCCTTTGGTTAAGGCCAGGTAGGCCTTGCGCGTTTCGGGCGACACGGCTTCCAGCACCTGGGCATAGGCGGTTTGGTGGCGCATGACCAAGCGGGCCGAGGCCACCGCTTGCGAGCGGCAAAACCAGTGGCAGCTGTGCTGCATCAGCATCAGCTCGGCCAGCAGCACAAAGGCGCGCTCTTTGGGGCTGCGCCCGCTTGTGTTGGCCGCAGCACGCTCCAGTCCGTCGGAGTGAATCTTAAACAAGGCGCGCAGGTCAAACGTGGTTTGTGGAAACACCTGGTCGGCGTAGGGTAGGCCTAAGCGGCTGATGCGGGTGCGGGCGGGGTCTAGCTTGCCAAAGTCGGCCACAAAACGGCGAAACTGTTCACACAACTTGGTCTCGGCATTGCCCATCAGCGTCCAGATTTGGTCTTGGCGGGCGCTGTCGGTCTCGCCCAGTGCCCGCATATAACCTTCGGTCAGGTCCTCCATCAGCTTCTCAAGTTGAAACTGCACCAAGTGGCTGCCCAGCAGCATGATGCGTTTGCGCTGGTAGTTCGCGTTGAGCAAAAACGCGCCCACTGCGATGAGAATGATTAAGAAAGTTCCGTTCATGGGTGTGTCTCAGTTGTTTGCAGCCCCAATAGGCTGCGGGCGACGGCTTCGGCGACTTTGATGCCGTCTACACCGGCCGACAAAATGCCGCCGGCATAACTGGCGCCTTCGCCAGCAGGGTACAGGCCGCGCACGTTGGTGCACTGCAGGTCGTCGCCACGGGGGATTTTGAGGGGGGATGAGGTGCGCGTCTCCACCCCGGTCAGCACAGCGTCGGCCATGTCAAAACCTTTGATCTTTTTGCCAAACACCGGCAGCGCCTCGCGGATGGCCGCAATGGCGTACGGCGGCAAGCTGCTGGCCAGGTCGCCTAAGCACACGCCGGGCTTGTACGACGGCTGCACGCTGCCAAAGGCGGTGGACGCCTTGGCGGCCAAAAAATCGCCTACCAGTTGCCCCGGCGCCTCGTAGCTGTGCCCGCCCAGCACATAGGCGCCGGACTCCAGCGTGCGCTGCAGCACAATGCCCGCCAGCGGGTGGGCCGCTTTGGGGTCTTGGGCGCGCAGTGCCGCAGCCTGGGCTGCGTAGCGCGGTCCCGCCGTGTCGCCAAACGCGGCCACAAAGCTGGCCTCGTCAATAGGGTAATCCGGCGTGTCGATAGCCACCACAATGCCGGCGTTGGCGTTGCGCTCGTTGCGTGAATACTGGCTCATGCCGTTGGTCACCACGCGCCCGGGCTCGCTGGTGGCAGCCACCACCGTGCCGCCGGGGCACATACAAAAACTGTAGACCGAGCGGCCCGCCCCAAGCCCTTGGGTGGCGTGGTGCACCAGCTTGTAGTCGGCTGCACCCAGCATCGGGTGGCCGGTGTGGCGGCCCCAGCGGGCGCGGTCGATCACGCTTTGCGGGTGTTCAATGCGAAACCCTACTGAGAACGGCTTGGCCTGCATCGCCACACCCCGGTCAAACAGCATGGCAAAGGTGTCGCGTGCGCTGTGGCCAAGTGCCATAACCACCGCGCTGGCGGGTAGTTCATACACCGTATTATTTTGAACGTTTTCGACCTCTAGCCCTCGAATACATTGCGCAGGCAGCTCACTTTTTAATAGCACATCAACCATCCGCTGCTCGAACCGCACCTCGCCACCCAGGGCGATGATTTGCGCGCGGATGCTCTCCACCACCTTCACCAGCTTGAAGGTGCCAATGTGGGGATGTGCCTCAAACAAAATTTCGGGCGGCGCCCCGGCGCGAACGAACTCGTCCATCACCTTGCGGCCTAAAAAACGCGGGTCTTTGATTTGGCTGTAAAGCTTGCCGTCGGAGAACGTGCCTGCGCCGCCTTCGCCAAACTGCACATTGCTCTCGGGTTTGAGCGTCTTGTTGCGCCACAGGCCCCAGGTGTCTTTGGTGCGCTGGCGTACCGAGGTGCCGCGCTCCAGCACGATGGGGCGGAACCCCATTTGCGCCAACACCAGTGCCGCAAACATGCCGCAGGGGCCAAAACCCACCACCACCGGGCGCTCGGCCAGATCGGCTGGCGCGTGGCCCACTGGCTGGTAGGCCATGTCCGGCGTGGGACTGATGTGGGGGTGATTGGCGTGGCGCTGCAGCAGAGTCGCCTCATGTGCGGAATTGGCCAAGGTCAGGTCAACGATGTAGACCACCAGCAACTCGGCCTTGCGGGCATCAAAGCTGCGTTTGAACACGCTTAACGTGGCAATGTCGGCCTGCGCAACACCCAGCGCTTGTGCGGCCAGGGTGGTGAGGGCCGCAAGCGGGTGGGCTACAGGCGCGCGGTCGTCGTCGGTCTCGGCCGGAGCGTCCGCTGCGCGGCGCGCCTCTACCGGGACGGCAGACAGGGGGAGTTTGAGTTCGGTAATGCGGATCATCAGGCGGGCTCGTATTTATCAAGCAGGGGCTGAGTTTACTGGGTGGGTGGCTCGTTGGCATTACGGCGAGCTGCTCGGTTATTTTTGCGCATACTTAGCCAGAATCGCACGGTATTCTTTGCTAGTCTTAAACACTTTCAAGGCCGCGCTGAATCGTTCAGCCAACTGGTCGTAGCCTTTTTTCTTGGCGAAACCCAAAAAATTTAATGCTTCTTCGGGGTTGCCCAACGGGCGAGGGTCATACGTAATTTCATTCAGTAATCCCATCTGATGCGCCTTATAAAGCACCACGGTCCTGTTATCTACCAAAACATCAATTCGCTTCAATATAAGTTTTTGTAAATTGGAATCCAAGGATGGCGCTTCTGCTTTAGTCAGTGGCGCGTTGACTACCTCCTTAGGGTAGTCAAATCCAAGTTGTGTACCCATCACATAGCCTGACAAATCAGCCAGCGTCTCAAATTTAGGCATTTGCCTGTGCCGGAAGAACAGTGTTGTGGGGGAAGCAGAAATGTATTCATCTGGGAAGAATAAAAATTCCTTTCGTTCGGGCGTAACCATCAAATCCAGAATCGCATCGGCGCTTTTCTTTTGCACCATCATGAGCGCGCGCTTAAAAGGATAGAACTCTACTTTGACAGGAATTTTCATTTCACGGAATACAGCCTCAACAACCTCGTAATCCATGCCTTTTAAGGGAGAGCCGACGTCAAAGACATAAGGCTCCCACGGTTCGGTCACAATCACCAGCGGTTCGTTGCTGGCCAGCGATTTAGGTGCCGATTTTTGGGTGGGCGTCGCCTTTGTATCGGGCATCGCCGCAACACCATTGCTAAAACCGATCAGCAATGCAAGCGCAAATAAGAGGGCAGTCGCACTCAGATGTAAATTCCGTGTTTTCATCTTAAGCCTACCTATATGTGAGCGGCGTGGCATGGCTCTATGGCATGGCACCCATGGTCATTATGCGCAACGTGTAACACGAAGTCTACGCAATGAAGGCTGCACAACCTTCTGGATATTTTGCCCGCTTCGTCGACATGGCGCAGGGTGGCTTGGTAGCGGGTGCCGCCATCTGGCAGTGCATCAAAGCGCAGTTCGCACACAAAGCAAAAATCCCCCGGCGCGGTCGCGTTGGGGCGAAAGTCGGGGTCCAGAAAATTGGTCCACACAAGGCGGCGGGGTGCCTCCATCGCCAAAAAAGTACCTTCGCTGCGGGGCAGGGTGTGGCCTTCGGGCGACTGCATTACGGTGGCAAACACGCCGCCGCAGCGCAGGTCTATGTCGCAAGTAACCACTTCCCAGGGGCGGGAGGCAAAACCACTGCATCAGGGTTTCGGGCACGGTCCAGCCCTCGAAGGCTTGTGCGGGGGTGATGGGCACCTCGCGTACCAATTGCAGGTCTAAGAGCGGGTTGAGTGGCCGCGCGGGCGGCAGCTTGCCGTTGTGGTCTTGGCCCACCGCGCTGGCGGCGGGCGTGCAGGGGGCGGTGTCGGTACGGATGGGCGCTCAAGTCGGCAAGAAGCCTTCTACCGATAAATAACGCTCACCCGTGTCGTAATTAAAGCCCAGCACGGTGGCGCCTGCTGGTAAATCGGGCAACTTTTGCGCAATGGCGGCCAGCGTGGCACCGCTGGAAATACCCACCAGCATGCCTTCTTCGGCGGCGCAGCGGCGGGCGTATTCACGTGAGGGTTCGGCATCGACCAAGATCACGCCGTCTAGCAACTCCACCTTCAGGTTGGTGGGGATGAAGCCAGCGCCTAGGCCTTGAATGGCGTGTGGGCCGGGTGCGCCGCCTGAGATGACGGGCGAGCCGGTGGGCTCCACCGCATACACCTTGAGCTGGGGCCACTTGGCTTTAAGCACCTGCGCCACGCCTGTGATGTGGCCGCCCGTGCCCACGCCGGTGATGATGGCGTCGATGCCATTGGGGAAGTCGGCCAATATTTCTTGCGCTGTGGTTCGTGCATGCACTTCGATGTTGGCGGGGTTCTCAAACTGCTGTGGAATCCAGGCGTTGGGAATGCTTGCGGCCAGTACTTCGGCGCGGGCAATCGCACCCTTCATGCCTTTTTCTTTGGGTGTGAGGTCAAAGGCGGCGCCATACGCCAGCATCAGGCGGCGGCGCTCGATGGACATGCTGTCGGGCATCACCAAAATCAGCTTGTAGCCTTTGACCGCTGCCACCATGGCTAGACCCACGCCGGTGTTGCCCGAGGTGGGCTCGATGATGGTGGCGCCGGGCTTCAAAACGCCGCGCTTCTCAGCATCCTCCACCATGGCCAGTGCAATACGATCCTTGAGGGAGCCACCAGGATTGCTGCGCTCGCACTTGACCCACACGTTGTGCGTGTTGCCAAACAGGCGGTTGATACGCACATGCGGGGTGTTGCCAATGGTTTGAAGAATGGTGTCGGCTTTCATGGTCGTCTCCGGTAGTAGGTTGCAAAAATGAGAGGTTGTACCCCCATTCTGGATGAAATGTTCTATCGATTTCGGTATAACCATATTCATCCGCCCCAGACCCGCGATAATCAGAGGGTGAAGCCCGCCAGACCACCGCTGGTGCAATTTGGGAAACCAAGCATTGGAGGAACGTCCGGACTGCATAGGGCAGCGTAGCAGTTAACCACTGTCCACTGACAAGCTGAGCACGCAAGTGCAAGGCCCTAAGGTGAGGATTAGAGCAACAGAGACGAGCCGATTAAGTTCGGGTGAAACGGGCAATCTCTACGCGCAGCAATACCAAGTAGGCCAACGTTGACGGGGCCCCCGGAGTTGGCGGGTAGGTAGCATCGAGCCGTTTGGGTGACCAGCGGCCCAGAGTAATGGTGGTCACAGAGAGGGAAACTTCTCTGCACAGAATCCGGCTTATCGGTGGGCTTCACACTTTTTTTGATGTATCGTTAGTGCCTTGTTCCTATTGGAGGATGCACCATGCGACCCGTACTTGAACTGCTTTCCAAACGCGACCCCGGTAGTAACTGGAGTCTGACCCCAGCCGAGAGCGTTTTCGACGCCCTCAAGACCCTCGCCGACCACAATGTGGGCGCGTTGATGGTGTTGGACGGCGGCAAGCTGGTCGGTGTCTTCTCCGAGCGTGACTACACCCGCAAAATTGCCTTGGTGGGCAAGTCGTCCAAAGACACTTTGGTCAGGGACATCATGACCACCAAGGTGGTGACCGTGTCTCCCTTGGTGCGCACCCGAGACTGCCTGGCTTTGATGAGCCAAAAGCGGATTCGCCACTTGCCGGTGGTCGATGGTGACAAAGTGCTGGGCATGATCTCGATCCGCGACTTGATGAACGACATCATTGCCGACCACGAGACCACCATCAGCCACCTAGAACACTACATCTACAGCTACCCCCCCGTAGCAGGCACCTAAGCCGCAACCACCTCGACGGCGGGGTTGCACGGTTTAAAACCGTTCGTGGCCCGCCAAATAGCGCCACTGCCCAGCGGGCAGATCGCTCAGGGCCACGCGGCCCAGGCGAATGCGGCGCATGGACACAATCTCTAGTTTTGCGCGTTCACACAGGTGGGCTATCAAGCCCCGGTGCGCACCCTTGATGGCAAAGCGCAGTTTGCTGCTGCCATCAAGCGTGCTGTTGATGCTGACTTTGGTTTGCGGCAAATCGGCATCCGAGTCTTGCAGGCGGTTGAGCAGGCGCAGCGCTTGCTCTGACACCTCGCCCACCACTTCCACAATCACCTCGTGCTCCATAGAGCCCATGTCTTCTTCGAGTTTGCGGGCCACGCGCCAGTCTTGGGTGAACACGATCAGGCCGCTGGCGGCGTTCTCTAGCGGCACGGTTGCGGTGAGCTGCTTGAAATGGCGCTGCAGCAGCCGAATGCCGGCCGGGTCATCGGCCATGTGGTTGGCCGCCACCAGCAGGCTGCGCGCATCCTTAAACCCTTCGCGCCGCGTCTGGCGGTTGAGCTTGGCCAGCGACTCTTCGGTGCCGTCCACCCAGTCGTCAGGTTTGTGCAGAATCAGGGTGATGGAGCCCAGCTCTAGCAGGCTGGCATTGGGGTCAATGGTGATGGCTTGCGCACCCACCCGAAACTGCGGCTGTTCCACCACCTGGCCCGCTACCCGCACCCAGCCGCCTTCAATGTATTGCTCGGCATCAAGGCGGGAGCAGGGCACCATGGCCGCCACCCGTTTGGACAGGCGCTCGCCTGTTGCGTCCTCCACTACCGGGGCTTCTGCTGCGGCTGGCTTGGTCCGCAGGGCCGTCACTGGCCGCATACGCGGCTTGCGTGTGGCTTTGGTGGAAGGAAGCTGGGGCGGCATGCCCGGCGGTTGGGCGTAGGGGCGTGCTGGCGCGGCAGGCCCAGGCGTGGGGCTGGTCACCCGTGGGGGTGTTTCGCGGGGCGCTAGCTTCAGTGTCTTTTTGGGAGGCGCAGTGGTCATAGGGTCTTTAAAGCGGTCAGGCGTTCAACGTGGGCCATCAGAGAGCGTTTGGCCACCGGCCAGATGCGCGGGTTTACGTCGTCGTAGGCCAAGGGCAGCCATTCGTCCAAGCCACCCTGGGGGTTGGCTTGGATCACAGCGCGTATTTTCGCCTCCCGCGCAAGGCGGTGGGTTTTGAGGTGGGCAATGGCCCCCAGCGCACCATCCATCGGGTGGCCGTGGGCCGGCAAGATGAAGCGCACACCGTGCGTGGTGCAGGCCAGGGTGAGGGCGTCGAGCGACTCCAAGTAGTCGGTCATATTGCCGTCGGGCGGGTCAATCACGGTGGTGCTGCCGTTCAAGATGTGGTCGCCCGAGAACAGCAGGCCGTCTTCAAGCAGCAGCAGACACACATGGTTGGCCGCGTGGCCGGGGGTGTGGATGACCTGCAGGGTGTGGCAGACAGCGACAGAAAAATTATGTACAAAATCGGCCTTTAGCCCTCGTGGAATAAGCGTAAGCAGCTCATTTTTTTGTAGCGCCCGGTCGGGGGTAAAGGCGCTGGCAGCGCGGGCGGTGGGGGCCGATGGCAGGCCCAAAATCGGGGGCGATTGCCTGCCGCTTGCGCCTTGGCTACTTGTCCCGCTATGGCACAACGCCTGCAGCGGTGCGGCGCCTGGCGAATGGTCGGGGTGCGAGTGGGTGCACACAATCATGGCGATGTTTCCACCCGTGCCGTCGGGGTGCTGGGCCGCTTGCCACAGGCGCTGCAGGTGCGCAGCATCGGCCGGGCCGGGGTCGATAACGATGAAGCCGGTGTGCGCGTCGCCGACCAAATAGCTGTTGGTTCCGGGGCCGGTCATCACGCCGGGGTTCGGTGCGGTCAGGCGCAGCACGTTTTTGAGCAAGGGCACAGCGGCGACGGTTTGCCAGTCGCCGGGCGGCGGCAGGGGCGTGGTGCTGGTGTTGTTTTGCAGGATTTGGGTGGGGCGGACCATACGGCCCATTTTGCAACCAAACGCACTGCCGCGATAATCCGGCCATGCGAATCCAATTCACCAAAATGCAGGGTGCGGGCAACGACTTTGTGGTGCTCGACGAGACCCGTGGCCGCCTGGGCCTGAGCGTGGCGCAGTACCGCTTTTTGGGCGACCGCCACTTTGGCGTGGGGGCCGACCAAATCTTGAGCGTGCGCCCATCGCCCGGCCCTGGCATTGACTTTGAATACGCCATCCACAACGCCGACGGGGCCGAGGTCGAGCAGTGCGGCAACGGCGCGCGCTGCTTCGCCCGTTATGTGCGCGACAGTGGCCTGACTAACAAAGACGTGTTGCGCGTCCAAACCATGAAGGGCGTGATCGAGCCGCGCCTAACGCCTGATGGCCGCGTCACGGTAGACATGGGTGCGCCCATTTTTGCGCTGGAGCAGATTCCGTTTGACGCCACGGGTTTGCAACCGCAGCCCGTAAATACATGGCAAAAATGGCCTCTAGCCTTCATGGATACTGTGCAAGCAGCTACTGATTCAATAGCGCCTGTATGGGTCGCGCCGGTCTCCATGGGCAATCCCCATGCGGTGCTGGTGGTGGACGATGTGGACACCGCACCCGTTAGCACCCTGGGGCCGTTGGTGCAGCAAAGCCCGCGCTTCCCCAAGGGCGTGAATGTGGGCTTTATGCAGGTGTTGGGCCGCGACGCGGTGCGCCTGCGAGTTTTTGAGCGCGGTGTGGGTGAGACCCTGGCCTGCGGCACCGGCGCTTGCGCCGCCGTGGTGGCCGGCATCCGCCTGGGGTTGCTGGACAATGCGGTGGATGTGCACACCCGCGGCGGCAACTTGCACATTGCCTGGGCCGGTGGCGCCGCATCGGTCATGATGACCGGGCCTGCCACCACAGTTTTTCACGGCGAAATTGATCTGCCAGACCATTAGGCCGCTAGGCCACACCTTATGACACCACCAAACGACACCATGCTGAACAACCCCATCACCGAAGACGATATTGCCAATTACTTGGTCAATACGCCGGACTTCTTTCAGCGCCACGCGCTCTTGCTGTCGACCGTGCAGTTCACCAGCCCGCACAGCCACCGGGCGGTCAGCCTGCAAGAGCGCCAGGCCGAAATGCTGCGCGAGAAGATCAAGCTCTTGGAGCAGCGCATCATGGAGATGATTCGCAACGGCACCGAAAACGTCATGCTCTCAGACAAAGTCTTGCGCTGGGCACTCACCCTGTTCCAGACCACTGACATTCAGCAAATGCCCGACCAAATCGTGCAAGGCATCCGCCACCAGTTCTCGGTGCCGCAGGTCGGCATTCGGGTGTGGGACGTGGCGCCAAGCCATATCGGCCAAGAGTTCGCCTCGGGTGTGAGCGACGACGCCAAACTGTTCGCCAGCTCCCTGATGGAGCCGTTTTCGGGCCTGAACACCGGCTTTGAAGCGGTGAACTGGCTGGAGACGCCGTTTACGGTTACTTCTTTAGCCCTGATCCCGCTACGTCCGGGCGGCGCGGGCAGCACTGGCCCGGCCTTTGGCATGCTGGTGCTCGGCTCGCCCGACGCACACCGTTTCAACAGCGGCATGGGCACCGAGTTTTTGTCGCGCATCGGCGAACTGGCCAGCGCCGCACTCTCGCGCCTGCGCTAAAGCGGTGGAGCTAGACGCCGACTGGGTCAATCGGTATCTGGCCTATGTGCGCACCGAGAAGCGCTTGGCCGAGCGCACCGTGGCGCTCTACACCCTAGACCTTGCCCGGCTGAGTACCTACGCGGCCCAACTGCCGGTGGACCTGCTGCAGGTGCAACACGCCCATATTCGCCGCTGGGTGGCGCACATGCACAGTGGCGGGCGCAGCGGGCGCGGCATTGCCCTGATTTTGTCGGGATGGCGCGGCTTTTACGCCTGGCTGGGCCGCCAAGGGGCTATTGCCAGCAACCCGGTGCAAGACGTGCGCGCCCCCAAAGCCCCTAAACCTCTGCCCAAAGCACTGGGGGTGGACGACGCGGTGCAATTTGCCAGCTTTGAGAGCGACGACGATACCTGGCTAGAAGCGCGTGACGCCGCCATGGTCGAGCTGCTGTACGGCAGCGGCCTGCGGGTGGGCGAACTGGTGGGGCTGGACGTGGTGCCCAGCAAAACCGCCCGGGGCTGGCTGGATCTGCAGGGCGCCGAGGCCCATGTGCTGGGCAAGGGCAGTAAGCGGCGCACCGTGCCCGTCGGCAAGGCGGCCCTGCAGGCGCTAGAGCGCTGGCTGCAGCTGCGCGGCCCCATGGGCACCCTGGGTGCGGGCATGGTGGCCGACAGCCAAGCAGACGCCGCCGCCCTGTTCAACGGGCGCAACGGCACCCGGCTTACGGCGCAATCGGTCTGGCAGCGGCTCAAACGCCGCAGCCTGCAGGCGGGCATGGCCACGCCAGTGCACCCGCACATGCTGCGCCACTCATTTGCCAGCCATGTGTTGCAAAGCAGCGGCGACCTGCGCGCGGTGCAAGAGCTGCTGGGCCACGCCAACATCACCACGACGCAGGTCTACACCCGGCTGGATTTTCAGCACTTGGCCAAGGCGTATGACGCGGCGCATCCAAGGGCGAAGGCTAAGAAATAGGGGGGGCGGCTGAGGTACGAGCTCTCAATTGAGTTTTTGAGGTCGGCAACGGGCCCAAAGCAGGCATTCAAGTCAATCGTTGTATGCGTATCGATCTGACAATTGGAGTCGGTTAAAGTTAACTGATGCCATAAAAATAAGATTTATCGGAATTGACGTCTTATTTCTTTAAAAATAAGCGTTTCCTATGTATGCATTCGATACTTCTCCATTTTGCGAAATGGACTGCGATATATTCAATTGCTAGTTCGGTTAGGAAGCTTGGTTTTGACTGCGAAGGTTGGAGTTAATTGCATCATTGATCATTGAAGACAATTGTTGCGTCCCGGCGCCCAAGGGCAATAAATGATCAAAATCTCCAAAGTGCTCGTCCAGAAATAAGTCAGTATCATAGCAATTTAACAGAGTGATATTAATTTCTGTTTTGTTGGTGGATATTATTTCAAATAGACTTTTAAATAAAAGATTTCCATCTCTGTCGATCGCTGATTTTAAATCAGATCGAACAGGCGGTATGACTATATATACCCTATGCCCGAGATTTTTTGCTAACGAGAGGATATGCGTTAAATAAACATTTGCTTCGTTTTGCCTATTTCTCTTCATGAATTCAGCGGCTCTTCTCTCAGCCCCATATGATTCGGGAAAAAAACCTATATTGACCTTTGGCAGAAACCCTTTTACACCATCTAGATCAACCGATAAACCTCCAAGTTTTTCTTTAATTCCGGTGGCTAGCTTTTTTAATTTCTCATCGTCGTATTTTATATCGAGCTCAAATAATTCATTTGCAGCCGGACTAATTTCGTTTTCGGAGGGGGATTTTTCCAGAATGGAGCCCGAAGAAAATATTGAGTAATAAACTACAATATTATTGATGCGCGTGCATAATTCGCTCGACCTCTTATACAGAAGGTAAGAGTGCTTTAAATCGAGTGACCGATAGCATAGATTAAATGACGAATTACAATGCGCGGGGTCGAATCCAAAATCTCCATGGGATGAGCCAACAACTAATGTCAACATCTCATCTTTTGCATTCATTAGCATTGTTCTTTTTGCACCAAGAACAAGAATCGATTCATTAAAAAGTGGGTGCGCATGAAATTCTTCAGCAATTTCTTTCAATGTCGTGGTCATATTCGAATTTTGCTGTTCTTGGAGCGCGAGATCCCTATTGGTGCGGGCGGCAGTGAAGTCTGGTTTAATGGCAATGGCTCGGTCGTAGCTGGCAATCGCAACATCCAGTTTTTTAAGTTCTTGCAACGCAACACCACGGTTGTAGTGGGCATCAGCGATATCGGGGTTGATGGCAATGGCTCTGTCGTAGCTGGCAATAGCTGCATCCAGTTGCTTGAGTGCTTTTAGCGCATTGCCATGGTTGAGGCGACATCCATAGTCATTAGGGCTTGCTGTGATGGCCCTACCAATTAATTCAACGGCACGCTGATGGTTGTTTGATTGGATTGCAATAATGCCAAGACAATGCAAAGAATCAGCATGGTCAGGCTGTGCTTTTAAGATTTCTTCGAAGATCACTTGCGCCTCCGCCAAGTGCCCTTTTTGTAGAAGTCCTACTGCATCTTGAAATCGTGCATATGCGTTGGGCAAGTGCTCTTTCTCTTGACTTATTGATATTTCCTCGTGCGCATGCCTCTCCGGTCGCGTTTGAGATTTTTTCAAAAATCGAAATTTATTAAATATAGACATATTGAACCATTATCAGGCTGCTGAAATACTCCCCGAGCACCGTTCTTGGAAAGTATTCGACCTCATAGAAAGACCTACAAGCGATTTTCCCAAGGTAGGCAAGGGGTAGAACACTACTTAACTGACCAATTTTCTGAGTCTCAACCAGTATTTCAGCAGCCTGTTATGGCCGCTTTGGAGCAGGTTTCTGGCCGACTGCTCCTAGCTCGTAAACCGGCTTACGTTAACCCCGCATGATTCCATGCTACCGATTGAGACTACCTGTTGGGGCACTTAACCACCTATCAGGCCGGGGGGCTTCCTTGATCAACGTCCCTACGGCGCGCGCACCAAAATATAGCCCCGATTTTCTACCGTATCAAAAGTTCGCATTCCAGAAGCGAGGGTTGAGACAGGAATCCAAACCCACCCAGCGGCGGTGGGGTTTACGTCAAGCATGAGTACAGAATCTGACTTTGCATCGTAGGCGCCTAGTGGGGAAATGTGACCACCGCCCTTCTCACCTATGGCAGAGCGTTTGAAGTTGACAATGACGTACGTCCCAACTTGCCCGAGGGCATTCTTCAGATCAGTTCGAATTTCCTCAATTGGCTTGCTATCGTCCACAATCCTGAGAACCGTCACCAGGCCGTTGGCGCGAAGCATTTGATCAAGTTGACGCACTTGGTATCCAACATCCATGACCTCTTTGCCATTTATCAGGGTCGGCTCGCCAAAGACCTGAGCACGTGTCTTGCTACCGGCCAGGATGACACTGTCCTGCGTGAAACGCGGCACCGAAAGATCGGCGCCTTTCGGTAAAAAGGACATATCCGCAGCCTGTAAACGGCTGCGGTCACGCGGTAAATTGCTACTTTTTGCGTTTATGGTGTTCAGTACGATCGCCGCAGTAGTGGGGCCACAAAAGGCGCCATTGGATTGCGGCTCAAATTGATTGGCAAGCGTGGCAAATCCGGTCTTGGAGACGGATTGCGCCAGACGGGCCAAACCTTCCTCAGAAGAAAATGCAACAAGCGAGGGTGCGGCGACCGCCTCTGGGATTGCGTCAGTCGCACCCGCCCACGGTATCAAGCTCACGCCAAGCAGCGCAGCGAGAACTAAACGCGCAAGATACCGCATAGCCCGTCTTTCCAATTCAGCTGGTGATAGGACACTATGCCACACGCGAACTGACTTCGGCTAAATGAGCCCATTCCATCGAAAAGGTAAAACGAGCGAATTTTCTCTCTGAGGGACGGCGACATAACTTGCATCGAGTGCCGTAGCTTCCGGCCTAGTCTAGTCAAAACTGTCCGTCGCATTAGCATTCACGGATGATCCAATTCAATTTCAACTTGAATATTTCCGCAACTGAGTACCTCCAATACTATCGAGGCCACATCACGCTAGTTGTAGCGCGGAGTACTGACGGCACGTCTGTCCAATTCCCTGCAGGATTGCTGAGGCCATTTGTGACTTCTTCGGGTGTGCGTGGCAGCTTCATACTTACCTGCGACGATGCTGGCAAGGGTGCGCAACTTCAACGAAAGTAGCGGCGCCAAAAGCTTCCGCACTTACCGCCCCCGCTGACTGGCCTTGCGCCCCCGGCGACAATGGCCCCCATGAAAACCATTCGTTTAAGAGAAGGCAAGGAACGCTCCTTGCAACGCCGCCATCCGTGGATCTTTGAGTCGGCCATTGCCAAAGGCAGCGGCGACAGCGGCGAGACGGTGCGGGTTGAGTCCAGTAGCGGGCAGTTTTTGGCCTGGGCGGCGTTCAGCCCGGCGTCAAAAATCCGCGCACGGGTCTGGAGTTTTGACGAGGCGCAGCGCATTGATGCTCCGTTTTTGATCGCTGCTTGTGCAAGTTCCGTGAGGGCTAGAGGCCGATTTGACGTAAAAAGTGACGGCGTGCGCCTGGTGCATGGCGAGTCCGATGGGTTGCCGGGTTTGATTGTGGACCGCTACGGTGACACGCTGGTGGCGCAGTTCCTCAGCAGTGGTGCCGAGCGCTTCAAGAGCGTGCTGGCCGACGCACTGTTGGCCGAGACTGGTTTGAGCAAGCTCTATGAGCGCTCGGATGCCAGCAGCCGCAAGCTCGAAGGATTGAGCGAGGTCACCGGGTGGCTGAAAGGGGGAGACTCTGCAACGCCCACCGACCTGCTGCTGCAAGAGCACCAGTGGCAGCTGGGCTTGTCTATTGCCCAGGGCCACAAAACCGGTTTCTACCTGGACCAGCGCGACAGCCGCAAAAAGTTTGCCGACTACGCCCAGCGGCTTAACTTTCGCCGTGTGCTCAATTGCTTTTGCTACACCGGCGGTTTTACCGTGGCGGCGCTGGCCGGTATGCGCGCCGGGGGGCACAGCGGCGGGCATGTCACCTCTATTGACTCATCCGGCCCGGCGCTGGAGCAAGCCGCTGCCAATGTGGCGCTGAATGGCTTTGACGCTACGCAGACCACGTTTATGGATGCGGATGTGAATGCCTCGCTGCGCCAGTTTCTGGACCAGGGCAAAACTTTTGACGCCATCGTGCTCGATCCGCCCAAGTTTGCCGCCACCGTAGCCCACGCCGAGCGCGCGGCGCGGGCCTACAAAGACATTAACCGCCTGGCGCTCAAACTGCTGGAGCCCGGCGGCGTGCTGTTCACCTACTCCTGCTCGGGCGGCATCAGCGCCGACTTGTTCCACAAAATCGTGGCGGGCGCGGGGGCCGATGCGGGGGTGGATGGGTACATTACCGAGCGTATGGGCGGCGCCCCAGACCACCCGATGACGATTGCCTTCCCCGAGGGCGAGTACCTCAAGGGGCTGGTCATCATGCGCAAAACCTGAGCCCATAGCCTTTTTTACCCAGCGCCAGCGATAGACACTACACTCCCCAGCTGCTAATTTTCCTATTCCACCATGAGCCTCATACCTGCAACCATCCTGACTGGCTTCCTCGGCTCCGGCAAGACGACGCTGCTCAAACGCGTGCTGGCCGAAGCCCATGGCCAGAAAATAGCCGTCATTGAGAACGAGTTTGGCGAAGAAAACATCGACAGCGACATTCGGGTGAGCGACACCAAC
>JBBRSA010000046.1:0-28951 GCA_038245855.1 Burkholderiales bacterium
CAGTCCTTCCAAGAAAAGCCCAAACCCGAAGACGCCAAGTCGACTGCGGCCAGCACGGGCATCTACATTTTTAACCCCGAGGTGCTGGATTTGGTGCCGCCAGGGCAGGTGTTCGATATTGGCTCGCAGCTGTTCCCCCTGTTGGTGGAGAAGAAACTGCCGTTCTACGCGCAAAAGCGCTTCTTTAACTGGATCGACATTGGCCGGGTGAGCGACTACTGGTCGGTATTGCAGCGCGTGCTGCGCGGCGAGGTGGCGCAGATGAACATGCCGGGGCGTCAGATCAAGCCGGGCATCTGGGTGGGCCTTAACACCAACGTGGCCTGGGACGAGGTGACCATCCATGGGCCGGTGTACATCGGCTCCAGTGTCAAGATCGAGCCCGGCGCTACCATTGAAGGCCCTTGCTGGATAGGGCACGGCAGTGTGATTCGCAGCGGCGCCACCGTGACCCGCAGCATCTTGTTTGAGTACACCCGCATCGCTACGAACATGAGGTTTGAGGAAATGATTGTCTCGCCCGAATACTGCGTCAACCGTGCTGGCCAGACCCTGTACCGGGGCGATGAAACGGTGCAGTTGCGCTGGGGTGATGCCCGCGCCTGATGGCCTTGCTGGTATTTATTTGAAATTTGAAAACTGAATCCATGAATATTCAACCTGTGGTGCTCTCAGGGGGCTCTGGCACCCGGCTGTGGCCCTTGTCGCGCGAGAAGTACCCCAAGCAGCTCTTGTCGTTAATTGGCGAAGACTCGCTCTTGCAAGCCACCGTGCGCCGGGCCGACGGCATTGCCGGCACCACTTTGGCAGAGCCCATGGTGGTGTGCAACGAGGAATACCGCTTTGTGATTGCCGAGCAGCTGCGGCTGATGGGGCGCCCAGGGCGCATCGTGCTCGAACCTTTGGGTCGAAATACCGCTCCAGCCCTCACCATTGCTGCGCAAGCCGCTATCAAAAATGAAGCAGATGTGGTGTTGCTTGTTATGCCAGCCGACCACGTCATTCTGGACGGCGCTGCCTTTCATGCGGCGGTGCGCCAGGGTGCTGCGCTGGCTGAGAGCGGAGCGGTGGTGACGTTTGGCATCACCCCGGACGCACCCGAGACGGGTTATGGCTACATCCAGTGGGGCGAGGCGTACTCTGGCGCGCAGCGTATCGCCCGGTTTGTAGAGAAGCCTGATTTGGCGACCGCGCAGTCTTACTTAGATGCCGGTACTTACCTTTGGAACAGTGGCATTTTTATGGTGCGTGCCAGTGTGTGGTTGGCAGCAATCAAAACCTGCCGACCCGACATTGCCGCAGCGTGCGACACCGCCTGGGCCCAGGGGCAAACCGATGGCGAGTTCACGCGGGTGGGCAAAGACGCGTTTGCACAGTGCCCCAGCGACTCGATCGACTACGCGGTGATGGAGCGGCTGGCTGGTTATGGCACCCAAGACGCCACCTTGCCGGTGGGGGTTGTCATCCCCTTGCGCGCCGGCTGGTCCGATGTGGGCTCATGGGACGCCCTGTGGCAAGTCCTGCCCAAAGACGCACACGGCAATGTGGCCCAGGGCGATGTGTTGTTGCAAGACAGCACCAACACCTTGGCCCTGTCCGAGGGGCGGCTGGTGGCCTGCGTGGGCGTGAGCGATTTGATTGTGGTGGAGACGGCGGATGCGATTTTGGTGTGCCACAAGGACAAAACGCAAGATGTTAAGAAAATTGTGGACCGCCTCAAGGCCGAGGGCCGCCCGGAGCGCAGTCTGCACCGCAAGGTGTTTCGCCCGTGGGGCTGGTACGACGGTGTGGACGCTGGTGAGCGCTTTCAGGTCAAACGCATCGTGGTTAAGCCCCAGGGGATCTTGTCGTTGCAAATGCACCACCATCGGGCAGAGCATTGGATTGTGGTCAGCGGCACCGCCAAGGTCACACGCGGCGAGGACACGTATTTGGTGTCGGAAAACGAATCCACTTTTATTCCGTTGGGCACCACCCACCGGCTGGAAAACCCAGGACGGGTGCCGCTGGAGATGATTGAAGTGCAGTCCGGCTCTTACTTGGGTGAGGACGATATTGTGCGATTTGAGGACGTCTACGGGCGTTGATGCCCCCCACTCCCGGCGCGTCGCAGGCTGGTAAATTTACGGCGGCTAAGGTAATATCCAGTCAACGTTGTGAGGGGTATGTATGTTCAATGGATTCTTTGGCAAGGACGACAAGTCGGCCAAAACCTCCATCAAGGAAGCGCTGGACTCGCGCACCCTGGAGGTCATTGAAGACGACCCGGACACAACCTGGGGCCTGTGGGACAGCGCGCTGGCCGAGCAGGACTCTCGCCACAGTCAAAGCCCGACTGTGCCATTCCATTCCATGAAAGCGGGAGTACCTACCGTGACAGACGATTTTGACGCCCCCACCCAGCCCATGGATTTGGAAGAAAAGACCCCGGCCCAGCGTAAAGAAGAAGCTTTGGCGATTGTGGACCTGCACCACCACCGCATCGCGCACACCATTCGCACCATGTGGGGCTACAAAGAGTGCAGCTCTTACATTTCCAAGCTCATCATGAGTGCTGGAGATGGCTCGGGCCGTAACCGCGTTGGCTTTAATCCAGACGCGGCCGAGGCCATGATGCTGTTGTCCACCCTGCATGACGCAGAGTTTGGTGAGATGGAAGACATGGGCACCGGCTTTGGCGGCATGTCCAGCAACACTGGCTGGGACCGGTTGCGCTAACCCGACGTCTTTAGCAGTCCTCAGCGGACTTTAGAGATTTTTGGCCGCTAAGGCGGCCGACACCAGCGCCTTTTGCGCAAACTCGGCACGCAGTGCCTTCAGTTTTTCCCGTGGGTCTTCTTTGACTGTGGCTTGGTCCAAGCCCATTTCCGCAATAAAGCGGCTGGGCAGCGCGGCCACCATTTCGCGCCCTTTTTTGCGCCTTCGGGTCCAGCTCACTGCCAAACTGCGCTGGGCACGGGTGATACCTACGTACATCAAGCGGCGCTCTTCTTGCAGGCGGATCGCTATTTCTGCATTGGCCGACTCGTGGGCGCGCTCCGAGCCACCCATTGATTCGGCCCCATCGCCCAATTTGAAAGGCAGCATGCCCTCGGTCACGCCCACCAGCAGCACATGTGGCCACTCCAGCCCTTTGGAGGCATGCAGGGTCGACAAGGTGACTACGTCTTGGTCTTTTTCACGTTCACTGATGGTGGACAGCAAAGCAATGGTCTGCGCCACTTCCAGCAGGTTCTTCACATCCTTGGTAACGCTCACACCTGCCGCATCGTCGACCTGGCCGCCGCAGCGCTGGGCCATCCAGTCGCAAAACTCCATCACGTTGTTCCATTTTGCGGCGGCGACCTTTTCGCTGTCTTCGCCGTCGTACAGGTGCTGTTCGTAGGCGATTTCCTTGAGCCAGTCGGTCATAAAAACCCGGGCGGCATCAAAGCCTTCGGTGCGGCGTGCGCGGTGCTCCAACTCGTTCACATAGCGGCCAAACTCGTGCAGGCTGCCCAGCGCTTTGGCGCTCAAAGCTCCGGCTAGGGACGATGAGAACAGGGCCTCAAACAGGCTGAGTTTGTACTGGCTGGCATACACGCCCAAAGTGCCCAGGGTTTGGTGGCCAATGCCGCGTTTGGGCGTGGTTACCGCGCGCAAAAAAGCGGGGTCGTCGTCGTTATTGGCCCACAGGCGAAACCAGGCACACAGGTCGCGGATCTCGGCCCGGTCAAAAAAGCCTTGCCCGCCCGACACCTTGTACGGAATGCCCGCCCGGCGCAGCGCTTTCTCAAACGGCTTGGCCTGGTGGTTGGCGCGGTACAGCACGGCAAAGTGGCGGAATTCTTTAAACTGCGCGCCGGTTTGCGCCAGTGCGCCTTCGGCCCGCAGGCTTTGGATGCGGGCCACGGCGCGCTCGGCTTCGTGTTCTTCGTTGTCGGCGTCCACCACCCGCACCGGTTCGCCTTCGCCCAGGTCGCTCCACAGGTTTTTGGGGTAGAGCTTGGGGTTGGGGCCAATCACGTTGTTGGCGGCGCGCAATATGGCGCTGGTGGAGCGGTAGTTTTGCTCCAGCGTGATGACCTTGAGTGTAGGGAACTCCACCGGCAGTTTCTTCAAGTTGTCCAGGGTGGCACCGCGCCAGCCGTAGATGGACTGGTCGTCGTCGCCCACCGCGGTAAAGCGGGCGCCGTCGGGCGTGTTGCCGCCCACCAGCAGTTTGAGCACTTCGTACTGGGTGGCGTTGGTGTCTTGGTATTCGTCCACCAGCACATGGCCCATCTTGGCCTGCCACTTGGTGCGCACGTCCTCATGGTCGCGCAGCAGTTTGAGGGGCAGGCTGATCAGGTCGTCAAAGTCCACGCTCTGGTAGGCCGTCAGGCGCTCTTCGTAGCGGGCCATCACGGTGGCGGTAATGCGTGCGTTGTCGTCTTCTGCCATCGCCAATGCCTGGGCCGCGTTGAGGCCGGCGCTCTTCCAACCGCTGATGGTCCACTGCCATTGCCGCGCGGTGGCTAGGTCGGTGCTGCCGCCGGCGTCTTTCAGGATGCTGGTCACGTCGTCGCTGTCCAAGATGCTGAACTGGGCTTTGAGCCCCAGGGCCGCACCGTCTTCACGCAACAGGCGAACACCCAAAGCGTGAAAGGTGCACACCACCACGTCTTTGGCGGCTCGGCCGATCAGCCCTTTAGCCCGCTCGCGCATTTCAGCGGCGGCTTTGTTGGTAAAGGTAATGGCCGCAATACGCTGGGGCGGCATGCCCGTTTGGATGAGGCGGGCGATCTTGTGGGTGATGACGCGGGTTTTACCCGAGCCCGCGCCAGCCAGCACCAAACAAGGGCCATGGAGGTAGTTGACGGCTTCTTGTTGGGCCAAATTCAGGCCGGGAGAGGGGAGGGCAGACATTGCCTTGATTTTAACGGGTGGGGTTAAAACCAACGGGGTTTGCACGTACCCTTGCCAGCCGAACGGTTTGGCGCTGACAATCGCCGCATTGCACGCATTATTCTGGTATCCACCTCAGTCGCAACCTTGACTTTTCAGCGCGAGGGCGGTGATGACGTAAAACCAAAAAAGGGTACCTATGGTAGGTAAGTTTCTGCAGCAGTTGTATTGGGGCTGTGAATTCGGCACCAGTGCGACCGCCCGCCGCAAAATTTTGAACGTCAATATCGCAGCGCTGGTGACCACCTTGTCGATTGCGTCCTATGGCATGGTCTACATTGCAGCCAGCAACGCAGGGTTAACCCGAGCGGCGTTTGCATCCTTTCCGTTTTGTCTTCTGTTTGCGCTTGTTCCGTGGCTGAACCGCAAAGGCCATGTTCACGTGGCATCGTGGTTGGTCGGCTTTGCACTGCCGGGGCTTATTTTCTCCATCATGCTGGCCGCCCAGGGCAGCTACCTGGATCTGCACTATTACTTCTTGGCGTTTGCTTTGATTCCAGCCATGTTTTTTGGCCTGCAGCAATGGCGCACGCTGGTGTTCTTCTTTTTGTTCAACATGTCGGCGTTTTTGTATGCCGAATACGTGTCGATTGCACCCGACCCCGCTTTGTATGGGCTGGAGCCGTGGCTGGTGACCGCCATGCGTGTCTCATACAAGCTGACGACACTTTTTACCTTGCTGTTTGCGCTCATGCTGGCCGAGTACAGCGCCGCGACCAACGAGTCCCGGTTAGAGACCCTGAGCAACACCGACCGGCTCACTGGCATTGCCAACCGCCTGCATCTAGATACCGTACTGGAACAGGAGTTCGCGCGCGGTGAACGCCAGAACAGCCCTTTTTCCATTATTTTGTTGGATATCGACAAGTTTAAAAGTGTCAATGACACCTACGGGCACCCCGTGGGTGATACGGTGCTGGTGGAGGTGAGCAAGGTACTCAAAAACCAGATACGCTCCTACGACCTGGTAGGGCGCTGGGGCGGTGAAGAATTTTTGGTAGTTTGCAGCGCTACGTCGGCCGAGGCAGCCGTCGTGGTCGCCGAAAAATTACGAAAGGCCTTGGCGGCCCACCCGATTGCGGTAGCCGGCCCGCGAACTGCCAGTTTTGGCGTTGCCACCTACCGCTCCGGCGAGGCTATTGTCGATATGGTGCGCCGCGCCGACGAAGCCTTGTACCGGGCTAAGGAGGCGGGAAGAAATCGCGTCGAAATGGGCCTTTAGCCCTCGTCAATATTGCGTAAGCAGCTATTCATTGTGTAGCATCTAGCTACCCCCATTCTTGGGCTGCCCAGAACGGTCAAATCGCCAGCGGGTCCACGTCAATTGCCCAGCGAATCACTCCTTTGCACTCGGGCAGCTTGCGCGTGGCGTGCAAGACGCTGTGCCAGCCGCTTAAAAACCGCTGCAGGGCTGCGCGCGACGGACTTTCCACAAGCATCTGCGCCCGCTCAATATTTGCAACGCGTTGAATCGTCATGGGCACGGCCGGAAACAAAGTGACCTCGGCAAGCACCTCGGCCCAGCCCTCCCACTGCACCATCTGTTCCTGCGCAGCGGCGCTGGCGGCATTTAGAAAAGCTTGGGCGGCTTCCTGCGTTTTTGCGTCGGCCCGCACCAGTGCCTGGGCGCTAAAGGGCGGTAGGCTAGCTTGCTCACGCTCCTTGAGTTGCTGCGCGGCAAAACTTGGGTAGTCGTGGCGTTTTAAGGCCGCGTACAGCGGGTGCGCGGGTTGGAAAGTTTGCACCCACATCTCGCTCGTCGAACCCAGCGCGGCGTCGCGCCCGGCTCGCCCAGTAGCCTGCATCAGCAGACTGAACAGGCGCTCCGGTGCCCGAAAGTCGCTGGAAAACAGCGCTCCATCCGGGTTCACGGCGGCCACCAGCGTGATACGGCGAAAGTCGTGGCCCTTGGCAATCATCTGTGTGCCCACCAGCACATCCACATCGCCCGCATGTACGGCCGCCAACTGACTTTGCAATTCGCCTTTGAGGCGGGTGGTGTCGGCGTCGATGCGGGCTACGCGCACCGGCTCGCCCTCGGGGAATTCGGCGCTAACGGAATGGGGGCGACGCACATCGGCCAGCAGCTCGGCCAAGTGTTCTTCGAGCCGCTCGGTGCCGCGCCCCAGCGGCGCAATGTCGGGGTTGCCGCAGGTGGGGCAAGCGCGCGGCACGCGTTCGGTAAAACCACAGTGGTGGCAGCGCAGGGTACGGTCGATCTTGTGGAAGACGCGGAAAGCACTGCAGTGCGGGCATTCGCTCTTCCAGCCGCAATCCGCACAGTGCAGCACCGGGGCGTAGCCGCGCCGGTTTAAAAACACCATGCTTTGCTCGCTCCGTGCAATACGCGCTTTGATGGCTTCAAGCAGTGGGATGGAAAACACCGCATTGCGGGGCTGGTGGTTCATGTCCACCCGGCGCACCAAGGGTAGGCCAGATGGGGTGCCTGCCGCCTCGCGGGTGCGCTCCTGGGCTGTTTGCGCACGGGCGTCGCCGGTCGCATGCGCCGCCCCATTTCCCTCCGTGCGCGTTCCAATCCGGCTGGGCATATGCAGGCGCAGGTAGCGCCCACCCTCGGCTGCGGGGCGGCTTTGGTGCCAACTCTCTAGGGAAGGTGTGGCTGACCCCAGCACCACTTTAGCGCCTTCGAGGCGGCCGCGGTAGACCGCCAAGTCACGCGCCGAATAGCGGGCGCCTTCGCTGCTTTTGTAGCTGGGGTCGTGTTCTTCGTCCACCACGATCAGGCGCAACCGGGGCAGGCTGGCAAACACCGCCATGCGGGTGCCCAGCACGATGCGCGCCGCGCCGCTGTGGGCGGCCAGCCAGCTGCGCAGGCGCTGCGGGTTGGTCATGCCGCTGTGGATGGAGACTACTGCAGTCTCCCCGTATAGCGGTGCAAAGCGCTCTTGAAAGCGCGCTTCCAGTTGGGGCGTCAGATTGATCTCAGGCACCATGACCAGGGCTTGCGCGCTAGCATCTGCTTCTAGCGCCGCTTGCACCGCACGCAGATAAACCTCGGTTTTTCCGCTGCCGGTAGCGCCAAACAGCAAAAAAGGGCCGCTGTGATGGTCGATTTGGGTGAGTACGCCTGCCTGCTCGGGGCTAAGCACCGGTGCTTGGACTTGTAGGAGGTCGGGCGGCTGAGTGCTCTGCGTAGGTAAAGGAGGAGCCCGCAAAGCGGGCGGGGGACACGAAGCAGAGTGCTCAGCCGCCCGGCCTCCTGCAAGAGTGTTGGCGTCGGAGGCTGCGCGCGTGGATTGGACTTTCACCGCACCGCGCTGCAAGCGGCGCTGCACCTGTTGGGGTGTTAGTTCGCGCAATTGCGGGGGCAAGGCCGCCAGAGCCACCTCGCCCAGCGAACGTTGGTAATACTGGGCGGTAAAGGTGATTAGTTGTTGCCAGACGTCGCTAAGCGGCACAATGCCGTCTAGGGCACCGGCTACCGATTTGATCTTGCCGGGATCGAGCTCGCCGGTGGCTTGTGCGGCATCCTCCTTCCAGACCACCCCCAGGGTTTCGCGCTTGCCCAAAGGCACGCGCACCAGCGTGCCGGGCGGCAGTAGCTGGGTGCTGCGGTAGCTCAAGACAGGCCCCAGCGCCGCGTGGGCCGGTGTGTGAACGAGAACGCTGAGCCAATGGGTCATGGGGAGCTTGTACGCAACCAATACGGACAAAAGTCGTGTATGGCGGTTTGGCGGTGGTTTATGATCAATTTCCGAGGAAAATTTGCTAAGTTATTGATTTTAAAAGAGTTTTTAACAAGTTCAGCTTTTCTGTGGATAACTTTGTTGATATCCTCCTGCCGAGGCCCTGAAAGCCTTGTAAATCAAGGCTTTCCTTGGTCTGCCCAGAAAAAGAGCAGAAAATTAAACCCTTATGAATCAACCACTTACGATCGCTATGGCTTTTATAGCGGCATTTTCATAAATCGGGAAAACCCTAACCCCCGCTCCCCCGATTTTGTGCATAAGTGAATCAGTTTGTGATAAATATCACAAAAATTAGGGTGCTGTTGCGGTGCGCAGGGTGCGCGAATGCTGGTGCACCGCTGCAACCAGAGCGGCCACATGGTCTGGTGGCGTGTACTGGCTGATGCCGTGTCCGAGGTTAAAAATCTGCGTGGGGCCTGTACCTGTGCCCTGATACGGCGCGCCAAAGCTGTCGAGCACACGCGCCACTTCGGTGGCAATCTGCTCGGGCTGTGCAAACAGCACGTTGGGGTCGATATTGCCTTGCAGCGCCTTGGCTTTCGAATCCGCGGGGCTGTTCTCGGTGCCGCCTACCAGCGCGCGGGCGCGGCCCAAATTAACGGTCCAGTCCAGGCCCAGCACGTTGCAGTCCAGCGCCGCCATCTCTTGCAGCCACAGGCCACCGCCTTTGGTAAACACAATGCGCGGAATTGTTTGGCCCTGCGGCCCGGTGCGCTGAAGCTGGGCCAGCACGCGGGCGGTGTACGCCAGGCTGAACTGCTGGAAGGCACCATCGGCCAGTACACCGCCCCAGCTGTCAAAAATCATCACGGCCTGGGCGCCAGCGTCAATCTGCGCATTCAGGTAGGCGGCGACCGAATCAGCGTTAATCGCCAGAATGCGGTGCATCAGGTCGGGGCGGTTGTAGAGCATGGTCTTGACCAGGCGGTAGTCGGCGGAGCCCGCGCCTTCCACCATGTAACAGGCCAGCGTCCAGGGGCTGCCGCTAAAGCCGATTAGTGGAACGCGGCCCTTGCCGTCTTGTGTGAGGGCCTTGCGGATGCTGCTGATCGCATCAAACACGTACTGCAGTTTGGCCATGTCGGGCACTTCTAGCTTGGCTACCGCAGCTTCGTCGCGCACGGGGGAGGCAAAGCGGGGCCCTTCGCCTTGGGCAAACGACAGGCCCAGGCCCATGGCGTCGGGCACCGTGAGGATGTCACTGAACAAAATGGCAGCGTCCAGCGGATAACGCTCTAGCGGCTGCAGTGTGACTTCGGTGGCGTAGTCGCGGTTGGTGGCCAGACCCATAAAACTGCCAGCCTTGGCGCGGGTGGCCACATACTCTGGCAAATAGCGACCGGCTTGGCGCATCAGCCACACAGGCGTGTGCGGCGTGGCTTGGCGCATGCAGGCGCGCAAAAAACTGTCGTTGTGCAGCGGGTCAAAAATGGGGGCGGAGGTGGTGGCGGGGTTCTGTGCGTTCATGCCCTGATTGTCGCAGTTCGAGCTTGGGTGACAGCCCACCTAAGCCGAGCTGGTTGTGTGAAGCATGCGCCCACCTGAAACGCTGGGCAGCGGCCTGGCTTTCAACAGCTTAGGCTGCTTGGCGCCGATGTTCGACCATCAAGCACTTGTTTTGCACCACAGGCATACCGGCGGCGCGCGCTTTGGCGGCAGCCTGCGCATGGACAATGCCCATTTGCAGCCAGATGGCCTTGGCGCCAATGGCCAGGGCCTCGTCCACCACTGGCGGCACATCGGTGCTGTTGCGAAACACGTTCACCAGGTCAATGGACGTGTGGCGAGCCGCCTCAAGCAGGCTGGGATAGGCCTTTTCACCCAAGATTTCTTGGGCATTGGGGTTGATGGGAACAATGCGCCAGCCGTGGGCTTGCATGTAGCGCGCCACGCCGTAGCTGTCGCGGTGGGGTTTGGGTGACAGGCCAACCACCGCCACAGTGCGGCAGTGGGCCAGTGCGAAAACTGCCGCACTGGCGGTCAGCGCCGATTCGTCGGCCGACGGTGTCGCGAGTGGGGTGGACATGGTTGAACCTTTACAACTGGGCCAGGGCCTCGTGCACCGCCTGCGCATGCAGGATTTCAGAAAACACCACGGGCGCGTGGCCCGTTTGGTACAGCACATAGACCGGCACGCCGCTGCGTCCGAGCCGCTCCAGCGCCTGGGTGATGGTGGGGTCGCGGCGGGTCCAGTCGGCACGCAACAGGGTGACCTTGCGCGCCTGAAAATCGGCCAGAAGTTCGGGCTGGGATAGGGTGGTTTTCTTGTTGTATTGGCAGGTGATACACCACGCCGCAGTAAAGTCTACAAACACCGGGTGGCCCTGGGCCAGCTCGGCCGCGACCCGGTCGGGTGCCCAAACCTGCCACACCGTGCCTTCAGACGCAAGGCTGCTCGCAGCGCCCAGTGGGGGCGTGGCTGGCGTGTCCATTTTTGTGACATTTTGGCCGATAGCCCACAACAATGCTGCGCAGATAGCTATCGAAACAATAGCGCCAATACGGCGAGACTTGCCCCGCAAACCCAAGCACCAAACCACCATGGACAGCGCCAGCAGCAGCAGCAGCAGGCTGGCTGCGCCGTCTACGCCGCTCAGATGGCCCAGCACCCACACCAGCCAGACCACGGTGGCCAGCATCGGAAAGGCCATGAAGTGGCGCAAGGTGTCCATCCATGCGCCCGGCTGGGGTAGCCAGTGCGCCACTGACGGCACCCAGCTGGCCAGCAAAAACGGCAAGGCCAAGCCAAAACCCAGCGCGGCGAATATGCCCAATGCCTGCCCGGTAGGTAGGTCAATGGCGTAACCCAGCGAAGCGCCCATAAAGGGTGCCGTGCAGGGTGACGCCACCGCCACGGCTAGTACGCCGGTCAAAAAGGCGTCCACCATGGGGTGGCGCATCTGTAGCCCAGCCAGGCCCGGCGGCAACACATGGCCGATTTCAAACACGCCGGCCAGATTCAGGGCCAGCAAGGTAAACAACGCTGCCAAACCGGCTATCACCGCCGGTGACTGCAGCTGAAAGCCCCAGCCTAGTTGCTCGCCCGTGGCACGCAATGCCAACATCAGGCCGCCCAGCGCCATAAACGACAGTATTACGCCGACGGCATAGGCTGTGCCTTGTGCACGTTGCGAGGCGCGGCTGTGCTGGTTGTGCCGCACCAGGCTAAACATCTTGATGGCCAACACTGGCAGCACGCAGGGCATCAGGTTCAATATCAGGCCGCCAACTACTGCGGCCAGTAGTGCGATCACCCACGCGAGTCCGCCGGTGTTGACCAGTGGGCGGGGTGTTTCGGTGGTCGATGGGGTCGCTGCAGTCAATGCATTCTGTGGGCCTATCGGCAAAACGGCTAGATTTTGCACGGGCGGCCACGTGCCGTTCACCATAGCAACGCCGGCCAAGCCTTGGTTGCCCAAGGCTAGGACAAACGGCAATTGGCGCGGGCTGCTATCGCGCTGGATGGATAGGGGCATGCGGGCGCTCCAGACGCCGTTTTGCCAGACCTGTCGACCCTGTACGGGCGCCCCGTCATTGGCGACCGCGTCGCTGCCCTGGGGCGTGCCGGGGGCGTCGAACACGTTGATCGACTCGGGAAACGCCTGCAGCGCACGGCCTTGCCACGCGGCTGGCAAGCCGGTGGCGGTGAGCAGTACGCCATTGCCGTCCACATGGGCTTTGAGCGTGCCGCCCAGTGCTTGCGGGCTGGCCGCGCGGGCGGCTTCAAAATCAGCACTATGCAAGGCGGTAGACCCCCGCGCCGGGATGCGCAGTTCAAACTGCCCATCTTGCGGCACACATTCCTGACGGCAGACCAACCACGACGCACTGAGCTTGATGGATACTTCGCCCGACCCAATGCCGGGGTCAAAACCAGCGCCGATGTGCAGGGGTACGGGCAACAAGACCGTGCCCTCATACCCATAGTTGGCCAGTGGGCCGACCGCAATGCGCTGGGGTGTAGGCCACACCACCTCGCCCGCCGTCACGCCCTTAGGCAAGGTCCATTGCAGTGTCGTGGGCAGACCGGAGTCGCCCGGGTTTTTCCAGTAGGTGTGCCAGTGGGGCTGGTGGGTGAGCTGTAGACCGACCCAGATGGTCTTGCCAGCGTCCACCCCATCCGGTGCGTGGGCCACCAGCTCGGCGCGGACCTGATCGGTTTGTACCACCGCGCTGGGTCCTGCGGGTTTGCCGATGTTTTGCAGGGAAAATTGGCCCCAGGCCGGCGTCAATAATGCGCAAGCAGCTATCAAAACAAGAGCGCTAGAGCGGAAGGTCTGCCACCGTGCATTGGTGGAAAGGGGGATTAAGGAGGGAAGGGGAGTCAAGCGCATGTCAGGGTCGGAGTCGCCGACGGCGGAAAAGTTGCATGGACAAAAAAAATGCCCACCAAAGTGGGCATTTTTAGCATTGGGACATGTTTAAAACTTGTACCCGGCGCCCAGCGAGAAAACGTTGGAACTGCCGGAGAAGCTACCAAAGCTGGGACTTGATTTTTCGTTAAAACGGTTACTGTCGTATCCGGCTTGTATATAGATGTTTTTGTCGATCATAGAACGTACGCCGATGCCGTAGCCTAGCCCGGTGAGGGATTCACTGCCGAATTCGTTACCAGTTGCGGTGGTGCTACCCACGGCCGTGAGGCTAAGGGCGGAGATTTTTCCGTACACCAAGAGGGATTCGGAGAGTGCGTAGCCTGGGGAAATATCCAGGGAAGTGGCATTTTTGACGCTAAAGTCGGATGGCCCCAAGGTGCCGGCTTTGCGCGAACCGGTACTTAGCGAGGCGCCCAGGCCCAGCACAAACTGGTTACCGTAGGCAATGGAGTATTGGGCTTGCAGGCCAAAACCGTTGGTGTTGCCGCTGTCGGAGCCGAAGCCTGCGACGTTGGTGGTGGTTTTGGATGCGTCTAAATTAGCGCCGAGGCTAAAGCCCTCGAACATTTTTGCCTGTGCAAAAGCTACAGGGGCCACGACTGCCAATAAGGCTGCAATCAGTGTGCGCGTTTTCATGGGATTTACCGTCTAGTGTGGGGAGTTGTATGGAACTCGATTGTAGTTTTTGGGCGAGTAATGGTCAACCCGGAATTGCCCTTTGTTGGAATTCGGGGACGGCTGTGTCGGGCTGCCTATAGATCACTTAGTCTCGCCTGACGGGTTGGCAAAGGGCCACCTACCTTCATCGTTTTTTTGAACGGAAATCTCCATGAAATTGTCTAAATCCATTGCCCACATCGCCTTGATTTTCACCGCACTCCCCCTCGTTTCGCTGGCGGCCGACTACGGCACTGTCTATACCCAGATCAGTACCAATGGCTTGGGTATTGGTTACGCCGCATCGGTGGCGCCCGACTGGGCCCTGCGCGGGCAGTTCAATTCGTACAAGCAGTCTTTCAGTGGCAATGTGGGCGATTTTGGCAGTGCCACGACGATCACGGCCGATCTCAATTTCAACTCCGTTCCCTTGCTTGCTGACTGGTATCCCAATCAAAGCGGCTTTCGTGTCAGCGGCGGTATTGTTTTTAACAACAACAAAATCACCATTGCCGGCACTGGCGCCACCGTTGGGTCGACGACCAATTCGGTTGTGAATGGCGAAATCAAAATGAGCGACTCGGTGTCACCCTACGTCGGTGTGGGTTACGCCACCCGCCCCAAAGACAGCAAAGGTTTTGGCTTTAACTGTGACTTTGGCGCCATGTTCCAAAACCCCTCGGTGACGCTGACAGCGACATCGGGCGGCGTTCCAGTGCCACAGGCGGATATAGATGCACAAAAAGCCAAGGTGCAGGATGCGGTCAATAACCTAAAGACCATGCCGGTCATCGGTATCGGCTTTAGTTATTCGTTTTGAGGCGTTTGTGCGCCTGGGGGGTTGACCCCACGGCTCGCTGAGCTTGGTGATGATGCCTGCGCAAAAACCGCAGGCATTTTTTTGGGCGAGTGAATGCGCAACTGCTTGTGAATGCTCTCCCGGCCAAACACCACTTCAATGGCGGACACTGGCACGTCAAACAGAGGTGCCAGAAACCGCACCATGTAGTCGGTGGCTTTGCCATCTTTGGGAGTCGCAGTGACGCTTACCTTGAGTTGCGCTCCCTTGGGCTTGCCGATGGCGTCTTTACTGGCAGAGGGTTTGCCCAATATATTGACGACTAGGGTGTCGCCATCCCAGGCAAAGAAAGACTCCCCCGTGGTCATGCGGTTTGTGGTGCGCTTGGGGTGGGTGGCCATGGTATTGATAATACGGCCATGCAAGTTCATCCCCACGCGCCGCCGCGCTCGCATGATTCGCCTGGCATTGTCTTGGCCACCCTCAATGCCCGGTACATCCACGCCTCGCTGGGTTTGCGCTACCTGCTGGCCAATATGGCCCGCCATGGCGGGCAGGACCTGCGCGATGCCACCGTTTTGCGTGAGTACACCGTAGCACGACCCGTGCAAGAAGTGGTGGACGACCTGTTGCAGTTGCTGGCCCCACTGCAGCCCGATGGAGCAGCCTCAGATGCGCCCATTGTCGGTTTTGGCGTCTACATTTGGAACGTCGCCCAAACTACCGAGGTGGTGCGCCAACTCAAGACGGCCCGTCCAGATGTGCGCGTGGTGCTGGGTGGGCCCGAGGTCAGCCATGAGCTCGATACCCAGCCAATCGTCGCCCTGGCCGACCATGTGATTACGGGCTGGGGCGATGTGACCTTCCCCAAACTGTGCCACGCCCTAGTACACGGACCGCGCCCCTTGATGAAGGTCGTCGCGGGTGAGCAGCCCGCGTTGGACCAGATCGCCTTGCCGTATGCCGAGTTCAGCGACGCAGACCTGGCACACCGGTTGCTATACGTAGAGGCCTCGCGCGGCTGTCCCTTTAAGTGCGAGTTTTGCCTGAGTGCGCTGGACAAAACCGCCTGGGCTTTTGATGAAGACCGTTTCTTGGCCGAGATCGCCACCCTGTACCAGCGGGGCGCGCGCAACTACAAGTTTGTGGACCGCACTTTTAATTTGAAGATCGATGCGTCGGTGCGTATCTTGCAGTTTTTTCTGGACCGGCTGGCCGAGGCACCGGGCACGCCCTTATTTTTGCATTTCGAGGTGGTGCCCGATCATTTGCCGGATCGGCTCAAGGCCAGTATTACGCAGTTTCCACCCGGGGTGCTGCAGTTTGAGGTAGGTATCCAAAGTTTCAACGTGGCGGTGCAGCAGCGTATTGCCCGCCGCCAAGACAACGTCAAAACCGAGGCCAACCTGCGCTGGCTGCTAGACCACAGCCACGCACACCTGCACACCGATTTGATCTTTGGTTTGCCCGGTGAAACCTGGGAGAGCTTTGCCCAGGGCTTTGATGTCCTGTACGCCATCGGCCCCCATGAAATCCAGCTCGGTGTGCTCAAGCGACTGCGGGGCACGCCGCTGGCCCAGCGCAGCCGTCCGGGAGCGGTGGCTGAATATGGCATGGTGTACGACGCAGCACCGCCCTACACCGTGCAGTCCAACGACGCGGTCAGCGCCGAGCAAGTGCAAGACTTCGTGCGACTGGCGCGGTATTGGGACCTGATCGCCAACTCGGGGCGCTTCGCGCGCACCCTGGCGCTGGTGATGGAAGGGGAGTCACCCTTTTCCAATTTTTCGGCGTTGGCTGCCTGGTTGTGGGCGCGCCAAGCCCAAACCCAGGGCCTCACCCCCGAACAGCTGGTGGACGCTCTTTTTGACTACCTGTGCGAAGCGCGTGGATTACCGCTAGAGGCCGCACGCGCCGCGCTGCTGGCGGACTATGTTGCCAGTGGCGCACGGGCTAGCCCGCGTAGTCTGCAAGGGCATTTGCCGCCACGCAATCAGCCCAATGCCGCTGGGGCTCTGGGCCTGAACCAGCGCCAGCGCCAGCAGCGCCATGGCGTGCTGGCCGCGGATGCCTCAGCCGATGGCTAAACCTTTTAAGATCACCCGATGACCCCACACTCTCACCCCTCCCGTTTCTGGACCGATTGGACAACGCGCGACTTCGCGCAGCGCCAGACCCAGGGCTTGCTTGCGCAGACCATTGCAGTGTTGCCCGTGGGTGCGACCGAGCAGCACGGACCGCATTTGCCGCTGCGGGTGGACAGTACCTTGGTCGATGGCGTCATCGCTAGCGCCTTGCCGCATCTGCAGCCCAGCGTGCCGGCCCTGTTTTTACCCACACAGGCGGTGGGCCTGAGCCCTGAACACGCGGCGTTTCCTGGCACCTTGACGCTCAAAGCAGAAACGGTCATTCGCCTGTGGACCGACATTGGCGAGAGCGTGGCCGCAACCGGTGTAAAGAAGCTGGTTTTGCTCAATGCGCACGGCGGGCATGTGGGGGTGATGGACATCGTGGCCCGCGATTTGCGGGCGCGGTTGGGCATGTTGGTGTACAGCGTGAACTGGTACGGCTTGCCCCTGGTGGGTGCGCAGGGGGAAGATGTGAATGCGCTGTTCAGCGCGCACGAGCACCGCTTTGGCATCCATGCGGGCGATATCGAAACGTCCATGATGCTGGCCTTGGCGCCACACTTGGTCGATATGGCGCAGGCCCAGCACTTTGCGTCGACCTCCGAAGACCGCGCCGCACAGTTCCCCATTTTGGGGAACGGCAAGAGTGCCAAGTTAGGCTGGCAAATGCAAGATTACAACGCCGCCGGTGCGGTTGGTAACGCCGCTGCCGCCACTGGCGAAAAAGGCCATGCGGTGCTAGATGCGGCGGGCCGCGCGCTGGCGGCGTTGCTGGCAGAGATTCACCAATTGCCTTTAAGTACGCTGCGCAGTGCGCCTCATCAGGAATAGGTAATCCAGGGTGCGTATTGCGCACCATCCAGGTGGGGCAGGGTGTTGAACGTTTGCATGGTGCAACGCTTGGGGTTGTAGACCAGCTCGGTGATTGCGCTGTTGCGAATACGCCAATTCAGCGCAATAGTGGTCTCTGGCGTCGTGCCCAGAATGTTGCCCACAGCCGTAGAGATAGGGCCGCCACTGCTGACGATCAGCACGTTACCTGTGTGGTGCTTGCGCACATGCGCCAGTGCACTGGTGACGCCGTGCACAAAGTCGGGGTAATTGGGCATGCCGTGGGGGCTGATAACCCCCGCCATCCACTGGCGCAGTCCGTCGCGCAGCAGGCGAAAGTGTTGTTGGTAGCCTTCGGGTGTGGTGGGGTCTTGCAAGGCTGGTGGGCGCAGGGCCCTAATCACCGCTTCGCCGTCAAATTCGTTCAAACCCGGCCATTGCAATGCCGCAGGGGGCTGCGCAGCCATGCCGTCGCAAATACCTGCAAAGGTTTGTGTGTGGCGTTTGAGGGTGCCGGTGAGTACCCCTTCAAACTGCATGCCGCTTTGCTGCAAATACTGGCCCAGGCGCACACTCTGGCGCGCGCCCAGTTCGCTCAGGTTGTCGTAGTTCGCAGCGCCAAACGACGCCTGCCCGTGCCGTACCAAATAAATGTTTCCCATGGAAGTAATCTAAGCGCAATGCAGGGGGCGGCTTGTCATGGGTGCGACAGGAGGAGGCTGCCATAGGCAAGGCCAAGTAGGCCTGGGACGATGGGCGCGGCCGCTGCAATATTTTTAGGCGCGTAGCCGCACTTGTCTGTGCGTCAGCGAACAGACGAGACTGCGCAAGCCGAGCACATTAGCTTCTTTCAGAAACGCATCTTCAGTCGAGCAGGTCTTAGCCAATCAGGCATTGCCTTTGATTCGCGACGCAGCGCTGGGTGTTTCGGCGCATGGCTTTACGAACAGTGGCAACCAACAGGAAAGAAAGAAAATGAACAGACTTACGACTTTTTCAAAATACGCGAGGTGGCCAGCAGCGCTATTGCTGGTTGCGCTCGTCGCAGCGTGTGGTGGCGGACAAGGTCCCATTCTCGGCACGGGCGCAAGCCCGGCACTCGCGCCAGTAGGGGCAGTGGCCGATACGACCGCTCCCCGTGTCGCCAGCACGGTCAGTGCCAATGGTGCAACCAACGTCCCGCAGAATACCAAAGCGAATGCCACATTCAGCGAGGCGATGAAGCCCACAACCATTAACGCAACAAACTTTACGGTAACCCAAGGTGGAGCACCGGTTGGGGGCGCCGTTAGCTATTCTGGCGTGAACGCGGTGTTTACGCCCACAGGGGGGCAGTTTGCAGCCAACCTGCCCTTTGTCGCTACGATCAAGGGCGGGGTTGGTGGCGCTGAAGATCTGGCAGGTAATCCTATGGTGACCGACTTTGTCTGGACTTGGACCACTAACGCCGCCTTGGACGCCATTGCGCCCACTGTCACGCTCGTGAAACCCGCCGACCTGGCCACTGGGGTGGCAACCAATAGCGCGGTGCATGCCACATTTAGCGAGGCGATGGATCCCGTGACGATTACCGCCGCAAACTTCAGCGTGGCCGGTGTCACAGGGACGGTTTCGTTCGACACCGTTAGCAAGATTGCAAGCCTGATTCCAACTGCACCACTTGCCGCTAACACGACCTATACCGCGACAGTCAAAGGCGGAGCCGGTGGCGTTCAAGACCTGGCTGGCAATCCCGTGGCTGTTGATAAGGTGTGGACCTTCACCACGGGGGCAACGCCTGCCGCGCAACCGTCGATCAACCTGGCCTCGGCCTCAACCTTCGGCACCTTTGGAGGCTCTGCCGGTACGACCAATGCAGGTCTGCTGACGGTGGTCAATGGCGACATCGGGACCACCGCTGTCTCGACTTCGGTGACTGGCTTCCATGATGCTGGCCCTGGTTGTATCTACACAGAAACAACGCTGAACAAGGGCTTCGTCAACGGCAAGATTTATACCGCTGCACCGCCACCTACCGTTGCATGCCCAACAGAAGGCACCGCGACGACGTTTGGAATTGCGCTACAGGCCCGCGCTGACGCTCTGACGGCCTATAACGCACTGGTTGCCATGCCCGCCGGTGCGAATCCGGGCGCCAACCTCGCTGGCATAACGCTTGCGCCGGGCGTCTATACATCGCCGTCTGGCTCGCTCATGATGCAGGGCGGTGATTTGACCCTTGATGCCCAAGGCGACGCCAACGCGGTTTGGGTGTTTCAGATGGCCAGCACACTGACCGTGGGTGGGCCTGGGGCTGCCGCTCCGCAAAGTGTCATCTTGGCCGGCGGCGCGCAAGCCAAAAATGTCTTTTGGCAGGTCGGCACTGCGGCGACCATCAATGCCGGTGGCGGCGGAACCATGGTCGGAACCATCCTTGCGCAGGACGGTGTTTCATTCTCGACCGATGGTAATGTCGCTGTGGTGACCTTGAATGGCCGGGCGCTGTCGCTCGGTGCGTCCGTCACGATGGTGAACACCGTCATCAATGTTCCGGCCCCTTAAGGGCCGCGACGATTTCACATTCTCAGGAGCTACATATGAAGTTCACCACAATGCCTGCCGCGCTCACCCTGTTGAGCCTGGCTGCCATGAGCACCTGCGCCGTGGCGCAGGATGCTAATTGGTACATGGGCGCCAACATCGGCCAGGCTAAGGCCACTATCGATGACGCCAGAATCAACAGCAGTTTGCTGGGGGCCGGTTTTTCGTCAACCACCATTGCAGACGACGATCGCGATACTGCCTACAAAGTATTTGGCGGCTATCAGATCAACCCTAACTTCGCCATTGAAGGTGGCTACTTCAACCTAGGCCGGTTCGGCTATACCGCTAACACTGTGCCTGCAGGATCGCTTATCGGCGACGTCAAGGTGCAGGGCATCAACCTTGACCTGGTTGGCACCCTACCGATAACTGAGCGGATCTCCGTGTTGGGGCGGGTTGGCGCCCACTATGACGAGGCCAATGGCTCTTACCGGACCACGGGTGCTGCGCAGGCATTCAACTTCAACCCCAACCCAAGTACACGCGAAACCAACCTCAAGGTTGGCCTGGGACTTCAGTACGCAATCACGGAATCACTAGCCTTGCGCACGGAAATTGAACGCTACCGTATCAACGATGCCATCGACAACCGCGGTGATGTGGACACTGTTTCAGTGGGGCTGGTTTACCGCTTTGGTGCCAAGTCACCACCGCCGGTGCAGCATGCAGAGGCCGCGCCAGTGTGGGTTGAGCCCGTTGCTATCGTGGAGCCACCACCACCGCCACCACCAGTGGCGACACCTGTGCCACCTGCGCCAGTACCCGTGCAGCTGAAAAAGGTGACGTTTGCAACCGACACCTTCTTTGATTTTGACAAGGCGGCCATGAAGCCCAGCGCAAAGGCAGAGTTGGACAAGCTGGCCGAGGAACTGCGCGGCGCCAACTTTGACAAGGTCACCGTGACCGGTCACACCGACCGCATTGGCGCGCACGCCTACAACGTGAAACTGTCGACCGAACGCGCCGAAGCGGTTAAAGGGTATTTGGTGGCGGCAAGCAGCATTCCCGCTGAGAAAATTGTCACCATTGGCGCCAACGGCTCTGAACCGGTAACCAAGCCGGGCCAGTGCGTTGGCAAAAAAGTCACCAAGGCGCTGGTAACCTGCCTTGCGCCCGATCGCCGGGTTGACATTGAAGTCATCGGCACCAAGTAAAGCCCACTACATCACGACCGGCCCGCCCTTTTCTATGGCGCGCTGGTAGGCTGGGCGGCTCCGCAGCCGGGCGGCGTAGGCTTGCAGGTGCGGGTAGTCGCCCAGGCTTTTGCTGCGGGAAAGTGCGGCTTCGATGGCAAAACTCATTTGAAAGTCGGCCATGCTCAGGTGTTCGCCCGCAAACCACACGTTGTTGGCGAGGTGGGCATCCATAAACTCCAGCGCGGTGCGAACGTTGGGGTCAATCAGCTTGGCCTGCACCGTCTTGCACAGGGCGCGTGCAATGGGGCGCACAAAAAACGGCATAGGTTGGGTGGGGATGGTCATGAACACCAGCTTCATCACCAGCCAGTTCATCAGCGAGCCTTCGGCGTAGTGCATCCAGAAGCGGCATTGGCGGTAGGCCGGTGTTCCGGGTAAGGGCTGCAAATGGGCCAGCTCGCCACTGGCTTGGCCGCCATAACACTCGACCAAGTATTCGATGATGGCGCCGGATTCGGCGATGGTCTCACCGCCATCGGTAATGACAGGAGATTTGCCCAGCGGATGGATTTTTTTCAGAGCGGCCGGAGCCAGGCGGGTCTTGGGGTCGCGCTTGTAGACCTTGAGTTGGTAAGGCGTGCCCAATTCTTCCAGCAGCCACAAGATGCGGTGTGAGCGAGAGGTTTCCAGGTGGTGAACGGTCAGCATGGTGTGGGCCTTCATTTTTTAAAGTGGTTAGACGGCGGTAGGCCTAGAGTGTGACGCTGCCGTCGATGCAGGTGACGGATTCTCCGCCCACCCACACCTGGCCGCTGGCGTCGCGTTCAATCCACACCCGGCCCTCGCGGCCCAGGCAGGTGCCTTGGATGGCCAGGTAACGTTCGGGAGCATGGCCTTCGGCAATGAGCCACTGGGCCAAGCTGGCGTTGAGGCTGCCGGTGACAGGGTCTTCGGTTATACCCACACAGGCTGCGAAGGCGCGCACCTCCATGCTGGGTTCGGTGGTGCTGCGCCCGCCAAACGCGCGGGCTTCACGGTTGGATCGTGCTATTAAAGGTGTAGCTGCTTGCGCATGTTCCACGTGGGCTACACCCACTTTTAATCCTAAATTTTTGAGTGCCAGATGGTCGGGGGTGAGCTGCAGCACGGTGTGGGCGCTGTCAAGCAAAAGCCCCAGCCAGCCGGTGCCGTTGTCCAGCATTTGGGCCGCCACAATGTGCTGCGCTTTCAGACCCAGCGCGGCTGCCACCTTGGCCAGCACCATGGGGCTGGGGGCGCTGCGTGTGAGGGGTAGCGCGGCAAAAGCCAAGCGACCCGCTTCACGGCGAATGGGCACCAGCCCGGCTTGGCATTCCTGCACGATGTGCTGGCTGGCACGGGGCTGCCCTCCCGCTTGCAGCCATGCGTGGCAACTGCCCAAGGTGGGGTGGCCGGCAAAGGGCAGCTCGCCGCCGGGGGTGAAGATACGCACGTGGTAGTCGGCGCCTGCCGCACGCCCGGCGTCCGTGGGGGGCAGCACAAAAGTAGTTTCTGAGAGGTTGGTCCACTGGGCGAAACGCGCCATGCGCTCGTCGCCCAAGCCCGTGCCGTCTAGCACCACCGCCAGCGGGTTGCCGAAGTAGGGCTGGGCGGTGAAGACGTCTACCTGTTTGAAGGCTCTCGGTTTCATGGCTGGCCCCGGTGCGCCTCGATTGCTGCTGCGAGCGCCGCCACGCCGGTACGAATCTCGTCGATATTGGGGGTTACAAACGACAGACGCATGGTGCGCGGGTCGGCGTGGTCGTTGTAGAAGGCCGCGCCCGGCACGAAGGCCACGCCCTTGTCCACGGCTATGGGCAGCAGGGTTTGTGCGTCCATGCCTTCGGGTAGGCGCGCCCACAGGAACATGCCCCCAACCGGGGTGTTCCAGGTGACGTCGCTGGGCATGTCTTTGGCCAAAGCTTGCAGCATGGCGTCGCGTTGGCCTTTGTAGAGCGCACGGATGGTGGGGATGTGGCGGTCCAGAAAACCGTCTTTCATCACCTCGGCAATCATGCGCTGGTTAAAGGTGGGGCTGTGCAGGTCGGCCGCTTGTTTGGCTTGTAAGAGCTTGGGGTAAATGGCTTTGGGTGCCACGCAAAAACCCATGCGTAAGCCGGGGGCCAGCACTTTGGAGAACGAACCTAGGTAAATGCAGCCGTCCGGGTTGCGGGCGGTCAGGGGGGCGGGGGGCGGTGTGTCAAACCACAGGTCGCCATAGGGGTTGTCTTCGATCAGGGGCAAGCCCAACTCGGCCGCCTTGGCCACCAGCGCGGCGCGGCGGGCTTCGGTCATGGTGCGCCCGGTGGGGTTTTGAAAGTTGGGCAGCACGTACAGAAACCGCGCTTTGCTTGTGCCGCTGCCGGTCTTGTGCGCCAAATCGTCTACGTCGATGCCATCGTCATCGCTGTCCACACTGTCAATCACCGGCTCCATGGGGGTGAATGCCTGCAGTGCGCCCAGATAGGTGGGTGTTTCCACCAGCACACGGCTGTCGGCGTCAATCAACACCTTGGCCACCAAGTCCAGGCCTTGCTGTGAGCCTGTGGTGATCAGCACCTGGGCTGGGTCCACATCCCAGGGCAGGCGCGCGGCCACCATTTCGCGCAGCGGGCCGTAGCCTTCGCTGGCCGCGTATTGCAGGGCGGCTTGGGCGTCGTTTTCTAGCACCTGGGTGCAGGCTGCCTCAAATTCGGCTACCGGGAAGGTCTTGCTGGACGGCAGGCCGCCCGCAAAGCTGATGATGCCGGGTTTCTCGGTGATTTTGAGAATCTCGCGGATGACCGATGGGTTCATGCGCGCGGCGCGGCGGGCCAGGGTCCAGGGGGTGGCGGGGGGCAGGGTGGTGGAGCTCATTGTTTTAACGTGCGTTGGCGGAGGGGGCGTCGTGGAATCGGATTGTCTGCTTAGTGTCTATTGTGTGGCAGCATGGACGGAAGTTGCATTGCTGGAGCGCAGAAAAGCAGCCGCCTCCCATTGGCTGCCCAAATTTGGTTTTCATGGGCCAGTTTTTCTTCAAGTTTTTGATGCGTTGTCACTATGCTGACTTCGGCGTGTAGCGCGGTGGAAGCTAGTCCTAGAACCGCGATCAGTTCTCTCGTTGGCATTTCAATTTTCAACAACCGCTGTCATTCAATCTGTCGACTCAGCGCTCTTGCGACACGGCCAGGTTCTGTGTCCTTTAAGGCATTAGTCCGGTTGATGTGACCGTCTGTTTGACGCCAACGCTGCTTGTGCCAGGGTGTGGATGTCCACGTTGGCTTTCAGCCGGATGGCCAGCAGATACAGCCCGCCAAATTTGCGCTGTAGCAGCATGGCGTCGGCGGGTGGAATCTTCCAGAACGCCCGGTCCTTGCCCAGCGCAAGGCCTCCAGCGCGCACCCGCTCGGGCAGATCAGTGGTGGCAAAGTCGTATGGGCCTGGCTGGCAAAAGGGCTCCAGCGCATTTAGGCCAATGTCCAGTACCGCCTCTTTATGCTGTGCCTGGCTGTCAGCGTCGAAGTAACCAATGGCCAGGCAGGCTTGGGCCATGGCGGCGCGATCAGCGGCCATGGCGCCAGATATCAGACGCCGAAAGTCTCTTGCCATGCTGACCTTGTAGGGTCTGGTTGCGCCAAAGTCCAACAAGATCAGTTGCTGCGTATCCATGTCGTAGCGATAGTTGGCAAAGTTGGGGTCGGTTTGCACCAATCGGAACTCAAACACTTCGCGCAGCAGCAGCGCAAACAGCAGCTCCGCTACCCGGTTGCGCGTGTCTTGGGGTGCGTCGATCAGTGATTCCAATGGCACACCGCCCACGTAGTCCATGGCCAGCACGTGGTGGGTAGTCAGGTCAGGGTGCAGGGCGGGCAGCTGGTACTGCGGCGCATCGGCCAGCAGTGCGCAATAGCGTTGCAGGTAATCACCTTCTCGCAGGTAATCGGCCTCATCGTGCAATTGGCGTTTGGCATCGCCCAACAGGGGCTTGATGTCCAACTCGCGGGGCAGCAAGCCCGACAAACGCAGCAGCCCCGCCACGTTGTCCACGTCGCTGTCGATGCTCTCCCGCACGCCTGGGTATTGGATTTTGATCGCCAGGTCGCGCCCGTCGCGCGTCTGCGCGCGGTGCACCTGCCCGATGGAGGCTGCAGCCAGAGGTGTGTAGGAAAAGTGGCTGAACCGCTTCTCCCAGCCCTTGCCCCAGTTGGACTCCAGCACGCCGGCCACCTGCGCCTTCGGCATGGCGCGCGCGTCCGAGCGCAGTCGGGCCAAAATTTCGGCCAATGCAGGTGGCAGCAGGTCTGCCGTTTCCATGGACACCAGTTGCCCCACCTTCATGGCAGCACCGCGCAGCTTGGCCAACTGGTCGGCTACCCTGCGCGCATTGGCCGGTGTTAGCAGCAGGTCACTCATCTTGGGGCGGTTGCCTTGGGCCAGCTGGCGTGCGCCTTCGGCCATCATGCTGCCGGCGATGCCCGTGGCCATCCAACCCAGCCGTGCCAAGCGCGACCCTCTCCCGCTGGGTACCGCCATCGTCGATTGGTCGAGGTCCTTGGCCTTGTCAGTGCCCTTGCGATTTTCTCTGGTCAAATCAGACTTTCCTGATGTGGTATCCGGCCCATCATGCACCCATTGCCTGTCGCCAACAGAAGAATGACCCTGGTTTGCTCAGAAGCGCCAGTGCAAACGAATAATACAAAGAATGTTCGTTAGCGAACCGACGCTAAAGTATGCGACCCGGCACACTCTCTCCTCCAAGCCACATTTCCAACGGGGGTTCTATGCCTAATGCCTCCGGCAAAGCGGCCGTATTCCAAGCCAAGGGCCTGGCCAAGACCTATGACATGGGCGAGGTCAAAGTCAACGCACTCATGGACGTGGACTTGACCATCTACAAGGGCGAGTTCATTGTGCTGCTGGGTGCCTCGGGCAGTGGCAAGTCCACCCTGCTCAACATACTGGGCGGGTTGGACCGCCCCACCGGCGGCACCGCGCAGTTTGCCGACCACGACCTCACCCACGCCACCGACGAAGAGCTGACGCTGTACCGGCGCGACCATGTGGGCTTTGTCTTCCAGTTTTACAACCTCATCCCCAGCCTGACGGTGAAGGAAAACGTGGAGCTGGTGACCGACATTGCCAAAGATCCCATGCCTGCGGTAGAGGCACTCACGATGGTGGGTTTGGCTGAGCGGGTGGATCACTTTCCGTCACAGCTCTCGGGCGGGGAGCAGCAGCGCGTGGCCATAGCGCGCGCCATTGTCAAAAAACCCGAAGTGTTGCTGTGCGACGAACCCACGGGCGCGCTGGATTACCAGACCGGCAAGCTGGTGCTGGAAGTCATTGCCCGCATCAACCGCGAGATGGGGACTACTGCCATTGTGATCACGCACAACGCGGCCATTGGCGGCATGGCCGACCGCGTGTTGTACCTGAGTGGCGGCCGCATTGAGCGCATCGTACAAAACGACCACAAGGTCGCGCCCTCCGATCTGACGTGGTGAACCCCAAGCCATGAAAACCCTGGACCGCAAACTGTTGCGCGATTTGCGCCTGATGTGGAGCCAGGCGTTGACGATTGCGCTGGTGGTGGCCAGCGGTGTAGGGGGCTTTGTCACCAGCTTTAGCGCGTATGACTCGCTCTCGTGGTCGCGCGATCGGTACTACGCCGAGTCGCGCTTTGCCGATGTGTTCAGCAGCCTCAAAAGTGCCCCTTTGGCCTTGCAAAACCAGCTTGAAAAAATTCAGGGTGCAGCGCACATACAGACCGGGCTGGCGCAGATCGTACCCATCACCATTCCCGGGGTGTCGGACCCGATTGCCGGCCAGCTCATCGGCCTGGACCCCTTGCTGCCGCAACAACTCAATGTCGTCAGCCTGCGCAGCGGGCGCATGGTGGCGGCGCATGGCAGCGGGGCGATTGACGCCCTGGTGTCCGAGGCCTTTGCCGAAGCCCACCAGCTCAAGGCGGGGGACGAGGTCACCGCGCTCATCAACGGTAAACGCGAGCGCTTGCGCCTGGTGGGCATTGGGCTGTCGCCCGAGTACGTTTTTGCGGGCTTGGGCGGCTCGCCCGATCAGCGTGGTTTTGGCATCTTCTGGATTGACCGCCAGGCATTGGCCACGGCCTACAACATGGAAGGTGCCTTTAACCAAGTGACGGTGCGCCTGAGCCCGGGTGCCAGTGAGGGCGCCGTCATCGACCAGCTGGACCGCCTGCTCGCGCCCTATGGGGGCATTAGCGCCCATGGGCGCGACCAACAGATGTCGAATGTCATTCTCAATTCTGAGATCAAGCAGCAGCGGGTGATGGGCACCGTGTTGCCCAGCATCTTTCTGGCGGTGGCTGCGTTCTTGTTGAATGTAGTGCTGGGTCGCCAGATCGCCAGCCAGCGGGAGCAAGTGGCCGCGTTGAAAGCACTGGGCTACGGCAATGGGGTTATTGGCGGGCACTACCTCAAGATGGTGCTGGTGATTGTGGCGCTGGGCTTGGTTCTGGGCATAGGGCTGGGCACCTTGTTAGGCCATGGGTTTGTGGGCCTGTATGCCAAGTCCTTCCGCTTCCCCGGATTAAATTACCGGCTGGCGCCGATGCTCGTGGTTGCGGCTGCCGGAGTCGCCATGGCCGCAGCGGTGCTGGCCACGCTCAGCGCGATTCGCGCCACCGTGCTGCTGGCTCCGGCCGAGGCCATGCGCCCACCATCGCCCGGCATTTACAAGCCCATGCTTCTGGAGCGTTGGGGCATGAAGGCGTGGCTCTCCCCATCACTGCGCATGATTTTGCGCACCATGGAGCGCCACCGCCTGCGAACTCTGCTCACTATTTTGGGCGTGGCCATGGCGATGGCGACGGTGATCACCGGGGCCTTCATGCGTGACGCGGTGGCCGTATTGATGGACACCCAGTTCAACCAGGTACTGCGCGGCGATGTGTCTATAAATCTACTCGATGCCACCCCAGCCCGCGCACTGCAAGCCGCCGCCCACCTGCCGCATGTGACGGCCGTAGAGGGCGCACGCAATGTGGCAGTGCGGCTGGTCAACGGCAACCACCACCACCGTGGTGCCATTCAGGGCAAACCGGAAGTCCCCGAGCTGTTTCGCATCGTCAACATGGACAAACAGGCTTTGAACGCCCCGCGCTATGGGCTACTGCTGACCGACCGACTCGCCGACAAGCTGGATGTGAAGCCTGGCGACACGGTGCGCGTCGAACTGCAAGAGGGCCGGCGCGAAGTGCTCAGCCTGCCCGTCACCGGCACGGTGCACGAGCTTCTGGGCATGAACGCCTACATGGAGCGCCGGGCGCTCAACACCTTGCTGCACGAGGGCGACATGGTCAACCAGATCATGGTGGCGGTAGAACGCGACCATGAGCCAGAGTTGCTGAACCGCTTGAAAGAGTTGCCGCGCGTGGGCATAGCCATTAGCAAGCGGGTGATGGCGCGCAACATCAGCGATGTGACAGCCCGCAACATCCTCGTCTTCAGCCTGGTGTTGACGGTGTTTGCCACTGTCATCGCCGTCGGGGTGGTTTACAACAATGCGCGCATTGCGCTGGCCGAGCGCTCTTGGGAGCTGGCCAGCTTGCGCGTGCTGGGCTTTACCCGCACGGAGGTGTCGGCCATTTTGCTGGGCGAGTTGGCCATCGAAATTGTGCTGGCGCTGCCACTGGGCATGGGCTTGGGTTACCTGCTGGCGCTGGGCATTGTTACGATGATTCGCAGCGACGAATTCTCTTTCCCCTTTGCCATTCAACCGGCCACCTATGCGTTCGCTGCGATCTGCGTGCTGGTGGCCGGTGTGG
>JBBRSA010000047.1:0-28038 GCA_038245855.1 Burkholderiales bacterium
ATTTTGGAAGAGGCGCGCGAGAAAGTGGTGGTCGGTCTTAACGCCGCCGGCCAGGTGCGGGAATTCCAACTTAAGCTGCGCATCAAAATGCGCGCACGCACCCCGCAGGGAAAAGAGCTGATTGCCCCCACCAACATTACACAACAGCGCGACATCAGCTTTAACGAGTCGGTTGTTCTGTCCAAGGAGGTGGAAGAAGGTTTGCTCTACCGCGACATGCAGACGGACGTTGTGCAGCAGGTGATACGCCGCTTGGCGGCGATCCGGTCTTTGGACTGATGGCGTGGTCGCCGGGTTCGGGCGGCGCTGTGTAAACGCGCTGTTGGCGGCGCATGGCGTGGTAAATTGCCACGATGGACGAAACCGATCACCAACTGCTGTCCTTGCTGCGCCAGGATGCACGCCTGTCGGTGGCGGCACTGGCCCTGAAGTTGCATGTGTCCCGTGGTACGGTCACCAACCGCATTCGGCGTTTGGAGGACGATGGCGTGATCGTCGGTTACACCGTGCGCCTGCGCCCCGATGTGCAGCACAACGCCATCAAAGCCTGGATGAGTATTGCGGTGGACGGCAACCAGACCCGCTCGGTGATTGCCAGCTTGCTCGGTGAGCCCGGCGTAGCCTCCCTGCACGACACCAATGGCCGATGGGATCTGTTGGCCGAGTTGCGCGCAGAAACCCTGCAAGAACTGGCCCAGGTGCTAGAGCGCATACGTTTGGTCAAAGGCATCAGCAACACCGAAACCAGCATCCATTTAGAAACCTACCGGGCGTCTTGATATGGCCTGGCTGAAAAAAATCCTGTTGGCTGGCCTGGTCGCCATGTTGTTGGTGTTTGCCGGTGTCGCGTGGGACGTGGTGCAGTTTGGCAACCAACGCAACCAGGCCCGTGCGGACGCCGCTGTGGTGTTGGGGGCCGCCGCCTGGGGCAGCCGGCCTTCGCCCGTTTACCGCGAGCGTATCAACGAAGCGGTTCTGCTCTACCAACAAGGCCGGGTGCGGTGGATCATTTTTACTGGCGGCACCCGTGAGCCGGATTTTCCGTCAGAGGGCGAAGTAGGACGCCAGTACGCGGCTCAGCACGGGGTACCTATGGCGGCCATGCTGATGGATACCGAATCCCGTACCACCTGGGAAAATCTGGAACGTGCGCGTGACCTGATGGCTGCCAACCACCTGCAGACCGCTTTGCTGGTGAGTGATCCCCTGCATATGCGCCGGGCCGTCGACATGGCCCAGGATATGGGGCTGCAGGTCTGGTCCGCACCCACGGCGTCCAGCCGTTTTCGCTCTTGGCTACCTTGGGGAAAATTTCTATGGCGGGAGACCTGGCTCAACCTGGATTACCGCGTTTTTGGGTCGCGTTCGTAGTGTGGCATGAAGCCCATGAATCAGCGTCAGCGGCCGGTTAAGCTTGCGGCCTATGCAAATTGCTGCCAACCAACTCGGCCCCCATCTGCAGCGTGGCCTCAAGAACCTGTACACCCTGCATGGTGACGAGCCGCTACTGCAGCAAGAGGCGCTGGACGCCATTCGTGCCGTGGCGCGTCCACAGGGTTACACCGAGCGCACCTCGCACACCGTGGCGGGCGCCCATTTCGACTGGAGTGAGGTGCTGGCCGCTGGCGGCTCGCTGAGCCTGTTTGCCGACAAACAAATCGTTGAAATCCGCATTCCGTCGGGCAAGCCAGGCAAAGACGGCAGCGCCGCCTTGCAGCACATGGCCCAGCTGGCTCCGGGCAATGACAGCACTTTGACGATTGTGTTGTTACCGCGCCTAGACAAAATGACCAAATCCAGCGCCTGGTTTGCCGCGCTAGAAGGCGCTGGGGTGACGGTGCAGATGGACCCGGTCGAACGCCAGGCCCTGCCCCAGTGGATCGCCCAGCGCCTAGCCGCACAAGGCCAGCGTGTGACCAGCGGCGAGGAGGGGCAGCGCACCCTGCAGTTTTTTGCCGACCGGGTGGAAGGCAACCTGCTGGCCGCCCACCAAGAGATCCAGAAGCTGGGTTTGCTGTACCCGACCAGCGGCGCCGGTGCAGAACTCACTTTTGCGCAGGTCGAGAGTGCGGTGCTCAATGTCGCCCGCTACGACGTGTTCAAGCTGTCGGAGGCGGTGCTGGCCGGGCAGGCACTGCGGGTGCAACGCATGCTCGACGGCCTGCAGGCCGAAGGCGAGGCCGAAGTACTGGTGCACTACACGCTGAGCGAAGACATTCGAGCCCTGAAGCGGGTCAAGGACGCCATGGCCGCCGGTCGGCCGCTGCCCATGGCCCTGCGGGAGCAGCGGATTTGGGGTGCGCGGGAGCGCTTGTTTGAGCGGGTACTGCCGCGCCTGAGCAACGCGGACCTGGCCGAGTTGCTGCAGTCGGCCCACTTGGTTGACGGCATTGTGAAAGGCCTTAAGCAGCCAGATTGGCCCAGCAACGGTTGGCAGGCGCTGCACCGCCTAGCCATGGCGCTGTGTGTGTTGTGCGCAGGGCCGCAGGCGCACCAGGCTCGTGCCAAAATGGGCCTATGAACGCGCTCAATATCACCGACTACACCCAGACCCTGGGTTTGCAGGCAAAACGGGCTTCCTCCCTCATGGCGGCTGCTCCGGCCGCTATCAAAAACAAAGCGCTGAGGCGTTTGGCTGAGTTGCTGCGGGCCAATACCGCGGCGCTGCAGGTCGATAACGCCAAGGATTTGGACCGCGCCGTGGCGGCCGGCTTGGCTGCGCCCATGGTGGACCGGCTGAAGCTGACGCCTAAGGTGCTGGAGACCTGCGCCCAGGGCTGCGAGCAATTGGCCGCCATGCCTGACGTTATTGGCGAGATTCGCGGTATGACGCAGCAGCCCAGTGGTATCCGTGTGGGGCAGATGCGCGTGCCGATTGGTGTGTTTGGCATGATTTTTGAAAGCCGCCCCAACGTCACCATCGAGGCCGCCAGTCTGAGCATCAAAAGCGGCAATGCCTGCATCTTGCGCGGCGGCTCTGAAGCCATTGAATCGAACAAAGCCCTGGCCAAGCTGGTGCAGCAGGCCCTACTGGATGCTGGGCTGCCCGCAGATGCCGTGCAACTGGTGCAAACCACCGACCGCGAAGTGGTGGGCCAACTCATCGCCATGCCGCAGTATGTCGATGTGATCATTCCCCGTGGCGGCAAGGGCCTGATCGAGCGCATTAGCGCGGGCGCCAAGGTGCCGGTCATCAAACACCTGGACGGCAACTGCCATGTGTACGTGGACGACCCCTGCGACATGGCCATGGCGGTGCAGGTGGTGGAAAACGCCAAAACCAGCAAATACAGCCCCTGCAACGCCACCGAGAGCCTGCTGGTGGCGCGCGGTGTGGCGCAGGAATTTTTGCCCCAGATTGGCGCCCTGTTTGCGCAAAAAGGGGTGGAGATGCGCTGCGACGCTGAGGCTTTTCACATTTTGTCGGCAATTTTTCCAGCAGCCCAGGCACAGCCAGCGCATGACGCTATCGATTCAGGCGTAGCTGAGGGTGCGGCGGTAGCACCCCAGCTGCTGTTGGCCCAAGAAAGCGACTGGTATGAAGAATACCTAGCGCCCATCATCAGCATCAAAGTGGTCGACGGCCTGGAAGAAGCTATTGGCCACATCAACCAGTATTCATCCCACCACACCGACGCCATCCTCACCCGCGACCACATGCACGCCCAGCGGTTTTTGCGCGAGGTGGACTCCAGCAGCGTTATGGTCAACACCAGCACCCGTTTTGCGGACGGATTTGAGTACGGTTTGGGCGCAGAAATTGGCATCAGCACCGACAAGTTCCATGCACGGGGCCCGGTCGGTCTTGAAGGTTTGACGTCGCTGAAGTACGTCGTTCTAGGTAACGGCGAAGTAAGGATTTAAGATGGTTCCCCACCTAGTGACGGCCTTGACTGGCCCTATCAACGAGCTTGAGCAACGTATTCTGGACTCCATGCCCGCCATTGAGCGCTGGTTCCGCTTGGAATGGATGGAGCACACCCCGCCGTTTTACTGCTCGGTCGATGTGCGCAACGCAGGCTTTAAGCTCGCGCCAGTGGACACCAACCTGTTCCCCGTGGCCTGGAACAACCTCAGCCCGGCCATGCTGCCGCTGGCAGTGCAGGCGGCCATGGCGGCGATCGAGAAAATCTGCCCTGAGGCGCGTAACCTGCTGATCGTGCCAGACAACGCCACGACCAACTCGTTTTACTTGAGCAACCTGCTCCAGCTGCGCCACCTGTTCCACATGGCGGGCCTGAATGTGCGTATTGGCTCCATCGACCCTGCCATTAAAAAAAGCACTCTGATCGAGCTGCCCAACGGTGAGCGCATCACGCTGGAGCCAGTGATCCGCCAGCGGGGCCGTATCGGTGTTAAAGACTTTGACCCTTGCACCATTTTGCTTAACAACGACCTGGCCACCGGTGTGCCCGGCATTCTGGAAGACCTGCACCAGCAGTACCTGCTGCCGCCCCTGCACGCAGGCTGGGCCGTGCGGCGCAACAGCACCCACTTCAAGTGTTACGAGGAAGTGGCCAAACGTTTTGGCAAGCTCATTGGGGTCGACTCTTGGCTGATCACGCCGCTGTTTGACAAGTGTGGGCAAGTGGATTTGCGCACCGACGAGGGCATGCAGCTCCTGACCCGCAGCGTCGATGGGATGCTGGCCAAAGTCAAAAAGAAGTACAAGGAATACGGCATCAAAGAAAAGCCCTTTGTGGTGGTCAAGGCCGACAACATCAGCAGCGGCATGGGCATCATGACGGTGCGCGACTCTAAAGAGCTGGCCGCACTGCGCCAGGCAAGCACCGCCGATGTGGCCCAAGCGGTACGCGACATCGTCGTCCAAGAAGGTGTACTCACCCATGAGCGGGTCAACGACGCAGTGGCCGAACCCGTGGTTTACCTGATGGACCGCTACGTGGTCGGTGGCTTTTATCGCGTGCATGCCCAGCGCAACACCGACGAAAACCTCAACGCACCTGGCGCGCGTTATGTGCCCTTGGCGTTTGCCGAGAGTGTGCATTTGCCACAGGCTGGCGTGCGCCCCGGCGCCAGTGCGCCCAACCGTTTCTATATGTACGGTGTGATAGGGCGCTTGGCCATGTTGGCGGCCAGTTATGAGCTGGAGGCGACCGACCCCTTGGCTGAGCAGTATGCGTAAAGATATGCTCTGGCAAGCCCCTGTTACATGGGGTTGTTGCGTCGCAACATTTTAATTTTTTTCCAATAATGCGAGCGCTCCCTCTAACGCGGTGTTGAGGCTGGGCGCAAAATGGCGGTCCCCTTTGAAATGGAACCCGGCCCGAATGGGGGTTGGGTCACTCAGTGTCAGCATCCAAATCGTCACTTTCTGCACTCACGCTGGGCGCCATTGGCGTGGTCTATGGTGACATTGGTACCAGTGTCCTGTACGCGGTTAAAGAGGTGTTCGGCTCCGGCCGTGTGGACTTTACGCCCGACAACGTGCACGGCATTTTGTCCATCTTCTTCTGGACACTGTCGATCATTGTGTCGCTCAAGTACGTGGTGCTCGTCCTGCGTGCGGACAACAATGGTGAAGGGGGCTTGGTGGCCATGTTGGCGTTGGCCTCGGTGTCCGTCGCGCACCGCCCCAAACTGCGCCGCAACCTGCTGATCGTCGGTATTTTTGGCACTTGCCTGTTTTACGGCGATGGGGTGATTACCCCGGCGATCTCGGTGCTGTCAGCGGTCGAGGGGCTGGAGGTGATCTCGCATGACCTGCACCGCTTTGTGATCCCAATTACGCTGGCGATTTTGCTAGCCTTGTTTATGGTGCAGAAACATGGCACGGCGGGTATTGGTAAATTTTTTGGGCCCATAACACTCTTGTGGTTCGTGGTGATTGCGGCCCTGGGGGTGGTGCACATTGCCGACCAGCCGCACATTCTGTGGGCTATTAGTCCGCACTACGCGTTGAGTTTCCTTTGGCACCAGCCCGGCACGACCTTCATCATTCTGGGCGCGGTTGTGCTGTGCGTCACCGGCGCTGAGGCGCTGTACGCCGACTTGGGACACTTTGGCAAGAAGCCGATTCGTGTGGCTTGGTTTGCGATCGTCATGCCAGCTTTGACGCTCAACTATTTTGGTCAAGGCGCCCTCCTGCTGGACAACCCCCAGGCGGTGAAAAACCCGTTTTATTTGATGGCGCCCGATTGGGCACTCATACCCCTGGTGATGCTGGCCACCATGGCGGCCGTGATCGCCTCGCAGGCATTGATTACCGGGGCTTTTTCGGTCACCAAGCAGGTCATCCAGCTGGGCTATTTGCCCCGCCTAAAAATTATGCACACCAGCGTGAAGGATACCGGCCAGATTTACCTGCCCTTTGTGAACTGGGGCCTGTTTGTGGCGATTGTTCTGGCGGTGGTGCTGTTCAAGTCATCCAGTAACCTGGCCTCGGCCTACGGTATTGCGGTGTGTACCGACATGCTGATCACCACGGTGCTGACCTTCTACGTCATTCGCTACCACTGGAACTATCCGCTGGCCCTGTGTATCGGCGCCACCTCATTTTTCTTTGTGGTGGACTTTGCGTTTTGGGCGTCGAACATGCAAAAGCTCTTTGACGGTGGCTGGTTCCCCTTGCTCATTGGTGGCTCTATTTTTACCCTCATGCTCACTTGGAAAGAGGGGCGCCGCTTGCTCAACGAGAAGCTGCGCGCGGACGCCATTGACCTGCCGAGCTTTCTGGAGGCGGTTTTCGTCAGCCCGCCCGCGCGGGTGGACGGCACCGCCGTTTTCCTGACCGCCGATGTGGGTACGGTACCCAATGCGTTGTTGCACAACCTCAAGCACAACAAAGTGCTGCATGCCAACAACCTGTTTGTGACGGTGCGCAGCCATGAAGTGCCTTGGATCGGATTGAACAAGCGGCTGCAAATCGATTCCTTAGGCCACGACTGCTGGCAGGTGATCTTGAACTACGGTTTCAAAAACGACCCGGACGTGCCCCGTGCACTGGAGCAAATCAAGCAGCGCGGTTGCGAACTCAACCCCATGTCCACCAGTTACTTTCTGTCTCGTGACACGGTGGTCCCGACCATCGGAGCGGGTATGGCGCATTGGCGCGAGAAGCTGTTTGCGCAAATGCACCACAACGCCACGGCGGCGGCTGACTTCTTGAATTTGCCCAACAACTCGGTCGTTGAATTGGGCAGCAAAATCGAGATTTGAGGCTGCGCAGCCTCTCCGGTCATCCCCCGCCACACAGGGTTTTCTTGGCGCTGTCACAATGCCCGCCATGCAGTTTTCAAAGACCTGAGCGCCTCAACCCTTGTGGCCTGCAGTACGCCGGGTGCGGCGGTATTGGCCCGGGCGGCCGGCACCGGTGGTCTGAGTAGTTTGAATTGGGTGGCTGACCGTCTGTGCGTTTGGCCGATTTTGATACCTGATATGGTGGAGCACCATGGAAATTCTTTTTGTTGCCGATCCTCTAGAGTCGTTCAAAACCTATAAAGACACGACCTTTGCCATGATGCGCGAAGCGCAGCAGCGGGGGCACCGTATTAGCGCTTGCGAGCAGCAAGCTTTGCAATGGCAGCGCGGTGGGCCGGTCACCGCGCAGGTGCGTGACATCACCCTCACGGGGGATACCGAGGCCTGGTTTACCCAGCGCGGCACACGCACCGTGGCGCTCAAGGACTTTGACGCCATTCTCATGCGCAAAGACCCGCCGTTTGACAGCGAGTATTTTTACGCCACCCACCTGTTGGAGCAGGCCGAGCGTGAGGGCGCACGGGTCTTTAACAAGCCTAGCGCTTTGCGAGACCACCCAGAAAAACTCGCCATCATGGAGTTTCCGCAGTTCATCGGCCCGACCTTGGTCACGCGGGATGCCGAGGCGGTTAAGCGTTTCCACGCAGAGCACAGCGACATCATCCTCAAGCCGCTCGACGGTATGGGTGGCATGGGCATCTTCCGGGTTGGGCCAGACGGCATGAACCTGGGTTCCATCACCGAAACCCTGAACCGCAATGGCAGCCAGAGCCTGATGGTGCAGAAGTTTTTGCCCGAGATTTCCCAAGGCGATAAGCGTGTTTTGGTGATAGGTGGCAAGCCCGTGCCCTATTGTCTGGCGCGTATTCCGCAGGGCACCGAGGTGCGTGGCAACCTGGCCGCAGGGGGTAAGGGTGTGGCCCAGCCTCTGAGCGCCGTAGACCGGGCCATCGCGGAAGCACTGGGCCCCATTCTGGCCTCCAGGGGGCTTTTGCTGGTGGGGCTGGATGTCATTGGCAGCAGCCTGACTGAAATTAATGTAACGAGTCCGACGTGTTTTCAAGAAATCACGGACCAAACCGGGTGTGATGTGGCCGCCTTGTTTGTCGATGCGCTAGAAGCTGCGCTTCACGCCACTAATCACTAACGACTAGAGCATTTACTTTTAAACACAAGGAGTTTGGTATGACGAAAAAAATCACGATGGCCGCTGTGGCCCTGACAGGATTACTGGCACTGGGAGCACAAGCACAGGTTTTGGGAGCCATTATGGTTAGCCCCCAGACGGCCAAGGTGGGCGAACCGGTCAAGGTGACTGCCACCGTTGATGTGCTCAATTCCAATTACTGCGGATTTGTGGTGTCTTATGGCGACGGCGCGTCCCTCGATGGCGTTAGCGACGCCCAGACTGCTGGTCCTTTTGTCAGTAATCACGCCTACACCAAAGCCGGAACCTACTCAGTCACTTTGGGTGGGCGCAACGTCCAGTCTCACCCCAACTGCGGCGGCGGTGAAAAAGCCGCTCGTTTGACCGTAGTCGCGGTTAACCAATCCCATGCTGCCGCCCAAGAGGCTGCCATAGTCGCATCGGCCGCTGCGGGGACTTGTCCTTCCCATTGGAAGCTGGTTTCTAAATCCCGCAACACCAAAACGGGTGCTTTTACCTGTACGGCCAAGAAGGGCACGGCCTTGCCCGCGACCAACGTGACTTGCCAGGGCGATTTGACCTATTTTGAGAACGCTAAAAAACGCTTGTTGGGCTGCCGGCCCTGAGTGCGCGGGGCGGCGCATTTGGCGTTTTACGTCAAGACAATGCCGTCCACAAATACTTTGAGTTCGCCGGGCGCCATGGTCACCCAATTTTCGTTGGTGGTCAGCGGCTCGGTCACCACCACCACCAGACGGTCGTCGGGTGAATTGAGCTCAGCCAGGTTCACGCTCACATCTTCGTCCTTTAGCTGCACTTGGCTGAACGGGTGCTGGCGCAGGACATAGTGCAAACGGGTTGACGCGTGGGCCCACAGCGCCTGCCCATTGCTGAGCAAAAAGTTGAAGGTGCCGTGTTTGGCAATGTGCGGAATCAACTCGGTCAGGGTTCGGGTCAACTCCTCAATGGAGGGCATACCGGCGTGGGACTTGTTGAGTTCTTGCAGCAGCCAGCAAAACGCCCATTCGCTGTCGGTAGTCCCCACTGGATTGAAGGCGCCGTGCAGCGGTGGGTTAAAGGCCTTGAGGTCGCCGTTATGGGCAAAGACCCAGTAGCGCCCCCACAGTTCACGCACAAAAGGGTGGCAGTTTTCCAGGTTCACCGCGCCCACCGTGGCTTTGCGCACATGGGCCACCACGTTGTGACTTTTGATAGGGTAGGTGCGCAGCATCTTCGCAATGGGCGAGGTGGCTGCGCTTTCTTTGTCCACAAAGGTGCGTGCCGCTTTACCCGGGGTAAGGCCGTCACCCTCAAAAAAGGCGATGCCCCAGCCGTCGGAGTGGTGGTCTGTACAGCCGCCGCGCTGCGAAAAGCCGGTGAAACTCAGCGTCAAGCTGGCCGGCAAGTGGCTGTTCATTCCAAGCAATTGGCACATGGAAAGGCAGTGTAGCCCTCTGTCTGACTCAGGAGCAAATGGCGCGCGCACACTGTTGCGCGCCAGTCACGCGCGGAAGGCTGCGTTAGACCGAATTGTTGGTGTGTGCGTGCAGGGCTGCGCAACGGGCACAAATGCAGGCCAAATTGCGGGCTTGTGGCGCCACGCTGTTCAATAAATCTGTGGAAAAGGTGGCGGTGGTGCACCAGCACGGTTCCTGGGTGATGCCGGTTTCCAACTGGCGCTCCATGGCACATTGGTTGGCGTGGCCACACAGGGGGCAGTAGTCCGGGCTTGGCGTCGCGGCCTGGGCAATCGGGGTGGGTGGGAGTAAGGCCATGGCGGTCGGTTTTGGCATGAGGGCAGCGGCCATGCAGTTTAGACTGCGGGGGTTGTTATTGCTACCGATTGTGACCCTTGCGCTTGCCTGCTGCTCTTACTCTCTACCCTAGGCCCATCCTTGTGCTGTTGGTGGTCGTGTGTGCCATCCATTTCGGCGTGGGCGCCAGCGTGGGGTTGTCCGTTGATGAAGCCCACTATGCGCTGTATGCCCAGCATCTGGCCTTGAGTTATTTTGACCATCCGCCCCTGGTGGGTTGGGTGCAGTGGCCGCTGGTGGCACTGGCCGCGCCCACCACGGTTTTGCGCTTGATTCCCGAGGCGCTGTGGTTGGCTAGTGCGCTGCTGGTGTACCGGCTAGGCGAGCGCTTGCAATCAACCCTGATTGCGTCAGATGCGGCAGGGAGCGTGGTGCGCTACAGCAGCGTGGGCGCCTGGGCGGTGCTGGCGTTTGCGCTGGCGCCTATTTTGCACATCTTGGGCATTGGCCTGCTACCCGACACTTTGCTGATGCTCTGGAGCCTTGTGGTCATGGACCTGACCTGGGACTTGATGGATGAGGTGACCTCGCAAAAGCCGGGACGCTGGCTCGCTTTAGGACTGGCTCTGGGGCTGGCCGGGCTGAGCAAATACACGGCCATTTTCACTGCTTTGTCCGTGGCGTGGTGCTTGTGGATGGCGCACGGCTGGCGTGTTTTGCACAATCGCTGGCTGTGGCTGGCAGCGCTGCTGGCACTGGTGGTGGTGAGTCCGGTTGCGATCTGGAATTACCAAAATCATTGGATTTCGTTTGCCTACCAGGCGCAGCATGGTGCCGGAGGCGGTTGGCAGAGTCTGCATTTTGCGCAGTTTATGGTGGTGCAGTTGCTGGTGTACGGCCCCTTGATGCTGTGGGGCTGGGCAGGTTTTAGGCGCACTGCCGGTACGCCGCCGCAGCACCTGCTGGCGTTTGCCGTTGTCCCGTTTGTGGTGCTCGCAGCCATGTCTGGCGGTGGCACCAGTCTGCCCCATTGGACGGCACCGGCCTGGGCGACGCTGGCGCCGTTTGCAGGCCTGGGTTTGGCGCACGCTGTGGCACAGGGGCGGCGCAGAGTAATCGGGTGCTGTGTCGTGCTGCAGGCGCTGGCCTGCGTGGCCATTTTGGGCCTGATGCTAACCGCAGGGGTGCCGCTGGTCACCCAGGAACAGGGTCAGGGCAATACCGCGTCGCCCTCCAACCCCTTTGCAGACATTTACGGCTGGGACCAAGCGGGTCAGCGCGCCCTCAGTCTGGCGCAGCAGCAGGGGCTAAGCAGTGTGTCCGTGCAAAACTGGACCCTTGCCAGCCGCCTAGGCTGGTACGCCCGCCCGTTGCCCGTGCATGTGCTGGAGGACCGCTTTGACCAGTTCGACCTGTGGGCGGGGGTTTTGCCCGTGGGCGGCAGCACTTTGTTGGTGGACTGGTCGCAACTGGCCTACACCGTACCCGTGGGCGCGCACGGTTTTGCCGATTGCACGCCGCTCGATACCCTGCCCGTCAGTCGGATGGGTATGCCGATTGCACGTTTTAAGTTTTATGCCTGCCGCAATTGGTCTGGCTCTCCGCAACCGCAACTGCAAGGTGCTGCCCAATGACGTCTCCAACCACCCCCGCTGTTGCCCAGCACATTCCTTTGTGGGTCTGGGTGTTGCCCTGGGTCCTGTTCGGGATCACAGCGCCCCTGTGGCTGCATCGTTTTGAGCCCGGCCAGTTTTTGGCCCTTAATGCGTTTTTTGCCCCCATTCCCGCCATGTTTTGGGCCGATTTGTCGCTCTTGGGCAATGCATGGGGGGTGCTGGGGGTGACCGCGCCCTTGCTGGTGCTGGCGCCGCGCCTGATGTGGGCCTGGCTGTGTGCGGCCCCCTTTGCAATCGGTTTTGCACGCCTGGGCAAGTGGCTGATCGTCAGCCCCCGGCCGGCAGCGGTGGTGGACAACAGCCAGATGCGGGTGGTGGGCGAGTTGCTGCACAACGTCTCCATGCCGTCGGGCCACACGACTGCGGCATTTGCAGTGGCGTCTGCCATCTACTTTGCATTGCCTGCGCAGCGCCGCCTGCGCCACCTATGGCTGTTTGGTGTGGCATTGGGGGTGGGGTTATCGCGTATCGCGGTGGGGGCGCACTGGCCGGGCGACGTGGCGGTGGGGGCGTGCCTGGGCCTTTTGTCTGGGATGCTGGGGCAGGGGCTGTTGGCCCGTATGGGGCCGCAGCACTGTCAACCGGGTGCCTGGAGTTTGCGGCTGGTGGCCGTGCTGCTGCTTGCAGCGGCCTACAACCTGGCCCTGGAGGGGCTGGACTTTAACGAAGCACTGGCGCTGCAGCGCGTCTTGGTGGTGGTGATTGCCCTGTCGCTTGTGGCCTTCGTTTGGCGCAACCGGGCGGCCCGTCTGGGGTCAATGCCCTAGTCCTGCGTGGTGTTAGGGTCCGGTTGGGTGTGCCCTGCCATGTGCAAGGCCAGTGCGCTGAGTGCGGCATAGGCGGCGCCCGTTGCCGGGTCCCACGCCTGCAGTGCTAGCGCTTGGCGCGTAATGGCAGCGGTGTCCCCCCGAGCAGCGGGACCGGTCAAAGCGGCCTGCGGGCCCAGCGCGGTGATGTTGGCAACCGCGTTGCGCAACAGCGTAGCCCGCAACCCGGTAATCACGTCAGCGGGCACGCCGCTGGCGCGCCACAGGTCTTCGGCCACGGATTGCAATACCGGCAAAAAGTTGGTCGCAAACACGGCTGCCCCGTGGTAGAGCAATTTGTCGGCACTGGCAATGGTGAAGCAGCGCGCGCCAATGGTTTCGAAAGCGGGTTGCAGCGCAGCGACCAGGCCTGGGTCGCCTTCGAGGGCGCAGGGTGTGCCAGCAAACTGCGCTACGGCCACCGCTGGCGAGGCAAAACTCAAAATGCAATGTGCGCTGGCAACCTGCCAACCTAAGGCAGTCAGTGGCGCCAAGGTGGTGGACGCCAAAGCACCGCTGCAATGGAAGGCCATAGCCGGTGGCGCATCGCGTTGCTTGCGTGCCAGGTCGAGCGCCACCTGGGCTAATTGGGCATCTGGGGTTGCCAATAGCCACAGCGGTGCGGGGCGCATATCCGCCAGGCGCGCCACCGCTTTACCGGCCCCGACAAACCCGACCGCAGCCTGCGCGCTGCTGAGATGGGTGGTGAGCACATCTTGCACGGCCCAGGGGCCATGTTGGGCCCACAAATGCGCCAACGTTTGGCCGACACGACCGCCACCAATCACATTCAATGCCTGCACGCCATACTCCTTTGGCGCCATTGTGGCGGATGCCATGCAAAGGCGCGCGGGTGTGGTGCCGCAGGCGCTATCTGGCGCGGCTAATTTGTCGCCATAATTTGAGGGGTTAGGGCGTAAACTTCGGCGCATAGACCCCGCAGAATAGCCACCATGATGGCGCTCCCCGGCGGGCCCATTGTTTGTTGAAAGGCATGGCACACCAGCATGGAAATGACCCCGGAGCTCAGTCTGAAACTGTCTGCAGCGGTGGACGCCATGCCCGCATTTCCCAAGAGTGTGCAGCGGGTTCTGGAGTTGACGCGCGACGTTAACAGCATGCCCAAAGACCTGGTCGAAGTTATCAACAAAGACCCGGTGCTGACGGTCAAAATTTTGAAGGTCGTTAACTCCGCGTATTACAGCTTGCCCAAACAAATTACCTCCGTCGGCCATGCGGTGGTGTACCTGGGGTTTAACACCATCAAAAATCTGGCCTTGAGCATCGCCGCCATTGGCATGCTCCCCGCCAGTAACGACGCCGGGTTTGATGGTCAGCAGTACCTGCTGCATTCATTGACCACGGCCGCCATCGCCAAGCAACTGGCCCAGAGAGTAGATGACGCTGACCCTGCGGATTGCTTCATTGCCGGGTTGCTGCACGATTTTGGCAAGGTGGTGCTAGCGCAGTTCATGCCCCATGAATTCCGAAAAGCATTGGGAAACAGCCAGCAGCAGCAACGGTCGTTGCACCTGGCCTTGCGCGACGTTATTGGCGTCGACCATGCGGTGGTGGGGGCTATGTTGGTCGAAAAATGGCGTTTTGCGCCCCATCTGGTGGACGCGATCCGCAATCAGTATGGCCCCGAGATGGGCGACTCCGACATGATTGCCTGCGTGTTTGCCGCCAACCAGATCAGCAAAAAATGCGGTTTTGGGTTTGCCGGCAATGCGTGTATCGAAGAGTTGCCGTCACCCATTGCCAAACGCTTGGGCGGGACGCTGGACGAGGTTCGGGCGTCCATGGGCGATTTGACCAGCCTGTTCGAAGAAGCCAAAGTATTCTCTAAAATGTGATGCCTATTCGGCCTTAGCCCTCGTAGGATAAGGGTTTGTAGCTACAATAAATGTAGCATTCCGATGGCCCGACTTGGGTCGCGCCGGATTGCGTGTTTACACCACCAGCGGGTCTTCTTGCATGGCTTCCATCTGCTCTTCGAGCATCAGCGCCTGGCCCAGCCAGTAGTCGCTGGAGCCAAACCATGGGAAGTTAACCGGGAAGGTGGGGTCGTCCCAACGCCTAGCCAGCCAGGCGCTGTAGTGGATCAGGCGCAGGGTGCGCAGCGGTTCAATCAGCACCAGCTCGCGGCGGTCCAGTTCGCGGAACTGCTCATACCCGTCCACCAGTGCACCCAGTTGCCGGGTGCGCTGGGCGCGGTCGCCGCTGAGCAGCATCCACAGGTCTTGCACTGCCGGGCCCATGCGGGCGTCGTCCAGGTCTACAAAGTGCGGCCCCGGGCCGGCGCTGGCGGCAGCGTCGGTGGGGGTCCATAAGATGTTGCCAGGGTGGCAGTCACCGTGCAGGCGAATCAGCGCCACCCCATCATCTGCGGCGCTATTTTTTATGTCATTTAGGCCGCTAGCCCTCGTCAATGTTGCGTAACCAGCTATTAACTTGATAGCGCCTTCACACGCGGACGTCCAGCGCGACTGCACGTCCAGCGGCACTTTGTCGTGCTCCAGCAGCCATTGCATGGATTCTTGGCCAAACGACTGCAGGTCCAGCGTCGGGCGGTGGGTAAACGGTTGCCTCGCCCCCACCGTGTGGATGCGGGCCAGAAAGCGGCCAATCCACTCCAGCACCTCGGCGTCGTCCAGCTCAGGCGCACGCCCGCCGCGCCGGGGGCTCACGCTAAAGGCAAAACCGCCAAAGTGGTGCAGGGTCGCGCCTTGCAGACTCAAAGGCCCAATGGCGGGTACCTCGGCTGCCATCAGCTCAGCGGCAAAACTGTGTTCTTCTTGAATCTGCAGATTGCTCCAGCGATTGGGGCGGTAAAACTTGGCCACTACCGAGCTGCCGTCTTCCAGCACCACTTGGTACACCCGGTTCTCGTAGGACGACAGGGCGGTGAGCCGTCCGTCGCCGCGCAGGCCTACGCTGTCGAGGGCGTCCAGCACCACATCGGGGGTCAGGGTGTCGAACGGGTGGCGTGAGCCGGTGCTTTGGGGCGATTCAAGGGGGACGCGGTCATGGGGCATGCCGCATTGTCGGTCTTCTTGGCTGGATCTAGCCCAGTGGCCCTAGATCGTCCCCATACAACGTGGGCTGGGCGGGGTGCGGGTCATCAGGGCTACCCAGCAGCTCAAACGGCAGCGCCTGTTTGACCAGCACTACCGTGCACGGGGCGTGCATGGCTACTTTGATGGGCACGGTGGCCAGCAGGCGCTGGGTTTTGAGGCCGTGGGTGGCCGAGCCCATCACGATAACGCTCACGTGGTTGCCACGGGCGTAGTGCAGCAGGGCGTGGGCCACGTCGCCGGATTCCAGAACGTGGTACGAGGTCTGTTGCCCTGGGTGGCCCAACGGTTGCGCCCATTGGCGCAGGGTTGTGATGTGGCGGCGCTGCAGGCTGGTTTCGCTGCGGCTGTCGTCAGCGCCCTGGGTTGCACTGCCAGCGATGACGGTCACGCAGGCCAGCCGCGCCCCGGGGCGGGTGCCCAGCGAACGGGCTGCTGCCTGGCGCAGGGAATAGAGCGTGGCGTCGGTGGCATCCACGTGGGGGACGGCCACCATGACGATGGGCACCTCTTCAATCTGCTGCGCCGGCAGCGGGCTGGGCTGGTAGTGCATACCAGCCGCCTTGAGCCAGCGTTTGAAGTGGGTGCGAAACGTGGTGCCAGTGGTTTTGCGGCCGCGTTCGGTGATAGCCACCTGGTCTGGGTGGCTCAGGTCAAACGCCAGGTGCGCCCCCGAGGGGTAGCGCTTGTCGGCACTGGGCTCCAGGCAGCGCAGCACCACCTCTTGCAGCCACTCGGGCAAAAGGGGGGCGTATTGGCGCGGCGGTGGTGGATCCATCCACAGCCGCTGGCGCAGGCCGCCTTGGGTTTGCGGTTCGCCAAAGGGGAGCTCGCCGGTGCACAACTGGTAGAGCATGACGCCCACCGCAAAAAGGTCGCTGCGCGGGTCGCCGCGTACACCCACTACCTGCTCGGGTGCAATCCAGGCCGGTGAGCCCACGGCCTTGCGCAACTGCTCGGCCAGCAGGTCTGGGTAGTGGGCGTGGCACGACAGGCCAAAGTCGAGCAGCACCGCACTGCCATCGGGGCGAAACAGCACATTGGCGGGTTTGAGGTCTAGGTGCACCGTGTTTTGCTGGTGCAGCGCATGCACTGCGCGTGCCATGGCCGCGCCCAGCCGGGCGATGGTGTCCACATCGGGCTGCGTATCGGGCTGCAACCAATGGTCTAGCGTGTGGCCCTCGATGTATTCCATCACCAAGTAGGGCACCCGGTCCAGGTCGCCGGCTGCCACAAAGCGCGGCACATGGGTGCCTTGCAGCACCTGCATGATCTGGCATTCCACCTCAAAGCCCACGATGTTTTCACCGCCGTCCCCTGCAGTCATGCGCGGGATCTTCATGGCCATGGCAAAGCCGGGACTGCGCACTGTGTCAGCATAATGCACGCGGTAGATGTGCGCCATGCCACCGGAGTGGATGCATTCTTCGAGGACAAAACCATCCAGCAGGGTGCCAGGCTGCTGTAGTTTCATCGGCCCATCTCCAGCCGGTTGGCAAAAAAGGCGGGTAGCCCTGCGTGGCGAATCGCCTTGGCTGCAGCGTGGTGGTCGTAGGGCACCCGGTGGTAGGTGAGTTGTTCGCGCTCAGTGTCGAGCAGGGCGTACATGGCGCGCGTGTCACCGTCGCGCGGCTGGCCGACCGAGCCCACCGTGGCGAGCCAATGGCGCCGTTTAGGCACCGGTATCGCTACGCCCGGTTGGGGGGTGAAGAGCATCAATTCATGCTCTGCACCTTCGTAGTACAGCGATTGCATGTGGACGTGGCCCCCAAACACGTAGCGCACACCGGGCCAGTTGCTGGCGGCGTCCAAGCTGGCTGTGGCCGAGCGCTGGTCGTACACATACCGCCACAGTTCCGGCGCGTCGGCGCTGGCATGCACAAACAAGAGGGTGTCTTCGTGGATGGTGAGCGGCAGGTCGCACAGCCACTGCCGCTGGGCCACGCTGAGTTGGTCGTGGGTCCAGTTGGCGGTGCTTTCCCCAATGGTCTGCACGTCACTTGGTGGGCTCACCGCCATGGCGTCGTGGTTGCCTTGGAGTACGGCTGCACCGTCTGCGGCCAGGGCTTGGATACGCTCTATCACCGCAACTGGGTCGGCGCCATAACCCACCATGTCGCCCAGAAAAATGCAGCGTTTGGCATCTTGCGTGCGGGCATGGGCCAAGCATGCCTCTAGGGCGTGCATATTTCCGTGAATATCGGACAAAAGGGCCAGTCGCATGCGCCCATCATGCCCCAAGTGGCGCCGGGCTGTATAGCCGCAGCGGTCCACCGTGGGTGGGTTAGCGCAGTCTCTAACGCAGAGACAAGGTGTGCCCCAGGCGCGGGTCGCCCACGCCGCCCAAAATCTGCAGGTAGGTGGCTTGGACGCCCTCGGGGCCGCTGTGGTGGACCACGGTTAACCACGGGTGCGTTGGCTGCGCTACGGTGGCCACAAAAGCCTGCCACGACTGCAGCAGGCGCTGGCCGAGCACTTGGGGGCCCCATTCTTTACTGCGTTTCTTGATTTGCGCGGGCGCAAAAAACAGGGTGGCTTGTGGGCCTGTCAACCCTTTGGCACCCCCCATTTCGGAAACATGGGTGGCGCCAATGGAGCTGCTGAACTTCAAACCCGTGCAGTGCGCGTGCAGCGCGCGCCGAAAGGCCGCGTTGCCCGCAAAGTCCACATAAATGCTGGGCGCCTCAGGGGCAATCTGCTCTAACTGGTCATAGGTCAGCACCCGGTGGTAGCAGCCCAAGCTCTCGCAAAACGCCACGTTGCCGGGTGAGGTCAACCCCACCACTTCAATACCGCGGCGCTGGGCAAGTTGGAAGGCCGTGCCATAGGCTGTTTTGCTGGACGCGCTGGACAGCAGCATCACGCCCGGTTGGCCGGCGTTCGCCGTGGCACCAAAAAAGGCGTTGTCGGCCAAAAAATCGTCAATGAGCCACGAGGTGATAAACAGCGGGCGCAGCAATGCCTGCACATCTTCAGTCTGGGCGGTGTAAAACGGGTCGCTGGCACAGCGGGTGTACTGGTTGTAGACCGCGTGCAGCGCAGCGCGGTGGGCCGCCGTGTCTGAAAAACCGCTCTTCGATACCGGGCCGGGGCTCAGGTCTACCGACGTTGCCATGGGAAAGTAGCCATACAGGCGCTCGCCAACAGTCACGTCGGGGTGGCAGGACTCTTGCACGGTGCCAAAGCCCCACACCGGTATGCAGCCCCAGGGCGTGTCGTCGCCAGGCAGCGGCTGCCCCGGGAAAAATTGCCAGTACTGCATGGCATCACCCATGGCGGCATAGGTGATGTTGTTGGAGGTCAGTGCAAATCGGTCGATGGCCACGCGTACCTGGCCTTGCGGGAGCGGCCCCAAGACGCGGGTATGCAGCGTGGTGGTGCCGAGTTGGTCTTTGCGGACCAAAAAATCAGTGTGTTGCATGGGGACCAATCAAAGGTTGGGGCTCGCAAGCCGCAAGATTAGGTTTAAACCACCGTAATGGTGACTTCGATGTTGCCGCGTGTGGCGTTGGAGTAAGGGCACACGCCGTGGGCTTTGGCCACCAGCGCTTCGGCTGCCGTGCGCTCCATGCCTGGAATGGTGACCGCGAGCTGCACTTCAATGCCGAAGCCCGCTGGGATCTGGCCGATGCCCACGGTGGCGTCAATGCTGGTGTCTGCAGGCAGAGCAATTTTTTGCGTGCCGGCTACAAACTTCATGGCACCGATAAAGCAGGCGCTGTAGCCCGCTGCAAACAGCTGCTCGGGGTTGACGCCGCCGCCTGCGCCGCCCATTTCTTTGGGGACGGCCAGCTTGAGGTCCAACAGCCCGTCGGAGGTGCGGGTGGTGCCATCACGTCCACCGGTGGATTTGGCGTGGGCTTGGTAAATAACTTTTTCGACTTTTGTGGTCATGGCAATGCCTTCTTTCAAAAATGTTCACAAATGGAACGGGTGGGTAAAGGGAATAAAGGGTGCGCCTCAGAAGTGGCTCTTGAACCAAGCTTGGGTGGTGCCAATGATCACCATGGCACGCAGCTTCATCAGCGCCGTGGCGTCGCCCGGTTCGAGTTCGGACGGACCGCAGCGCGGGTCAGAGCGCTGCAGGGCGCCGGTCATCTTGTGGTCGATGGAGATAGCATCGCACTTGTGGCCGGTTTCACAAATGAAGTCCCAGGGCTCGCGCGCTGGGGCGTGGCAGGCAAAGCAGTTTTTGCCAAAGCGGTTGTTGACCTCGGCAAAACCGCGTTTGCCGATTTTGGTGCCTTTGTCGTTCACGTCGAGCTCAAAGAACTCCCAGTCGCCGGTGGCAGGGTTGAAGCCTGCTTCGCGCTTGACCATTACCTCGGTGGGCACCAGTTGCACCACTGAGCCGGGTGGGTATATGGCGCCCTTGGGGGCGTTGGCGGCGGCCAGGGTGCCGGTGGTATTGCCAAGCAGGTTGTCTACATAAAAGTGGCGCACCGGCAGCATCTTGCGTATGCACTGGAAGCTGTTGTCGTCAACTTTGACCACAGCCGGGGCCTTTGCGTTGGCCGCCGCCGGGGGCTCCGCGGCAACGGCGCTTGCCGAAATAACAAAGCCGATACCAATAGCCGCCGCGATGCGTTGGAGCGTTCGGCGTGCCGGTGCTGACGCTGCAATGCGGCTCTGTTGGACGTGGGAGGGGGTCATGGTGGCCTTTCGGTCAGGTTGGTGCAGGGATTAAATCCGGGAGGCGGTAGACCCGGAACCCATGCGGTGGCGCAGCAGGCGCAGTTGCTGGGTCAAACCAATCAGCTCGGGCAGGGGGCAGCCGGTTTGGGCCACCACACACTGGGGGATGCTGGCCGCGTGCGCTTGCAGGGCTGCGCCAGCGGGGGTGAGTGAGACCTGTACCCGGCGTTCATCGTCGGTCGCGCGCTGGCGCTGCAACAAACCTGCGGTCTCCATGCGTTTGAGCAGGGGTGTGAGGGTGCCCGAATCCAAGCTCAAGCGATCGCCCAGTGCAGAAACCGACAGGCAGTCTTGCTCCCACAAAACCAGCATGACCAGGTACTGGGGGTACGTCAGCTTCAACGCTTCCAGCAGGGGCTTGTACAACTTGGTCATGGCCAAAGAGGCCGAATACAGTGCAAAACACAGCTGGTTGTCCAGCATCAGCGCGGGATTGGGCTTGCGGGTTGGTGATGGCGTGTGCATGGGTTGAATTATTGCACACAATTAAATTGTGTGCAAGTTAAATGGCTGCGGGCGGTATAAGGTGGGGCGGGCAAGAAAACGGATGCACTATCATTCCGTCCACAACGCTCTGCGCTGGCCGCGCGCCGGGGCGTTAACCGCACCGCGAGCTTATTTTGCAGAACCCAACTTTCGCCGCAGATCCCGTCGCACCGCCCGCAGCCCCGCATGGAGACGCGGCGTGGGAGCAGGTCGCCTCCGAGCTCAAAACGGTGCAGCAGCAAGCGTTGGCCACCCAGCAGTCCATTCGCCAGTTGCAGGCCCAGCAGGAAGCGTCCGCCCCTGCCAAGGCCTGGCAGGCTGGTGTAGCACTGCCAGCCGGTGGATGGGCGGTGGGCGCGGTGCTCGTTGTGGGGGCGGCGCTTTTGCTGGTCTGGCGTTCTCGCCGCAGGTCTGCCGCCCCGGTGAGGCACGCGCTCAGTGACACCATGGCGTCAGATTTTTACGGCCATTCCAGTTCCATGATGGCGCTGCAACAGACCGTGCAAAAAGAAGAAATTAGCCAGTGGGCGACGGGGCCTGAAACCGAAACCGAGGAAGTCCGTGTTAGCGACTGGGGGGCTATTGCGCTGATGCAGCCCGACCTCGCGCCGACATTTGATTTGGAAGCCGCCACCAACGAGGTGTCCCGGGTTCGCAAAACCTTGGCGCAGCGCCGTGAGGAACGCGCACTGCAGCGCGAACGTGATGCCCGGCTACTGCGGGACGCTGCAGAACGCGCCGAAGAGGCCGCACTGGTCACTAGGCTGCAAGCGGTGCCGCACAGGGGGTCATGGGTGCCTGACTTGGATTTGTCACAGGACATTGCTGCACACGAGCCAGCCGCTCCGGTAGCGGTACCCGAACCCATCATCGAACCCGTTACCGAACCTATTACCGAATCGACGCCGACGCCGACGCCACAACCCCCGCTGCCACCAGCGCCGGTAGAAATACTGCCCATGAATACCCATACCCTAGAGTCCGAACCCGTGGCAGCGCCATCGCCCGCGCCACAGGCAGAGCCTGACAACACCCCGGTCGACGTGTACGCCGTCAAACTTGCTTTGGCGCACGAATCCGAAGCCATTGAATTGTGGGCAGAAGCCCATGCGTTGGCAGAGGAAGTGCTGGCCTCACCGGATGGCGCACTGCGCACGCAGGCACAAGAGATGCTGCAACGGCTGGGCCTGCAAATCCAAGCGCAAGAGCAGGGCGCCAATCCGGTGACCGTGGCACCTGCACCTGCACAGGACGTGCCGCAGATACCGGAGCCCTCACCCGAGCCCCAGGAAGACGTGTACGCGGTCAAATTGGCCTTGGCCCAAGAATCTGAAGCGATTGAGCTGTGGGACGAAGCACGGGAGCTGGCCGAAGAGGTTTTGGCCTCGCCTGACCCCACTCTGACCGCCCAGGCGCAGGCTTTGTTGGTCGAGATTCAGCAAAAGCTCGACGCCATCGCCCAGGACAGCATTTCTTTTGATTCGGCCTTAGATGCGTCTAAGCCCGGCGGACGCTAAGTCACTATTAATTTAATAGCATCTTGCGCAGGTTCCGCGAGGGCTAGGGGCCGATTTTGCTTAAAGAATCCCTCTACGCAGCACCGATATTGGGCACCAGACCAGACACGCTGTGCCCGGCGCGCAAGGCCGCAGTGAACGCCAGCATGCGGTCAATCGGGCGCCGTGCCAGCAGGCCCAGCGCTGGGTCCACATGGACCGCATTGGTGCCGGTTTCTAGCACCTGGGCGAGGTTTTCCAGCCCATTCATCGCCATCCAAGGGCAGTGTGCGCAGCTTTTGCAGGTGGCGCTGTTGCCGGCGGTGGGGGCTTCGATAAACACCTTGCCGGGGTTGAGTGTGCGCAGCTTGTGCATCATGCCGTTGTCGGTGGCGACGATGAACTCTAGGGCGTCCATGGTGCGCGCGGCGTTCAGAATGGCGCTGGTCGAGCCTACTACGTCGGCCAGGGCCACCACGTTGGGGGGCGATTCGGGGTGCACCAGCACTTTGGCTTTGGGGCGTTCCTTTTTGAGGGCTTCTAGTTCAAATGCTTTGAATTCGTCGTGCACGATGCAGGCACCATTCCACATCACCATGTCGGCCCCGGTCTCAACCTGGATATAGCTGCCCAGGTGCCGGTCTGGCGCCCACAAAATCTTTTGCCCCCCGTCTTTGAGGGCGCGCACGATGTCCAGCGCGCAGCTGGAGGTCACCAACCAGTCGGCCCGGGCTTTGACGGCGGCGCTGGTGTTGGCATAGACCACCACGGTACGGTCGGGGTGGGCGTCACAAAATGCGCTGAACTCGTTTACTGGGCAACCCAAATCGAGCGAGCAGGTGGCGTCCAGGTCAGGCATCAATACGGTCTTTTCGGGGGAGATGATCTTGGCTGTCTCACCCATGAATTTCACGCCCGATACCACCAGGGTCTGTGCGGCATGGTCGCGGCCAAAGCGGGCCATCTCCAATGAGTCGGACACGATGCCACCGGTTTCTTCGGCCAGGTCTTGCAGATCGGGGTGCACGTAGTAGTGCGACACCATGACGGCGTTCTTCTCTTTCAGCAGACGGCGAATTTTGCCTTTGAGGGCGGCGCGCTCGGTGGGGCTGGGTTCTACCGGCACACGCGCCCAGGCGTGGCGGGTGCTGCAGGTGTTGGTGCCGTCGGGCGTGTCGGTGTCGGGTTGCTCGTAATCCACCGCAATGGTGGTGTTGGCAGTGGGGTTCATGCTGCGCCTTCCGTGAGGGTCTCAATACGCATGGAGTAGTCGACGGATTGCACATCTTTGGTGAGCGTGCCGATCGAGATACGGTCCACCCCCGTCTCTGCCAAGGCGCGCAAGCCGTCAAGCGTGACGCCGCCCGATATTTCCAAAATGGCGGGTGTGGCCCGCTCGGTGTTGATGCGCACCGCCTCGTGCAAGGTGGGCAGGCCCATGTTGTCGAGCAAGACCATGGTGGCGCCCGCAATCAGGGCTTGGCGCAACTCATCCAACGTTTCGACCTCAATTTCGACAAAATCGGCCTGCGCCGCAATGGGTGCCGCGCGCTGCATGACCTGGGCGATGCCACCGGCTGCAGCGATGTGGTTTTCTTTGATGAGCACGGCGTCGTACAAGCCCACGCGGTGGTTGGTGCCGCCACCAGTGCGCACTGCGTATTTTTGTGCCAAGCGCAGGCCCGGTATGGTCTTGCGGGTGTCCACAATGTGCGCCTTGGTGCCCGCGACGATGGCCACATAGGCTGCCGTCTTGGTGGCTACGCCGCTGAGCAGCTGCAAAAAGTTAAGGGCGGTGCGTTCGGCCGTTAGTAGGGCTTCGGCACGGCCAGTCACTTCAAGCACGACCTGGTTGGCAGCGCAGCGCTGTCCATCAAGCACATGCCAGACGATCTTGGCCTGCGGGTCACATTGCAGCAATGCGGCATCGACCCAGGGCTGGCCGCACACCACGGCGCTCTCACGGGCAAGCACCCGCGCGCGCGCCATACGGCTGGGGTCAATCAGGCTGGCGGTCAGATCACCAGCGCCGACGTCCTCTGCCAAGGCACGCTCCACGTCGGTTTGGGCGAGCTGCTGAAGGGATGAGATAGAAAAATCGAATGACTTTGGCATGGCTAATAGAAGGGCTAAACACGGCAAGGAATGCACTAAAATGGAAGATGTCGGTGCGGGTGTCTACGATGGTACACATCTTGCCGCCACGCCCATGCTACTGAGGTATTAAAGCCATGTTCCGAACCCTGCTTAAATCCAAAATCCACCGTGCCAGCGTTACCCACTGTGAGCTGCATTACGAGGGCTCCTGCGCCATTGATGAAGACCTGCTGGACGCGGCCAACATTACCGACAACGAGCAGATCCACATCTGGAACATCAACAACGGCGAGCGCTTCGTCACCTATGCCATCCGCGCCGAGCGCGGCAGCCGCATCATTTCGGTCAATGGCTCGGCCGCACGGCGCGCATCCAAGGGCGACTTGGTCATCATCGCAACCTTTGCCCAGGTGCATGAAGACGCATGCAAAACGTTTGTACCCCAGCTGGTTTTTTGCACCCCTGATAACACCATCCAGGAGCAGCGCTCCACCATACCCGTACAGATGGCCTGAGTGTGTTTGCAACGGTGGCATGGAAAGCCATTAAGTAGGTTCGTAAAGTCAATAGATAGACCGCCAGAAAAGGCGGTTTATGTTTCAATACAAACGCTATTCGGTTGCAGGTGGTTGCCACGGGCAAATGGCGCGTCCACTCGGCTTTTCTTCCCGCGTTTTTGCACCCCATTGGGGCCAAGCCGTGGGTACGCCCAGAGAAACATCCGGGTGGCAAGCCAATGGTTTGGGCTTGGTCGAAGACCACAGCGTTGCGTGTATTCAAAGGATTAATGATGAAGATGGTCGTAGGGTTATTGGCATCGGTTTTGCTGGCATGTTCAGCGTCCAGTGGGGCAATGGAGATGCTGTCGGCCAAGGTAATGGACGCACCCCGCACTTACAAGATTGATGTCTTGCAAGTGACCGACATTGCCCCGTACCAAGAGTCTCTGGACGGGTTTCTCAAAACGCTGCGCGAAAACGGCATCGTGCAAGGTGAGAACTTGGTGATTCGCCGCGTCAAGATTGATTTTGATATCGAGAATGGCGGTTTCTGGGACCGTATGGCGGTGTTGCGCCGTATCAAAGACGAAGCGGAATCCATCGTCATGGACAAGCCCGATATCGCGTTGACCATCGGAACGCCTGCCACGAAATATGCACGCAGTATCTTGGAGGCAGGCCATATTCCTGTCGTTTTCACTGCGGTGGCCAACCCGGTGGATGCGGGCGCGACCTCGCTCATGGACGGTGGGCCAGGTACGACCGGCTCTACCTTGTACATCGACATGGTGGACTCCATGAAGATCGTTAAAGAGATTTACCCCAATATCACCCGCATTGGTATGGTGAATACCGATGACGAAAACGGTGTGACGCACGTTGAAGCCGCGCGCACCAGCGGCGAACAAATGGGCATCACCGTGACATCGCGTATGGTGAACAAGCAAGACAGCATTATTCCTGCGGTGAAGGAACTGTATAACGGTGGCAAAGGCGTACAAATGTTTGCGGTGCCTCTGGATACCTACTACGCCATGCGCAATTACGAGCCGACCCATGATTTGAGCGACTTTGCGGTGGAATACAAAGTCCCCGTTATTTCGTTTGCCTTGGTCCCCGTGCCCGGTGCCGTGCTGTATGTCGGCGCAGACTTTGGGCTTGTCGGAAACCTTGCCGCGACACAGGCGGTGAAGATTCTCAAGTACCGCAAAAAGCCCGATGTGCTGCCTATTCTGCGCCAAGAAAACCCGACCGTGTTGATCGATCCGAACCGGGCCGCAGCACTCAAGCTCACGTTGCCGCCGTCGGTTTTGAAGCGCAAGTCGCTGCGCCCTGACGGTTTTTGGGAAATTGCAGCCGACGGCGGAGTTTAACGCTCGGCAGTGTATGTTGGCGCGCACCCGCAAGCCCCGCGCTGGCAATGGATGACCGGCAGGCGCCCCCTTTGTCTAGCGTGCGTTTTCAGCCCCACGGCGCATGCGCCGTGCCCGCCGGATTACAGGCATCAGAAAGAAAACTTGCACTAATGCTTAGGCACTGGCTGCCAGCATGGCGGCCAACACTGGCAAACCCACTAGCAATGGCCACCCCAGCGCACCCATCCACACCCCCAACCCCACCGCCCCGGCGCCAACGCTCCCCTCGGGTACCACAAATGGCGGTATGGGGTGCTGCCCCGGCAAAAGAAACGCGCCGATCTGAAAGGCAAGCCAATACAAGGGGACGATGGTCAATGGGTTGGTGTAGGTCGTCGCAATGGCCGCCGCTATGACGTTGCCCCGCAGCCAAGCACACATCCCCAAAGAACCCAGAACCTGCAGGGGCCCCGGAATGAGGCCACACAACATTCCAAACGCAACGCCCCGGGCCAGCGGCTCACGGTTAAAGCTGAAAACATCGTGTCGGTCCAGCCATGGGCGCAGGGGCCTGAGCAGCGGGTTATTCAAGGTGTCCAGAACGCGGGGCTCTAGGTGCCGCAACCATGACCGGAATCGATGCGTCCGGCTTGGGCCTTCAGGGGTTTGCATGCGCTAATGTACCCGCTGCGGTGCCCAGAGGCGACCCGAAGGCGAGCGCACAACCCGCACAGCGCCCTGTGCGGCATGAACCACCTGGCGGGCAACCGACCCTCGCATAAGCCCTTTGTCGTGCTGAGACCAAGCACCTATGTATTGCGAGGACCGATACACCCGTTGGATGAAGGCGCGGCGAACGCGCTTTACTTAGCCTTGCTTGCGTCGACGCGCAATGCTGCCTACGAGTCCTAAGCCAGCCAGAAGCATGGCGTACGTTTCGGGCTCGGGAACGGGTGCGAGTGCCGCGCCATACACGGGACCAATGGCATCGCCGTTGAGTCCCTGCCACACTGCCGCACTCCCATTTGTTGGGTTGATCTTGTAGACGGAATTGCTGGTTGGGTCACCCGAGAACGCAAACAGCGAGGTGTCGTCGGCGGCAAGTCCGTACATCTGATTGAAGCCTGTGTCACCGATATCAGTGCCGGCCCCGTTGGTCGTATTGATTTGGATCAGGTGCGACGTACCGCAAAGATTGATCGCCGTGGTGCAACCTGTCAGGTACAGGTTCCCATTCAGGAAGGCTAAGTCACCATCAGAATGGTAGACCGTCCCGTTATTCCCTGTGTTGAAGGCTGAGCCCGTCAATGTATTCACCGTCCACAACGAGTCATTGGCAGCATAGAGCTTGCCGTCGAGCCCAAACACAAGCGAATTGACCGAAGTGCCGAGTCCGCCGATGTATGTGGCTGCAGCTGTCAACGGATTGATTTGATACAAGGACGACAACGACGTGGTGGTGCTAGCTCCGTCAACGCCATACATAACGCCGGTCGATGAAATGGCAATGTCCGTCATAACGACGGACGTTGCCCCGACCTTGATCTGCCCGACATTGTGCACTTCCCCAGTATTTACGTGCACCGTCAGCCTTGTCCAACGAGGTATGAGCCTGAACGGCCTGCGTATTTCCAACCAGAAATGAGCCTGAAGGGGTAGGTTTAGGTCCAACTGCCATTGGCTTGATCATCCAAGGATGGTGATCAACATGGACGAGACAAAGCTGCG
>JBBRSA010000048.1:0-28016 GCA_038245855.1 Burkholderiales bacterium
ACCTTTTTGCCCTTGCTGGGTGTTTTCATTCTGACTTTCTGAGTGGGCGGCTCTACCGCCCACGTTTCATTCAACCGATAATAGCGGGATGCCTCTTATACAACTCACACCCGCCCAACGAAAAGAACACCGTTCTGAAGCCCACCACCTTGACCCCGTCGTCATGGTGGGCAACGATGGCCTGACCCCCGCGGTCAAAAAAGAAATCCACAACGCGCTCAACGCACACGGCCTGATCAAGGTTCGCGTGTTTTCCGACGACCGGGTTGCCCGCGAAGCCATGTTCCAGGCCCTGGCCGAAGACCTCAGCGCTGCGCCGATTCAACACATCGGCAAACTGCTGGTGCTGTGGCGCCCCAAGGTCGAAAAAGAGAAAACCGTGGACGAAGACCGCATGGCCGGTCCACGCGACTTCAAAGTCTTGAAATACAGCAAACGTGCAGGTCAGCGCCCCGAAGTCAAAACCCTGCGTGTCTTGGGCAACCAGCGCTTAACCGCCGGCGGCAACGTCAAGCGGGCCAAACCAAAGCCGCAAGTCAGCGTTAAAAAACGCAGCCAAACCTAAACTGCCGAGCAGGAGGCTGAGGCTCCCTGCAAAGCGTAGGTTAAGGAGGAGCCCGCAGGGCGGGGGACACGGAGCTTTGCAGGGAGCCTCAGCCTCCTGCGCCTCACCGCGACTTGCGCAACGGTTTCCTCAATCCGTGCGACGGGACAACTTCCCAAAAACCACGCAAGCACAGATCCACTGCAGCACATACATGGCACTACCCACCGCGTGCCACAGCGCCAGGTTGTCGCGCGCCACAATGCGGGGCGCTACAGCAAACTCCACCAACACCGCCAGCAACACCCCACTCACTACAAAAAGTGTAGCGCTCTGCGCAACGTCTTCGAGGGCTAGCGACCTATTTGATCTAAAAAATTGCAGAAGTACCAAGCCGCACGCCACCGACACCCAGGTCTGTGCTGCAAACAGGTGGGCCGCCATAGATCCGGCCATAGCCGCACTGGGCAGGTGCACAAACAGCATCGGCACGACCAGGAAACCCAGCGTCGTCAGACTGCCCCACCACAGGGCCGCCACCCAAACCGGCAGCTTAGATATAACGCACCGCCATAATCTCGTAGGCCTTAATACCACCGGGCGCCTGCACCTCGGCCACGTCGCCCTCGACTTTGCCAATCAGGGCGCGGGCAATGGGTGAGCCGATATTGATACGGCCCAATTTCAGATCAGCCTCGTCTTCGCCTACGATTTGGTAGGTCACCTGCGCGCCGCTGGCCTCTTCTTCCAGTTCAACCGTGGCGCCAAACACCACCTTGCCGCCGGCGTTGAGCTCGGACGGGTCAATGATCTGGGCTGCGGAGAGTTTGCCTTCAACTTCCTGGATACGGCCCTCAATAAAACCTTGGCGGTCTTTGGCGGCATCGTATTCGGCGTTTTCGCTCAAATCGCCCTGCGCGCGGGCTTCGGAGATAGCGTTGATCACCCACGGGCGCTCCACCGTTTTGAGTTTGTGCAACTCGGCCTTGAGAGACTCGGCGCCGCGCTTGGTAATAGGAATGGTTGTCATATAAAACAGTAACTACAAAAAACGGGGTTCAAAAGTAACAAGGACAGTACCGCGTCGACACGCCGTACTGTCCCGTCACAAGAAAGGCTGGATTATGCCAACTTTACGCAGCCAGGCCTAACCATCACCTTACTGCGGCAGGGCCAACAGCGCGTGCATTTCCTGGATGGAAATCACATCCAGGTGGTCCAGGTATTGCATACCCTGCACGGCGGCCTCGGCCCCAGCGATGGTGGTGTAGGTCGTAACGCGCGCCAGCAAAGCTGACGTGCGGATCTGGCGCGAGTCGGTGATCGCGTTGCGGCGCTCTTCGACAGTATTGACAACCATAGCCAAGGGCTCATTCTTGATCATGTCCACAATATGCGGACGGCCTTCGGTCACTTTGTGGACGACCTCGCAGTCCACACCAGCAGCCCGAATGGCCGCTGCAGTGCCCTTGGTCGCCACCAGAGTAAACCCCTGGTGGGCCAGCTTGCGCGCCACTTCCACAGCGCGGGGCTTATCGCTTTGCTTGACCGACAGGAATACCTTGCCCGAGCGCGGCAGCTTGGCACCAGCGCCCAATTGCGACTTCACAAACGCCTCGCCAAAGGTTTTGCCCACACCCATGACCTCGCCGGTGGACTTCATCTCAGGGCCCAGAATGGTGTCGACGCCGGGGAACTTGACGAATGGGAACACCGCCTCTTTGACACTGAAATAGGGTGGCGTCACCTCATTTTTAATACCCTGCGACGCCAACGACTGCCCCACCATGCAGCGTGCAGCCACTTTGGCCAGTTGAATGCCAGTGGCTTTGCTAACAAAGGGTACCGTGCGCGAGGCACGGGGGTTGACCTCCAGCACGAAGATGACGTCTTTGCCATCAATGTTTTGGATCGCAAACTGCACGTTCATCAGGCCGACCACGTTCAAAGCTTGCGCCATGGCTGCAGTTTGGCGCTTGATCTCGGTGACCGTCTCAGCACTCAGGCTGTAGGGCGGCAGGGAGCAGGCCGAGTCGCCGCTGTGCACGCCGGCTTGCTCAATGTGCTCCATCACACCGCCAATAAAGGTCACGCCCAATGGGTCGCGGATGCAGTCCACATCGCACTCAATCGCGTCATTCAAAAAGCGATCCAGCAGCACAGGGGAGTCGTGGCTGACCTTGACCGCCTCACGCATGTAGCGCTCCAGATCGCGCTGCTCGTGCACGATTTCCATGGCGCGGCCTCCCAGCACGTAGCTAGGGCGCACCACCAGGGGGTAACCCAAAGCGGCGGCTTTTTCCAACGCTTCGGGCTCAGTGCGGGCCGTGGCATTGGGTGGCTGGCGCAGCTTTAATTCGTGCAGCAGCTTTTGGAAGCGCTCGCGGTCTTCGGCCGCGTCAATCATGTCGGGGCTGGTGCCGATGATGGGCACGCCGTTGGCTTCTAGGTCCAGCGCCAACTTCAAAGGCGTTTGGCCACCGTATTGCACGATCACGCCAACCGGTTTTTCTTTGTCGACAATTTCCAGCACGTCTTCCAGCGTCAAGGGCTCAAAATACAAGCGGTCTGAGGTGTCGTAGTCGGTGGACACGGTCTCAGGGTTGCAGTTGACCATGATGGTCTCGTACCCGTCTTCGCGCATGGCCAGTGCGGCATGTACGCAGCAGTAGTCAAACTCGATGCCCTGGCCGATGCGGTTGGGGCCACCGCCCAGCACCATGATCTTCTTGTTGGTGGTGGGTGCGGATTCGCACTCAGCGCCTTCAGACTCGTAAGTGGAGTACATGTAGGCCGTGTTGGTGCCAAACTCGGCCGCGCAAGTGTCCACGCGCTTGTAGACCGGGCGCACGCCCAAGGCGATGCGCTTGTCGCGCACCACTTTGTCGGTGGTCTTGAACTGGCGCGCCAATCGGCGGTCGGAAAAACCCTTTTGCTTAAGGCTGCGTAGCGTGGCAGCGTCAATCCGGTCGAAGGCCGTCCCGCTGGCGGGCTGGGGCAAGCGCTCAATCTCCAGCTCGATCTGGACGATCTGCTCGATTTGCACCAAAAACCAGCGGTCAATCTTAGTCAGCGCAAACACCTCGTCCACGCTCATGCCTTGGGCAAACGCGTCGCCCACATACCAGATGCGCTCGGGGCCGGGCTCACCCAACTCTTTTTCGAGCACTTCGCGGTCTTGCGTTTTCTCGTTCATACCGTCTACGCCCACTTCTAGACCGCGCAGGGCTTTCTGGAAGGACTCCTGGAAGGTACGGCCCATGGCCATCACCTCGCCCACCGACTTCATCTGCGTGGTCAGACGGCTGTCTGCAGCGGGAAACTTTTCAAACGCAAAACGCGGAATCTTGGTGACCACGTAGTCGATGCTGGGCTCAAACGACGCGGGCGTTGCGCCGCCGGTGATGTCGTTGCGCAACTCGTCCAGCGTAAAGCCGACCGCCAGCTTGGCGGCGATTTTGGCAATGGGGAAGCCCGTGGCTTTGGATGCCAAAGCGGACGAACGGCTTACGCGCGGGTTCATCTCGATGACAACCATGCGGCCATCGTCCGGGTTGATGGAGAACTGCACGTTCGACCCACCCGTGTCCACACCAATTTCGCGCAGCACGGCCAAAGAGGCATTGCGCAGAATTTGGTATTCCTTGTCGGTCAGGGTCTGGGCGGGCGCCACGGTGATGGAGTCACCGGTGTGTACACCCATGGGGTCTAAATTCTCAATCGAGCAGACGATGATGCAGTTGTCCGCCGTATCGCGCACCACTTCCATCTCGTACTCTTTCCAACCCAAGAGCGACTCTTCAATCAGCAGCTCATTGGTGGGCGAGGCTTCCAGGCCGCGCTTGCAGATGACCTCAAATTCATCCGGGTTGTAGGCAATGCCGCCGCCGGTACCGCCCAACGTGAAACTGGGGCGGATGACGGTGGGGAAACCCAGTGTTTTTTGCACGGCCCATGCCTCTTCCAAGCTATGGGCAATACCCGAGCGGGCCGAGCCCAGACCAATCTTGGTCATGGCGTCTTTGAACTTCAGGCGGTCTTCGGCCTTGTCGATGGCTTCAGGCTTGGCGCCAATAAGTTCGACCTTGTACTTTTCCAGCACACCGTGGTGCCACAGGTCCAGCGCGCAGTTGAGCGCCGTTTGCCCGCCCATGGTGGGCAAAATCGCATCCGGCTTTTCTTTGGCGATGATCTTCTCGACCGTCTGCCAAGTGATGGGCTCGATGTAGGTGACGTCCGCCGTGGCCGGGTCGGTCATGATGGTGGCGGGGTTGCTGTTGATCAAAATGACCTTGTAACCCTCTTCGCGCAACGCCTTACAGGCCTGCACACCCGAATAGTCGAACTCACACGCTTGGCCAATGATGATGGGGCCCGCGCCGATGATGAGAATGCTGTGAATATCTGTACGTTTAGGCATAGTTAGTTTTTCTCCATCGACGCGATGAAGCGGTCAAACAGGTAACCGATATCGTGCGGTCCGGGTGATGCTTCGGGGTGGCCCTGGAAGCAGAACGCGGGTTTGTCGGTGCGCTCCAGACCCTGCAGCGTGTTGTCAAACAGGCTGATGTGGGTGGCGCGCAGGTTGGCGGGCAGCGACGTTTCGTCCACCGCAAAACCGTGATTCTGGCTGGTGATGCTGACACGGCCGCTGTCCAGATCCTTAACCGGATGATTGGCACCGTGGTGGCCAAACTTCATTTTGAAAGTCTTGGCACCACTGGCCAGCGCCATGATCTGGTGGCCCAGGCAAATGCCAAACGTGGGGATGCCGGTTTCAATCAGCTCGGCGGTCGCCTTGATCGCGTAATCGCACGGTTCAGGGTCGCCAGGGCCATTACTCAGGAATATGCCATCAGGCTGGTGCTTGAGCGCCTCGGCTGCCGTTGTGTGCGCAGGCACTACGGTAACCTTGCAACCGCGCTGGGCCAACATGCGCAGGATGTTGTGCTTGACACCAAAGTCGTACGCCACCACATGAAAACGCGGTTCCGTTTGCTGGCCGTAGCCGGGCTTGCCGTCCGCTTTGGACAACATCCATTCGCTTTCAGTCCACTCGCTATTGACCACAGCCGACACCACCTTAGCCAGATCAAGACCCGACATGGATGGTGCCGCCTTGGCCGCCGCGATAGCCTTTTCAACCAAGGCGCCGGTCACCGCTTCGCCGGGCGTCAGGGCCAAAATGCAACCGTTTTGCGCGCCCTGGGTGCGCAGCTGGCGGGTGAGCTGACGGGTATCGATATTGGCAATGGCCACCGTGCCTGCTGCCACCAAATACTCGCTCAAGGTCGCGGTACTGCGAAAGTTAGACGCCACCATGGGCAGATCACGAATGATCAGGCCTGCGGCGTGCACCCGGTCAGACTCGACGTCTTGCGGGTTGGTGCCGTAGTTGCCAATGTGGGGGTAGGTCAGCGTGACGATCTGCTGGCAATAGCTGGGGTCGGTCAGGATCTCCTGGTAGCCGGTCATGGACGTGTTGAAAACGACCTCACCAACTGTGGAGCCGGGGGCTCCGATGGAGTTTCCAATATAGACCGTGCCGTCTGCGAGCGCCAAGATGGCGGGGGGGGTGGTTCCCTTAAGAGACAAGAGCACTGGGTTCTCCGAATGGTTTGCGGGTACGCCCAAGCGCGCTCAAGGACTGCCTTGGCTGCTGTATTGAAGTAGGGATAAGGTGCTAGAGCAGCGCTTGGGACGGCTGATTTCTGGGAAGCCCCCTATTATAACGGAGGGGTGGGCGATTTTGCGCCCAAAACCTGTAGAACCTGCATGGGAATTCGCCGTGGACGCAGGCTGTTGCTATCCACACAACCCACGCGTACCCGCGCCTCGGCCAGCAACGTTTCGCCCCGCCAGGCCTGTTGCACCATTTGCAATGAGGCCTGCCCCTGCTCCACCACCTGAACGCTGACGGTGAGCAAATCATCGAGTCGCGCCGGCGCCACATAACGCACGCTGACCTCAGCCACTACAAACAGCACGCCTGCGTCTGTCTGCAAAGCGCCCTGCTCTATGCCCAGGCCGCGCAGCCACTCGGTGCGCGCGCGCTCGAAAAATTTGAGATAGTTGGCGTAATACACCACACCGCCCGCGTCGGTGTCCTCCCAATAGACACGCAGGTTTAAGGGGTTGGGCAGGTGTGGCATGGCGGATTTTGGTTGAGACATGGATGGAATGGCTTCTAGCTTTCGTTAATTCGAGTGCAAGTCAGTCGATCTTTAATTCGCTTTAATTCGAGCCTGGCCCCTTTTAAGGGTGGCCCCTTTTAAGTGCAGGGTATGTACCAATTACAGCAGGCACGTCACCAAAGAAAATTACACCGTTCGGCTGGTAACCGAACGCAACTGTCATCACTTTTTTACAAGTAAAACAACCGTTAGGAGACTTAGATGAACTCACTTTACTGGAATTTGGCTTGGCTGCGCGCCCATCGCTCGTTCGTCTTGGCATTCACTTTGATGGCCGGGATGGTTGGCGCTGCCCACAGCACCAATTATTCCCTGTGGATCCACGGCCGCGGCACTGGCGCGGTGGTAAACAACTACGCCAGCTTCACCCGATGGGGCCCCGCCACGACCGCTGCCGGCGTGAACAAGAAGGCGGTTAACTGGGACGGTTACAGCCATATCTCCAGCACCAATGCCGGCATTCGCAATGCGCTGGACTGCTTCTGCACCGGCAGCAACTGGTGCTACGTGGCAGCCCACAGCGCTGGCAATTTGCAAATTGGCTACGCGCTGTCGCTCTACGGCAGTTCGGCCCGGTCTAAAAAGAACGCCACCGCCAACAGCGCCGGGGTTTGTGGCAACACTGACGGCACCACGCAGACCGGCTGGAACATCAAGTGGGTGGACATCGCCGGGGGCGCCGCTGGCGGCAGTGAATTGGCGAATGTCGGCAGTTGGGCCGTGTCTGATCCGCTCACGGGCGACCTCAAAACCGCCACCGCGCGCGCCATGTACGACCACAACCAAACCCGCGCCAAGATGTTCTACATGTTTGCCGGCTCCAAAGGCAAGGTCTACTCTGGCGTCCTGCCGGGCCAAGATGACGACGCGGTCGCCTACCACTCGTCAGGCGGAATAGCCGGCAGTGCCGGTGGCGCCTATTGCAATCCAGGGGACTGGCTCTGCAACGATCTGACGCTGGGTACCGCTGCCGCAGAGGGTGGCCATGCCAAGTGGAGCCATCACTCAGTCAAGTTTCGTGACGACGCCGAGGCCTATAACCACACTGGCACGGGCAGTTGGGGTTCAGGCGGCGGCATCGTATCCAAGATGGTCGCAGACATGGTGAGCAACGCCCGTTGATCGCTGTATAGCTTGACCCTGGCGGCAGAGTCATGCTGCCAGGCAAGTCGGGCATTTAATACGCATTTAATACGAGCCTGGCCCCTTTTAAAGGCTAGTGGCATGCAAACAAATCGCCGCTGCGGCTGCCACGTTAAGCGATTCTTCCCCGCCCGGCTGGCCGATGCGCACATGCACCGCTGCACGCGCCATCAGCTCGGCACACACGCCCTGCCCTTCGTGGCCCATAGCCCAGGCACAGGGTTTGGGTAGCTTTAGGTTTTGGATCAGGTCGCCCTGGTGCGAACTGGTAACCACAATGGGCACTTGCAGGGTTTGCAGGTCGTCCAGCGTGACACCTTCTAACAGGCTCAGGCCAAAATGCGCGCCCATACCGGCGCGCAGCACCTTAGGGCTCCACAATGCCGCCGTGCCTTTGAGGGCAATCACTTGTTTAAACCCAAACGCCCCGGCGCTGCGCAAAATAGAGCCGACGTTGCCCGCGTCTTGCACCCGGTCCAAGATGACACTGGCAGCCAGGGGCTGCAGCGCCACGCCGGTGGGCAAATCCAGCACAAAGCCCACCCCTGCGGGGGACTCTAGGCCACTGAGTTCACGGAACAATGCCGCTGGGATTACTACACTTTTGATAGCTGCTTGCGCATATTCCACGAGGGCTAGAGGCCTGGACTCGGGGTTTTGCCAATATTCCTCTGAAAATACGGCGACCGCTGGCTGCAGGCCACGGGCCAGGGCGGCGCTGCACAGGTGGTCGCCCTCCACCCAGTAGCGGCCGGCCTTGCGGTAGGCGGTATTGTCATGGGCGACTTTGCGCAGCTCTTTGAGCAGCGGGTTGTCGCGTGAGGTGATGTGGGCTGGGGCGCTGCCCGCCGGGGGCGTGGTCATCGACGCACCAACACCTTGGTAACCGGCGCGAAGGTTTTGCGGTGCTGGGGGCAGGCACCATGGGCTTGCAGGGCGGCCAGGTGCTCGGCGGTGCCATAACCTTTGTGGCCGGCAAAGCCGTACTGGGGGTACTGCGCGTCCAGCTCGGCGCACCAGCGGTCACGGGTGACCTTGGCCAGGATGGACGCCGCCGAGATGGCCTGCACTTTGCTGTCGCCTTTGACAATGGCTTCGGCCCGCATGCTGAGCACCGGCAGGCGGTTGCCGTCCACCAGCACCAGCGACGGCTTCAGGCGCAGGCCCTCTACCGCGCGGCGCATGGCCAGCAGGGTGGCTTGCAGGATGTTGATGGCGTCGATTTCTTCCACACTGGCCTCGGCAATAGAGCAGCACAGGGCTTTGGCGCGGATTTCGTCGTAGAGCTTTTCACGGCGGCGCTCGGTCAGCACCTTGGAGTCGGCCAGGCCTTCTATCGGGTTGCGGGGGTCCAAGATAACGGCGGCGGCCACCACCGGGCCGGCCAGCGGGCCGCGCCCGGCTTCGTCCACGCCAGCCATCAGGCCGGGGGTGTCCCACGACAGGGGGGCTTGTTCAGCCAGCAAGAAGTTTTTCGATCGCATCGGTTGCCAGTTGAGAGGTATTGCGCTGCAGGCTGTGGTGCAGCGCGGTGTAGTGTTGGTGCAGGGCCTGTATTTTGGCAGGCGCGTGGTCTAGGTCGTGCAAACACTGCAGCACCGCGTCGGCCAGCGCGCGGGGGGTGGCGCGGTCTTGCAGCAGCTCGGGCACGATGAATTCACCGGTCAATATATTGGGCAGGCCCACCCAGGGTTGCAACTGCTTGCGCCGCATGATTTGCCAGCTGAGCCAGCCCATGCGGTAGGCAATGACCATGGGACGTTTGAACAACGCCGCCTCTAGCGTGGCGGTGCCGCTGGCGATCAGGGTCATATCGCAAGCAGCCAGCACAGTGTGGGATTGGCCGTTGACGATGGTCACCTGGTCCAGCATGCCTGCTTGGGCAGCGGCGGCCTCAATAACCGGGCGCAGTGCGGGCACGGCGGGCACTATTATTTTGATAGCTGCTTGCGCACGTTTGACGAGGGCTGCAGCCTGAAAGAAGCACAAAGAAAGGTGCTTAACCTCTGACCCCCGGCTGCCTGGCAGCAGGGCAATAACCCGGTCCGTGGCCAGCAATCCCAGTGCTGCCCGGGCGGCGGCCTTGTCGGGCTCCATCGGGATCACATTGGCCAGCGGGTGGCCCACGTAGGTGGCGGCAATGCCGTGGCTGGCCAGCAGCGCGGGCTCAAACGGGAAGATACACAGCACATGGTCCACGCTGGCGCGGATTTTTTCCACCCGGTTGGCGCGCCACGCCCAGATGCTGGGGCAGACAAAATGCACGGTTTTGATACCGCTAGAACGCAGATTGCGCTCTAGCGTCAGGTTGAAATCGGGCGCATCGACGCCAATAAAAATGTCAGGGCGCTGGGCCAGCAAGCGAGCTTGTAGCTGGTTGCGGATGCCCCATATCTCGCGAAAGCGGCGCAACACCTCCCAACCAAAACCGTGCACCGCCAATTTGTGGTGCGGCCACCAGGCGGTAAAGCCGAGGCGATCCATTTGCGGGCCACCAATGCCGGCGGCGGTGAGCTGGGGCCAACGCGCCTTCAGGCCGTCTAGCAACAAACCCCCCAGCAAATCGCCCGACGCCTCGCCAGCGACCATGGCCACAAATGGCTGGGTGGGTGTTGTGGGGGCTGTGTGCGGCGCTGGGGCCACGGATGCGGGCAGCGCTGCAGGCATGGCCCGGTCCTAACGCACGATGCCGCGTTGCGGAGAGGTCTGCTCCAAAAAGGACAGCATCATGGCCACGTCCTCGGCCGTCTCGGGGCGATTGACGCCCTGCTCGGCAATACGGACCTTGGCTTGCTCCAACGTTAGGTCGTCGCGGTACAGCGTCTTGTGCAGGGCTTTGATGCCGCTGATGCGCTCGGGGCTCCAGCCGCGTCGGCGCAGTCCTTCGAAATTCATAGAGCGGGCTGCGGCAGGCTGACCTTGGCACATCACAAACGGCGGCAGGTCGGCCAACAGCACCGAGTTGATCGCGGTCATGCAGTGAGCGCCTATCCGCACAAACTGGTGCACCAGGGTGACACCGCCCAAAATAGCCCAGTCGCCAATATGCACATGGCCGGCCAGCTGCACACTGTTGGCAAAGATGGTGTGGTTGCCCACGTGGCAGTCGTGCGCTATGTGCACGTAGGCCATGATCCAGTTGTCGTTGCCCAGGCTGGTGAGGCCGCCGTCACCAGGCGAGCCGATGTTGAGGGTGCAAAACTCGCGCACGGTGTTGCGGTCGCCAATGGTCAACTCACAAGGTTCACCGGCGTATTTTTTGTCTTGCGGAATCGCACCCAGCGAGTTGAACTGGAAGATGCGGTTGTCGCGGCCAATGGTGGTGTGGCCTTCGATCACGCAGTGTGGCCCGACGGTGGTACCGGCCCCAATACGCACATGGGGGCCAATGATGGTGTAGGGACCTACCGAGACCGTGCTGTCAAGCGCGGCGCCGGGGTCAATCACTGCCGTGGGGTGAATCAAGCTCATCAGGCGTCCCCCAGACTTAGGCAACAGTGCGCATGGTGCACATCAGCTCGGCCTCACAGGCGAGGTTGCCATCCACCCGCGTTGTCCCTGCAAACTTAAAAATGCCGGATTTGGAGCGGATGAGTATCACGTCCAAAATCAGTTGATCGCCTGGCTCCACCGGACGCTTGAAACGCGCCGAATCGATACCGGCAAAGTAATACACGGTTTTGTCGTCGGGCGTCACGCCCATGGCATCAAAAGCCAGCAAGGCGGCGGCTTGGGCCATGGCTTCGAGCACTAGCACACCGGGCATGACCGGGCGGTGCGGAAAGTGGCCGTTAAAAAATGGCTCGTTGATGGTGACGTTTTTCAGGGCCTTGATGGACTTGCCCTTTTCAACCGACAGCACGCGGTCCACCATCAAAAACGGATAGCGGTGGGGGAGCTGTTTGAGAATCTCGTGAATATCCATCATGGCTTGTCTTTTTCTAATGTTTTAATGCGGTCGCGCAGGCTGTGCAGCTGCTTGAGTGTGGCGGCGTTGCGCTCCCACGCCGCGTTGTCGTCCACCGGGAACATGCCGGTGTAGTGGCCGGGTTTCAGAATCGATTTGGTGACCGTGGTCGACGAAGAAATGTTCACATGGTCGCCCAAGGTCAGGTGGCCCAACACGATGGCGCCCCCACCCAGGGTGCAGTGCGCCCCAATGGTGGCACTGCCCGCTACGCCCGCGCACCCGGCCATGGCCGAATGGCGCCCTACGCGCACGTTATGGCCGATTTGGATCAGGTTGTCGAGCTTGACGCCGTCTTCAATGATGGTGTCGCTCAGCGCCCCGCGGTCAATGCAGGTATTGGCGCCGATTTCAACATCATTGCCGATCTGCACCGCGCCCAATTGCTCAATCTTTTCCCAGCCCTCGTTGTTTGGCCTGGGTGCAAAACCAAAACCGTCGGCACCAATGACCACGCCGGGGTGCAGCAAGCAGCGCGCACCAACAATGCAATCTTCGCTCACGGTGACCCGGGACTTGAGCACCGTGTCGGCACCAATACGGGCACCGCGTTCCACCACACACAAGGGGCCGATGATTGCGGTGGGATGCACATCTGCCAAAGGGTCCACCACGGCGCTGGGGTGCACCCTGGGGCCCGCTTGCGGCGCGCTACCGCGCTTCCACAACTGGGTCAACTTGGCAAAATACAGGTAGGGTTGCTCAGCCACAATGCAGGCACCGCGCACGCGGGCCGCTTCTTGCATCGCGGGCCCGACGATGACACAACCCGCCAATGAGGTGACGAGTTGGGACTGGTACTTGGGATTGCTCAGAAAGCTGATTTCGCTGGGACTGGCAGACTCCAGCGGTGCGATACCGATGATCTGCAACGCAGGGTCACCGTGGAGCTCACCACCCAGGGCCTGCACAATGGACGCTAGCGAGAGCGCCATGCCACTATTCCTGGAGGCCAAAACTTACTTGCCGGATGCGTTGAGAATCTTCAAAACCTTGTCGGTAATGTCATGCTTGGAGTTGCTGTACACCACCTCCTGGATAATCAGGTCGTATTTTTCAGCGTCAGCCACCTGCTTGACTGCACGGTTGGCCTTGTCCAGCACCTGCTGCAACTCTTCGTTACGACGACCATTGAGGTCTTCTTGGAATTCACGCTGCTTGCGCTGAAAATCGCGTCCTAGTTCGGCAAACTCTTTTTGACGGTTGGCACGCTGAGATTCCGTCAGGGTCGGCGCATCACGCTCAAACTTGTCGCTAAAGGACTTGAGCGACGCCTGCAGGTCGGATAGATCCTTTTGGCGCTTGGAAAACTCTTGCTCCAACTTGGACGTCGCCATTTTCGCCGGAATCGATTCAGTCGTAATGCGTTGGGTACTGACGTAGCCAACTTTCGTAAATTCCTGTGCCGCCGCGCCAGACGCTGCGACTACCAGCAACAAGCCCAGCCACCATTTATGCGAAAGTGTTTTCATTAGAAAGTGGTCCCAATCTGAAATTGCATGGTTTGAATTCTATCTTCATCGAACTTCTTGATGGGCTTGGCAAAAGCCAGCCGCAGTGGCCCCACCGGCGAGATCCAACTGATACCAACTCCGTAAGACGACCTCAGGCTATCGAACTGAATGGGTTCATCGGCATCAAAGACACCACCGGCATCCACAAAACCAAACATACGCAGGGTTCGGTCCGTTCCGCCACCGGGCAGTGGAGACAGCAACTCGGCATTAACATTAAATTTCTTTGCACCACCGGTGGCCGTGGCAAATGTTGCGCGCTGCGATGCGGTTTGCAAACTGCCCTGCTCGAAGCCACGGATAGACCCGAGGCCGCCGGCATAGTAGTTCTTGAAAATGGGGTACGGCAAATTATTGGTACCTGCGCCCGCCGACATCTCGGCATTGAATGACGCTGTCACACGCCGCGTAATCGGGAAAAACTGCTGGTACTGCGCGGTACCACGGAGGTATCGCAACTCGCCAGCCACACTCCACTCGGCGGTTGCACGCATGAGTTTGCCGGTGCTCGGAACCAAAGCGCTGTCGCGCGTATCACGCCCCCACCCTGCCGTCAGCGGCACTGCGTTGGTCGTAAAACCGAACTGGTTTACGTAGGTCATATAGGCCAGTGGCAAACCGCTTCCCGCCACGATGCGTGTTCTGTCCACTCCGACGCCAAGATACACCGTATCAACGTCGGTAAAGGGCACACCAAAGCGTATCGCACCGGAGGTGGTCTCCAATGTGTAACTGTCCGAATCCGTATAAGGCTTGCTAGAGCGTGAGGATACTTCGATGGTGCGTGACACACCGTCATCGGTAAAGTAAGGGTTGGTCGTGTTAAACCCAATCGAGCGATTGAGTTTGCTGGTATTGATATCCATTCCGAGGGAGTTACCAGAACCGAATGCATTGTCTTGCTTAAATCCAAATGTCAGCCCCAAGCCGTCACTACTGGACAGGCCCGCGCCCACGCTCACGCTTCCAGTTGGCTTTTCGGTCACTGTAATTAACAGGTCGACCTGGTCCGGGGAGCCCGGCACATCCTGTGTTTCAAGCGTCACGTCTTTAAAGAAGCCAAGGCGGTCTACCCGGTTACGGGATTGGCGAATTTTTTCGCCGTCATACCATGCTGCTTCGAGTTGGCGAAACTCGCGACGGATCACCTCGTCGCGGGTGCGGTCGTTGCCCGCCACGTTGATGCGGCGCACATAAACGCGGCGCGACGGATCAGCCTGAACGGTAACCTCCACCCGATTGGTCGCGCGATCTACCTCTGTGCGGGGCTCTACCCGGGCAAAGGCAAAACCAAAATTACTAAAGTACTCTGTAAAGGCTTTGGTCGTTTGGGCCACTTCGTCGGCGTTATAAACCTGCCCGGCGCGAATGGCGATCAGATGCCGAAACTCTTCTTCCTTACCCAAATAATTACCAACCAGTTTTATCTTGCTAACAACAAACTGCTCACCTTCGGTGACGTTGATTGTGATGCCAATGTCTTCTTTGTTCGGAGAAATAGCGACCTGCGTCGATTCAACCTTGAATTCAAGGTAACCACGGGACAGGTAGTACGAGCGCAGAGACTCGATGTCTGCATTGAGTTTGGCGCGCGAATAGCGGTTCGCTTTGGTGTACCAAGTTAACCAACCCAGCGTGTCGGAATCCATCTGGCTGCGCAGCGTGGACTCGGAAAACGCCTTGTTGCCCACAATCCGAATGCTGGTGATTTTGGCGGTCTCGCCTTCTACAACGGCAAAGCTCAGGTTCACGCGATTGCGATCAATCGGCGTGACCGTGGAAACCACTTCGGTGCCGTACATGCTGCGGTTGATGTACTGGCGTTTGAGCTCTTGCTCTGCACGGTCTACCAAAGCTTTGTCAAAGGGTCGCCCGTCGGCCAGCCCAATGTCCGCCAAAGCCTTTTTGAGTACATCTTTATCAAATTCCTTAGTGCCAGAAAAATCCACTTCGGCAATGGTCGGGCGCTCCTCCACGATGACGATCAACACACCGGCGCTGGCCTCGATCCGCACATCCTTGAACAAGCCTAACGCAAACAGCGCCCGAATCGACGCAGCCGCCTTCTCGTCGCTGTAGGTGTCCCCGACCTTCACCGGCAGGGAGGCAAATACGGTGCCTGGCTCTACACGCGAAAGCCCTTCTACCCGAATATCTTTGACCGCGAAAGGTGCCAACGCCATGGCACCCTGTAATACCAAAAACGATGCAACACCGACTGCAATGTGGCGTAAAGAAGGCATATTAAATTGCATTATTTATCAACTAAAGTGGACCAAAGCAACAGATACTTTCCGCCCGGTTAACCCATTAAACGAGCCACATCGTTGAACATGGCGACACACATCATCAACAGCAAAAATCCAAGGCCTACGCGCTGTAGCCACTCCATGGATACCTGTGAAATCGGTTTCCCAGTCAGGGACTCCCAGAGATAATACATCAGGTGCCCTCCGTCCAAAACAGGCAGCGGCAGCAAATTTAATACCCCCAAACTGATGCTAATCAGCGCTAAAAACAGCAAGAATTGCGTAACACCCATCGCGGCGGACTTGCCCGCATAGTCGGCAATGGTTATGGGGCCGCTCAAGTTCTTGAGCGAGGCGTTACCAATGAGCATTTGCCCCATCATCCGCAGCGTCAAAACCGACACTTCTGCAGTGCGAACAACACCCTTGCGCACGCCCTCGATTGGCCCATACCGCACCAACGTCATGGCGGGTGCAGCGCCAATCATGGCACCCACACGGCCAATTGCCTGGCCCGCCACGGTTTCTATTCTGGGCGTTACCGTGATGTGTGTTTGAACACCGCCCCGCAGCACAATCCAGTCTTGCGCTGGGGGGCTGCCGCCCGTACCCGCGTTGCGGATGGACTCACGCAAGTCGCCCGCATCGGCTACGGCAACGCCATCGACCGATTGAACAATGTCACCCGCTTGCAGCCCAGCAGCTTGCGCAGCCCCGCCAGCCAGCACCTCGCCTATACGTGGCTCTGAAAAAGGCGCAACAATGCCTATGTCGCGAAACAGCTGGGCGTCGGCATTGGCCGCACTAACACCGGACAAGGGCAATACCACGGACTGCGCGGCATGCGCACCATCGCGCGCAGTCTCCAACTGAAGATTGTGCTGTTCAAGCGCACCACGGGTGATCCACCAGCGCAATTCATCGAACGACTGTACTTCGGTCAAGTCGTCGCCCTCAAATCCGACTCGTACAACACGCGCACCACCTACAAGTCCTGCTTTAGCAGCTACGGAACCCACGAGAGGTTTGGCCAGAATGGGTTGCGCTTGCTGGACGCCCACCCAATTTACGATGGCGTATAACACCACCGCAAACACCAAATTGGCCGCAGGGCCCGCGAATACGATGAGTGCACGACGGGTCAGCGTTTGGGTATTGAACGCCAGCGACAATTCTTCGAGCGTGACGGACTCTTCGCGCTCGTCGAGCATCTTCACGTAGCCCCCTATGGGCAGGGCCGCCACCATAAATTCTGTACCCGTTTTGGGCGAAACCCACGACCAAAGCTTGGGACCAAAGCCGATAGAAAAGCGTAAAACTTTCACGCCGCAGACCCGCGCCATGGCAAAGTGACCCCATTCGTGCACGGCCACCAACAGACCAATGGCCACTATGAAGGAAATAATCGTCAACATAAGCTGGTTGCGGCTCGCTAGGGCCTCAGGCCCGAAACCGCAGCCTCAGCGGCGCGGCGCGATTCCTGGTCTAGCGCCAACAGGTCGTCCAGCGTAGCGGGCGCCTGCGGCATGACGGAATGCACAACACCCTCATTCACATGGTGAATTTGGTCAAAGCGGATTTTGCGTTCTAAAAAGGCCGCAACCGCCACTTCGTTAGCCGCATTAAGCACCGCAGTGGTGCCCGCAGGCGCTTTAAGTACCGCCCAGGCCAGCGCAAGCCCCGGATAACGCAGCCGATGGACTGAATCCGACACGGATTCGAAACTCAGGTTCGCCATGCGTGAAAAATCAAGTGCCGCAGCCCCAGACACAACCCGACGCGGCCAAGACAACCCATAGGCGATGGGCCCACGCATGTCGGGCGTACCCAACTGCGCTAGAACCGAATTGTCAACGTACTGCACCATTGAATGAATCACACTTTGGGGGTGAATGACCACCTCGATTTTGTCCGTGGACAGCCCGAACAAAAATTTGGCCTCGATCACTTCGAGCGCCTTGTTCATCATCGTGGCCGAATCGACGGAAATCTTGCGCCCCATTACCCAATTGGGGTGCGCACACGCCTCTTCGGGTGTGACATCACCCAATGTGTTGGGATCACGGGTGCGAAAGGGGCCACCCGAGGCGGTCAAGATGATTTTGTCAATCTGAGTCGGCCAGCTTTTGGGATCAGGGGGTAGAGACTGAAAGATAGCCGAGTGTTCACTGTCGATAGGCAACAGGGTCGCGCCGCCTGCCGCGACTGCGTCCATAAACACCTGCCCCCCAACAACCAGTGCTTCTTTATTGGCCAGCAATAGGCGTTTTCCCGCGCGGGCCGCTGCCATACAGGAAGACAAACCGGCAGCACCCACGATGGCGGCCATCACGGCGTCCACCTGCTCATGCTCAGCCACCATGTCGATGGCGCTAGTACCCCAAAGAACTTGGGTCGATAAGCCCATGGCATGGCATAAGGACGCCAACTCGCGCCCATGGGGCTCGCTGCGCATGACCGCAAAACGTGGCTTGTGTTTGGCACACTGCTGGACCAGCACATCTACACGGGTCGATGCCGTCAGCGCAAACGCCTCAAACTGGTCAGGGTGTCGCGTTATGACGTCCAGCGTGTTAATACCGATGGAGCCGGTGGAGCCAAGAACCGCAACGCGGACCTTCGACGCACTCATAGTGTTGCGAAGACCATGGCCAGCGGCAAAATGGGCAGGAGCGCATCAACGCGGTCCAAAACGCCCCCATGCCCTGGCAGTAAGTTGCTGCTGTCCTTCACACCGGCGCTGCGTTTGAACAAGGACTCCACCAAATCACCCACCACGCTCATCATCGTCAAAAAGACCGCTGCCAAGGCCAAAAAGGCCGTGCCGTGCGTACCGATAAGGGTATAGAGACTGGGTTGGGCCACAGTACTCGTATGGTGGTCCCAAGCCCGCCATGCGAATGCCATGAGCACCACACCAGTCAAGCCGCCACACACCCCTTCCCACGTCTTCCCAGGGCTGATGGATGGTGCCAATTTGCGTGCAAAAAATTTCCCCCCAAAGGTACGGCCTGCAAAGTAAGCAAAGATGTCAGCCACCCACACCAGAACCAATACCGAGAAGAGAAAATTGATACCCATGGTTCGGGCTTGCACCACCGCAAGCCAAGCGACCCACAAAGCGACCAACCCACCAAGCCAACGCAGGGTCTGTGGCACTTTGACCCACGCCGGAACACCTGCCATCAACAACCAAGCGGCAAGCAAAACCCAAGCTGAACCCGAGACAATCCACAAAATCCTTGGTGCAGCCCCCATCCATCCGAGGTTCCAGGATGCAAGGCACATGGCCGCGCACATCCCACCAGAGGCCCAAGCCAGCACAGGCGTGCACTGGTTGAGCCGGGCCCACTCCCACGCAGCGGCGGCAATCAAGCCCATGGCAACCCAGGCAAACACCGCCGGGTCTGGGTAAAAAACAGCCGGAACCAATACTGCCAAAAGCAATACCGCTGTGATGATTCTTTGTTTGAGCATGCGAACTCCTGGGTTATGCCCGAGTGGTTACTTCCACCGCGACCTGATCGGACGTCTTACCAAATCGACGCTCGCGCGCAGCGAATTCGTTCAGGGCGGCGTCGAGCGCCGCCTCGTCAAAATCAGGCCACAACACATCGCTGAAATACAACTCGGAGTAGGCGGCCTGCCACAGCAAGAAATTGCTGATGCGCTGCTCGCCACCGGTTCGAATGAGCAAGTCGGGATCAGGACAATGGGCCAGGGCCAAGGCACCCGACAGGCTCGCCTCGGTAATGGGAGAACCCGCTGCTACCAATTTGCTAGCCGCTTGCACCATATCCCATCGGCCACCGTAGTTGAAACACACATTCAGTGTGAGAACGGCATTGGCCGCTGTACTGTGTTCGGCACTGGCAAACCCAGCCTTAACCCGCTCGGACAGGGTTTCTCGAGCGCCGACAAAATGCAACTGCACGCCGTCTTTTTTTAACTGCGCTACTTCGCGTGAAAGAGCCATCGCCAATAGCTCCATCAAACCAGACACCTCGTCAGCCGGGCGGCTCCAGTTTTCCGATGAAAAGGCAAAGACGGTGAGCACACCAATATGGCGCTGCGCGCACGCCCTGACAATCCGCTTGAGCGCCTCAACGCCCTGTTTGTGGCCGGCGATTCTGGGCAAAAACCGCTTGGAGGCCCAGCGGCCGTTTCCGTCCATCACAATGGCGACGTGCCGTGGCACGGCCAGTGGTGCTGCCATCGTGTGCAATTGATTCAAGCGCTATGAGCCTCTTAGACGGCCATAACGTCCGCCTCTTTGGCAACGACGATACGATCCACGTCAGCAATGTGCCGGTCGGTCAACTTTTGAACATCGGCCTCTGAGCGTTTCTGGTCGTCTTCGGACACCAGTTTGTCCTTGACCAGTTTTTTGACCGATTCATTAGCATCACGGCGTAAATTGCGAATCGCAATCTTGGAATTTTCACCTTCGTTGCGCACCAGTTTGGTGAGCTCACGGCGCCGCTCTTCGGTCATGATAGGCATGGGTACCCGAATCAAATCGCCCATGCTGGATGGATTTAAGCCCAAATCGCTGTCGCGAATGGCCTTCTCAATTTTTGGGCCCATTCCCTTTTCCCACGGCTGCACACTGATGGTGCGGGCGTCCAACAAGGCTAGATTGGCGACTTGCCCGAGCGGCACCATCGATCCGTAGTAATCCACCTGAACGGAGTCCAAGAGTGCCGGATTTGCACGCCCCGTGCGCACTTTGCTCAGGTTGTTCTTGAGCGCACCAATGGACTGGTCCATCTTGGACTCGAGATTTTTCTGAATGTCATCTATTGCCATCATTACTCCTCAACGTGTCTAAGCCTTAGCCCATTGGCCAAGCCCCTACTCACACATGCACCAGCGTTCCTTCGTCCTCACCGAGGACGACCCGCTTCAAAGCACCGTGTTTAAAAATCGAAAACACTTTGATGGGAAGCTTTTGGTCACGGCACAGCGCAAAGGCGGCTGCGTCCATGATCCCCAAGTTCTTCGACATCGCTTCGTCAAACGTTATTTTGGTATACCGGGTGGCCGCAGCGTCTTTCTTAGGGTCGGCACTGTAAACGCCATCGACCTTGGTGGCCTTCAGGACAATTTCAGCACCAATTTCGGCACCACGCAATGCAGCTGCGGTGTCCGTCGTAAAAAACGGATTACCGGTTCCGGCTGCAAATATGACAACCTTACCTTCTTCCAAATACTGCAGCGCTTTAGGCCGAACATAAGGTTCCACCACCTGTTCAATACCAATGGCCGACATAACCCGCGCAATCAAGCCCGCCTTGTTCATGGTGTCGCCCAATGCAAGCGCATTCATGACGGTGGCCAACATGCCCATGTAATCGGCCGTGGCGCGGTCCATACCCACAGATCCACCGGCAACACCGCGAAAGATGTTGCCGCCGCCAATAACTACCGCCACTTCAACCCCCAGGCGTGTTACCTCGGCAATCTCGTCCACCATGCGAACGATGGTGTCGCGATTGATACCAAAATGGTCATCACCCATCAATGCCTCGCCCGACAATTTCAGCAAAATACGCTTGTAAGCGGGCTTGTTTTGGTCCATGGGTGCCTTCCTTTGATGCGTATTCAGTCCTGTAGAGGTCAAGTGGCGACCCGTCACGCAGCTTGCTTGGCGGCAGCCACTTGCGCAGCAACTTCTGCGGCGAAGTCGTCAACCTTCTTCTCGATGCCTTCGCCCACCACGTACATCGTGAAAGATTTCACATTGGTGTTGGCGGCCTTGAGCATTTGCTCCACAGTTTGTTTGTCATTTTTGACGAACGACTGGTTGAACAAGGACACTTCCTTTAAGAACTTCTGCACGCCACCGTCAATGCGCTTGGCAACAATCTCTGCGGACTGAATAGGCTTGCCGGCCGCAGTAGCGGTAGCGGCATCTTCAGCAGCCTTGGCAGCGGCAACCGAACGCTCACGCTCCACCAGTGCCGCAGGCACGTCATTGCTGGTCAAGGACACAGGCTTCATGGCTGCAACGTGCATGGCAACGTCTTTGGCCGCAACCTCATCACCGTCGAACTCAACCACAACACCAATACGGGTGCCGTGCAGGTACGACGCCAACTTAGCGCCGCTACCAAAATGCTTGAAGCGACGAAAGGTCATGTTCTCACCGATTTTGCCAATCAAGCCTTTGCGAACATCTTCCAGCGTGGGGCCGAAACCGTCTTGCGCATACGCCAGTGCAGACAAGGCTGCAACATCAGCAGGGTTATGCTTGGCAACCAGTGCCGCCGCTGCATTGGTTAGCGCCAGGAAGGAATCGTTTTTGGTTACGAAATCAGTTTCGCAGTTCACTTCAATCATGGAGCCGACGGTGCCGTCCATGCTGGTGGCCACCACGCCCTCGGCGGTGATACGGGCAGCAGCCTTACCGGCCTTGCTTCCCAGCTTCACACGCAACAACTCTTCAGCCTTGGCCATGTCACCTTCGGCTTCGGTCAATGCCTTTTTGCACTCCATCATGGGCGCATCGGTTTTTCCACGCAGTTCAGCGACCATGCTTGCGGTAATTGCAGCCATTTAAATTCTCCGTATTCAGTTCAATAGTGTATATAGGGCTAAAAAAAAGGGGCCACTAAGCCCCATTTTTTGGTCGGGGGCGACTTAGGCAGAAGCCTCGTTCACCTCGACAAACTCATCCTGGCTCTCCGAGGAGACTGCCTTCACGACGTCGTCCATTGCATTGGCACGGCCTTCGAGAATCGCATCCGCAATACCACGCGCGTACAAAGTCACGGCCTTGGAAGAGTCATCATTTCCGGGAATGACGTAGTCAATACCTTCGGGCGAGTGATTGGAGTCCACCACACCAATCAGCGGGATGCCCAGTTTGCGTGCTTCAGCAATAGCAATCTTGTGGTAGCCGACGTCAATCACAAAAATCGCATCAGGCAAAGCTGCCATATCTTGGATGCCACCAATGTCTTTTTCCAGCTTGGCCAACTCACGGGCAAACATCAACTGTTCTTTCTTGCTCATGGCGTCCAGACCCGCTTCTTGCTGGGTTTTCATCTCTTTTAGACGCTTGATCGATGTCTTGACTGTCTTGAAGTTGGTCAACATACCGCCCAACCAACGCTGGTCAACGAAGGGCACGCCAGCGCGCTGCGCTTCAGCAGCAACGGTGTCGCGCGCTTGGCGTTTGGTACCAACCATCAAAATCGTGCCACGCTTTGCCGACAGTTGGCGCACAAACTTGGCCGCATCCTGGAACATCGGAAGCGATTTTTCCAGGTTGATGATGTGAATTTTGTTGCGATGGCCAAAAATAAAGGGGGCCATCTTAGGATTCCAGAAGCGGGTTTGGTGTCCAAAGTGAACGCCTGCTTCAAGCATCTCGCGCATAGTAACTGCCATGAAAAACTCCAAAAGGTTAGATCTAAAATGCAGCCCGCTGATCGGAATTCGTCCATTGAACGAGAAACCAACACCTTGTTGAGGCTGATTTGCGATTGAATTGCACACTACAGTCAATCTGCACTATGCAAAGCCTTTAGAGTATACCACGACGTGCTTTTTATCGGGCTCTGAACCCGATGAAAACACCATGGTGACTTGAACCGCCTTCGGGCCAAACCGGTGCGAAAATCACCGGTTTTTTGGGTATTTCAAGGTCTACATGAAAATTGCAGTCATTGGCGCTGGGATCAGCGGCATCACCACCGCCTACGAGTTGGCGCAAGACGGGCATCAGGTAGCCGTCTATGACCGCAAAAGCGCCGCCGCCGAAGGTGCGAGTTTTGCCAACACGGGTGTCGTGGCACCCAGCGGCACGCTACCCTTGTCACTGCCCGATTGGTCACAACCTTCCGCTTGGCATTTTTTACGGTCCATGCGAAGCATGTCTCTAAAGAAAGGCCTCTCGAAACAGGACTTGCGCTGGCTGTGGCGCTGGGGCCAATCGTCTGGCGTACAAGCGGACGCCGCCACACTCAGCGCCGCTTACGCTTTGGGAGCGTACAGCCAACAACGGCTCGATGCCATTCAAAGCCACGAACCACTTGAATTCGAAGGCAGCGAGGGACACTTATTGGTCTTTTCCAGCGATGCCAGCGCCAAACAGTTCCAGCCCACACTGGCCATTCTCAAGTCACATGGCATTGTGCTTAAAGAACTCAGTCAAACCGAACTCAGTACCGTGGAACCCGCACTGGCCAGCTTCTACCCCCTACACAGCGGAATTTATCTACCCAACGACAGGGTCGGAAACTGCCGTCAATTTGGCCTTCTTATGAAGTCGGAAGCACAAGACATGGGTGTGCAGTTTGTTTTCAACGCAGCCATTGAAGAGATCCACATAAATTCCGCTATTACATTGGCGCATAAGGAACGCTCTGCAGCCCGCACATTCGACAGTGTGGTGCTGTGCACCAACGACATTCCCGCATTTTTGCGTCAGAGGATCACAACCAAGGTACCAACGGCCAGCGTCTACGGCTATTCCATGAGCACAGCCATCCGCGAACCCTTGAATGCCCCGCGCAGCGCGGTGACCGATGTGGCGTCCGAGATCGTCATTGCCCGCATTGGCAACCGCGTTCGAGTGTCCGGCGGCGCCGAGCTCGGTGCCGATCCAGCATACAAAGACCTGACCATGGTTCAAAGCCTTTACAAGGCCCTGCACGACTACTTCCCTGGTGCCGTTCAGCACCCGATGGGCACGCAAATCTGGAAAGACGCCCGTACCATGACAGCCGACGGCCTGCCGTTCATTGGCGCCAGTAACCTACCCAAGGTCTGGCTCAACCTGGTCCATGGCGCCAACGGCTGGGGTTCGGCATGCGGATCAGCAAGGCTATTGGCTGACTTGGTTGGCAACAAAACGCCCGCCATCGACGCCGAGCCCTTCAGCCCAAATCGGACTCTCCCCTAAAAACCCGCTTGACGTTAAAGCTGCTACATTGACGCGCTACCCCCTTCGATTGAGAAATTCTGGGTGGAACAACCGACCAAGTCCTCTCCATCGTGCGGGCCTCTGAAACCGCCTTTTGGATAGTCAAAAGTTAAAGTCAGACTGCAAGGGAAAACCATGAAAGTTCGTTTTTGGGGTGTGCGCGGATCGATTGCATCTCCCGGTCCCAAGACTGTGCGCTACGGCGGCAACACCACCTGCATCGAGATTCGCACCGACAACAATGAGCTCATTATTCTGGATGCGGGAACGGGCATTTTCCCGCTGTCGCAGACGCTGCTGAGCGAGCTGCCAATCAGCGCCAATATTTTGATATCACACAGCCATTGGGACCACATCCAAGGCCTGCCTTTTTTTATTCCGAACTTCATCCCCGGCAACTCCATTCGACTACACGGCAGCTTTGACCCGGTTTCGGGAAAAGGCATTGAACAGATCATGTCTGTCCAGCTGCAATACAGCTATTTCCCCGTGCGCGAGGCGGAAATGAAGGCGCGGTTTGAGTACGTCACCCTGATGCCAGGTGAGTCGGTGCAAATCGGGTCGGCCACCGTTACGCCCTACTTACTCAATCACCCGGTGGTTGATTTTGGATACCGCATCGCATGCAACGGAAAGTCTGTCTTCTTCACCGGTGACCACGAGCCGCCCTGCAACATTTACGAGCCCAGCGACGAAGGTTATGACGAGTACCAAAGTTTTGTGGACGAAAAATCACAAAGCATTGTGGACGCGATACGCAACGTAGATGTCTTAATCGCAGACAGCTCCTACACCGACACCGAATACAAAATCAAAAAAGGCTGGGGCCACGGCACGTTCAGCTCCAGCATGGCCTTGGCGCGAGACGCCGGCGCCAAGGTACTTTTTTGCACCCACCACGAGCCCACCCGCAGTGACGACACTCTAGAACTGGTGTTCCAGGAAGCTCTGCAGAGCAACGCACCTTGGACGCAAGCGATGGACATACGCCTAGCCCGTGAGGGCGACTGCTACGAATTCTGACCCCAACTGCCACTGGGCAGTTGGACTCAGCGGCGTTTTTTAGGCGCATTCTTTTGCGTCCCGGCTGGCTGTGTTTTTGATTTACGTTTGGGTGTGCGCTCGGAGGTTTCGTCCGAGCGTCCCCGTGCACCGGAAGAGTGGGGGCCGCTTGGCGTACCGGCGGAGAATTCGGCCCGTGAACCCGACGAAGATTTCCCGCGCGACTCACGCCCTACCCCCTTGTCCGTCGTCGCCCGTGCAGTGAGCGCCTCACCGTCGTGCACCAGCCGGAAGTCGATTTTGCGACCATCCAAGTCGACCCGGCTCACCTGAATGCGCACCCGCGTACCAATGGCATAACGCGCACCTGAACGCTCACCGCGCAGCTCTTGTCGCGCTTCGTCAAAGCGAAAATATTCGCCACCAAGCTCGGTGATGTGCACCAGGCCTTCGACGTACATCTCGTCGAGCGTCACAAACACACCGAATGTCGTGGCTGCGGTCACCACACCACTGTATTCCTCGCCCAAATGCTCTTTCATGTAGCGACACTTCAGCCAGGCTTCGACGTCACGGCTGGCCTCGTCGGCTCGGCGTTCGTTGGCACTGCAATGCAAACCTGCGGCCTGCCAGGCCATGCCTTCGGCGTTGGTCTTTTTGGGAGCTGCGGACAAGCCTTTTGCGGCCCGACCTTTCTCGAGACGGCGTGCCAACTTAGCATGCGCTTCACCCGGCGTGGGCAGGGTTGGTAACTGGTAACGGGTTTTGGCCAAAATCGACTTAATTACCCGGTGAACCAAAAGGTCCGGATAGCGGCGAATCGGGCTGGTGAAATGGGTGTACGCATCAAACGCCAAGCCAAAATGCCCACTGTTTGCCGGCGTATAGATGGCCTGCTGCATGGAGCGCAACAACATTGAATGGATTTGCTGCGCGTCCGGACGGTCTTTGGTCGCTTCGGCGATGGCTTGGAACTCGCCGGGAGACGGATCGTCGCTGATCGTCAAACCAATACCAGTGGCCTTCAAATAATTGCGCAAGATTTCTATCTTCTCCGGCGTGGGGCCTTCGTGCACCCGAAACAGACCCGGATGTTTGCTTTGCGCAATAAAGTCGGCACTGCACACATTGGCCGCCAGCATCGCCTCCTCAATGACGCGGTGCGCCACATTGCGGGTGCGCGGCGCGATCTTTTCGATGCGCCCGTTCTCATCACAAATAATCTGCGTCTCGGTGGTTTCAAAATCCACGGCCCCGCGTTTGTGGCGCGCCTTTAGTAACGACTGGTAAACGCCGTGCAGGTTGAGTAAATCCTCTACGCGGTCTTTACGCTTGACTGCCTCCGGTCCACGGGTATTGCCCAAAACAGCAGCCACCTCGGTATACGTAAACCGTGCATGGCTCCACATCACCGCCGGATAAAACTGGTAGGCACTAACGACACCATCGGCGGTGATGAACATGTCACACACCATGCACAAACGCTCGACCTCGGGGTTGAGCGAGCAAAGCCCGTTGGAGAGCTTCTCCGGCAGCATCGGTATCACCCGCCGGGGGAAATACACGCTGGTGGCGCGGTCATACGCATCGACATCAATGGCAGAACCGGTTTGCACATAGTGGCTAACGTCGGCAATGGCCACCAAAAGACGCCAGCCGTGAATGGCGGATTTGCCGCGACCTTTGGTGGCCGGCTCGCAATAAACCGCATCATCAAAATCCCGCGCATCTTCGCCATCAATGGTGACCAGCGGCACATCGGTGAGGTCAATCCGGTTCACTTGGTCTTCGGGTCGCACTTTGTCCGGCAAGGTGCGCGCCACAGCGATGCAGGCTTCTGAGAACTCGTGCGGCACGCTGTACTTGCGCACCGCAATTTCGATTTCCATGCCGGGGTCGTCCACTTCACCCAGTACCTCTTTCACGCGTCCGACCGGCTGGCCAAACAACGAAGGCGGCTCAACCAATTCCACAACCACCACCTGCCCCACCTTGGCTAGCCCCGTGGCGGCTTTGGGAACCAACACATCCTGCCCGTAACGCTTGTCTTCAGGCGCGACCAGCCAGACACCACTTTCATGCAGTAGCCGTCCAATGATGGGCTGCGCTGAGCGTTCTATGATTTCGACCACCCGCCCCTCGGGGCGGCCTTTGCGGTCACTGCGAACCACACGGACCTTGACACGGTCCTTGTGCAGAACGGCACGCATCTCGTTGGGTGGCAGGTAGATATCGGCGCCGCCATCGTCGCGAGACACAAATCCGTGCCCATCACGATGGCCTTGCACGGTTCCTTCAACTTCATCCAGCAAGCCGCTGGTTTGGCCTAAATCTTTGATACAATTGCTCTCTTTCCTGAGTTGCCCAGATGGCGGAATTGGTAGACGCATACGGTTCAGGTCCGTACGCCGCAAGGTGTGGAGGTTCGAGTCCTCTTCTGGGCACCAACTATAGCAATGTAGTGATTAAAA
>JBBRSA010000049.1:0-27401 GCA_038245855.1 Burkholderiales bacterium
TCACCATTGGTGGGTGTACCTGCCGGCGGTCGTGGCGTCCTTCTTTGTGATGGCGGGAACCTTGTTCCCGCTGGAAAAACGTGGCTATTTGCGCGCGGTATTTTTGGGTGCGGTGGGCTTAATTGGAGTGGTGGAACTGGGTCTGCTATGGGTTAGCGGCAGCGCACCTACGGTTACCCAGTTGGGCCTGCTGCTGTTTGCCTTTTTCTGTGGCTTCAACGTGCTAGAGGCCAGCCAGCCTAGTTTGGCGTCCCGCGTGGCGCCTGCCAGCGCCCGGGGAACCGCGCTGGGTATGTACAACACGCTGCAGTCTTTGGGTTTTTTTGCTGGCGGCGCCTTCGGCGGTTGGTTGGTGAAGAACCACGGCCCGCAGGGGCTGTTTACCGGTTGCGCCCTGGCCATGCTGGCCTGGCTGCTGGTGGCCTGGCCCATGCAGGCCCCGGTGGTGGCGCCCGCACAAACACCGGCGCCAAAGGCGTGATAATGGCTGATTGAGCGCAACTAACTCGGCATAGGAATATTCATGGCATCGGTTAATAAAGTCATTTTGGTCGGCAACCTGGGGCGCGATCCTGAGATTCGCTACCTGCCCAGCGGCGAGCCCGTCGCCAACATCGCGCTGGCCACCAGCAGCAAATACAAAAACAAGTCAGGCGAAATGGTCGAAGAGACCGAGTGGCACCGCATCACTTTCTTCGGCAAACTCGCTGAAATCGTCGGCCAGTATCTGAAGAAAGGCCGCTCGGTCTACGTAGAGGGGCGCCTTAAAACCCGTAAATACACCGACAAAGACGGTGTGGAGAAGTACGCCACCGACATCATCGCCAATGAGATGCAAATGTTGGGTGGGCGTGAAGGCATGGGTGAGCCATCGGGCGATGACGGCGGTTACGACAGTGCACCACGGCGTCCTGCACCGGCCCCTGCACCCCAGCGTCCCGCAGCCCCTGCGGCGCGCCAAGCACCAGCGCCCCGTCCGGCCAGCGGGTTTGACGACATGGACGACGATATCCCGTTCTGACCCCAGTCAACTCTTAGCCCGCCGCGTGCAGGCGTTTAAAAACCCAGACAGTTTTGATGACTGATCTGGGTTTTATATTGGGGAGCCCCCATGGCTGTGTTTAGGGCTCCAGACTGTATTTTTTGAATATCTCTTTCAAGGTTCCATTGGCCCGAATCACCGCCAGGCCCCGGTTGAATGCTTTGACGATTTCGCGGTGGCGGGGGTTGCGCAGACTGGCGCTGATGTGCAAGGGGTTGCTTGACAGCGGCGGGCCGACAAATTCCAACTGGGCCAGTGTGGATGGGTCTTCGGCGGCAATGGTTGCGCGGGCGACGATTTCGTCTTCCAGTGTCAGATCAATCCGCTGGTAGAGCAGCTTGTGGAGGTTGTCCATCAGGTCGGTCGCTGGCTCGCGCACAAACCCGGCGGATTCGGCGAAGGCCGCGCCATAGCCATAGCCCCGCACCACCCCTACCTTTTTGCCACGCAGGCTGTTGAGCCCGGTGTATTCAAAACCGTCGGCGCGCCGTTTGATAAACCGGATGGAACTGCTGGCGTAGGGTTTGCTAAACAAAAAAATATGCGCGCGTGCATCGGTGTGCCAGACGTCGGGCAGCAGGTCGTAAGTGCCGGCGGCTACGCTGGCTTCAGCGCGCGCCCAGGGCATGTAGACCAAAGTCACCTGGTGGCCTTGGGTTTTGTAGGCGGCTTGGATGATCTCCATGGCCAGCCCGCCGGTCGGATTTTTAGGGTCCACATAGGGCGGGTAGGCGTCAGCTGCTGCGGTGAACGTGTCGGCGGCGCAGCCCAGCGCCAAGCTGCCCAGCAGCGCGCACAGCAGGTGGCGTGTGGACATTCGGATCATGCGTGCGGTGGGTATTGGCATGAGCGGTAGTACCTATTTCACCAACTGGTTCAACTGAATGATAGGCAACAGCACCGCCAACACGATCAGCATCACCACCAAGCCCATGGTGACGATCAGCAGCGGCTCTAGCAGCGTGGCGAACTGCAGGGCACGGCGCTGCACCTCGGTGCTGAGCTGCTTGGCCGCGCGGTCCAGCATCACTGGCAACTGACCGGTTTGCTCGCCCAGGCGGGCAAACATACCCAAGAGCCCTGGAAAACGCTTCTTTTGCGCCAAGGCGGATGCCAAGGGCGCGCCCTCGCGCACCAAGACCAAGGCGTCCATGGCGTCGGTGCGCATGGCGCGGTTGCTCAGCGTGTCGGCTGCGGCCTGTAGGGCTTTGAGGATAGGCACACCCGCACCAGCCAGCATGGCCAGAGTGCTGGCAAAACGTGCTGCGTTGTAGCCACGGGCCAGCTTTCCCAACAAAGGAACAGTCAGCCACGCAGCGTCAAATTTTTCGCGAAATTCGGCGCTAGCCCACGCCATTCTTGCACCAATAGCTATCATAATAATAGCAAGCAGCATCAACCAGCCTTGATTGCGCACAAAACTACCCAGCGCCAACATGACCACCGTCAGCATGGGCAGGGCGCGCTTGCTGCCGACAAACACCTGGGCTACTTGTGGCACCACGTAGGCCAGTAAAAAGGTGACGATCACCACCGCCACCAAGGAGACGATGGCAGGGTACAGCGCTGCGCCAATGAGCTGTGACTTGAGCTCCTGGCTTTGTTCCAAGTCGTCGGCCAGGCGCTCTAACACCAGCCCCAAGTTGCCACTGTGCTCGCCTGCGCCAATAACGGCGCAGTAGGTGGCTGAAAACTCGCGCGGATGCTGCATCAAGGCGGTGGCAAAAGTGGTGCCGCCGTTGACCTCGGCGCGCAGGGCGGCAACCACACCGCGCTGGGCTTCATCTTCCGTTTCATCGGCCAAGGCGGTGAGGGCGCGCTCCAGCGGCAGGCCAGATGCCACCAGGCCGGCAATCTGGCGCGTCCAGACGGCCAGACCGGTGGCGTTGAATGCCCGTGCCTGCCACAGGGTGGTGCCGCGTTTGGATGTGCCGTCGCCGCTGCGATTGGCGCCGGCCGCGACCGGTTCTACCCGCAGCGGCACCAGCGCCTGGGCGCGCAGCATGCTGCGGGCGGTGCGGGGGTTGTCGGCTTCAACGATGCCCTTGCGGGTGTCGCCGTCGCTGGTCAGTGCTTCGTAAGAGTAGGCGGGCATGGCGCGATGTTAGTGCACGGGTGGTGGGCGCAGTATCGCACCGTCCATGGGTGATGCGCGTTTGCCGTGCGCGCAGCGGGTGGATACGCGCATGCCAACAACACGCTGAAAAGGTTCGCACCGTTGCGAAAACTCTAATGTTGATTTTTGTGCGATTTGAGGGTTTTCCCTCATCACAGAAAAACAAAGCGGGCGTTAAATCAGGGCCTTGGCATGCGAAAACAGGCGTGCAATTGGACACCAGCTAACTTCCATCCGCAGATATTTGATGTCCCGCAGCGACAGCGCCCCCATCCCAGAGGTCGCATGGTTAATCGGTCAATTAAACACAACTACATTGGGGCCAGAAGCCCTGAGGAGACATAAATGAAAAAGACATTGATGGTTTGCATGGCTGCTGGTTTGGTGGCGGTTGCAGTGGCACCGGTATCTGCATTGGCGGGCACCTATACCAAAACCAAATACCCCATCGTGCTGGTGCACGGCCTGTTTGGTTTTGACAATATCGGCCCCGTGGAATACTTCTACGGTATTCCGTCCAGCCTGCGTGCTGACGGTGCCAAGGTTTACACGGTGCAGGTCTCTGCCGCCAACAGCACCGAAGTGCGTGGTGAGCAGTTGCTGACCCAAGTGAAGCAAATCCTGGCTGCCACTGGTTCTGCCAAAGTCAACCTGATGGGGCATAGCCATGGCGGCCCAACCGCCCGTTATGTCGCCTCGGTGCGCCCTGATCTGGTGGCGTCGGTTAGCTCTATTGCGGGCGTTAACAAAGGCTCTGCCGTGGCAGACATTCTGACCAAGGTGGCCCCACCGGGGTCGATTTCTAATGCGGTCATCACCAGTGTCACCAATGGGTTGGCCACCATCATCAATTTCTTGTCGGGTGGGCATGGTTTGCCCCAGAACTCCAACGCGGCGCTGGTTTCGCTCAGCACAGCAGGTTCTGCCAAGTTTAATCAGGCACACCCCGAAGGTATCCCTACCAGCGCGTGTGGTGAAGGTGCGTATTCGGTGAAAGGCGTGGCCTACTTCTCTTGGAGCGGTGCCCAGCCCTACACCAACGTCCTCGATATATTGGACCCCGCCTTGGCGCTGACCAGTCTGGCTTTTGGCGGTGCCAAGAACGACGGTCTGGTGTCAAGTTGCTCCTCCCACCTGGGCAAAGTGATTCGTGACAACTACGCTATGAACCACCTCGACGAAGTCAATCAAACCGTAGGTTTGGTCAATATCTTTGAGACCAGTCCGGTCACGGTGTTCCGCCAGCAAGCCAATCGCTTGCAAAACATGGGTTTGTAAAACCGCTTACGCCAGGGCCGCACGGGGCGTTCGCGCCCCGTGCGGCCTTTCGCGTTTGTGGGGCTGCGGCAGTGGCTCGGTGCTGGTCTTATTAGTACTTGTATTCGCGCACAAACGAAATGCAGACAACACATTTTTTTTCGTTCCGAGGGTTTCCCCTCGTGACGGGAGAAATTCCTAGCGTTAATCTTCGGTTATTGCACAAGCGTACACAGGTGTGCCACCGGACTCCAGTTGATTGCCACCAGTCGTCAACTTCTAGCCCTCAGCGACAGCGCCCCCATCCCAGAGGTCGCACGGTTACTCGGTCAAATTACTACAAACACGTTGGGGCACGAACCCCGAGGAGACTATCTTGAAAAAACACCTGTTGAACTGTTTGGGCGCTTGCGTACTGGCACTCTCAATCGCGCCCACCGCTGCATTTGCGAGCACCTATACCCAAACCAAATACCCCATCGTGCTGGTGCACGGCCTGTTTGGTTTTGACAATATCGGCCCCGTGGAATACTTTTACGGCATTCCGTCCAGCTTGCGCCGCGATGGTGCGAAGGTCTACACCGTCCAAGTTTCTGCAGCCAACAGCACCGAGGTGCGTGGTGAGCAGCTGCTGACCCAAGTGAAGCAAATCCTGGCTGCTACCGGCTCTGCCAAAGTCAATTTGATGGGACACAGCCATGGCGGCCCAACGGCTCGTTACGTGGCCTCGGTTCGCCCTGATCTGGTTGCATCGGTTAGCTCCATTGCAGGTGTGAACAAAGGCTCGGCCGTGGCAGACATTCTGACCAAGGTGGCTCCGCCCGGATCGCTTTCCAATGCGGTTATCACCAGCATCACCAATGGTTTGGCCACTATCATCAATTTCTTGTCGGGTGGACATGGTTTGTCCCAGAACTCTAATGCAGCGCTGGCCTCGCTCAGCACAGCGGGTTCTGCCAAATTTAATAAGGCGCACCCCGAAGGTATTCCGACCAGTGCGTGCGGCGAAGGTGCCTATTCGGTGAAGGGCGTGGCGTATTTCTCCTGGAGTGGCGCGCAACCGTACACCAATGTATTTGACCCTTTGGATCCTGCTTTGGCGCTGACCAGTCTGGCTTTTGGTGGTGCCAAGAACGACGGACTGGTGTCGAGTTGCTCTTCGCACCTGGGTAAAGTGATTCGTGACAACTACGCCATGAATCACCTCGATGAAGTCAACCAAACCGTCGGTTTGGTCAATATCTTTGAGACCAGCCCCGTCACAGTGTTTCGCCAGCAAGCCAATCGTCTGAAAAATATGGGCTTGTAAATACTTCGCGGGCCGCACAAGGGACTTGTTCTCTTGTGCGGTTTTTTCGTTTTTGTTTCACAGCGCGTTGGTGTGGGGCTGGATTTCAAGTTGCGGGTCATTGCCGCCTAGGCTGCTGGACTGTCCACAAGGTTGTAAATGGGTATGAAAGTACGTTCATTGGGTTTTCGCCTGACGGCAGTTGCCGTGGTTGGGCTTATCGTGATTGGCATCATCGGGTGGCGCCAAACACCAACAAACGAAGATACGGCACCCACACCACCAGGGGTTCCATTTGTGCATTCCATGGAGGGAACCATTCCCGACGGTAGTTTGGGCGCCTGGAAGGCGGGTAGCAGCGCGGACGCGGCGGGCCCCCTGGCGCTGGGCGAACTTCGGCGCATGTTTGACTACTACCTCAGTGCGGTCGGCGAGAAAAGTATCCCTGCCATCACGCAAGAGATTAATGTCGAAATTGACCGCACCCTATCGCCGGCCAATGTGCCAAAGGCCAAGCGCATCTTGGGTCTGTATCTGGAGTTCAAGCGTGAGTTGCTAGACCTGGAGCGCCGTCCGGGCATATCGGGGCAGGGTGTACAGGCAATTCGCAATCGCATGCTGGCCATGCGAGAGGTGCGCTCGCACTATTTCAATGCCGAAGAGACGCAAGCCATGTTTGGTTTTGACGATGCGTACGATACGGATGCGGTCTCACGCCTCGAAATCAGCCAGGACACATCGTTATCGGCCAAGCAAAAGGAAGACAAATTGGCCGCACTCGACGCCACCATGCCGCCCGAATTGTTGCGTGAACGCGAAGCGCCACGGGTGGTAATGCGGATGGAAGAAGAGGTGGCAAAGATGCGCGCCAAAGGTGCCACCGATGACGACGTCTACCGCCTGCGCGCCAAAGAGTTTGATGCGCCAGCTGCAGACCGATTGGCGGCGTTGGACCGGGATGAGGCGCAGTGGAAGCAGCGTATTGCGCAGTACCTGGCTGCGCGTGCTCAGCTACTGGCAACGCCTGCCACGGCAGCAGATCCAGACCACCAAATCGCCTTGTTGAATTTGCAACGCGCGCAGTTCACCGAAGAAGAGCGCCGCCGCCTACCCGCCTACGAGCAGTAGCCGGGAGCTGGGAGCCTGCCTAGTCGCTGGTGACGCGCAGCAGTTCTTCTTGGCTGGTGATTCCGCCTTCGACCAGGCGCTCGCCGTCTTCGCGCATCAGCGTCATGCCATGTGTCATGCCGGTTTCGCGAATTTCAGCTTCGGCCGCGCGGTGGTGAATTTGTGAGCGGATGGCGTCGTTGGTTACCAACAACTCAAACACCCCGGTGCGGCCGTGGTAGCCGGTTTGACCGCATTCCGCACAGCCCTTGCCGTTACACACGGTGCACAATTTGCGCACCAGACGCTGCGCCAACACCCCCAGCAAGGATGAGCTGAGCAAGAAGGGCTCAATGCCCATGTCGGTGAGTCGTGTGACAGCGCTGGCGGCGTCATTGGTGTGCAGCGTGGCCAGCACCAGGTGACCGGTTAGCGATGCCTGAATCGCAATCTGCGCCGTCTCGAAATCACGGATCTCTCCGATCATGATGACGTCGGGGTCTTGGCGCAGGATGGCGCGCAGCGCTTTGGCAAAGTCCAAGTCGATTTTTGGGTTCACTTGGGTTTGCCCAACACCGGCGAGCTCGTACTCGATCGGGTCTTCAACCGTCATGATGTTTTGCGTGCGCGCGTCCAGCCGCTGCAATGCAGCGTACAGCGTGGTAGTTTTGCCCGAGCCCGTGGGGCCGGTCACCAAGATGATTCCGTGGGGCTGCGCAATCAATTTTTCCAGGCGCTGCAAAACGTCGCCTTGCATACCCACCGACTCCAGGGTCAGCTTGTCGCCGCTTTTGTCCAGTAAGCGAAGCACCGCCCGCTCGCCGTGCGAGCTGGGCAGGGTGCTGACCCGCACATCGACGCCTCGGGTGCCAATACGCAAGCTTATACGGCCGTCTTGCGGCAGTCGTTTTTCAGCAATGTCCAAGTCGGCCATGATCTTTAGCCGCGAGATGAGCGCCGCATGCAGTGCCTTATTAGGGCGCACCACATCGCGCAGGGTGCCATCAACCCGAAAACGCACGCTGGAGTGGCGCTCGTAGGGCTCAATGTGGATATCACTGGCGCCATCGCGCGCCGCCTGCGTCAGCAGCGCGTTGAGCATGCGGATGATGGGCGCGTCATCGGATGTCTCCAACAGGTCTTCAATGGCCGGCAGGGCCTGCATCATGCGCGACAGGTCGATATCACTTTCCACCTCACTGACCACCGTCGCTGCGCTCGATTCGCTTTGGGCGTAGGCGGCACTGATACGCTGGCGCAGCACATCGGCTTGCTCGGTCTTGACCGCGCGCACCGGGAATTTGCGCATGACTTCCCCGACAGCGCTGGCGGTCTCTACCGAGTCCAGCGCCTGTAGCCACAGTGTCAGCGTGTTGTCTTGCTCTTCCAGCAGCAGTTGCTGGCTGCGTGCAAAAGCGTAGGGCAGGGGGTAAAGCGCGGCGTGGCTCATGGTGCGTGCCGTCTATTTCTTCGGCCGCGCGTTTGCTGCGGGCATCACAGGGCCTTCATTGATGGGCACCGATGCACTCTGCTCGGGTTGAGCCTGCTGCTGCCCGGTGCGCATCTGTTCATAGCGGTCCATCGAGAAGGAGTCGGTCGACACAGCATCGCGCAAAATCACTGGACGCAGGAATACCATTAGGTTTGTCTTCTTGCGGCTGCGGGTTTCACCTTTAAATAGGTTGCCAAACAGGGGAATGTCGGCTAACCCAGGAACCTTCTCCTGATTGCCTGCGTATTCGTCGGAGAGCAATCCTCCTAGCACCACGATGGATCCGTCCGCCACAAGTACATTGGATTCGATGGATCGCTTATTGGTGGTTGGGCCATTTGGTGAATTGATGGTGCTAGCCTGAATCGTGGAGACCTCTTGGTAGATGGTTAGCTTGACCGTGCCGTTCTCGCTGATCTGAGGCTTGACTTTGAGGGTGATGCCAACATCCTTGCGCTCTATGGTTTGGAATGGGCTGACAGAGCCCGAGGTGCCGCCCGCTCCGGTGTTGGTGAATTGTCCGGTGACAAAGGGCACGTTCTGGGCGATGACGATTTTGGCCTCTTCGTTGTCCAGTGTTAGCAGGTTGGGCGTAGACAAGATATTCCCGTCACCATTGGCCTGCAGGTAACGGGCCAAAAAGCCCAGTACATACACGCCGTTGGTCTGGTGGGCGATCCCCACATTCAGTCCGGTTGATGGGGCCACGGTGCCAGCGGCCGCACCCGTAGCGAGGCTGATCAGATTAGCACCACCAATGCTGAAGTTGGTTCCCAGAATACCGATATTGGAGTCACCCGCTTGTCCCGTAGCACCCTGCCACTGGATACCAAATTCGGCTGCTTTGTCAGCGTTGACTTCAGCAATAAGGCTTTCCACAAAGACCTGGGCGCGCCGCTGATCGAGTTTATCAATTACTGCACGCAACTGCCGGTACTGCGGTTCCGGCGCGGTGATGATGAGTGAGTTGGTCTCCACATCGGCCTGAATTTGACCACCCGTTGATGCGGCGGCCGGCGCTGCTGCCGCGCTGGATGCGCCTGTGGGGCCAGACGGCGCGGGTGCAGCCGCAGGTGCCGCCGCCGTTCCCGCGCTGGCCATGGCCGCGCGCAGCGTTACGGCGAGTTTGGTGGCGTCTGCATTTTTGAGATAAACCACAAAGATGTTGCCGCTGGCATTTCCAGATGTCGGCTGGTCCAGCTTGGCAACCAGCGAGCGGGCTAAGGCCAAACGGGTGGGGTTGGCGGCGCGCAAAATCAAAGCGTTGCTGCGTGGCTCGGCAATCACTGCAGTTTTAAAAGATCCGTCTCCTCCACCGGGGGCTGCACCGGGGGCTCCCCCACCGGACTCCAGCAAGCGCAGCACCAGGGGCGCCAAGTCGCCTGCGATGGCGTGCTGGAGCGGAATGACTTCAATGTCGGTGGCATTGGAGACGTCCATCGCCGACACGATTTTCTTAATCCGGCGCAGGTTGTCGCCGTAGTCGGTGATGACCAGTGAGTTGTTGTTTGGGTTGGCGTTGATTGTGTTGTTGGGGCTGATCAGCGGGCGCAGGATGGGCAGCAGGTTGTTGGCGTAGTCGAATCGCAGCGGAATGATCTGGGTGGCAATCTGATTGCCAACGGCCGATTCGCCAGTGGGTACATTGTCGACTTGCAGTTTGGCATCGGCCTCCGGCAAGATTTTGTCCAGCCCGTCAGACTGCACGATGGTAAATCCTTGCAGGCGCAAGACCGAGCGGAACTGGTGGTAGGCGACAGCTGGTGAGACGGGCGCGTCGGTGATGAGGGTAATCGTGCCCTTGACCCGCGGGTCTACCACCACGCTGCGACCGGTCAGGGCAGCCATGGTGCGGGCCACGGCTTCGATCTCGGCGTTAGTGAAGTTCAGCGTGATTGGCTGGCCGCGCTTGACTTTGCTTGGCGATGTGCTCGCTTCCAGCGGTGGCCCTTGAACGGCGGGTTGGGCGTGTAAATAAGTAGGAAATAGTGCGCCAGCCCCCGTCAATAGTGCGCAAGCAGCTATAGAAAAAATAGCAATCGGGGATGGCTTAAAAGGGGTGTTGTGCATGCGATGTATTCCCATGGTTAGCCCACGGTGATCGTGGAGCGGGCGCCGTCGCGCCGACCAATAATGTTGAGTAGGTTGGACAGGGCCTCCACTCGTCCGGGGCTGGCGCTGGCTTCACCCTTAAAACGCAGCGCGCCCCCAATCCATTGCCCTTGGCCGTTGAGCTGCAGGCTGCCCTCCACGGTGCTGAGCTGAAAACTCGGTGCCGCACCACCCGCCAGGTTCACCCGGTAGCTGCCCATGGGCACCAGGGTAGAGAGTCGGGTAGATATTTGGACGGCATCGAGCTGTAGGTCGCCCAACAGCAGCGGTCGGCCATCGACCCACTGCACACCCAACTGGTGGGTGGCAACGGTCAACTGGCCTTGCGGGCGTATGGTGTTCCAAGGGGTTCCCAAGCCGGTGAGTAAAGCGGCGGGCCATTCGGATTGGCTGTTGTCCAAGGTGGCCGTTAAGGGTTGGTTGCCCAGCGCGGTGATTTTTAAAGCCAATGGCTTACGGGTGCAGCAGTCGGCAAATATTTGCGCCGTGCCGCCGCGCCAGATGGGGCGCAAGTGCCAGCTAATGCGCCCAGGCAAAGCCACCGCATCGACGCTACCGGCCCCGCCGGTTAACACCAGCTGTGCCGAGCCGTCCCAGATGCTACCGCGCGGGTCAAAAAGTTGAATGCGGTTGCCACTGGCTTGCTCGATCGCACTGGTGAGCCAGCGCGCGGGCGCCAGCACCACAGGGACAACGATGAGGCCCAGCAAAGCACCCACCGCAGCCCAGGCCCAGGGGGCACGCAATGCAGGGGCTTGGGGCGCGCGTTTCATGGCGACTGCCGTCCCGGCAGGCTCATCAGCACAACGCCATTCCAGGTGGCCTGGCCCTCTGTGGTAGAGCGGCTCAGCTGCGCCTCAACGGGGACCGAGCGGGCGTTGATACGCGCTTGCACAATCCACTGCGCCAGCACGTCGGCTGGCACCTCGCGCAGGGTGATGCTGGCGTGTTCGGTGGTGTTGGTCATTTGCGCATGCGCGCCTAGGGTTTGCTGGGTGGCAGCGGTCAGGGCTTTGAGCGCGGCATCAAAATTGAGCGCGGGCTGCTTTTGCAAGGTCAGCGCTTCGGACTGCAGTTTTTGCATCTGCTGCATCTGTGTGCCCAAGGCATTGGCCTGGACATCGGCAGTGCGCAGGGTGGCCCGCGCGGGCGCGAGCAACTGCAGCCAGACAATGGCAAACACCAGTAGCGCTGCAATGAGGGTTAGCATTTGGCGCTCTTGGTCGGCCAACTGGTCCCAGCGTTCTTTCAGCGGGGCCAGAGATTCCTTCATACTCATGGGCGGCGCTCCTGTTTGATGCTGAGGCTGTCACCGTCCCAGCGGGCGCCGTAACCTTGAGCCTGCAGGCGGGCTACCACATCGGCGAGCGCGGGCGCGGCTGGGTCAAGCCCCTTGAGTAATACTTCGTTTGCTATGAATTGAATAGCGGTTGGCGCAGGCGATCCGAGGGCTACAGCCTGAAACTGCCCCAAAATTGTCTCCATGTCGTTGCCAGCGGCCGCGCCGCTTGCACGTTGCAGGTCGCTCAATGCGCGGGCCATTTGCAAGGGCGCATTCACCACCACCCGCACATCGGGGAAGGTGCTGGTCAAAATGGTATCCATCGCGCTGCGCTGTGCCCGCTGCGCGGACTGTTCTCGCCAAGCCCAGACCTGCAGCCCGACCAGGTTGGCCACCACCACCGCCAACGTGGCCCAGCGTGCAGCGCGCCACTGTGGGCCGCTGCGCAGGGCGCTGCCTAGCGCTGACAGGTGTTTCATCATCCGGGTACGGCGGTTGCGCAGCAGTTCCAGTTGTGCCAAGTCCCATGCAGTTTGGGCGGCGAGTACGGCCCGCTGGTGGTGGGTTTGCAAATCGACCCGGCCACTAAAGTGCAGTTCAGCCACCGCCGCCACGGCGGGGTCGGTGGTGACTGCTTCGCTGGCATGGTGGGCGTCGGGCGGCAGCACCTGGCCGGTAGTTGCGTCGGACAAGGGTACGCGCGTTACGCCGTTGGGGCCGCTCGTCGTCAGTCGTGCGTCGCCCGCCGTGCCGGTGACCCACAGCGTCACCGCTGCGGGGTCTGATGCCAGTGGCGGCGCTACTTCAGGAACGATGCGCGTGGGTGCTAGCTGCGCCTGTTCTAGTGCGGTAATCCAACTGTGCAGCCAGGTGCGGTTGCACACGCTAACCCACACGGGTGCACCCGATTTGGCACCGGGCTCCAGCGCAAAGTGCAGCTGGGTGGGGTCGTCGAGCAAACGGTCTTCCAGCAATCCGTCGAGCACGGCGCGCAGCCGCGTGGTGTCTGCGTCAGAGAAAAAATTGCGGTCTAGCGTGCCGCGCGGCAGCTCAATGCGGTGCCAGGACAAATGTTGCGTCGGTACCACGACGACCACCTCGGCACCCGCCGGAGCGTTCAAAACCGATAGCGCAGTCTCGCTGTGTTGCGCCACTGTGAGCCCATCGTGGGTAACTGCGCAGTGGCACAACGTCGCAGGCGCAGGGGGCGAATCAGGGAGGGTGATGATCAGCGTGGTCATGGGTGCTTAGGGCGAGGGATCATTGTAGGGTGCTCTCCCCCAATGGGGGCGCAACATTGGTGCGCCATAGGGTTTTTACCTCTAGGCCGTCGCGGTAGACAACCGACTGTTGTTGCACCACGGTTTTGTCTTGCCGCTGGCGACCGCGTACCAGAAAGTAGCGCGAGTTGATGCTATGGTGGGCGTCCACCAAGGGGTCTGCGGCGCTGCCGATTAACTTGTTGGCGTCGTCCAGTGTTTTGAAGTGGGCTGCCTTTCGGGCATTAACTAACTCTTGGGCGCGGGCCATGTCCAAGCGGGGACTGCTGGCGTACAACACGGTCACGCTGGCTGTATTGATATTGACCGTGGTGCGCTGCGGCAGCAAGGTAATAAACGGCACCAGTGCCGCCAGCGTCGGCGGAGACAGGCCCAGCCAGGCTAAATGCTCTACCCGCTGCGGCGGCAATGGCGTCAGGGGTGACACCGGATTGGCCGGAGTGCCGGTGGCTTGCGATTGCAGCAAGTTGTTGGCCAGCACGCTGAGTTCCGTCGGGGGCAGGCCCAGCACTTCAAACAACTTGGTAAAAGCGCGTAGGTCGGGCTCTGAAATCTTGCCACCCTCGACTAAGTTGTACACGTTCATGCGTGCCTGCAAATCCGAGATGCTGCCCGACAAAAAGACTTGGCTGGCATCGTCGGCTTCGGCGTCGCCGGTGTTGCTGTCTGCGGCCAAGAAGGTCGACAAGCGGGCCTCTTCGAGTGGCACTGCCCAGGGCTCAGCTAGGTAGTCCGCACCGCCGGAGCGGGCGTCTTCGCGCAAGATCAGCCGCGCCCAGTCCAGCGCACCAGTGAGTACCCACTGGGCCTGCAGGTGCATACGCTCGGCACCCTCAACCTCGGCGTTGCGCCATTGGCGCCACAGGCCTGCTGCGGCCAGGCTGGCAACCAACGTTACGGTTAGCATGGCCGCCAGCAAGGCTGCGCCACGTTGGGAAATTGGGGTGCTTCGGATCATGGCCGTCCAGGCCCCACGTTGGCGCGCACCCAGTCACGGGTCAGAGTGCCACTGATGGCGTCGCCCACCGGTAGGGTGATGACCAGACGCACGCCGTCAATCGGATTGGGCTGGGACTTTGGCACCGGCGGGGCGCCTGCCGGCAGTGGTGCTGCGGGGGCGGGTGGTGCGGTGTCGGCGGCGCTCGCAGCTGCCCATACACCATTGCGGAAATACTGCACGCCCCACTGGTCCAGTGGGGCAATGCTCACTTCATACCGGCGTTCCAGATCGCCTGGATTGGTGGCCCATTGGGTAGAGCGCGCCAAGGCCGCTTGCAGGGCGCCCTGGGTCGTTAACGGAGGCGACTGCCAGCGCAGCCACTGGCTGGTTCCGTCCACCGTGCGCTGGGTCCAGGCCACCAACAGCAGGCCATCGCCAGGTGCTGCGGTGTTGTTGCGCACGATGCGCAGCGCGTGGCCATCCCAGTCTAGGCTGGCTACGGTATCGAGTTGCACCTGGGCATCCAAGTCGGCGGCCCACTGGGCCAAGCCTGCTTGCAGGGTTAGCAGCGCGTCGCCGCGCCGCTCGATCTGGGTTTGCGCGCGCGCCATGGCGTCCAGCCCGCGCCAGCTGACCACCGTCATCACCGCCATGATGGCCAGTGCCACCAGCAGCTCGATCAGGGTAAAGCCGCGCGTGCCACGTCGCGTGGAGAAACGTTTGGACAGGGCGCGCGCGTTGTGCATCAATAGCGGCCCACCACGGTGGACAGCCCCAGCATGTGAACACCTGCGTCCGACACTTCGGCCTGCACCCGCACAAAATTGGGGTTGGGTGTGGGTCGGACCGACAGATGCACATCCAGCACGCGGTCTGCTTGGGTACAGGTGTTGTCCTCGTCCCCCACCGAAGGCATCTGGCGCGCCAGACGCACAGCCACTAAAGCATTTTCGGCACACAGCTGGGCCAACAGAATACTGGTCTGACGCTCGGCATTGCGGGTTAGCGCGCCAGTAGCCCGTGCACCCGCGCCCAGGGCCAGCGCCACAATAGCTAGCGCCACCAGAACCTCGATCAGCGTAAATCCGCAGTCCCGCGTGCGGGTGTGGCGGGCAGGGATAGCGGTAGTTGGCCTCATGGTTGGGCGGCAGGTGCGGCTTCAGCATCACGCACCGCGAACGGACGCACACCATCGGTGGCCAGAGTAAGGCGTTGTGTGGGGTTGGAAACCGAGCGCAGCAAAATACTCTGCGGACCGATGATCGGCTCGGGCCCCAGCACAATGGGCTTGGATTCAGCCTGTACATCGGGGCTAACCCACTGGGTGGGCAGGGTCCCAGCGGCAGCGCCCTCAAATACAAAGCCAGTCTCGGTGGTGTGCCAGCGAATGGGGCTGGCACTCATGCGGGATTGGGCGCGCGCAGACTCCAGCAACGCGCCCAGGCGCTGGGCCTCGCGTTCCAGCGTGGTGGTGGCGCTGTCACGCATGGAGAGAGCCACTCCAGCGGTTGCCACGCCCATGATGGTGATCACCACCATCAGCTCCAATAGGGTAAAACCCCGGCTGCGCGTTGGCAGGCGGACGCTAGTCCCAGCTGCCAATGTCTGCATTTTTTCCTTCACCGCCGGCTTGGCCGTCGGCACCAAACGACAGCACATCAATCTCGCCGCGAATGCCTGGGTTCATGTACTGGTAAGGATTGCCCCAAGGGTCACGGGGCAGTTTGTCAATATAGGGCTTCCAGTTGCCGGGAATCGGACCGCTGCTGGGTTTGGCAATCAGTGACTGCAATCCTTGCGCGGAAGTGGGGTAACGCTGGTTGTCTAGGCGGTAGAGCTTGAGCGCCTGCATCAGGTTGTTGACATCGGTTTTGGCGGCGGTGACGCGCGCATCGTCGGCACGTTCCAGCACATTGGGGACGATCAAGGCCGCCAGGGTGCCAATGATGACCAGAACCACCATCAATTCAATGAGGGTAAAACCGCGGGAAAGTTGGCGTTTAACAAATTGAGGACTGGGCATACAAAAACGTGGTTGGAGGTAGATGGGCGGGTCCATCATAATCGCGTCATGCAATCTAACCTAAACAGTGTCTGGGCAGTGCGGGTAGTCACTTTGGCTGTGGCTGCCGTGGCTGCGGCAAGCGCCGCCTACTGGGGCTTGAAAGTATGGAACGCCAGCCAAGTTTCGCGTGCTGGTACGGCGGCTATTGCCAGTGCGCCACCACTCGACCCGCAGGCCTTGGCCAACGCCTTGGGCGGCGGCACTGCCGCGCTGGCGCAGCATACTGGATCAGCGTCCGTAGCCAATACCCAGTATGTGTTGCAGGGCGTGGTAGCCGACACCCACAGTGGCGGTGCCGCGCTGATAGCGGTGGACGGGAAGCCTGCCAAGGCCTTTCGGGTGGGTGCGGTGGTCGACGGCGGCTTGGTCTTGCAATCGGTCTCCGGGCGCCGCGCGGCGTTGGGACCGACCTTGGATGACGCGACCACGCTGGAGTTGGAACTGCGTCTGCCGGAGAAATAGCGGGCAACGTCAATTCTGTTGGCAGGCCAATTTGGTAGTGGATCCAATAATAAACTTCAAAAAGATTCACTTTCTCCCTCAAGTTCTTGCTTTAACTGCCGATGAATACAGTCGTAAGCCCTAAATAGGCTGTGTCTGATTTCAATGTGGGAGGATCGTTTCATGGGAACAAATGCAATTGGATCGGGTGTGCTCCCACCTCAGCAAGGTAACAAGGTGGAGGTGCCACGCACGGGTGCCGCCACGGTAAATGCGAGCCAGCCGCAAATGGCCCCTCAACAGGGTGCGCGTGCACCTGAAAAACCGACAAGCGCAGTTTTACAAAAGGCGGTTGATCAGGCCAATCAGGTACTCCAGGCCAAGACATCCAATGAAATGCAGTTTTCAATTGTGAAGGGCGCTGGTATTGAGGTAGTCAAGATGGTGAGCACAGAAACGGGTGAGACGGTCATGCAGTTTCCTTCTGAAGCCATGATTGAAATTGCAAAAACCATCGATCAGGTTAGCGGCGCCATCATCAAGACAAAGGCTTGAACTTGGGCTTACCACTCAGTGCGTTTCGTTTCAGCATTTTTGGTGCAATGGGATGGAGCAGTAGCACAATCTTGTCAAAGGCCAGCATAGCCTGGCGGATGCTCAAACGCAAAGCCGCTGCCACGGTGGCGCCACTTTCATCATGTGCCGTTCCCACTAACGTTGAAAACATACGGGCGCTGGCGCACAGGCGCAGTGCGCTTATGGGTATGCCATGGCGCTCACCGCAGGCCACGGGTTGCCCTAATTGAAAGCGGGTGTTTGCGACGACGTCGCTACTGAAGTTCATTGTGCCGATCTCGCCCAGTTGTCGGTATATCCATGCGGTTTCTTCAGTGGTGATGGGTCGCCTGTTCCCGTCTTCCGAGACTTTATAGATGACAAATGGAAAGATGGTTTGCAATCCATCCCACGAGGCTTCAAGCTCACAATGGCGTACCTTTTTCGACGCGTTATTGATCGAGGGAAAGCGTCGCAAGGCCCGAACGGGTAGCGCTTCAAAGGCCGGGTCTGCGGCGATGCGCTGTGCGACTGCGCGGCCCCACTCCTGAAGGAAGGATTGGATGACCGGTGCAGGTACCGACCTAAATTTGCGCAACTCTGTGAGAGCCGCCTCCCAGCGCAGCAACAGGCCGATGTTGGCGACGTCTGCCAGCGCCGAAGCGGTCTTCCAATTGGCTGGCCAATCACATTTGGACGAGTAGTTTTTCAAGGCATGTAACCCTCGAATGCGTGCTTTGCCAATGTGTTGCGGCGGTAGCAGCAAGGCGCCACTAAACGCAGGGCCACCGACGAATTTGGAGCCGGTTATTGCAACCATAAAGCCCTGAGTGAGGTAGCTTGCAACGCCGTCGGCCGTCAGCCGAAACTGGCAGGCATCGACCAACACAGTAAGTTTGTCGCCGTGCTTTGCCTTTAGTCGTACCGCGCACGCGGGGCCAGGGGCCATCAAGCCAGTTTTACTCTGGTCGGTTAGCACCAATAGGCAGTGTCCGCCGTCACGCAAAATCGCATTGACCTGTGATGAAAATTCAGCGTCTACGGCTTTGGCCGTGCGCAGTGTTCCATTGCCATTGCGCAGGCTCACCGTGTAAGGCTTGCGCACCGCCAGTTTCATGGCTGAAGTGCCTTTGTCGACGATATCGCCTTGGCATGTTCGTGCAGCGAAGTGCTGTGCCGAGATTGCCGCAGGAACGCCGCTGCCGGTTTCCGTGGGCTGCACCATGACGGTTTGTAAAGGCGTTCGTTCGTCTTCTGTCGCAAGCAGTGTGGCTATCAGGTGCACGTCGGTTCCCGATGCGGCCAAAATGACTTCGCAGCCCGGCACCTGGGCCGCGCCCGTTAGCTGGCGAATTTCAAGCCGCTGCCGCTCCAGCTCCGGTCTAATGATCCCGGGGTTTGTAAGGGCGCGCATATGCAGATTGCAGGCGGCCTGAAATGCGGACTGGGATATGACCGATGCAGTGGATGAGCCGAATGCGACCAAATCGCCATCCGGAAACGGCTTGCAGCCGTATGGGTTGGCGCCAGAGTCGGTGAGCGCAATGCGTGCATCACCACCTTGCGTCAGTACTTGCATGGTTGCAGCGGCAAGTTGCTCTTTGGTCATGAAGCCCGCTATACCGTTGTTCGCCCAGGCCAGGTGTTCCGTGTGGCTGGTGGTGGGCGCAAAGACGGCGGTTGGCATATTCTCACTGGCACTATTTACCGGCGCGGTGTCGCTTGGGTTGTGTGCTTGGTTTTTAGCAAAAGTGTGCGAAATGCATCAAATATCTTTTGCATGGCCGGAACCTTGTAGGGGAACATATCCGCGGGGTCCATGTCGTGAATGACTGCGCCAGGGTCCAGTTCAAACAGAAGCAGGTCGCCTTCAGCCGTTTCGGCGCAATCCATGACGAGGTATTCCAGTCCGAAAAGTTTGTGGATATTTTGCAGGGCGCTGGCATGGCGCACTGCAAAATCTGCTTCAAAGGTTTGCATGAACTTGGCTTCTTCGTCGCGCTTCCAAGCACTTTCGAACATGCCGGCGTTTAAGTAGTGCACCATCCAGCTTTCTGAAATCGCCATGTGACCGGCGTAAGGAATTCCGTCCACTAGCACCAGACGGTACTTCCGAAAGTAGCCATCCGCGCTGCGGTAATCACTATAGGGGGAAATAAAAAAATCGGTCGCCGCTTGGCCTTCTAGGTACTGCGACAACTGGTGCGGGGTGTCGATCTTTTCCAATCCACGGCCCGCATGTGAATCGATCGGCCGCACGATCACTGGGAAATCACCTTTGATTAGCAGGGAGGGCAATGCAACTTCACCCATCGCTAGACCCTGCAGCGTTGTACGTGTGGCTTGTACCGTTTGCTCGATCTTGGCTCCGCCCACGCCTGACAAAAGACTAAAGGCGTGTTGCCTAGAAGTGCGAATCACATGCTCGGGTTTGAGAAGCACTGGCTTGTTCCATCCCGCGACGGCGACGGACAGTTGCTCTAAAAGCGCGCGTGTTTGGCTGGTGTCGGACAGAGCAATGATGGCGACATCGTGCTCAGGCAAGTGCGTCGGTATTGGCTCGTCGGGCATCAGATAGAGCATTTGCAGCTCAATGTCGGTGTTTTCAAGCAAGAACTGCAGCGGCGTGTTCATCATCAAATCGCCTGGCGCCTGGATGGCGAGCAGGCGCACGCTGGCGGCATGTTTGGCGGGAATGGTGTACAAGCGGCTCACACCCATTGCAAGCTTGAAAGTGTCCAGGCCGACTTCTTTTGCGCCCAGAACTTGCAGAATTGTGGAAAGGTCCATGAGCGCGTTCATGTCCTGTGGGTCATTGGTGGCACGCTGAATCATGGTTGCTGCCAAATCGTCAAGACTGTCGCCCTGAAAACGCGCGCGCATGATCGGTGCAATGCCCATTAGTGGTGGGATGTTCTGCTTTTGGTGATTTGTTATTTGTGCGTCGCTAGTGCGTGCGGTGCCAAATTTCAGGACCGCCTCTACCATGGCATCGATATCACGCTCTGTCGTACGGTGGTTCACGATTGCGGCGCGAATCACGGTGCAGCCGTTGACAATGCTGGAAGACGGCGCGGCAATGCCGGATTCATGCAGGTCGGCAACGATCTCAGCGTTGACATGGTTGGCGTAGTTGTCGTCTTCGCAGCGAAACCGGAAGCAGACGATGTTGAGTGCCACGGGCGCCATCAATTCCAGTTTTGGGGTGGACTGGATGCGTGCCTTCAAGTATTGCGCGAGGTGGCAGGTGCGCGAAATTACGGCGCCCAAACGGTCAGTGCCATGACAGACCAAGGTAAACCATGTTTTAAGTGCCCGAAAGCCGCGCGACAATTCTGGCCCCAGATCGCAAGGCCAAGGTGAGCCTGCGGCCAGCCCGCGTGTGTGGCGTGTCAGGTATACAGCTTTGGACATGAATGTGTCGAGCTGATCCGATTGCCTGCGCGCTAACAGGTAGCCCGCGTCATAGGGAACCTGTCCCCACTTGTGGAAATCAAGTGCAATCGAGTCGGCCAGTTCAATGCCTTTCAGTCGGGGGGCCAAATCGGGCGCCAATATGCCGAGTGCGCCAAGTGCGCCATCTACGTGAAACCACAGGCCCGCCTGGCTGACGAAGTTGCCGATGGCGCTCAAATCGTCGATTGCGCCGGTGTTTACCGTGCCGGCAGTTCCTATGACCAAAAAAGGTTGCAGGCCTGCTGCGCGGTCCGCGGCAACCATGTTGGTGAGTGCGCCGACATCCATCTGGTCGGCGTCGTTGACGGGAACCATGCGCAAGGCCTGTGTTCCGATACCCGATATTTCCATGGCTTTGGCAATACAACTGTGTGCGGTTTTTGCCGCATAAGCGACTAAGTGAATTTGAGGACCATTGGCGCGGGGAGCATCGATCAAGCCTGTTTCGCGCGAAGCGACACCCAGCGCATGGGTACGCGCCAACAGCACGCCAATCAGGTTGGCGGTTGAAGAGCCAGAGACAAAAATACCACTTGCGGTCTCCGGAAAATCGAATAAATCACGCATCCATAGGCCGATCTGGCGCTCGACTTCCAGTGGCATTTGGTCGCGCCCGCCCAAGTTGGCGTTTAGCCCGGCAGCGAGCATTTCGGCCAGCATGCCTTCAACCGTTCCCGCCCCTTGGACCCAGCCCATAAAGCCGGGGTGGGTGTTGCCTGCTGCGTAGGGCAGCACGTGCGTCATGAACTTGGCGTGCGCATCGGCAAGAGGCGTGGGTGTCTTGGGCAAGGGCGCTGCAAACGATGTGCGAACCTCTGCGGGAATAGGTTGCCACACCGGCCTTTCCCGCACGTTTTCAATGTGGTCAAACATGTCATCCAGCATGCGGTGGCCTTGCAAGCGCAAATCTGCCCAATGAGTGGGGTCAAGCGAGCTGGGGTCCATAGCAGTGGCGTCCGGGAATTTTTCCATCGAGTGAGGATAGCCGTATTGCCAATTGCGCAACGGTTGAAAAAGGCAGTAGTTAGCCCACCTGCATTTTTGATGTGGATGGATATGGCCAATAGCAAACCAATTGGAGGTAATTAGAGGTAGTATTTGTATACCCCAATGGGTATGTAGTATACTGTGCCCAGTATGTAGGAGTTTTGTATGCATCGTCGCTTTGTTTCACGCCTTTCCCACCTTCGGGCTTCCCGCTGCATGGGGGGCGCTGTTCTGCTGGCAGCTGCGTTCGCTATGGGTTCCGCCCAGGCGCAGGCGCCGACCGTGCCTACCCATGTGGTGCAGGCGGTTGCGGTGGGGGCTGCGTATGTGTTAGACGGCGTCATTGAGCCCGTACGCCAAAGCACGGTGGCCGCGCAGGCGTCCGGGCGCATCGCCAGCTTGCTGGTCAAGGCGGGTGATTCTGTGCGTGCCGGGCAGGTTTTGGCCACCATTGACGACCGCGAGGCCAGCGCCGGTTTGCAGCGCAGCCAAGCTCAGGTTAACCAAGCCGATGCCGAACTGCGCAACGCCCAAGCCAACTTGGTGCGCACGCGTGACCTGCAGACCAAAGGTTTCGTCAGCAAGGCGGCTCTCGATACCGCCTCCACCCAGCGCGAAGCCGCACAGGCCCAGCGCGATCAGGCGGTGGCCGGTGCGCGCCAATCGGGCCTGTCGCAAAGTTTTACCCGCGTCACCGCGCCCTTTGATGGCCGGGTGCTGCAAACCCTGGCCGAGGCGGGTGACTTGGCCGTGCCCGGAAAACCGTTGCTCACACTGTTTGCACCGACACCCCTGCGCGCGACCGTGCAGGTGCCCGCGTCGCGCGCCCAGGCGGCGCGGGGAGCTAACGCAATCGTGGTGCAGGTGGACGATGGCTCTGGCACTTTGCGCGCCATCACGCCGATTGGCCGCGTGGTGGTTCCGTCGTCAGACCCGGTGTCGCAAACGACCGAATGGCGCTTGGAGCTGGCACCCGCCGACGGCGCCAACCTGCTGCCGGGGCAACAAGTGCGTGTTCGCTTTACATTGCCGCAATCCGACACTGGAACCCAGTTGCTGGTGCCACAGGCAGCCATTGTGCGCAGGGGTGAGCTAACGGCGGTCTATGTGGCCGCCAATGGCGCTTTCTCACTGCGTGCCGTGCGTCTGGGTACAGACCGTGGTGCTGAGGGTGTTGAAGTGCTGGCGGGCATCAAGAGCGGCGACGCAGTTGCGCTGGAGCCCAATCGGGCTGGCTTTGCCCATGCGGCGCCTGCCGCACCTACGGCACCTGCCGCAACAACCGCAAAGTAAGCCTACATGCGCAACACACAACAACCGCTGGGTATCTCGGGCCGTATTGCAGCGGCCTTTCAGGCTAACGCGCTTACGCCTTTGTTGGCGCTGGTCGCCTTGCTGTTGGGCATTTTTGCCGTGATGGTGACCCCGCGCGAAGAAGAGCCGCAGATCAACGTCACCATGGCCAATGTGATGATTCCCTTTCCGGGGGCCAGCAGTGCCGATGTGCAAAACATGGTGGCCCGCCCGGCGGAGCAAGTGCTGGGGCAAATTGCTGGCATCGAGCACACCTACTCGGTAGCCCGCCCCGGCATGGCTCTGCTCACCGTCCAATTCAAAGTGGGTGTTCCCCGCACCGAGGCCTTGGTGCGCCTGTACGACGTGCTCAACGCCAACCAAGATTGGCTGCCGCGTGACTTGGGTGCCATGGCGCCCATTGTCAAACCCATGGGTATTGACGATGTGCCCGTGGTGGCCGTCACGCTGTGGAGCAAAGACGCCTTGCCTGCCGTTGACCTGGAGGCCGTCGCCCATTCGTTAGAGGTGGAGTTCAAAGCGGTAGCAGGTGTGCGCGAGGTGAAGACCATAGGCGCCCCTGGCCGCGCTATCCAAGTGGTTGTGGACCCCGCGCGGCTGCGCGCCCGCGGCATCGATTTACTCACCCTGCAAAAGACCGTGGCTGCTGCCAACTTTGGCACACCGGCCGGTGCCGTGCTGCAACCCCAGCAGGATGGCAGCGCCCAGATGCTGACCGTGGATGCCGGCGAGTTTTTGCGCAATGCGCAGGATGTGGGTGACCTGGTGGTGGGCGTCAGCGACAACAAACCGGTCTTCTTGCGTGATGTGGCGCAGGTCAAGGCAGGCGCCCAGCAAGCACAGCGTTATGTGTGGTTTACACCCGGTGCCGCCAGCACCGACAGGTCAGCCCACGCCGATGCGCCTGCGACTGAAGGCACACAGACCGCCTCCGCTTCCGCTGCTGTGGGTCAGTCGTACCCCGCAGTGACCATCAGCATTACCAAAAAGCCGGGTGAAAACGCAGTGGACGTGGCGCGTGGCGTGGCCGCACGCCTGCAGTCCTTGCACAACACATTGATTCCGGCCGGCATTGAGGCCACCATCACCCGTGACTACGGCGAGACGGCTGCCGAAAAGGCCAACAAACTGATTCAGAAGCTCGCCTTTGCCACCGGTTCGGTGATCGTGCTAGTGGGTTTTGCGTTGGGTCGGCGCGAGGCCATCATCGTTGGTGCGGCGGTGATTTTGACGCTGACGGCAACCTTGTTTGCCTCGTGGGCGTGGGGCTTTACCCTGAACCGGGTGTCGCTGTTTGCGCTGATCTTCTCGATCGGCATTTTGGTGGACGACGCTATCGTGGTGGTCGAAAACATCCACCGCCACCAGCAGTTAGAGCCCGGCGCGTCGCTCAAAGACATTATCCCTCGCGCGGTGGACGAGGTCGGCGGCCCCACCATCTTGGCCACCTTGACCGTCATTGCCGCCCTGTTACCCATGGCCTTTGTATCGGGCTTGATGGGCCCTTACATGAGCCCTATCCCTATCAACTCCAGCTTGGGTATGGCTTTGTCATTGGCCATCGCTTTCACGGTGACACCGTGGCTGGCCTTGAAGGTTATGCGTGAGCATGGTCCTGCTCATGGGCCCGCTGACGCGCATGCCGCACACTCACACGGCGATGGGTCTTCCGCCCAACCCGCTGCACCGTCACGCACCCAACGTATTTTTGACACCATCCTCTCGCCCTTCTTAAGCAGCGCACGTAAACGCTGGATGCTGCTGGGTGGCATTGTGGTGGCCCTGTTGCTGTCCGCGGGATTGGCGCTGGTGCCCACGACATTTGCCGGCGTGGTGATGAAAATGCTGCCGTTTGACAACAAGAGCGAATTCCAGGTTGTGGTCGATATGCCTGCGGGCACGCCCTTAGAGGACACCGCCGCCGCCTTGCAAGACCTAGGTGCGTTTTTGGCCCAGCAGAAAGAGGTGCGCAACCTGCAGGCCTACGCAGGCACTGCTTCGCCCATTACCTTTAACGGCCTAGTGCGCCAGTACTACCTGCGTGCCGATGCCGATCAGGGTGATTTGCAAGTCAACCTGGTTGACAAACACCAGCGCAGCGAAAAGAGCCACGCCATTGCCCAGCGCTTGCGCCCCGCGCTGGAGGCCATTGGTGCCAAACACCATGCCCGCGTCAAAGTGGTAGAGGTGCCGCCCGGCCCACCTGTGATGTCGCCCTTGGTGGCCGAAATTTATGGCCCAGACGAAGCGGGCCGCCAGCAATTGGCTAAACAGGTGGCGCAGGCCTTTGGGTCGACTGCTGACATCGTCGGCACCGACACCAGCCTGCTTGCGGACGCACCCCGCGCCACGCTGCAGGTGCGCCGCCAGCGGGCAGAGTCGCTGGGCATTCCTGTCGCGGCCATTGCGCAAACGGTGTCGTCCGCCCTGTCGGGCGTAGACGCCGCCTACCTGCACGACCAGCAATCCAAATACCCCGTGCCGGTGCGCATTCAGCTGCCGCTGGAGCGCCAAGTGGGGTTGGATGCCTTGTTGGCACTACCCATGCGTGCGGCCAACGGTCAGTTGGTGCCGCTGTCAGAACTGGTGCAAGTGCACAGCGGCGTGATCGATAAGCCGCTCTTCACCAAAGACCTGCAGGGCGTGAGCTATGTCATGGGCGACATGGCGGGCAAGCTCGACTCCCCCTTGTATGGCCTGTTTGCCATTCGCTCCACCTTACAAAAAATGCAAGAGTCTGCCAACGCTGCATCCAGCGCATCTGGCGCATCCGGTGAATATTGGATCCACCAGCCGACCGACCCCTACAAAGGCTACGCGTTGAAGTGGGACGGCGAATGGCAAATCACCTACGAAACCTTTCGTGACATGGGCGCCGCCTACGCCGTGGGGCTGATCCTGATCTACTTGCTGGTGGTGGCGCAGTTCCGCAGCTACCTCACGCCGCTGGTCATCATGGCACCTATTCCGCTGACAATGATTGGGGTAATGCCCGGCCACGCGATCATGGGTGCGCAGTTCACCGCCACCAGCATGATTGGCATGATCGCGTTGGCCGGCATCATCGTGCGCAACTCCATCTTGCTGGTGGACTTTATAGAGCTGCAGGTACGCGCTGGCATGGCGTTTAAGCAGGCCGTTCTCCAGTCAGCCATCGTGCGGGCGCAGCCGATTGTGCTGACCGGTGTGGCAGCCATGATTGGCGCCTTCTTCATCTTGGATGACCCCATTTTTAATGGATTGGCCATCGCGCTAATCTTTGGTATCTTGGTTTCCACCATGCTCACCTTGGTGGTCATTCCGGTCTTGTACTACGCCTTGTACCGGCGTCGTATGGAGTTGCGCGCAAGCGTCAACGCTGCCCCGGCCAATCCTGGCCACCCTGTCGAATCCTAATCAAGGAGACCTAAACATGGCACACATTGTCATTGTCGGAGCCGGTATCGGCGGTGTCCCCGCCGCCTACGAAATGCGCGAAGCCTTGGGCAAGGAGCATCGCGTAACCGTGGTTAATTCGACGGACTACTTTCAGTTCGTGCCCAGCAACCCGTGGATTGCCGTCGGATGGCGCCAGCGTGACCAGATCACCGTGCCCATGGCGCCGTACTTGGCGCGTAAAGGCATTGAATTTATTCCCAAGGGTGTGACCCAGATCGACGCCCCCGCCAACCGCCTGACGCTGGAAGGCGGCGACACGCTGGACTACGACTACTTGGTCATCACCACCGGCCCCAAGTTGTCGTTCAACGAGGTTCCGGGTGCAGGCCCCGTGACAGGTGGCGGCGGTGGCTTTACGCACTCAATCTGCAGCGTGGACCATGCACAAGAGTTCTTTAAAGACTACGAAGAGTTCTTGAAAAACCCCGGCCCGGTGGTCATTGGTGCCATGCCCGGTGCCAGCTGCTTTGGCCCGGCCTACGAGTTCGCCTTCATTCTGGACGCCGACCTGCGCAAGCGCAAACTGCGCAACAAGGTGCCGATTACCTATGTGAGCAGCGAGCCCTATATCGGCCATTTGGGCCTGGCCGGCGTGGGTGACAGCAAGAGCATGCTGGAGTCCGAAATGCGCAACCGCGACATGAAGTGGATCACCAATGCCAAGACCACCAAGGTGGAAAACGGCAAGATGTTTGTGACACAGCTTGACGACCTAGGCAATGTGTACAAAGAGCACGAATTGCCCTTCAAACTGTCCATGATGTTGCCCGCCTTCAAAGGCGTGGACGCGGTGGCGGCAGTACCCAATTTGTGCAACCCGCGCGGCTTTGTTTTGATCGACGAGTTCCAGCGCAGCAAGGCCTATCGCAACATTTTCTCGGCCGGCGTGTGCGTGGCCATCCCGCCGGTGGAGGTGACCCCAGTGCCTACCGGCGTGCCCAAAACCGGCTACATGATCGAGAGCATGGTGGGCGCTATCGTGCACAACATTGCCGCCGACTTGGCAGGCAAACCGGCTGAGACCAAAGCCACCTGGAACGCCATTTGCCTGGCCGACATGGGTGACACCGGCGCGGCCTTTGTGGCGTTGCCCCAGATACCACCACGCAACGTCAACTGGTTCAAAAAGGGCAAGTGGGTGCACTTGGCCAAGATCGCGTTTGAAAAATACTTCATGCGCAAGATCAAGACCGGAAATTCAGAGCCGGTGTACGAGAAATACGTGCTCA
>JBBRSA010000050.1:0-27059 GCA_038245855.1 Burkholderiales bacterium
TCAAGGCTTGGGTGGCTGAACATAGTGACCAGATTGAGCTGTTCTACCTGCCCAGCTATAGCCCGCAGCTCAACCCTGAGGAGCGACTCAACGCCGACTTGAAGCAGGAGATGGGCAAGCGGGTACCGGTCAGAACCAAGGCCAAGTTACGCGAGGCCGCGAACGAACATATGACGATGCTGGAGAAAAACCCCGAGCGGGTTATGAGCTACTTCCAGGATCGTCGGGTTCGCTATGCAGCTTAATACTTCACAGGGCCGAAGCAATAGCTTAGTCAAAAATACTTCACATTTCTGTCATTCTGAAGGTCATGTTGCATGTTGTCTTTATTTCGCCGCTCGAAGTTGCCACGTCCGTTGGACGCGCCTGCTTTGTTGGACCGCGACCATAGCCTTCTGGCATTTAATGAGCGTGTGCTTGATTGGGCGGTGCGTGAAGACGTACCTCTGATTGAGCGGCTGCGCTACCTGTGTATCGTGTCATCCAATTTGGACGAGTTTTTTGAGGTGCGCGCCGCACTGCACCTGATTGCCTTTCAGTCCCACGATCGCAAGGGCCAATACACCGTTGGAACCTTTGATCGTCTGGCCATCGCACTGCACCAGCTGGTTGACACCCAATACAGCCTGTACAACGACAAGCTGATGCCCGCTTTTGAGAAAGCGGGCATCAAAGTCATTTCACACGGCGAGCGCAATCCGGCGCAGAGGCAATGGGTCAAGCAGTATTTTGAGCGCGAGGTTCGCCCCCTGCTGATCCCGGTGAGTTTGGATCCCTCCCACCCGTTTCCGCAAGTGGCCAACAAGGCCCTGTGTTTTATTGTTCGGCTTAGCGGTAAAGACGCCTTTGGGCGTGCTAACGATATTGCCATTGTCAAAATTCCACGGGTCTTGCCAAGAATGATTCGCATGCCAGCCAAAGTGTCGGGTGAGCAGGCAGTGTTTGTGTCTTTGTCCAGCGTGATACGGGCCCATCTGTCGGATTTATTCCCCGGGCGGGGTGTGGGGCAGTTTTCGCAGTTCCGGGTAACGCGCAATTCCGACCTCGCCGTGGATGAGGAAGACGTCAAAAGTTTGCGTGTCGCACTGCGCCAAGGGCTAGAACAGCGGCATTATGGGCAGGCCGTTCGGTTGGAGGTGTCTGCCGGGTGTTCACCCCATTTGTCGGACCTATTGCTGCAACAGTTCAAGCTGCCGCTGCAGGCGCTGTACCGGGTGCATGGGCCGGTGAATCTGGGGCGGCTCACCCAGATGATCGATCTGCTGGACCGGCCCGCGCTGTGTTTCTCGGCGTACCGGGCGTCGTACCCAACACAAATGGCGTCAGGAGCGTCTATTTTTGACCAACTGAAAGAACACGACATCGTTATCCACCAGCCATTTGAGCAGTTTGACGGTGTACTCGATTTTCTGCGCGAGGCGGTGTACGACCCGCAGGTGCTGGCCATCAAGCAAACGGTTTACCGCACCGGCGAAGAGTCCGAGCTGATGGACCTGCTGCGCGAGGCTGTGCGCTACGGCAAAGAGGTGACGGTGGTGGTAGAGCTCAAAGCCCGCTTTGACGAAGAGGCCAACATCAACTGGGCCGAAATGCTGGAGTCCATCGGCGCGCAGGTGGTGTATGGCGTGGTGGGTCTCAAGACCCACGCCAAGATGATGCTCATTACCCGGCGTGAGGGCAAGGCCCTCAAACGTTACGGTCACCTGTCCACCGGCAACTACAACCCCCGCACAGCCAGCCTGTATACCGACATCAGCCATATCACAGCGGATGCTGCGCTCACCGCCGACATGGACCACGTCTTTGTGCACCTGGCCAGCCAAAGCCGCTTGCCCAAGTTGCGCAAGCTCTGGATGGCGCCGTTCTATTTGCACCGCAAGCTCGTCGCCAAGATCAGCGCCTTGGCCGTGGCCGCCAGCCGGGGCAAGTCGGCACGTATGGTCATCAAAATGAATGCGTTGACCGACGAGGTGCTGATCCGCGCGCTGATGCACGCGGGCAAACAGGGTGTGCAAATCGACCTGATTGTGCGCGGTGCGTGTATGCTGCCGGCGCAGGTTCCGGGCCATACCGACAACATCAAGGTGCGTTCCGTTATAGGGCGATTTTTGGAGCACTCGCGCATTTTTTATTTCCGCGAGGGCGACAAAGAAGAGTTGTATTTGTCCAGTGCCGACTGGATGAACCGCAACATGGTGCGCCGCATAGAGCTGGCGTGGCCGGTTACCGACCCCGTACAGCGCCAGCGCATTGTGGACGAGTGCCTGGTGGCCTACCTGCATGATGGTGTGGACGCCTGGGACATGGGGCCAGACGGCATCTACAAGCGGGCGGCCCCTGCCGCAGGAACGGAGGGCCACAGTGCCCAACAAGCGCTGATGACCCGCTACGCCCAAACGGTACACATTGGGAGCCGCCGCAAAGGCGACTAGTTGGTATGGACCTTATTCTGTGGCGCCATGCAGAGGCGGTGGATGCGCCCCACGGGGGTGACGACATGGCCAGGAAGCTGACCAGTCGTGGCGAAAAGCAGGCTGCTCGCATGGCAGCCTGGCTAGACCGCCAGCTGCCCGAGACCGCCCGCATTTGGGTAAGCCCGGCGCAGCGCACCGAACAAACCGCGTTGGCCCTAGGGCGCAAATACAAGTGCCACCCGAGCCTGACGCCTGACGGTACCGTGGACGACCTGCTGGCCTTGGTGCAGTGGTTCAAGCCCAAGGGCTGCGTGTTGGTAGTTGGGCATCAGCCTTTGCTGGGGCAAACCATTGCCCACTTGCTCGGCCTGCATGCGGGTGATTGCGCGGTCAAGAAGGGGGCCGTGTGGTGGCTTCGTCGCCGCGACCCCGTTGATACCGGCAGCACCGTGGTGGTCACGGTGCAGACGCCGGAAATGGTGTGATGGCTGCTGTGCAGCCCAAGACAGCATTTATGTTGCAAAAAAATGTCGGTGTGTCATTGGGGCCCTTCGTCCCAGCGCCTGCCGACGTTCTTTAGTAGCTGATTGGCCGCAGCAAGTTGGCGATTTTGCAGGGATAACAGGGTGTTTTCCGTGGTGAGCAGGGTGATTTGAGCTGTAGTTACGTTGAGATAGCTCACGGTGCCAGCTTTGTATTGCGCCAGGGTGATCTCCAGATTCTTTTGTGAGACAGCCATCGATTCGCGTTGTATGACCAGCTCGTCATCCAAGGATTGCAAAACGACCAAGTTGTCTTCAACTTCCTGAAAAGCGGTCAGTACAGTTTGGCGATACACGGAGCTTGCTTGATCGGCTGCGCTGTGTGCTTGCGCTGTTGCAAGTTTTTTGGCGCCTCAATCAAATATGGCCAGTGCCAACGACGTGTATCAAGCCAAGCGATCCGGGAAGGGGCGGGTTGATGATGCAGCATGAAATGTAAATTTACACATCGACTTTGAATCTTCACCGAGCCGCTACACAGGGGTAGCACGATGATGCCTATGCATGTTTTGCGACGCGTAATTTGAATGATCGAAGCGGCATGACCATTTGGAGAAATTAAATGTACTCAGAATTTCAAGAACAATTGAGTTTGGTTGAAAGCGGACCTGCAAAAGCCCAAATTGGCATAGACCAATTGGTAGTGGATGTCTATGAATCCGCACAGCTAGAACAAAAGGACAAAATGGTGGCACAACTTGTCGGGAAGGTGTTCGAGTCCGCACCCTTGGAAGACCAAAGCCGAATTCTTGAGCATTTGCTTCGGCCCTTGGGCGTGCTGTCGTTACTCACTGTTGCAAATGGCGTCTTCGCAAAAATCCGGCTAAAAAGCGGTTGGGCGTCTATGCAAATTCCAATCGAAGATGCGAAAGGCGTGCAGCCGGGCGCAGTGACCGCCTTGGTGGACTATGTGCAGCAGGTCAGCATACAAACGGTTGACAGTCTGGCGCAATTGCTCATAAGTCAACCCACCTTGATGGGTTCTGCCGCTGCGGTTGTGCTAGTAAGTGTGCTGATGAAGCGCTCACATTTTCGGCGGGCGGAGGACTTTTTGGTGCATTAGGCTCATGGGGCACTCTCTTGGAAATTTAATGCCAAATCGGCCCTTAGCCCTCATGGATTATGCGCAACCCGCTCTATTTTTGATAGCATTTAGCCCGGTAAAATCGTAAACTTCCAAGGCGTTTTTTGCCACGCGGTGGCTTCTTCCCGCAGGAGGTGGGCCGATTGCGGAAACGCTTCTACCCAGCCCTGACGTAAACGCAGTGCGATGCATTGTGGGTCGTTTGTAGAGCGTTGAAATTGCATTCCGCCAAGGTCGGGCTCTCCGCGTGCGTGGCACAGGATGATGGCCAGGCGCAGGCACATCAACCGCAGGCTGAAGGCTTCGTCAAGCAGCTGGCCTTCGACCTTGCGCAGCTTGCCCCGTTGCCCCAGCACCAGCAAACCCAGGCAATGCATTTCTGACAGTGAGAAGCCCATCGCATCGGCGTTGTCCAGGATGTAGGCGCCGTGCTTGTGGTAGTCGCTGTGGGAAATATGGCTGCCAATTTCGTGCAGCTTGGCTGCCCATTTGAGTTCGCGCAGGTGGCCTTGGGTTTCGTCCTGGGTTGGGTCGGACAGTTGCGCAAACAGGTTCAGGGCCACCGTACCGACGCGCTCGCCATGCGCCGGGTCTGCACCAAACTTTTTGACCAACCGCAGCACGGATTTTTCGCGCAGGTCGTCATTGGTGTTGCTGGCGCCCAGCAAGTCACAGACCAGACCGTGGCGCAGGCCGCCGGCGGCCTGTTGCAGGGTCGTAATCGACAACAGACTAAAGAGCGCACGCATTACGCTCACCCCCCCACCAATAATGGCCTTGCGGTCTTCCCGCATGCCCGCTAGCTTGAGGCGGTCGACGCTCTGTGCTGCCAGCAGCTTTTGCAGCAGCCAGTCTAATCCGTCTTGGCTAAGTTCACCCGCTGGCCAACCGGCGGCCACCAGCACGTCACCAATAGCGCTGACGGTGCCAGCTGAACCGTAGGCCACGTCCCAGCGGTCGGGGCGGTAGGCCTCTAGCGCTTCGTCCAACACGGCTTTGGCCGCCACCTCAGCCATGGCGAAGGACCTTTTAGTAAACAGGCCATCGGGGAAATAGCGCTTGGACCAGGCAATGCTGCCCACCTTGAACGACTCCATCACCTGGGGCACCAAGCCTTGGCCCAAAATCAGCTCGGTAGAGCGGCCACCCACGTCGATGACCAGGCGGCGCTCTTGCGACTGCGGCAGCATGTGCGCCACGCCCTGGTAGATCAAACGTGCTTCTTCGCGCCCCGACACCACATTGATGGGGAAGCCCAATATTTTGTTGGCCTGGTCTAGAAAGACATCGCGGTTGCGGGCTTCGCGCAGGGTTTGGGTGGCCACGGCGCGCACCTCAGAAGGCTTAAAGCCCGCCAGCCGCTCGCCAAAACGGGCCAGACAGTCCCACCCGCTTTGCATAGCTTGGGGGCTGAGGTTGCGCTCTTCATCCAAGCCGCCGCCTTGGCGGACGGTTTCTTTGAGGTATTCGGTGCGTTGAAACGCACCATGCTCAATACGCCCGATCTCTAGTCGGAAACTATTGGACCCCAAGTCCACGGCTGCCAGGCGGGTTCCCATGTGCATCGGTTTGATTGTGTGCTGGTGAATGGAGTGACGCGCTTAGCATAGCATCGTAGGTTGATGGTATTGGTCCGTGACAGGTGGGGCGGCAGCGTTTTGCTTGGCAAGGCAAGCGTCGAAGAAACTTTGCAAAAGATGGAGCAGTGTCACGCCGCTGTCATAATTTTTTCATAAAGTTCATGTGTCAGTTCACTACTCATTAAAGGGTCTATATGAAAATTAGTTTCAAACTTCCACTTCTTTCTCTCGCAATCGCAACTTCTATTGGATTTTCGGGTGGTGTTCAAGCCCAGGAAATTACCGGTGCCGGCGCCTCCTTTCCAGCGCCAATCTATGCCAAATGGGCGTCTGACTATTACAAAGCCACTGGTGTCAAGGTCAACTACCAGTCTATTGGCTCTGGCGGCGGCATCAAACAGATTGACTCCAAGACGGTGGATTTCGGTGCGTCCGACATGCCCCAGACGGACGAGGTGCTGAAGTCCAAAGGCCAAATGCAGTTCCCCACCGTAATGGGTGGTGTGGTTCCGGTGATCAACATCAAAGGTATTCAGCCTGGTCAATTGAAACTGACTGGCCCTTTGCTGGGCGACATTTTCTTGGGTAAGGTGACGCGTTGGACCGACCCAGCCATTAAAGCGCTGAACCCCACGCTGGCGTTGCCCGATGCGGACATTGCCCAAGTGCGTCGCGCAGACGGCTCTGGCACCACGTTTATCTTCACCAACTATCTCAGCAAAGTAAGCCCTGAGTGGAAGAGCAAAGTGGGCGAGGGCACGGCTGTGAATTGGCCAGTTGGTGCAGGCGGCAAGGGCAATGAAGGTGTTGCCGCGTTTGTCGGGCGTCTGCCTAACTCGATCGGTTACGTTGAGTATTCCTACGTCAAGCAAAACAAAATGAATTTTGCTGTGGTGAAAAACGCGGCAGGCAACTTTGTTAAGCCAGAAGACGATTCTTTCAAGGCAGCTGCCGCTGGTGCTGATTGGAACAAGTCGTTTTACCAAATCTTAACCAACCAGCCAGGTAAGGAAGCATGGCCTATTTCTGGCGCAACGTTCATTTTGATGCACCTCACACAAGACAAACCTGCGAACGCAACGGAAGTACTCAAGTTCTTCGGTTGGGCCTACAAGAATGGCGACAAGACCGCTGCGGCTCTGGACTACGTGCCTATGCCCAAGAGCGTGATTTCTGTCATTGAAAAATCTTGGAGTTCAATCAAGGATACGGCTGGTAAACCAGTGGCATTCAAGTAAATTAGCCATTTAGCAGGTACCCGGTCGGCAGGCTTGTGATGTCATCTACACTTGTGCATCCCAATTCTTCTACCGGCTTCTCTGCGCAGTTGCAATCCCATGTTATGACCCAGCCCGTTCCGAAAAAGAAGGCCCGTTCAGGGCCCTTTGCAGATCGCATTTTTGGTTGGGTGGCGCGCGGTGCCGCCCTTGTTACCTTGGGCCTATTGCTGGCCATTTTGGCGTCTTTGACCATCAGTGCATGGCCCGCCATTCAAAAATACGGTTTTGGTTTTTTGACCAGTACCACTTGGGACCCGGTTGCCGAAGAGTTTGGTGGCCTTGTCATGATTTACGGCACCTTGGCAACCTCATTTATCGCGCTGCTGATTGCCGTGCCGGTGAGTTTTGGCATTGCCTTGTTCTTGACCGAGTTGTCCCCCGCGTGGCTAAAACGACCACTGGGCACTGCCATTGAACTATTGGCCGCTGTGCCGTCCATTGTGTACGGTATGTGGGGCTTGTTGGTGTTTGGCCCTGTCTTGGCGGAGTATGTGCAGATACCGCTTCAAAAGGCATTTTCGGGCATCCCCTACCTTGGGGCATTTGTGTCGGGCCCACCGGTTGGTATCGGTATTTTGTCGGCTGGCATTATTTTGGCGATCATGATCATCCCGTTTATTGCTGCGGTAATGCGTGACGTGTTTGAGGTCACTCCCGCTTTGTTGAAAGAATCCGCTTATGGGCTGGGTTCCACTACCTGGGAGGTGGTCTACAAAGTGGTGTTGCCTTATACCAAATCGGGTGTGATTGGCGGCATCATGCTGGGCCTGGGCCGCGCCATTGGCGAGACCATGGCTGTGACCTTTGTAATTGGTAACTTCAACCAGCTTGACTCTTTGAGCCTGTTTCAGGCTGCCAACAGCATTACTTCGGCCTTGGCCAATGAGTTCGCCGAAGCGGGCGAAGGCCTGCACCAAGCCGCCCTGATGTACCTGGGGTTGGTGCTCTTCTTTATTACCTTTGTCATTTTGCTGCTATCCAAAATTTTGTTGCTGCAGTTGCGTAAACGTGAAGGAATGAAGACATGAGCGCGACCCCCGCACAAGCACGCGCTGCCAAGTTTGCCCACCGCAAGCGGGTGGATCGGGTGGCAACCGTGATGGCGTTGCTGGCCATGGCGTTTGGCTTGTTTTGGCTATTTTGGATTTTGTGGGAGACGGTGCGCTTAGGCATTGGGGGCTTGTCTGTGGCCACCTTCACCCAAATGACGCCGCCGCCCAACGACGAGGGTGGTTTGGCCAATGCCATATATGGCTCGTTCTTGATGGTCTCGCTAGCGACCTGTGTGGGCACGCCCGTAGGCGTGATGGCGGGTATCTACTTAGTGGAGTTTGATTCCAAGAGCTGGCTGGCGTCTTTGACCCGATTTGTGAACGATATTTTGTTGTCGGCACCGTCCATTGTTATCGGCCTGTTTATTTATGCAGTGGTGGTTTCGCGCTTTAAGTCTTTCTCGGGCTACGCGGGCATTTTGGCGCTGTCTTTGCTGGTGATTCCGGTGGTTATTCGCACAACTGAAAACATGCTGCAACTGGTTCCTGCCGGGCTGCGTGAGGCCGCCTACGCGTTGGGTGCGCCGAAGTGGCGTGTGACGTTGAGCATCACGCTCAAAGCGGCCCGCACCGGCGTGATTACCGGCGTGTTGCTGGCGGTCGCGCGTATCGCAGGTGAAACCGCACCGCTGCTCTTTACATCGCTGAACAACCAGTTCTGGACCAGCAGCCTCGGCGATCCGATGGCCAGTTTGCCAGTGACCATCTTCAAGTTCGCCATGAGTCCGTATGAAAATTGGCAAAAGCTGGCCTGGGCGGGCGTGTTCATCATCACCATGGCTGTGTTGGGCCTGAACATTTTGGCCCGTTTGCTGACTCGAACAAAGATTTAGCCACCAGCGCCACACCTTCATTTGAGATATCGCTTTTATGTTGCACAACCCCAATACACCTGTTAAAACCAAAATTTCGGTCAAAGACTTAAATTTTTACTACGGAAAGTTCCACGCGCTCAAAGGCATTAATCTGGAAATCCCTGAGAACAAAGTTACCGCATTCATCGGTCCCTCGGGTTGCGGAAAATCCACCTTGTTGCGCGTGTTCAACCGCATGTTCGAGCTCTACCCAGAGCAACGTGCCGAAGGCCAGGTATTGCTCGATGGTGAGAATATTCTCACCAGCAAGGACGATGTTGCGCTGCTGCGCGCCAAGGTTGGCATGGTGTTCCAAAAACCCACACCGTTTCCGATGTCGATCTACGACAACATTGCCTTTGGTGTAAAACTGTTTGAGTCGCTGAGCGCAACCGACATGGACGAGCGGGTCGAGTGGGCACTGCGCAAGTCCGCCCTGTGGGGCGAGGTCAAAGACAAGCTGGATCAAAACGGCTCCAGTCTGTCGGGTGGCCAGCAGCAGCGTCTGTGTATTGCGCGGGGTATTGCGATCAAGCCCGAAGTCTTGCTGCTCGATGAGCCGTGTTCTGCCTTGGACCCGATCTCTACTGCGAAGGTTGAAGAGTTGATTGTGGAGCTCAAGGAAGACTACACCGTGGTGATCGTTACCCACAACATGCAGCAAGCGGCCCGGTGCAGCGACTACACCGCCTACATGTATCTGGGCGATTTGGTCGAGTTTGGATCGACCGAGCAGATGTTCTTTAAACCGACCCGCCAAGAGACCGAAGACTACATCACCGGTCGTTTTGGTTAAGCAGAAAGTACCGTATGGCAGACAAACATTTATCGACCCAGTTTGATACCGAGCTGACTTCGGTATCGTCCAAAGTGATGGAACTCGGTGGCTTGGTCGAGTCGCAGATCCGGCGCGCCATTTACGCGCTGTCGCAGTTCAGTGTGGAGGTGGCCCATGAGGTGTCGGCCAACGAGGTGCGGGTCAACGCCATGGAGCTGGAGATCGACCGTGATCTCTCCAGCATCATCGCACGGCGCCAGCCCACGGCGCGGGACCTGCGGCTCTTGATGGCCATTTCGAAGACCACTGCCAACTTGGAACGGGTGGGTGACGAAGCCGAAAAAATTGCTCGTATGGTGCGATCGATCATTCAAAGTGGCTCGCCGCGGTCCTTGCCTTCTCTGGAACTGCGGGTTGCGGCCGATTTGGCATCGGGCCTGTTGAATAAAGCGCTGGACGCGTTTGCGCGACTGGATGTGAACGCAGCGGTTGCCATTTTGAAAGAAGACGACCTGATTGATGCCGAGTTTGACGGCTTTGTGCGCAAACTCATCACCTACATGATGGAAGATCCGCGCATGATTTCGCCCAGCCTAGATTTGCTTTTTTTGGCGAAGGCGATTGAGCGGATCGGCGACCATGCCAAAAACATTGCCGAATTCATCATTTATGTCGTTAAGGGTGAAGACATACGCCACTCAACCATGGAAAAAATTGAGTCCATCGTCAAATGAGAAATATGCCGTCCGTTTTGATTGTGGAGGACGAGTCGTCGATTGCCGAACTCATCGTGGTGAACCTTCGGCACAACGGCTTTCGGACTCTGTGGGCGATGGATGGCTTGAGTGCTGAGCGCGAGATGCAGTCCGCGTTGCCGGATCTCATTTTGCTGGATTGGATGTTGCCAGGCGAGAGTGGTCTTGTCTTGGCTAAACGATGGCGAGCAGACCCGCGCACTCAGAATGTGCCAATGATCATGCTGACGGCCCGAGGTGACGAAGCGGACCGTGTTGCCGGGCTAGACGCCGGTGCGGATGATTACATCGTAAAGCCGTTTTCCACCAAGGAACTATTGGCACGGGTTAGGGCTGTGTTACGCCGTAGAACCCCTGAGCAGTCGGGCGAGGTGCTTACGATAGGGGCTTTGGTTCTTGATCCGGCCACCCATCGCGTGTTGTTGGATGGGCAAACATTGAAGTTGGGGCCGACTGAGTTCAAGCTGCTCAATTACTTAATGGGGCACGCTGAACGGGTGCATAGTCGTGCGCAGTTGCTCGATAAGGTCTGGGGAGATCACGTTTATATTGAAGAGCGAACGGTCGACGTTCACATCAAACGCTTGCGAGAGGCCTTGGGTCAGGCGGGCAGTATGGTGGAGACCGTGCGTGGTGCCGGATACCGGATAACCGCAATCCATGGGTCGCCAACGGCAACGGTACCGAACAACGAAGGCGTTTAGGCGCTAGAAAAACACTTCATGTTCTTGCGTATTTTGTCTTTGGCGCTGTGCCAGCTTTTGGCTGCGCTCGCAGGTTGGAGTTTTGCGCCTGTGGGGCAAAAACCAGAGGCTGCATTACTCATGGCGTTGGCCGGAAGTTATGTCTGGTTTGTGTTGGACATCACACGGGGTTTGCGTTTGGTGCGTTGGTTGCGCAATGACGCGGTGACAGAGCTTGCCCTGGGTGGCGGGCTGTGGGGCGAGGTGTATGAGCGCATTCGGCGGGTCGTGCGCGTTCATCAGCGTGCTGCCGCTGAGGGCCATAACCGATTGCAGGACTTTTTGGCGGCGCTCCAGGCGTCGCCCAACGGTGTGGTTTTGCTCGATGCCGAGGCCCGTATTGAGTGGTTTAACCAAATGGCGGCCGAGCATTTTGGGTTCGACGCACAACGTGACATGTTGCAGCACTTTGGCAATCTGGTGCGAGACCCCGGCTTTGCAGCGTATTACCTTGCGGGCGATTTTTCATATGACACGACCATGCCTGGGCGCAAAACGACCAACACCAAACCGGTGAAGTTGTCGGTGCACATTCATCCTTATGGCGAGGGGCGCAGCCTACTGCTGTCGCGCGACATCACCGCATTGGAGCAAGCCGAGGCCATGCGGCGTGATTTTGTGGCCAATGTGTCGCACGAAATCCGCACACCGTTGACGGTTTTGGCCGGTTTTGTGGAGACACTGCAGACCTTGGAGTTGCAAGAGCCAGAGCGGCAGCGTTATCTGGGATTGATGTCGCAGCAGGCGCAGCGTATGCAGACATTGGTGAATGACTTGCTGATGCTGTCGCGCCTTGAGGGCAGCCCCTTGCCGTCCAGCTATGAATGGATCAGCCTAGACACTTTGATGGAGCAGTGTCGCCAAGATGCAGGCGACCTGTCACGCCTGCTCACCGAAGATTCGCATGACCTGCATTTTGCGTGGAAACGGGGCTACGAACTGGCCGGATCAGCGGCGGAATTGCACAGCGCCATGTCGAACCTGATCAGCAATGCCATTCGCTACACACCCGGTCAGAAACGTATCGACGTGGAATGTATGCCATCGCCCGAAGGTGGTTTGACATTTGCAGTGAAAGATGCGGGGCCGGGCATAGCGCCCGAGCATCTTCCCCGCCTGACAGAACGCTTTTACCGCGTGGACCGCAGCCGATCGCGTGATACCGGCGGAACAGGGCTGGGCTTAGCCATCGTCAAACACGTAGCACAACGCCACGCGGCTGAATTGGGTGTGGCCAGCGTGCCCGGTAAAGGCTCTACGTTTTCGATCCGATTTGCGTCGCAGCGGGTGCGCCGGAGCAGCAGCGCCGCACAACGGCTGTAGCTGCTGCTACTTGCGCCTGAACAGTAGTACCGATTCGGATCGGTCGACGGGATGGCGAACCGTTTCGTGCAGCAGCCACTGCGTGGTGTCTACCGTGCTGGGGGCCGACATGTCGGGTTTGGGTTCGGCCAGAAGCCAGTGGCAGCGTGATGATGCTTGCATGGGCACTAGGCGCAGACGCCCATAGAACTCAAATGCAGCAATCTGGCCTAGTCCTAAACCCACCGTTTCGGCACAGTTTGCGTCCTGCATGTGGGCGGTGGTGCGGCGCACCAGGGCCGTATAGCTCTGTGCGTAATTGAGCAGGGGCATCCACAGCGTCATGACCAGTAACCAGCTCAGGGTGGCGCCACCCGCAGGCAACACCAGGCTTGTCCAGATCGCCGCTTGGTGGCGACCCACCCGCCAGCGCACCAGCCACGCCCAGGCCAGCGTGGCAATGCTCGCAATGGTGAATGCCAAGAGTGAAAAGTGTGGAATAAAACCAGGCGCCAGCCGCGCCACGTTGGCCGCCGGTTGCCACGGAAAGCCAGTCTGCATTGCTATCCAGACCACCCATACAGTGATGGCGCAGCCGGTAAAAAACAGCAAGGTAAACCAGTCGATGACGGCAGCCATTTGGCGTTTGAGCGTCGGTAACGCAAACGCAGCCAGGCTTGCTAGGGCGGGTAACACCAAGAGCAGTGTGCGGTCAGCAGAGCCGGTGGTGAGCGTGGCGATGGTACACACCAGTGCAATCCCGCCAGGCAAGGCCACATGGCGGCTGATGCGGCGGTTAAACAGCTGGCGGCGCCAGCGCCACACGGTCCACAGTGCCAATGGCCACGCAGGCCAGGTAAACCAGATTAGCAACTGGGCGTAGCCAGTCCAGTCGGCCCAGGTGGATTGCGGTAGTTGCACTTTCCAGCGCAGTAAGCCCAGGCTCCAGGCCAGCGCCGTAATTGCCAGAGTGGCAGCTGCAAGGGAAAAGCTTTCCAGCGCCAAGTGCTCATTTTGGCGGGCTTCGCGCGTGCGGTCCAAAAAATGCAGGGTGGCACCACCCAATCCGAACAGCAGTGTCAAGCTGGGTGCACCCGATAGCGCAAGGCCCAAGAGGCCCAGAACAGCGGCCACGGCGGGCCCGAGCCGGTAAAACGGCAGTGCTGCCATGGCGTAGAAAAAGAGGGCGAAACTACCCAGTTGAACTAAGGCTGGACTGGTCTCGTGCGAGAGTTGTGCCAAGCCTAGGCAGGCCATTAATGCCAGCAAGGCGCCGTCGGCCATGGCCCGCGCGTAGTCGGCAGGCAGCGCCTCGCCGCCAAAGGCAAACGGAACTGGCTGCGCCAAGGGGCTGCGCGCCAGGTAGTAGGTGCCGTACCAAGTTGCCATCATGGTGAGCGTCAAGAGGGCGATGAACGGCAGTCTGGCGGCAAAGTCGGCACCCATCCCGCTTGGGGCGATTTGCATGGCCCAGGCGCCCAACCAGTAGGGAAGGACGGCGGGGTTGTCTGCCGGTAAACCCATAAGAGTGGGTGCAAACCAGTTGGAGGTGCCGCGTACGAGCTCCGCCATATAGCCCAACGCGGTCATGTCGGCGCTCTTCCATGCGTCGCGCCCTAAGAAGCCTGGAAATACGTAGGCGCAGCAAAACAGCCACAAGGCCCAGCGTGGGAAGCGCCGGGCACCGGCTTGGGTGACGATTGCGGGTGTGGGCAGATTCACTGAGTGGGGGTGGTCCGCGGTAGATTGGGCAAAAATAAAGGCAGCGCGGAAATCCGGACTGCCTTTGTATAACGACTCAGGTCGAAACCTGAGGGTGTCTTAGTTGGTTTCGGTTGGTGCTGCAGCCTTGACTGCGGTTTTACCAAAACGGTTGCGGAAGCGCTCGACGCGGCCACCCATGTTGTCAACCGACTTTTGTGTGCCGGTGTAGAAAGGATGCGATTCGCTGGTGGTGTCCAGCTTGTACAGAGGCAATTTACGGCCGTCTTCCATGTCGATCATTTCTTTGGTGTTGGCGCACGAACGGGTCACAAACTTGAAGTTGTTAGACATGTCCATGAAACACACTTCACGGTAATTGGGGTGAATGCCTTCTTTCATACGATCTCCATCAGTTGCGGCAGCCGCGCCAGCCCTTGTGCAAACCTTTACACAATTCAAAAACTTAGCGTACTTGTCGCGAAACCCAAAATTATAACCTAGCCCCCACGACGCATCATGTCGAAGAACTCGCTGTTGGTCTTGGTGGCACGCATTTGCTTGAGCACCATTTCCATCGCTTCCACTTCGTCCATGTTGTAGAGGAACTGGCGCAGGATGCGGGTTTTTTGCAGAATTTCGGGCTGCAACAGCAACTCTTCTCGGCGGGTACCGCTGCGGTTGAGTTGGATCGAGGGGAACACGCGCTTCTCATACAGGCGGCGGTCCAGGTGAATCTCGGAGTTGCCGGTGCCCTTGAACTCTTCAAAGATCACTTCGTCCATGCGGCTACCGGTATCGACCAAGGCGGTGGCGATGATGGTGAGCGAGCCGCCTTCTTCCACATTGCGCGCAGCACCCAGGAAACGTTTGGGGCGTTGCAGGGCGTTGGAATCCACGCCACCCGTCAATACCTTGCCGGAGGAGGGCACCACGTTGTTGTAGGCGCGGGCCAAACGGGTGATGGAGTCCAGCAGAATGACGACGTCTTTTTTCAACTCAACCAGGCGTTTGGCGCGTTCGATCACCATTTCGGCCACGTGTACGTGGCGCGCGGCGGGTTCGTCGAAGGTGGAGGCAATCACCTCGCCCTTGACGGTGCGCTGCATTTCGGTCACTTCTTCTGGGCGCTCGTCAATGAGCAACACCATCAGGTAGCTATCGGGGTAGTTGGCGGAAATGGCGTGCGCAATGTGCTGCATCATCACGGTCTTGCCGCTCTTGGGCTGGGCCACGATCAGGGCACGTTGACCTTTGCCGATGGGGGCAATGATGTCGATCACACGGCCTGTGATGTTTTCTTCGCCCTTGATGTCCTGCTCCAGGCGCATCTGCACTTTGGGGAACAGGGGCGTCAAGTTCTCAAACATGACCTTGTGCTTGTTGCTCTCGGGTGAGTCGCCGTTGACCTTGTCAAGCTTGTTGAGGGCAAAGTAGCGCTCGCCGTCTTTTGGCGTACGTACTTCGCCTTCGATCATGTCGCCGGTGTGCAGATTAAAGCGGCGCACCTGACTGGGGCTGATGTAGATGTCGTCAGTGCTGGCGGTGTAACTGGTGTCAGGGCTGCGCAAAAAGCCAAACCCGTCGGGCAAAATTTCCAGCACGCCGTCAGCAATGATCTGCTCGCCGGTCCGGGCCCGCTTTTTGATGATCGCAAACATCAGCTCTTGCTTGCGCATGCGGCCCGTATTTTCAATCTCAAGCTCTTCTGCCTGCTTCAGGACTTCGGAAACGTGCAGGGCTTTGAGTTCGTTTAAGTGCATGGAGATGGTCCCTTGGTGGGAATTGACCGAGAAATTCGGAGTGTGAAGAAATCAGGGGGAGGGGGGAGGCCAGTCGGTTGACTGCCGCTGTGTTCTTAACCGGGGAAACGGAACTGTCTTTTTGGATAAGGACAGCGAACGGGACTGATTATGACAGGAAAAAGTGGCCTTAATGCAGCGTTTCCATTAGGGAAAGCACTAAGGCCAAGGGCAGGGGATTAGGCCAACTGCTGGTCGATAAAAGCGGTCAACTGGGCTTTGCTCAAGGCGCCGACTTTGGTGGCAGCCAACTGTCCGCCTTTGAACACCATCAGGGTCGGGATACCGCGAATGCCAAACTTGGCCGGGATTTCGCGGTTCTCGTCCACATTCATCTTGGCGATGCTGAGTTTGCCTTCGTAGGCGGTGGACACTTCGTCCAAAATGGGGGCAATCATCTTGCAAGGGCCGCACCACTCTGCCCAGTAGTCCACTAGGACGGGTTGCGCAGATTTCAGCACATCGGCTTCAAAAGTGGCGTCGGTTACGTGTTTGATCAGGGAGCTGGCCATGGGGATTCCTCAAGAAGTTTGCTTAAGCGCTACAGTTGCGGTCATTGTGACAGAAACCAAGGTCCCGCCTGTGTCGCGGTCGCTATGGACAGCATAGCCAAAATCGATTTTCCAGCTAGCCACACCGCACCCCTGCCACTGGCCCATCCGGCGGTAGCGCTGTGGGCAGACCCCGTGTCGGGCCTGTTGGCGCGCGTCCAGTCGGCGCTGCGCCAGCGGGGTGCCCACCCGGCCCGTTCCGTGGTCTTATTGCCCTACGCCCAGCTGCGGCCGTTGGCGGCGCGCCTGTGGGCCCAGTGTGTGCCCGATGGCTTTGCCCCACCGTTTGAAACCACCCAAAACTGGAGCACCAGCGTAGGCGGCTTTCGCCCTGGGGACACCGACATTGCTTTTGATTTGGCGCTGGACACGCTGACCGCGCAGGCCCTGTTGCGCGGCGCCGGGCTGGGTGAGCAGCAAGAGGTGCTAACCGGTCAATTGGTGCAGGCGGCCCACCAGCTGGGGCCGCTGGCTGCTGCGTGCTTGCCTGCGGAGCGTGCAAACTGGGCGCAGCGCGCGCGCCTGTCCGCCATGCTGGGGATGGAGGGCCCAACATTAGCGCTAGAGGCCGCAGTGGCGCGTATTGCGGTGGAGTGGGCCGCCCAATCTGCCTACGCCAGTGACCTGCTGTTTGATGCCGATGTGCGGGCGCGGGTGGATTGCTTGCTGCTGGTCAGTGGTTTTGCAGCCGAACCCATGCTGCCCGCCTTGCAGGCCTTTTGGGGCGATCGCTTGGCAGCCTTGAGTCTGACGGGCACTGCGGACGAAGGGTCGCCAGCCCCAACACTAGCCCTCGCAACCCAAGCCGACGCCATTGCATGGCACCCCTGCGACGACTCTGAAGACGAAGCCCAGCGCACCGCCGCGTGTGTGGTGCGGCATATTGTCCAGGGCCGCTTTCCTGTTGCACTGGTCTCCACAGACCGCGCCCTAACCCGGCGGGTGCGTGCCATGTTGGAGAGTGCGGACGTGCAAATCCGCGACGAGACCGGCTGGAAACTGTCCACCAGCCACGCCGGGGCCCACCTCATGGCGCTGCTCAAAGCGGCGGTGTGGAACGCGTCCAGCGACGCGGTACTGGCTTGGCTCAAAGGTGCCCCTGCTTTTGGCCAGCCGCTCAACGCCATGGAAGCCGCCATTCGGCGCGATCAGGCGCGCGAATGGCGCAGCGTGGCCTTTGGGCCTGCGTTTAAAAAATTACCCAATGGCGCCCAAAACTTTGCCGCAGTGCAAGCGGTGCGTGAGGCCCTGCAGGGTAGCCGCACCCTAGCCGGGTGGTTGGGTGCGCTGCGTGCAGCGCTGCAGGCCAGCGGCGTGTGGGATGGCCTGCAGCAAGACGGTGCTGGCGCCCAAATGCTGGCGGTGCTCCGACTCGAGTGGCCCGCTCCGCTGGCGTGGGAGCAGTTGCTGACACAGGCCTTGTGGTCTGCGCGGCGTATGGATTTGGCAGAGTTCACCAGCTGGGTGAACCAAGCGCTGGAGGGGGCCAGCTTCTCGCCGCCGTACCCATTGCGCGAAGAGGTGGTCATATTGCCCATGAGCCAAATGTTGGCGCGCCCGTTTGCCGCGCTGGTGATGGCGGGTTGTGACGAGGTGCGCCTGAACCCCTCGCCCGAGCCCCCCGGTGGGTGGACGGCTGCCCAACGCGCCGCTTTAGGGCTGCCCACGCGGGAGGATCTGCAACACGTGGCGGTAGCCGCCTGGCAACACGCGCTGATGACACCACACTGCGATGTGCTGTGGCGCTGCAGTGACGAAACTGGCGAAACCCTTTTGCCCAGCGCCTTGGTGCAGCAAATGCAAGCGGCTCAGATGGCAATGGTCGGGCAGGGCACTGTGGCCGCTGACCCCCGTGTAGGCCGCGCGATCACACCGGAGCCTGTGGTGCCACCCCAGCCCCTGGGCGCGTTGCTGCCCGTTACCCAACTGTCGGCCAGTGCCTATGACGACCTGCGCCATTGCCCCTACCGGTTTTTTGCCATGCGCCAGCTGGGTCTGCAACCGGTGGACGAGTTGGACGCCATGGTGGACAAGCGCGACTTTGGCCTGTGGTTGCATGCGGTGCTCTCCGATTTCCACCAGGCGCTGGCCGCGATGAGCCAGCCCGACGCGGCAGACCGCATCCGCATGCTGGACGCGGCGGCCGATGCCACCACCGAATCAATGGGCTTGGCCGACGGTGAATTTTTACCATTCACCGCGGCCTGGCCCGCCGTGCGGGACGGTTATGTGCGCTGGCTGGCCCAGCACGAAGCCAGTGGCGCGGTGTTTGCCACAGCAGAGACCGCGTACCGCCAGCCGCTGGGGCCCGTGACATTGATCGGGCGTATCGACCGCACCGACCGCTTGGCGGACGGCAGCACCTTGGTATTGGATTACAAGACCGAGAACAGCGCCAAGACCAGCGCCCGCATCAAAGAGCCGCTGGAAGACACCCAAATTGCCTTCTACGCAGCCTTGTTGCCGCACGACACGGTAGAAGCCGCCTATGTGAATGTGGGCGAGCGCGAAGCTACCAAGACGTACACGCAGCCCGATGTGGTGGCCGCACGCGACGCGCTCATTGAAGGCATCCTGCACGACATGGCGGCTATTGCCGAAGGTGCGCCTCTGCCCGCATTGGGTGACGGCTCGGCCTGCGACTTTTGCCAGGCCCGGGGCCTGTGCCGCAAGGATTTTTGGTCATGACCGTACAAGCCGCCTTTGAACACAACGGCGCCACGGTGGCGCGTGATCGCTTTTACGCCATCGCCTGTGACCCTGGCCGCAGCGTGGCGGTTGAGGCCTGCGCTGGCGCGGGCAAGACCTGGATGCTGGTCTCGCGCATGGTGCGCGCTTTGCTGGACGGCAGCGCCCCGCACGAAATATTGGCCATCACTTTTACCAAAAAGGCTGCGGGCGAGATGCGCCAGCGCCTGCAAGAATGGCTGCAGCATTTTGCGCAGCAAGACGACGCCACACTGCGCCAAGAGCTGCTGCAGCGCGGCTTTGTGCAAGAGCCCACAGCCGCGCAATTGCACACCCTGCGCCAGCTGCATGCCACGCTCTTGGCCAGTGGGCGCCCAGTGCAGATTCGCACCTTCCACAGCTGGTTTGCTGCACTCTTGCGCAGTGCGCCCCTGCAAGCCTTGGCCGACCTAGGGCTGCCCGCCCATTACGAATTATTGGAGAACGATGCCCAGGCTGTGGCCCAGGCCTGGCCCCGGTTTCAGACCCGCGTGGCGCTAGATGCCAGTGCCCGCGCCGACTACTTGGCCGCTGTGGCCACCTACGGCCGCTTTCAGGCCCAAAAGGCGCTGGAGTCCGCCCTGGACAAGCGGGTTGAATTTGCACTGGCCGATGCGCAGGGTGTGGTTGACACGTCGGTGCAGACCTTTGTCCAGCAATTCCCGGATATGGCGGGCCTAGAGACGCCGACCGCATGGTTGGACATGGCATCCGCACAAGCCTTGCTGCAAGACGCTGCCCGCCTGCTGGGTGCATCGTCACTTGCCACCTGCCAAAAGGGTGGCACGGATTTGGAACAGGCCCTGACCAGCCACGATGCGGTGGGCGTCGTCGATGCCTTGCTGACGCAAAAGGGCACGCCTCGCAAGTTCAGTGAAAAGTTGGCGGGTATCGACACCGTTCGCCAAGCCCAAGAGGGCGTGATACGCATGCAAGCCGCCCAGGCCCAACACGAAGCCTGGTTGCACCAGCAGCGCATGGCGCGCCTGAGCCGCATATTGGTGGTCGAATACGCCCAGCTTAAGCGGGAGCGCGGCTGGATCGACATGGGCGACCTAGAGCGCGCCGCGCTGGCGCTGATGTCGGACCCGGTGCTCAGCGGTTGGGTGCAAGAACGCCTGGACGCTCGGGTGCGCCACCTGATGATTGACGAGTTTCAAGACACCAACCCCCTGCAGTGGCAGGCGCTGAGCGCTTGGCTGTCTAGCTACACCGGCGCGGGCCAGGCACCCAGCGTGTTTTTGGTGGGTGACCCCAAGCAGAGTATTTACCGCTTTCGCCGTGCCGAGCCCCAGGTGTTTAAGGCGGCGCAGCGCTTTGTGGGGCGTGATTTGGGTGGTGACCTGCTAGCCTGCGACCACACCCGCCGCAATGCGCCCGCCATCATCGACTTGGTCAACACCGTGATGAACGATGCCCAGGAATCCGGTGGCTTTGACGGCTACCGCGCCCACAGCACCGAATCGACGGCGTTGGGCCACGTTTGGAAGCTGCCGCGTGTTTTGCGCAGTGATGTGGGTAGCAATGCCACTTCGGATGCCACTTCAACTGCCACCAGCGCCGTCCAACCCGAAGCCGTATGGCGCGATTCGCTCACCCAGCCCCGTGTGGTCACCGAAGAAACCCGCAAAACTCTGGAGTGCCGCCAAGCTGCGCTGTGGCTGGACCAGCAGTTCCAAACAACGGGCCTCAAGCCCAACGATGTGATGGTGCTCGCCCGCAAGCGTGAACGCTTGGGCCTCATGCAAGCCGAGCTGGCCGCCCTGCACATACCTGCCCAGCAACCGGAGAAGACCGAGCTGGCCGACATGCCCGAGGTACAAGACTTGGTCGCTTTGCTCGATGTGTTGGTGTCGCCCACGCACGACCTGTCGTTGGCGCGGGCGCTCAAGTCACCCATTTTTGGCATCAGCGACGCCGACTTGGTGCAACTGGTGTTGGCTAAAAAGGCCCTGCAGGCCGCAGCAACCGAGATGATCACTGAGGCAGCAGGCGAGGCCGCTGCCTTAGAGGCCGAACCCACCACCGCGCGTGCCCCCACCTTGTCGTGGATGCAGGTCTTGCAACAAGCACCCGGTCTGCCCGCCGCCCTGGTACCCATCGCCGCCACCTTGCAGATGTACAAAGCGTGGGTCGACACCCAGCCGCCGCACGACGCCCTGAGCGCCATCTACCACCATGCCGATGTGTTGGCCCGCTACGCTGCTACCAGCCCGGCCCACCAGCGCGAAGGCGTGTTGGCCAACCTGCTGGCTTTGCTGTCGGCCGCCTTGCAGGTGGACGGCGGGCGCTACGTGAACGCCTATGGCCTGGTGCGGGCGCTGCGCGCCGGTGGCATTCGGGCCCCGGTTCGGGCCGATGCCACGGCGGTGCGTCTGCTCACCATCCACGGCGCCAAGGGGCTGGAGGCCCCGCTGGTGCTGGTGCTCGACACCGACGGTGAATCGACCCGCTCGCAAACCATGGGTGTGCTGGTGGACTGGCCGGGCGAGGCCGCCTACCCGCAGCGCTTCGTGTTTTTAGCCAGCGAATCCAAACCACCTGCTTGTGTGGCCCAGACCCTGGCCACCGAGCAGACCGCCCGCTTGCGCGAAGAGCTCAACGCCTTGTATGTGGCCCTGACCCGCACCCAAACCACGCTGGTGCTTTCCAGCCTGGAGCCCCATGTGGCCAACCCGCAGAGCTGGTGGAGCCGCTTGCAAGCCCATGCGGGTGATGCACCCGTGTTGGGCGCCGCCCCCGTGGCGGGCGCTCCGGCGGAAGATTCCCCGCCGTTCAACCTGCTTTCATTGCCAAATAGGCCTCTAGCCCTCATGGAATGTGCGCAAGCAGCTATAAAAAATGTAGCAATTGCGGCCCTACAGGACGAGCCTGACAGCCTGGAGTCGCGCATTGGCCAAGCCATGCACCGTCTGCTAGAGCGGTATGCAGCGTCCAGTGGCGCCACAGGTGTGGCAGCCGCAGCGCCACCGCAGTGGTCTGCTGCGGTGCGTGAGCAGGTGGCGCAAGAGTTCGCCCTAGAGCCTGCCGAATTAGACAACGCCAGCGCAATGGCCCAAACCATTGTGCAAGGCGAGGGCGCCTGGGCGTGGGACACGCAGCAGCTCAGTTGGCAGGGTAACGAAGTGGCGCTGGTGCACCAGGGCCGCATGCTGCGCCTGGACCGTTTGGTACAGCGCAGGCCGTCCGGCGGCGCTGAGGGACAATGGTGGGTGCTGGACTACAAGTCCGCCACCCAGCCCCAGCTGCAGGCCGAATTGCGTGCCCAGCTCCACACCTACCGCAGCGCGGTGGCCAAGGCGTACCCCGACGACACCGTGCGGGCCGCATTTTTGACCGCCGCAGGCACCTTGATTGAACTACCCGCCCCATGAGCCTAAACACCCCAACCACAAACCATTCCCCACTTCCCGTTGTCCCTGTTGTTGTCATTGGCGGTGGCCCTGCGGGCCTGATGGCCGCGCAGGTGCTGTGTGACGCCGGTTTGCCGGTGCACCTGTTTGACGCCATGCCCTCCATTGGCCGCAAGTTTTTGCTGGCGGGCAAAGGCGGCCTGAACCTGACCCACTCCGAGAGCGTCGACACATTCGCCGGGCGCTACGGTGAGCGCCGCGAGGCCATCGCCAGCCTCTTGAACGGCTTTGATGCCAGCGCCATGCGCGCTTGGGCGCTGGGTCTCGGGGTGGAAACCTTTGTCGGCTCGTCGGGCCGGGTGTTTCCCAAAGACATGAAAGCCGCCCCTTTGTTGCGCGCCTGGTTGCACCGCCTGCGCCACCCCGCCCAGGGCAGTGGCGTGCAGTTTTTCATGCGCCACCGCTGGACCGGTTGGGCAGAGGCCGGCTCGGGCCAAGTGCCCCCCACTTTGTGTTTTGACACGCCCCAAGGCCCGGTGCAGGTGCAAGCCCGCGCGGTGGTGTTGGCACTGGGCGGCGGTAGCTGGGCCCGGCTGGGCTCCAACGGCGCCTGGGTGCCCCTGCTGGCCCAGCGCGGCGTGGCGGTGGCGCCGCTGTTGCCATCCAACTGCGGTTTTGACGTGGCGGGTGGCTGGAGCGAACACTTCGCCAGCCGCTTCGCGGGGCAGCCGTTCAAGTTGGTTGGCATGGCGTTCACCAATGCGCAGGGGGTACGTTTTGAGCGCAAGGGTGAATTTGTGGCCACGGCAACCGGGGTGGAGGGCAGCTTGGTGTACGCCGCGTCCGCACTTTTGCGCGACGAAATTGTGCGCAGCGGCAGCGCCACCTTTCACCTGGACTTGTTGCCAGACATGACCGCCGAAAAAGTGCTGGCCGAGGTGCGCCACCCGCGTGGCACCCGTTCGTTATCCAGCCACCTCAAAAGCCGCCTGCACATCGACGGCATAAAGGCTGGCATTTTGTACGAGAAGGTATCCAAAGAGGCCATGGCCGACCCGGTGCAACTGGCAGCTGCCATCAAGGCCGTGCCCATCACGCTGACTGCAGCCCGCCCCATCGACGAAGCCATCAGCACCGCAGGCGGTGTGTTGTTTGAGGCGCTCACCCCGGACCTGATGGCCGAGGCACTGCCCGGCGTTTTTTGCGCCGGCGAGATGCTGGACTGGGAAGCACCCACCGGCGGCTACCTGCTGCAGGCCTGCTTTGCCAGCGGGCGGGCGGCGGGGCAGGGGGTGCTAAATTTTTTACAGGCCAAATAGGCCGATAGCCCTCGTATCTATTGCGCAAGCAGCTACTTAATTTGCAGCAAATTGGGCTTAAACCTGCGAAGTTTGGCCGCCTGTTTCAGTCGATAGTTGATTAGTGGTGCAGTAGCACGTATTCCGGTTCAGTGGAATCCGATACTGCTGACTGCAGTGGGCCCAACAAAGGCGACTTACGCTTATCAATTTTCACTGCCTGTTACCGGTCTTTGAGTCTCAGAATTTCTGGGGCAGCTATGCTGCGTTATGCAGAGCTCTGCATAACGCAGCTTATGCATAGTCCCCTGTTATGAATAGCACCACACCGCCGTGCCCGCCCTCACCGTGGTGGGCGACTGCAAGGCAGACTCGGCGACTATTCATAATTACAGCGTCCTGAGAAACTCCAATAGTTCGTCCGGGGCGTGATAACGCCTGATCTTTGAGTCAGGCTCCTGCATTCGGGCGAGCGCCTGCTCTTTCATCGCTAGATTTGCCTCGACATAATGATGCGTAGTTGAAGGACTTTCGTGACCCATCCATAAAGCAATTTCTTCAATAGGCGTTCCTGATTGCAGCATGTGCATGGCTGTTGTGTGCCGAATGGTGTGCGGAGATATTTGCCGACGTTTGGCCAGATCCGGAATGGTTTTTACTGCGGCTTGCACAGCGATATGCAAACGCTTCGAAACATTGTCACGCGTCATCACTTGGCCGTCTCGATTCGGCAGCAGTGCCGAGTTGGGGCCGAGCTGCGAATTCAGTTTAAGCCAAGCCCGTATCTCCTTCACGGTGGTATCCCATAGCGGCAATGAGCGCCGCTTTCGCCCTTTGCCCATGAGATGCACACAGGCAGCGCTGTCCAGAATCACGTCGGCCACTCGCACACCGATGATTTCGGAGACCCGTGCGCCGGTGTTGTACATCAAGCCAAGCAATAAATGGTCGCGCTGGCTGAGCCAACTGCTGCCCGGTAAACCAATCACCGCCAGCATCTCTTCGCGCGACAAGAATCCCAGCATCGGACGTTCAAACCGCTTCACTGGCACGCCCAGCGCTTGCTCAATGATCTGCAGGGACGAGACATCACGATGGGCAGCGAACTTTAGAAACGCCCGCAGCGCTGCCAAGCGTGCATTGCGACTGCGCACCGCATTGCCACGGTCTTGCTCCAAATGGTCGAGGAAGGCCAGGATCAACTCAGCCGTGATGTCCTTCATCGTCAATGCCGTCGGCGACTTTGCACAGCGCTTGGATGCATAGTCCAAAAACAACATGAAGGCATCACGGTAGGTCGCCACTGTTCGCGGACTCAGTGCCCGGTGCTGAGTCAGATGCTCAGCGAAGAACGCCTGCACGAGTGCCGGGAAACTCGGGGGTACACCGGCGCGCTTGGGCCTACTCATCGCCAAACCTCGGTACCTGGGCGAACTGCTCAAACTTGGCACCCGCCAGTGCCATCAGTTCGGGCACCCCAGTGAGGTACCAGTAGGTATGGGATATATCAGCGTGCCCCAAGTAAGTGCAAAGTGACAACATGGCCTGATCAACATCAATGCCTTGTTCATGCCAGCGCATCACCGTCCTCACGGCAAAGGTATGACGCAGATCATGGATGCGAACACTGCCATGTGCGCCGCGATTGACCCAGCCCAACTTATCGCGCAACGCAAAGAAGACTCGGTGCACTTGGCGGTCCCGCAGCGGCTGGCCCAATAGCTTGCCCCGGGTGCCGATGAAGAAAGTGGTTTCTGCTGTGGTGCCGATCTGCTGACAGCGAAGTTGCCGGTAATGCGCCAGTGCTTGGACCGTACTGGAATGAATAGGCAGTCGGCGTGACTTTGCAAACTTGGTTTGGCGCACGACCAGTGTGCCGTCCTGGAGATCGACATCGCTGTCCAGCAGATTCAATGCTTCTGACACCCGCAGACCGGCGCAGGCGATCAGCCCAAACAGCGTCTCGAATGTTGCTGGTCGCAAGCTGTTCGGCGGATCCATGTGGCGGGCAGCATCCAGCAGCGCCGCAATCTCGGCTTCCTGATAGATGTGTGGTGCTACGCGCCCAGGTATCGGGCCAAAGACCGATTCGTCGGGTAGTCCTGTGAGGGGTTCAAATTGACGCATCCACCTAGCAAAGGGCCTGAGCATCTTGAGCCGCCGGGCACTCGTCTCCGCTTTGTGGTCCGGCGTTTGATCCTGGCGCGCCCAGTTGACCATCAGGTCACAGGTAAGCGGTCCGCGATGATGCACACAACTCACGTAGCGAGCAAAGCTGGCCAAACCCTCCGCCATGCCGTCCAGCTTAAAACCAAGGCGGCGGCGCTCGGTGATGTATTCGTCTACCTTCACCTGCAGGCCGGTTGTGGCGCTCATGTTGCGCTCCCTGGCCATGGCATTGCGACCGCAATCAGCTTGCGATTGTCCAGCTTGGCATAGATGCGGGTCGTGTTCAGCGAGCGGTGGCGCAGCACATCGGCTACGTCCTTGAGCGAACTTCCGCCTTCCAATAATTGGCACGCCAGCGTATGGCGCAACGCATGGGATCGTCCATGATCGAGGCCAATGCGTCGGAACGCATTGCGAATCACGCGTTGTATTGCAAAGGCACCAATGGGTTGATCACGGGGCGCCTGTGTACGGACAAAGACCGCAGGGTTCGTGGTTTTAGGGCGCTCGTGCTGCAAGTAGTCGGCCAAAGCACGACCGGTCTCTTCAGGCAGCGGCAATATGTCTTGGCGCCGCGACTTGGTGCATCTGAGCGTCACCGTGCCGGCGCGCCAGTCAATGTCCGTCAATTGGAGTTTTGCCACTTCACTGCTGCGTAACCCCAAGTCCAGCGCGCAGCGCACGATGGCGTAGCCACGCAGCGCAGACGCCACCTCGGGGGCGAACGAGGCCAACAAGCGTTCAACATCGACGGGTTTTAGCGCGCGCGGCAACGATGCCAAACCCCAGTGCGCTGGCGAGGAAATTGCGCCAAGCAGTCCCTGAATTTGGTCGCCACAGGTTGCTCGGTAACGCAAGTAGCTACGCAACGCCGAGGCCAATGTAAAAGCATTGGAGACGGTGTCGACGAGTTTCATCTGTACCGCAATGAATTGACGTACATCGGATGGCTGCAACTTGCTGATGACGACAGGCCGGCCTGCGAATTTGTGCAGCAGCAATCGCCCAATGATGCGCAGTTGGCCGCACCGTGTGCCAGCGGTCAGGCCACGCGCGTTGCACATGTGATCGTCA